>NZ_NPDS01000002.1:0-740000 GCF_002811925.1 Leptospira barantonii
CCTCCGCTCCAGGAACCTCCACCCCCGCCCGAGGAAGATCCCCAAGACGACGAGGAACCCATTCCTCCTCCGTTTGCGAGGACAAAAAACCAAAGTAAGAATGCGCCCGGTATCAAAAGCCAAAACGTGATGGACCAAAAAATTCCTAAGATCACAAAAAGAACGGCGCCGATTCCACCGGACAATCCGTTACCGAATAAAAATCCGAACAACTTTCCGAGAACCACAAGAATGATGAACGCGGTTACGAGGTTACTCGGAATTACCGGTCCGTCTGTCGAAGAAGAAGATTCCGAATCCGATCCGGCGACTCTTCCGCTTGCGGGTGGAAGTTCTTCTCCGTCGATTCGTTCTATGATTCTTGCGATGCCTTCGGTGATTCCTTGATAATAATCCCCGTTTCTAAAATGAGGAATCATAAAATCCTCTATGATTCGTTTACAGATCACGTCTGGCAGTGCGCCTTCGAGTCCGTATCCGGTTTCGATTCTTGTTTTGTGATCCTGAATTGCGACGACCATAAGAACGCCGTCTCGAATGTCCTTGCGTCCCAACTTCCAGGTTTCGAAAACCTTCACCGCGTATTCTTCTATGGTCCAATCCGAGGTCGAACCTACGATGAGAATCGCGATCTGACTTCCTTTTCTTTTTTCAAGATCGACTAACGTGCTTGTCAGTCTGGACTTTTGCAGATCGGTCAACGTGGATGTTGTGTCCGTGATCTGTGTACGCAGGGGAGGAATCGTGGGGTCTTCCGACCTCCATTCTTCCCTGAAAAAAATCGGGGAAGAATTTACGGTTTTCAGATTCCAACCGGCTACGACCAGAAAGAGAAGAAAAAATCGAAGGATTCCGAATTTACGACGAATCATATTCAAAATTCTTAAAATTTAACTTCCGGGGGTTTGGAGATTTCCTTTTCGTTTTCGACCGTAAAGGACGGTTTTGTGTCGAATCCGAAAAACTTCGCGGTTAGGTTGCTCGGAAATTGTCGAATCGTAATATTATATTTTTGTACAGCTTGGATGTATCTGTTTCTCGAGACGGTGATTCGATTTTCCGTTCCTTCGAGTTGCGCTTGCAGATCTCGGAAGTTCTCGTTGGATTTCAACTGCGGATAATTTTCGGCGACCACGAGCAATCTGGAAAGCGCCGATGTCATCTGCGACTGAGCCTGCGCGTATTTTTTAAAAAGTTCGGGGTTGTTCAGAGTTTTTTCGTCCGCTTGAATCGAACCGACTCCGGCTCTCGCCCTTGTCACTTCGGTTAACACTTTCTCTTCTTGAGTGGCGTAACCTTTTACGGTGTTTACCAGGTTCGGAATCAGATCCGCTCTTCTTTGATATTGGTTGAGTACTTCGGCCCAAGACGCGGTCACGGCCTCGTCTTCTTCCTGGATCGCGTTATAACCGCAGTTGGATGAAACGAGGACCGCGAACGTAAGCGCGATCGTCATAAACGACTTGGTAAGAATTTTCGTTTTCAAGAAATTTCTTTCTCCTGTAGAGGTGTAATTCTTTTACACTTAGACCCGGATCGTAAATCGAATTTTCATTTCTCAAAACGGAAAATCTTCCTCTATATCCGTAAAGTCATTGCCGTCGGTTTCGGCGGCCGAGGAATTTCCTTCGGATTTTTTTTCCGGATTCGGTTCGGAAAGGCTTAGAGAAAGATAATTCTTCCCCGTCGCGGATTTGCGAATCCAACCCGCGAGTCGATAGGTCTTCCCGTCGAGCAGAACCTTTCCCGTGTAATCGGGTTGGGTTTCCTTTTCCTTGGTCGCGTTGCTGAAGAGACTTCCTTTTTTTTCCTTGAGTGCGTATTCCGCCATTGTGGTTTCCTCCTGATGTTTACTCGATTTGTCGAATTGTTAAGCGAAGTCGTTATGCGGCTTCGGGTTTGTTGCGAAGGGCTTCCTTTTCCAAGGCCCTTTTACGGATTTCTTCGATCAACTTGTCCGCGAGAATTTCCGCGATCGCCTCGATTCTATCGTCCATCCATTCTGAATTCATGTTTTGCATATCGTTACCTCTTATCTGAAAACAAGAATACAAGGGACCTCGGACAAAAAAGGGGAGAATGACGCGTTTTAGTAGTTTTTATACGATTTATTTTTTCGAATCCGGAGAATTCTCCGTTTTCTTTGATAAAACCTTTGACCTTTGTCGCCGACGGAAAGAATAAAGGGCGGATTTTCGGTAATTGCTGTTATGTGGATGAAGTCGGAATCATTTGAACTGGAACGTTATCGGGATTTTTTCCTGGGAAGCGCGGAAGGCATCTGGTGTTTCGATCTTTCCACGCCCATAGAAATCGGTCTTCACGAAAAGGAGCAGGTTTCGCTCCTCCTAACGCACGCTAGACTAACGATCTGCAACGATTCTATGGCGAGAATGTACGGATATCGAAGCCCTTCCGAAGTGATGGGGCTTACCCTTTCCCAATTGGTTCCGTCGGATTCGCCCGAAGATCTGGAACCGTACTTCGCGTTCGTTCGAGCCGGATACAATATGAAGGATTTTGAATCTAAAGAATCGGATCGATTCGGAAATCTAAAATACTTTTTGAACAGCGTTGTCGGGGTCGTCAAAGAAGGGAAACTCGTTCAGATCTGGGGTTCTCAAAGGGATATAACTCCTTTGAAAAAATCCGAGGATCAACTCAAATATTCTTTGCTTCTTCAGAGCAATCTCACCGAAATCTCCAAAAGTTTCATCAAGGTTCAACCGAAGGAATTGGATCAGGCGATCCGCGATTCTTTGGAAAAAACGGGAAGAATCTGCAACGCGGACCGCGCGTATATTATAGAATACTCAAATACTCATAAACATCTTTCCAACACATACGAATGGTGCCGGGAAGGAGTTCCCTCCCAAAGACAATTCTTTCAGAACATCACGGTGGAAAACATACCGCTCGCAAAGTTTGAAAACGTACGTAAGTTCGGTTACTTCGCATTAAATTCCGTGGAAGAAATCGAAAACGAGGATTCGTTTTTGAGAGAACTTCTTCTTCCGAGAGGAATTCGTTCCTTGCTCATCATCGGGCTTGTGTATCAGGGAAAGGAGATCGGCTTTTTCGGAATCGACATGGTTCGAGAGGATCGGGTTTGGACCGGGGAAGAAATTTCCATTCTCGGTTTGATCGGAGACTTGATCGTTCTCGCTTTCGATCGAAAGGAAAAGGAAGGAACCTTAAACGCATTTTACGATAGAATGCTCTACGACCTCGAACTCGGAAGGCTGACTCAAAGATCCTTAGTCGATCGTACGTTTCCCGATTCCAAATATTTCAAAATGGAAACCTACTTTCGTCCTTTTGAAAAAGTCGGCGGGGACGTGATCAGTACGATTCAGAACGAGGACGGAAGTATAGACATTCTTTTTGCGGACGTTTCGGGTCACGGAATTTCTTCCGCGATGGTTTCCGGGATGGTGGTCATCTCGTTTAAGAATTCGTCGAGAATCGGTCTTTCTCCCGCGGAAGGTTTGATTCGAATTGTGGAAGATTTAAAACCTCTCGTAGTCGATCATCATATTTCCGCGGTTCGAGTGAAATACATTCCCGAGTCGAAACGTTTGGTTTATTCGTACGCGGGACATCCTCCGATTTTTCTTTTTCGAGACGGAAAAAGAATCGAATTGGACGGAATGAATCTTCCTCTTCTCGCGTTTGAAGGCGCTCAGTATTACGATCAATCGATCGATCTTTTGCACGGGGATCGGATCGTTTTTTTCTCGGACGGAATGTATGAGATCTTCGATTCTCAAGGGGAGATTTTGGACCTCACGGGTTTGATTTCGATTTTGGAAGAATATCTGGATACGGAATCCATCGAAGACTATATAGAATTGATCGTTTCGGATATCTTCGCGTATTCCGGCGGAAACTTCGGAGACGATATCGCTTTGATGATCTTGGATATCTATTAAGGATGTATTTTATAACCTGAAAGGAAACAATTCGTTAAACCAATTATAATTTTCGAATCATAACATCAGCGGGCTGTGTATGGATCGAATCTTTAATTTTTTTTGGATTTTTGCGGGAACTCTTCTTTGTTTTACGTTTTGTTCCCAAGCGGATCGAATCAGTTTAGATTCTTCCTCTGCGGCCGGCATTCTTTTGCAGGGAGGAATGGACGTTTTTCGAAACGGTTCGTACAATCCGAGTGCAAAAGAAATCACTTCCTTTCGGTTTAAAGCAACCGATCATTTTTTTACGACCGATTTTGTCGGAACAATTTCCGGGAATCAGATCACGATTCGGGTTCCGTTCGGATCGGTTCCTCGTTTGAAAGCCACCTTTGAAAATACGGGGATCCGAGTTCAGATCAACGGTGTGACTCAAACTTCCGGACAAACCGTAAACGACTTTTCATCACCACTTACTTACAGAGTTACCGCATCGGACGGAAGCGTCGCCGATTACGGTGTACAGGCGGTTCCGATATTTCGTCTAACAGATGCGGGACAGCCGAATTGTTATGCGACATGTTCCACCGATCCCGGACAGGACGCGGATTATTCGACCGGAGTAATCGGGTCGTTTCAATCGAATTATAAATTTCCCGGATATACAAATAATCCGGTTACGATCGACGGACAAAGCGGATTGATTTGGAAGTATTGCGCGGAAGGAATGAACGATACGAGTTGCGGTTCCTCGATGAGTTTTACTCAATATTCCGCCGGCGGAAGTTGCAATGATTTGAACTCACAAAACGGTGGCGCCGGTTATGCGGGAATCACCCATTGGAGACTTCCCAACTTGGAAGAATTGATGACTCTCAGCACTTTTAAAACTCCGAGTACCGTGCATATCGATCTCGCGGAATTTCCGGGAGGGGCGGGTGAATTTTGGACCTCTTTTTCTTACGTTTTGAATACGGCGGAGGCTTGGAGTTACGACTTTTCCGATGGATTTAACAGCACTTCCGACAAATATTGGGGGAGCGCGTACGCACGTTGTGTTTCCGGAGGTTCCGCGCCGACTTCCTCATACTCCGATTTGGGAAACGGAACGATTCAGGACAATCGAACCGGATTGATTTGGCAGAAGTGTTCGACGGGACAAAACTGGTCCTCCGCGTCTCCGAACTGCGCCACCGGGACCGCGACCACGCATAATTTTTCTTCTTCCTTGGCTACATGCAGAAATTTGAATTTAGCCGGTCGAAGCTGGAGGCTTCCGAACGTACATGAACTCCGAAGTTTATTGGATTTTAATACCACGTCGAATCAGAAAATCGATTCCGTCGCGTTTCCGAATACTCCGAACGCTTCGGAATTTACGACGAGCAATTCGATTCCGGGCGGACAGATTTACAGAGTCAACTTTACGAATGCGGTGATCAATTTGAGCGCTTCCAGTTCCGCCAATTATGTTCGTTGTGTAAGCGAAGGTTTTTGATTTCCATTCTCCCGTTTCTTTGTAAAAAAGATGCGTAGAATTGGCGTTGACCTTGGGAAAAGGCCGTCTGATTTATAAAAAAACAAACAAATTCTTATCAGTTGCTTGTTTTTAAATTATACGGTCGTTTTTAAATGTACCCAATTCTAAGAAGACTGTGGATGTTCTACATCCTGACCACCGTTTCCTGCGCGCAAGCGGGTAAGATTAGTTTCGATTCTTCCTCGAATGCCGGTTTGTTACTTCAGGGCGGGCTTGGGATCATTCGAAATCTGGGAACGGGAACTACGATCACCTCGTTTTCCTTCAAAGCATCCGACAATATTCTTTCCCAAGATTATCCTACAACGATCAACGGAACCAACGTAACCGCTACGATTCCCTATGGGGCGATCGCTCGTTTGCAAGCGAGTTTTGAAGTTTCTTCTGGCGCGACTGTAAAGGTCGGAGGAACTACGCAGATCAGCGGAATCAATAAAAACGATTTTTCAAGTCCGGTTGTTTATTCGGTTCTTTCCGAAACCGGAGAAAAAAAAGATTATACGATCACGATTGCGACGACGGCTCCTTTGACCGACGCGAATCAAAAGTTGTGTTACGACGCTTCCTTAAACGGAATCTCTTGTGGCAACGGAACGAATCCGGGACAAGACGGCGATTTTCAGAACGGACCACAACCGACCTATGTGAAAACCGTATTCTCCGATTATCCGAATCAACCCGTCGTTCACGATAAGATCGCGGGACTCGTTTGGAAACAATGTGTGGAAGGAACCAACGCAGTCGATTGTACGGGAACCGCAACTTCACTTTCGTATGCTTCCGCGATCGCGGCTTGTTCCGCGTTAAACTCGGGGAACGGTTACGCGGGTTATAAGAATTGGCGAATACCGAACATTCAAGAATTGTACACTCTTTCTTCTTATGAGAATCCGACTCCGAGTCCTTATTTGAATGCGACCTTGTTTCCGAATTCCGCTTCTACGTTTTGGTCCGCGACTCTTGTGACCACTCCGAACTCCACTTCGCGTTGGACGTTCAACTTTATGCAAGGAACGAGCAGTAATCTTTCGGAAACCGGCGCGCTTCCGGTTCGTTGTGTCGTAAGCGGCGCGTTTCCTTCAAAGAACTATGCGGATTTGGGAGACGGAACCATTCTCGATCGAAACAACAATCTTCGTTGGGCTATGTGTTCGATCGGGCAAACTGGTTCGGATTGTTCGGGTGGTTCTCCTTCCAATCTTTCCAGACAAGCGGCGCTTTCGGCTTGTAACGGAATTTCGGTTTCCGACGGAAAACCTTGGAGACTTCCGAACGTTCATGAAATGAGAAGTCTCGTCGACTACGGTTTAACCGTTGGAAACGGAATCATCGATACAACGTATTTTAAGAATTCTCCGCCTAACTCGACTTATATGACGAGCAACGTAAACGCGGACGCTTCGAATAAGAATCTATTCATTCTCGACTTCGCATACGGTCCGATTTCTTTGTCCTCGTTTTTGGCGACTACGAACCCGACTCGTTGTGTAAAAGACGGACCTTGAGTTCTTTAATAATTTAGAATATTCTATTCTTATTAAGTAAGAATCCGTCAATTCATCGTAATTTCGGCGTTGTTCGGGTCCTCGTCTTCTTCCGTTTCCTTTTTTGCAAGGGAAGAATCTTCGTAAGAACCATTCTTATCCTTTGTTTTAGAATCCGCAGAAACGATCGAACCGGTCGAGTGAATCGAATCGGTTTGAGTTTTTGTTTCCGATTTTTTCTTTCCGATCGAAAGAACACCCGCCAACACGAAAATCGTTCCCGCGATCCCCGACGACGTGATCGCTTCACCCAAAAAGATCCAAGCGAGTAGGATCGTGGAAATCGGTCCTACCGAACCGATGATCGCGGCTCTTCCCGATCCGATCATTCGAATGCCTTCCGTTGTGAAGTAAGCCGGAATCACCGTCGTCAAAATTCCCAAGGCCAATCCGTATAAATAAACCGGACTCGGTTGGATCAAAGAAGAAGGATTTTTTGTGATGAAAAAATGAATCACCACGATCAAACCCGATAAGAGCATGAGATACGAAGTGAATCGAACCGAGCCGAGTTTGGGTATGAGGGATTCGCTTCCCACAAGATACAACGCATACGCGATCGCCGAAGCGAATACGAACAAAACTCCCTTGGTCGCGTTCGGTCCTTCCGTTTGAATGTCTCCGATAAACGCGATCGAAATTCCGGAATACGTAAGAAGAATTGCAAACACTTCCACACGTTTGATCTTTCTTTTATAAAGAATGGAACTGATCACGAGAACGATCGTGGGATATACGAAAAGTGTAAGTCGTTCCAGACCCGCGGAGATATATTCCAAACCCATAAAGTCGAAAAGACTCGCGAGATAATAACCTAAGAACGCGAGAATAAAAACCAAGGCCCAATCTTTTTTGGTCAATGTCGCGTTTGTTTTTGTGTTTCTGGATCTGTATGCGATCCAAGCGAAGAATGGAATCGCGAACAACATTCGAAGCGCCAACGCAGTTATCGAATCCACTTCGTATCGATAGACTAATTTGACAAAGACCGCCTTTGCGGAAAAGAAAACCGCGCCGGCTAAAACTAAGGATGCGCCTAAAAAGGGCTTCCACTTGGATTCGGAAACTTCCATAAATCCATGCTTATTCCCAAGGACTTTTGATAAAGATATTTCCTTCTTCGTCCACGGAAGGGAAGAACAACGCGCCCGTTTCTCGATTCTTTCGTTTCAGTTCTTTGACCTTTCGGATTTGAACGTAACAATCGCTTAAAAAGAAAGAATGTCCGCATCCGAGAAGATGATACCCTTCGTGAATCAGAGTTCCCTTCGAACCTCCGGCCAACCAATGCGAGATCGTTCTGGTTTGCCCGAGAATATAACCTCTCGTTCCCGTTTTGTTTTCCACCGCGCCTAAAACTTGAAAACTGGGAATTCCGAAAAACGCCATAAAAATTCCAACGAGTTCGAATGCGGTGTCGCTGATTTTTCCGCCCGCGACCGCGAGAAGTCGATCGCATTGTTTGGGAAGGGAAGCCGAGAACACCTGATCCATGATCGGCATTCCGGTCCAACCGGGACGTTCCCAGTCCTTGATGTCGCTTAACAAAACCGTGATTTTATAATATTCTAATTCTTCGTTCCAGGCGCCGACGAGTTCGACGAGTTCCTCGTCGGAAACCTTTACGTCCTTCCAGACGCAGAGCCTCAACGTTTCCTCTTTGCCGAAGTCGATTTCCTGTCGGATTCCATCTCGGTGAAATCCGACCGTCGTACACGAAACCGCAAACAAACAAAACGAAACGGCGAGGATCCTATAAAGAAAACGTTTCAATTCTTATTTAGAATCGGGGATCCTGTGCATCCAAAGCGAAAAGATCGCACCCGTTGCGAACATGATCAAACTGTAAATCGCCGACGGGATCGCCATCGCGGGGTTGTTGAGAATCGTACTCGCGATCGTAATTCCCAAGGTTCCGTTTTGGATTCCTACTTCGATCGTGATTGAGGTTCTTTGAGATTGTGTAACCTTCATCAAGGTCGCGCCTAAAAATCCCAAGGCCATCGTGATCAGGTTTAAAGCCAAAGACGCCGGACCGACCTTGATAAAATAAGGAATGATATTCTGTCTTTCGCGAACGATTGCGCCTGCGATGATCAAAACCAAAAAAACTCCGGAAAGAATTTTTACGGTCTTTTCAAACTTTCGAGAAAGTTCCGGCTTTTTTGCGTTGAGAAGCATTCCGAGTGAAACGGGCAATACCGTGATCAGAAAAATCTGAAGAATGGTTTGCGGAATGTTGAGTTCGATAATCTGTCCCGCTCCGAGAAAATGATGCATCGAAACGTTTAAAAGAAACGGAATGGAGATCACGGTAACACAGCTCGTGATTGCGGTTAACGTGATCGAAAGAGCGACGTCACCTTTGGCGAGATGAGTGATCAGATTGGAAGTCGCGCCGCCGGGACAAATCGCCAATAACATCAGACCGACCGCCAATTCTCCGGGAAGACCGGACACGCTTGCGATCAACCAGCCGGTTACTGGTAAAAGTAAAAGTTGCAACGTTAAACCCGTGATCACCGCCTTGGGAAGAACGAAGATCCGTTTGAAGTCGTCGATCGTAAGAGCCATTCCCATTCCGAGCATGATGATAGCTAACGCGATCGGAAGAAATACAGTCGTAAGCAAATTGGATTCCATAGTTAAGACCTTTTTTTGTTTCGAACTCTGTACCGAAGTTCGGGTCTTTAGTCCACAGAATTTTCGAATTTGGAGAATTTTATGTTTCCGATTTCTTTTTTATCGAACGCTTGACAAAGAAAAAAATGGAAATATATTTCTCGATTACGATGAAAAACTTAAAAATCATTTACGCCTCGCTTTTAATCGGCTTAGTTCTGTTCGGCGGTTTTTTTGTGATTCTTGCAAACCCGAACGGAGGTTTGCCGAAAGAAAGCAGTGGAATCGTTTTAGCGGTTTCGATTTTTCTTTTGCCGGTGGCCTGGTATATTCCGTTGTTGATCGCAAAAAAGAAACTGATTCAAGGAGATCTCAACGTTAAGGAAAAGTTCGTTTCTTATTCTCAGTCGAAAATTCTTTCCGTTATTTTTTTGGACGCGGCTTATACGATCAACGGGGTTCTTTACTTCGTGACTTCTGATCGGATTCACTGGATCGGCATGGGTGTGTTTTTTGTCGCGATGCTTCTTCTGTTTCCGAGAGGAAAAGAGTTTTCCAATCTTTATAAATCACCCGAAATCCCCGTTTGATCCAGTCGAAATCCGAGCCCAAAAAAGAGGTGATGGATTTTCGAATTCGAAAAATTCTCGTGTTACATGGAAGAAAATTCTAAGGTAAACGAAAGACAATCGTTCAAAAGAAAATTTTTAATCTGGCTGATTCCTTTTCTCGTGGTCAATCTTCAAAGATTGATCGGTCTTACTTCCCGAAGAGTCAATATCGGCGACGAAAATCTTGTTAAACTTCGTAAGGAAAAAAAACCTTACATCCTTTCCATCTGGCATACGAACGTTCTTTATTCTCCTTATCTCAATAGGAATGCGGGGGCCGCGGTTTTGATCTCCGAGTCCAAGGACGGAGACTTTATCAACGAGGTTGTACATCGTTTCGGCAATTATAGCATACGGGGAAGTTCTTCGAAGGGCGGTTCCAAGGCTCTCAAAGCTTTGTTCAAACATCTGAAAAATAATCTTCCCGCGGCGATAACGCCCGACGGTCCGAGAGGGCCCGCGCTTGTGCTTCAAGCGGGTTTGATCGCGTGCGCTCAAGTTTCCCAGATTCCGATCATTCCGATGCATTATGAATGTACCCGTCAGTGGATCGCGGAACGCGCTTGGGACAAACATAGAATTCCGAAACCTTTCACCACATTTGTGGTTTCCTACGGAGATCCGATTTACGTTCCGAAAAAACTCGACGAAGAAAGTTTTGAGGAAGCGAGGCTTTCCGTGGAGAAGGCGATGTTGGAAAATCGGCAAAGAGCCATAGACAAAGCCGAAGAGTTAAGAAAAAAATAATATTCAAAAAAAGGAATCTGCGGATTCCCTTTTTTTTGAGAAGTCGAGCGGGGGCTTCGATTCTTTTTGACGCATGGATCTCTCGTCGGTTCGATACGTGGTTTGCGAATTTGCGGAAGGATACTTAAACCAACTTCCGCATAATTACGGATTCTGAATATAAAATCGGTATTGATTTTTTATAATATTAGAAATCGATATTTTTTCATTTCCATCGATCCGATTCGAGGTCGTAAGTCTTTAATTCCACAAAAAGGGTAGTTCATTTCTCTTTGGAACGATCCATCTTAAGTCCTTCAATTTTTTTCTCAGAGGCTGTTGGCAATATTGTGATGTTTGGATCATAAACGCAGTATGCGACTTTTGATTTCCATAAATTCACACGAATCAACAAACAAATTTCAACGAGGTTTGAATATGAGAATAATAAGAATATGGGCCGTTTTGCTCGGAGGATTACTTGCGTTTCAGGCGTGCGATGATTCATCCAAGAAGAAAGGAGAAGAGATACTTCTTTCTTTGATTCAAAATTCTTCCCAACAAGCAAACTTGTTTCCGCCGGGACCGACCGTGAGACGTTCAACGGACGCACAACCGCCTTCGCCCGGTCCAAGCGCCGATTTTATCCGTTCGGAACGAAAGCAGGATTTTCTCGCAAAGATCGATAGACCTGTGGCCTTTTCCGTCAATGGAAAAGGATATCTTGCCTTTAGAGATACTCCGACAACCGCTTGGATCGACTTGTGGGAGTATTCGCCTAACACGGACAGTTGGACCCAAAAGCAAACACTTGTAACCGGTCAGAGTAACGTTGGTCTTGTGGCGTTCGGAGTCGCAGGAAAGGGTTATCTCAGCGTGCCTGTGAATAGTACGTTTAACTTTGTGAACAAATACGATCCGACGACGAATGTATGGACACAGATCGCAAATATGCCCGGAGGACCGCGGAGCAATGGGGCCGCATTCGTAATCGGAACCAAGGCCTATGTCGGTACGGGACGTTCTCTGCAAGGTACGGTGCTTAAGAGTTTTTACGAACTGGATACCGTAACGGAAACTTGGAGATCGGTAGCGGACCTTCCTGCCGCTCGGATGGATTCGGTAGCCTTTGTTTTAAACGGAGCAGGCTATGTTGGAGGAGGACAAGATGCTCTGCATCAACTTTCCGATTTTTGGCAATATCAACCTCAGACCAACGGACCGGGTACTTGGATACAAATCGCGTCTTTTCCGGGTATCACCGGTTCCGGCACCGGAACTTCCGTCGACGGTAAGGGATTGATCATCGGATATGTATACGCGCCCAATCCAAATTTTGAAAGACAGGTCTGGTCGTACGATCCGAGCGTCGGTTGGAAACAAGAGACGAATTTGTATTTTTCATCCCAACCGGAATCGTTGGGAACAACAGCGTCTTTTACCACAGGATCGTTTGCTTATTCCGTGATCGGACAGAAAGTTTATCAATTCCAACGTGTGATCATTGGACCCGACGAACCTTCAGATATGTAAACTCTTGTACGTCGCAGAGGAAACTCTGTGACGTCTAACGGATTCTATTTTTATCCAGGAGATTTTTGTGTTCAAAATTATGACGATTCTAATTTCAATTTCTCTTTCATTTGCGGTTTGTAATCCGAAGAAGGGGAATGTTGCCGATTCCGCTGATATCCAAAACGCCAAAGACCAAGAAATAAAGATCGAAACCTATTCCGTGGAAACGGGTGGATACGGTTATGACGTTTACGTAAACGGCGCTTTGAAAATTCATCAACCTCACATTCCGGGTAGAAACGGTTTGAGCGGTTTTACCCGGCAAATACAGGCTCATCAGGCGGCTCAACTGACGGCCGATAAATTGAGTCAGGGAATCATGCCCCCGACCATAACCGAAAAGGAACTCGATGGTATTTTAGGAAAACGTTAAGTTGATTTTCTGAATGAAAGAAAACAATCTTAAAATGGAAGCGGATTTTTATCCTTATCCGTTGTCTTTTCGCTCGGACGTTTTTCGTCCGCGGTTTTTCCGGAATCGTTTTCTTTTGAGTGTTCTTTGAGAATCCGTTTTACTTCCAAAAAAGTAGGAAGATGATTCTGAACCGAATGTTCGGACGGAATGAGCATTTCCGATTCCGGATTTTCCAAGTGAGAACTTTCGTAAGAAACCACCGAGTCGCTGATCCAATCCAAATCAGCGAGTTTCGAATTTCCGATGATGGAATGAAACTTCACTTTCGGTTTAAATTCTCCGGTGACTTTCATAAAAAGACTTTTAGGCGCGAGACCGTCGAATCCGTATACACCCGCGACTAATTCTCCCTTTTTGTGGGTCGCGTTTAAAAACGCCAAACCGTATTCAACTTTTTGAATGACTTCCTTGGGCAATCGGAACATGAATCTCGCGATCGTTCCCAGGATTCCGTTCGCCAAGTTAGAACCTCTATGCGGGGTCGCGATAAAAACGGCTCTTTTGACGAATGGAACCGGCTTGAATTCGAGAACTCTGCGGATTTCCTTTTTCGATTCGTCGTTCATGGAATCGAATACCGATCGGGGAATTTCGGCGGCGTTCATCCATTGTTCGATGGTGCTGTCGGTGACGGCTAACTTTGTGATGAGCCCGCCCATGCTGTGCCCGATCAATACGGAACGATCGAAATTCTTATTTTCATTTTTTGGATCGTATGTTTTTCTCAAATCGTATAACGTATCTCTAAAGTCCGCGGCGGAAAAAACCATGGGCATCGCGGTCGGATACCAATAGACCCAAAACTGATATTTCGCCTTAATTTCCGGATCGGAAAGAAGTTCGTTGATCATCGGAAACCAAACGAACGGAGAAGACGCAAGGCCGTGCAGGAACACGACTGGAATTTTGTCCTTGTGATACGGATAAACGAGATAAAGACCTTTGCGGGACATACTCGTTTCTCCGTCGAAGATCGCTTTTAAACTGTCCCTCTGTTGTGCGATCGTAAGCATATACGCGAGCGGAGTGGTCGTATCGCTTTCCATCGGGAGGCTGATTCCGTCTAACGTTATGCGATCTCGAAAGACCGGATCGTAGACGTGTATCTTTGCGCGGAGATTCATCATATCTCTCGTGCCTAAATACGATTCTTCCAAACTTACGAAGGCGGTTGCGGGATAAGCCTGACCGACGCCGTTGATAAATTCGTATTTGATTCTTCCCTCGGATTCGTTTTCGGGAAACTTACGATTGAGAATCAAAGGAGTTCCGATTCCGTATTTGCTGATATGATTGGAGAATCCTTTGACCTTGTAGTCGTATGCGACTTCCACTTGAAGAAAATTTTGAGGACGCCAGCTCGTTTCAGTTTCTGAACCGATCATTTCCAAGGAGCCTCGGATCAAAGGAAGATTGAGATCCGTTACGTTCGCAAGTTTGCGGTTCTTCTTCGCAAAACGAACCAACTGCGCGAGAGAACGGTTGTATGTTTGTAGAGCGAATCTGAATTCCGCCGAAAAAGGATCGGCCGCGGGAGTCGCTTTTTTATCGAAAAGATACGTATAAGAATATACTAATGCGGATGCGTACATCTTCGCAAACTGGACGTCTTCCATGTCCAATGAATTTCCCGTAAGATAACAAAGTTCGGAAAGATAATAGGCGAGTTCCCGCGACTTATAGGCGACCAGGCGATTGTCCAAGTCGTAGATGACGACTAACGGAGATTTTTCGAACTTTTCGTCGAGATCGTTGCTTTTCAGATAACGGGTCGTGAGCAGACTGAGACGGTTCGAAGAAAGGCTACTGATGTTCACCGATTTTTCCTGTTCAAACTGAGAATAGTTGGAAGTGGAATACGTCGCACATCGTAAAAATAAAATCGAAAACAGAAGGACCGTAATAGAGAATTTCATCGTATCAAAACCTATTGAAATCAAGATTCGAATCCGTCGAACTGACAAGCTAAAAAGAAAAACGGATCGTTTTTGACATAGACAAAGTTTATCACATAAACGATTCTTGCTCCGTGAAATTTCATCGTTGTGGATTCTGGATCGGAATCCTTTTGTGCGCATTCTGTGCCGGTAAAAAAGAATCGGCTTTTGGTCCGGGGCTTTGGATAAAAGAACCCGGAAGTCATTCGGTCGTTTCCGGAAAACAAATTCCTCTTGTGTTCGTTCCCGGTTATAAGGGTTCGGAGTTGTATCAAAAAAACGAATCCGGTTCTTTGGATCGGATCTGGCTCACACCTTGGCAGGCGTTGAATCTAACGGTCCCCGATCTTACTTTGAAAAAAAGCGATAACGTTCAAGTCGGAAACGTTCTCACTCGGGTCACTTTGATTCCTTCCTTGATCGAAGTGAAGGTGTATCAACCTTGGTTGGAAAGAATGAGCTCGAACGGTTTGGCAAAACTATACGTTTTTCCTTACGATTGGAGAAAGGACAACGGGGAGAATTCTGCGAAACTCGAAGCCTTTTTGGAACTCGTTCAAAGGGAGAATGGCGTCTTACCCGTGTTAGTCGGTCATAGCAACGGAGGAAATCTTTCCTTATCCGTTCTCAATCGAAGACCGGATCTTGTTTCTAAGGTCGTGTTTGCCGGTGTTCCGTTTCGAGGAGGAATCGGTTTTATGGAGGATTTGATTTCGGGTGTTTCCACGGGTTTGAATCCCGAGATCGCGAGCGCCTGTGTCGTATCCAGCTTTCATTCCGTTTATACTTTTTTTCCAAGAGAAGGAAGTTTCGATACGAAGGAAGTTTTAAAGGACGCGGAAGGAAAAATTCTTCCATTCCGTTTTTTCAATGCGGGTGATTGGGAAAAATATGAACTGGGCCCTTATTCTCACGAGGCTCATTGTGAGCCGCCTCCATCGATCAAAGAATTTCAATCCAGATTGGATCTTGCGCTCGCTTTTCGAGATTCTTTGGAAACGAAAAAAGGAAACAAATATCCGCCCGCACTTGTCATTCACGCGAAGAACAGACCAACGATGAGAACTTTAGTTCCGGAAAAAAATCCGGATCATTGGTTTTGGGATTTTAAAAATTCGATTCGTGCTCCGGGAGACGGAAGGGTTACGTTTACGAGTTCGATTCCGCCCGAGGATGTCGCTTATCAAAGTTTCGAAACACAGGCGGAACATTCGGATCTTCTAAACGACGTTCTGGTTTGGGAAAGAATCGAGTCTTTTCTAAAAGAATGAATTTATTCTTCTTTCTCTCAAGAGAAACCTTCGTTTGTGTCTTTAGACTTGATCGATTCTTTCTCGAATGTGTTCATAGTAATTCGTATTAGGAAAAAAGAAAATGAAAACGCCCGCACACAAGTTAGTCGAAGAACCCGAATTTAAAAAACTCGTTTCCACAAGATGGATCGTAAGTTTTACGCTTCTCGCACTTTTGTTTTTATCGTATTACGGATACATTCTCACGGTTGCATTCTATCCGGAGCTGTTGATTCGAAAAGTCGGTAGTTTTTCCAACGTGGGAATTTTAGCGAGCGCGTTAGTCATCTTGTTCTCGTGGTTCTTAACCTTGATCTACGTAATTTGGGCCAATCGATCGTATGATAAAAACGTAAACTCCTTAAAGAAAAGGTTGGAGGATTAAGATGGAAACTCATTTAGGACAACCGAATCTTTTATCCATATCGTTCTTTTTTATCTTTGTCGCATTGACGCTCGCGATCACTTATTGGGCCGCGCGCAAAACGAAAACATCCAGCGAGTTCTATGCCGCGGGAAGAAGTATCACCGGTTTTCAAAACGGCCTCGCTCTTTCGGGGGATTTTATGTCCGCGGCTTCCTTTCTCGGAATTTCGGGAATGGTCGCTTTGAAAGGTTATGACGGAATGTTATACGCGGTTGGATGGCTCGTGGGTTGGCCCGCGCTTATGTTTTTGATCGCGGAACCTCTTCGTAACTTGGGAAAGTTCACGTTTGCGGACGTGGTCGCGTTTCGACTCAAACAAGGACCGATCCGAATCGCCGCGGCGGTGGGAGGAATTTTAGTCACTCTCACATACTCGATCGCACAAATCGTCGGTTCCGGAAAACTCATCAATCTGATGTTCGGTCTTCCTTACGAGGGAGCCGTGGTTTTGGTGGGAATCGTTATGCTTCTTTACGTTTTGTTCGGAGGTATGATCGCGACCACTTGGGTTCAGATCATCAAGGCCTGTCTTCTTTTGTTCGGAGTGACTCTGCTTACCGTATTGGCTCTTTCTAAATTCGGTTTCAGTCTTGAGAATTTATACGGTGCGGTGGAACAAAAATTCGGTAAGACATCTTTGGAGCCGGGAGGTTTGGTCGCGAATCCGTTGGACGCGGTTTCCCTCGGTCTTGCGTTGATGCTCGGTTTATTAGGACTTCCTCATATTCTAATGCGTTTTTATACCGTTCCCGACGCAAAAGAAGCCCGCAAGTCGGTCGCTTATGCGACTTCCTTCATCGGATATTTTTATCTGATCATTCCCATCGTCGGTTTTGCCGCGGCCGTTTTGATCGGAAGAGAACCGATCGCAAGCATCGACAAAGGCGGTAACATGGCGGCCGCTCTTCTCGCGGAGCTCTTAGGCGGAACCTTGCTTATGGGTTTTATCGCCGCGGTTGCGTTCGCCACCATTCTTGCGGTCGTAGCCGGTTTGACGTTAGCCGCCGCTTCCACGATCTCTCACGATATTTACGTGAGCGTCGTCAAAAGAGGAGAAGCGACCGAAGAGGAACAAGTAAAAGTGGCAAGAAGGGCAACGATCGCGTTCGGTGTGTTCAGTATTCTTTTCGGAATTTTATTCAAGGATCAGAACGTCGCCTTTTTAGTCGGACTCGCTTTTGCGGTGGCCGCGAGCGGTAATTTTCCCGCATTGTTCTTATCCATCGTTTGGAAAAACTTCAGCACCATCGGCGGGGTCGTATCGATTCTTACCGGTTCGATCTCTGCGATTCTTTTGATCGTTCTCAGTCCTACGATTTGGGTCGACTTGTTCGGTTTTGAAAAAGCGATTTTTCCTTTGAAGAACCCGGCCGTTGTTTCCATGACTCTTTCTTTTGCGGTCGCGTATATTTTTTCAAAACTATTTCCGGAAACGCGCGCGCAAGAGTTGTATGAAAAGGAAAAAATAAGGACCTATCTAGGCGTGGGCGCGGAATGAATTTTATTTTGAGAATATTCCGAAAACAAAATTTATAGTTTCTTAATGTATTGGGGCGCCTCCTCGCTTCGCTCGGACCGGGCTATCCGCTTCATCTGCGACGCACCACGAGCGGTGCATCGCAGGATTCCACTTCTATCCCTGGCGCGGGATTATTCGCATAAGATTTGGATTTTGCCGTCTGTCATGTTTTGACTGTAATATGTATACGCGTCTTGGATTTGATCCAAAGGAAATTGACGTTGAATCTTAGGTTTAAAGATTCCGTTTACGTTTTGAATCACTTCTCTGGACAATCTGAATCTGGAAAAAAGCGAAAGAGAATTCACGTAATACTCCGTTTCAAAAAACTGAATCTTCCAGCCGTTGAATAATTTTTGAGGCTGAAACAACATCGGTCCGGTATTGAAATAACCGTACATACATAATGTGGAACCTTGAGGCATGGAACGGATCAGGGTCAAGGGCATATCTCCTCCGATACAATCGAAACCGTATGTGCAGTTGACTTCTTTACAAAGGGCCGTAAGTTGTTTTTCGAAATCGGGATCGGATTGGTTCAATACGTGAGAGGCGCCTTCTTCCTCGCAGATTTTTCTTTGTTCTTCTCTTCGTATGATCGCGATGCTCTTTAGTCCGTATCTTTGAGAGGCTCGGATGGTCATTCTTGCAACGGCCCCGGCGGCGGCTGTGATAAAAAAATATTTGGAACCGGAAGCCTCGGCCCATTTTGCCATTCCCATGCCCGTGATCGGATTTGCGACCGAAGACGCGGCTTCTTGAAATTCGACATCTTTCGGAAGTACGATCAGCTTTAAGGAATCGGCTAACACGTATTCGGCGAAAAGTCCGTTCTTTGTATAGAATGCGACTCTTTTGCCCATTCTCATCCTGCCGACGATTCCACCTCCGTTTGCAACGACCGTACCGGCTCCTTCAAATCCGACTCCTCTCGGATACGGATAATTTAAGGTGGAGCTATACACTCCTTTGATGTGATATAGATCGTTCGGATTCATAGAACCGCGATTGACTTTGATCAGAACCTGTCCCGGTTGCGGTTTGGGAAGATCGAGTTCTTTCAATTCTAAGATTTTTGAAATTTCCTTCGGATCGGAAATCGAGTTTTCGGACAAAGGTCCGAGTTGCCGGATCGCTTTCATTTTTTGGGGAAGAATGTATTTCATGTTTTATCCAAGGGAACGATTCGATCCGATTCTCATAAAACGAAAGGAATCGAATCTATACAAAGATTAACATGGATCCTTTCTTCTTGGCTTGAACGGTTCCGGTATGACGCGAAAAAATTTTAATCGAGTAGATTCATTGGAGGACCGAGTTCCATTCTTAAAAATTTTTTCTGACATTCTTTCTTTGAAATCGGTTCTCTTACTTTGATTTGCAGTTACAGTCAATTGAACATGTCGAATGCGATTTCCGTTTCACCATCCAAATTGCGAAGAGGCCGATTGCTATCAGGAGGCTAACAATTCCAATGGATTCCGCAATGGAAAGTATCCATGAAACAATTGAAATTCCTAAAAAGGCAAAGATAAGAGGGGATAGGCAACACAAACCGCACAATCCGATTCCTATGAATCCCAGTTTTTTCCCCCAGTTGAAAAGTTTGTTATTTGATTCCATTCGATCTAAATTTTCCTTTTTCTAAAATTTGATCTCAGTCTAAACCGTTGACTATACTCCATTGTCAATAGGGGCGATGAAAAAAGGAGAAAAAATGTTAATCGGAGTTTTATCGGAACAGTCCGGGGTTTCCAGAGATACGATTCGATTTTACGAGAAAAAGGGACTTATAACGGGAAATATCATTACGCGCAGAGATAATAATTATAAAGAATATTCGGAAGATGTTCTTGAGCAGTTGCTTTTAATAAAACTTCTTCGTAAACTTTCGTTTACTCTTGAGGAAATCAAAACGTTATCCGTAAATAAAATCGATAATCGGCTTGAATGTAATTCTTTAGTTCGCTCGGTGAAGCAGAAATTGAACGTCATCGAGACGGAGATGGAACGTCTCAAGAAAATCAAAACGAAATTAAATTCCGTTAAAAATGATTGCAATGACGATTGTACCTTTGATAAAAAAGTACCGTCTTGTCTAACTTGTTAAGGAGTCAAGGGTGATTCTAAAAACTATTTTCATCTTCGTTTTAGCAGGTCTTTGTGAGATCGGTGGCGGATATCTCGTGTGGCTCTGGTTGAAGGAAGGGAAATCATTTTGGTTCGGATTCACGGGATTTTTAATCTTGGGCCTTTACGGGATCGTAGCGACTCTTCAACCCGCTAATTTTGCGAGAACGTATGCGACTTACGGCGGAGTATTCATTGCCATGTCTTTACTTTGGTCTTGGAAATTGGATGGGTATATTCCGGATAAATTCGATCTTTTGGGCGCCGGTGTTGCTTTGATTGGAGTTGGCATTATCTATTACGCGCCTCGTTAGAAGCGATCCGAATCCGGACATGCGAAATTTTACTGCAACCGCCTACGATCGGTAAAACAAATATCCAGACGAGTCGGAATGAAAATAGACGTTTCAAAAATTACCACCTTGTTGGATCTCGATTCAAAATCGAATTCCGTTTCCATGAAATTAAGACGGAAACGGATTCTTTGAAATCATTATTTAGATTGATTCGTTTTGTTTTTGTAAATCTCAATAAAAAGACCGAGCCGACTTGAATTAACGATTCATACTAATTTTCGATTCGTTTTGTGGGAAATCGGTTTCGGTTTCTTCCTCCTTCTTCGTTGTCAATTGTAGAAACGTTTTTTCGTAATCGGGATGAACGGTTCCAAAAAGTGAATCCCAGATCGTGGTATAAAGTCCGTAGTTGTGACGAAAGGTTTGGTGATGCATATCGTGATTCGTATTCGTGTTGATGAATTTTAGAATTCGATTCGAGATCATCCAACTTGGAAAAATTTCGTAACCGCTGTGACCCAAAACGTTTCGAACGATCTGAAAGGTCATAAAGATCATCAAAGCCAGAGGATGAATCGGAAACAAAAACGCAACGATCGGCATGATCATCGCGTGAATCAGTGCTTCCCAAGGACTGAAAGAATACGCGGCCCAAGGAGAAGGTGTGATTGATTCGTGATGAACCTTGTGAACCGCTTTGAAAAAAAGACGCGTGTGCATGAGTCTATGCGTCCAGTAAAAGTAAAAGTCTTGGATCACTAAGATTGCGATCGTACTCGAAATCAAATAAGTCCAACCGTATTCCTCGATTCGATCGTAAAATTTAAAATACCCGTATTTTCTCAGTAAGAATACGATCAACGTGACTCCCGTATAAACGAGAACGGAGGAAACGGAATATAAGAATTCTCTTTTATACTGAGAATTGGAAACGGTTCGTTTTTGGATTTTTCTCGATTGAAACGGATGTTTCCAAACGTAAAAGAACAGGAACGCGACGCTTGCAAATAGAAGGTATCGCAGAAAGTCGATTGAAAAAATGATCGGAGTCATCGGAGCCAAATCCGAAACGTATTGGAAGAGTTGTTGTTGAGCGCACATATTCGATCCTTTCTCCCCGAATCGGGGTTGATGCGCTTATTAGAACACAAATCGTTTTTGGATTCCGATCGAATCCGGCCGAATGTCAATCGATCCCGGAATCGATCAGGTTTTATCGAATGTTCTGCTTTCTAAACTCGGTGGGCGTATTTCCGGCAATCTCTTTGAACGCACGATTGAACGGAGCGAGCGATCCGTAACCCAGATCCATTGCGATTCGTAATACAGGGGTCTCGTATTTTGTGGGATCGGCAAGGATCGTTTTGGCTTCTCGGATTCTAAAATGATTTAAGAATTCGTTAAAGTTTCTGTATCCGAGTCCCTGATTGATCAGTTTACGGATTTTCTTTTCGGGAACGTTCAATTCTTTCGCAAGCGCGAGAATCGTAAGATTCTCCCTAAGGAATATTTTTTCTGTTTCGAGAAGTCGGTTTAATTTTTTAAGAAGTTCTTCGTCTACCGGTTCTTCTTCCGTTTTCGTTTCCGGCGTCGGAAATACATTGCCCCTAAACTCGAACAACTTGAAAGAAAAGAAATATACAAGAAGTAAAATCGATATCGAATTTAGAAGATCCAACTGACTCGAATCTCCCGAGTTTTTGACGATCGCTTCCACGAGAACGACGCAGATCGCATACAATCCGGTAACCCATGCGAATAAGGTTCTGAATTCTCTTCTTGATTCCATCAGATCTATGTTTCTGTCTTTTAGGATTTTGCCTAACGTTAAAAGAATCAGGGTTAAATACAAAAGTTGCGGAGTGCTGAAGAGAATTCGAGAGAACGCGTCGGTTTCATTCCGCAGGTTAGAAAGGAAGAATATCGTAAAACTATAACAGTTGATGAATACGAATAAAAGTCCGTGCCATATTCTCAGACGGAATTCGTCTTCGAAAAGACTTCTTACGAACAGATAGAAAAAAATCGAAACGGAATAACAACCCATGTGAACGACGATAATTAGGATCGGATGAAACTCCGCGTGATTTCTGGCGAACATCGGACAGATAAAATAGAAAATGAGAGAGACACAGAAGAGGCTTCCCAAAAGATTTCTTGCGGAGAATCGAACTCGAAACAAAAAGTTGAAAATCAAAAAACAAAGTTGAGCGATCGTGATCGCTTTTAGGATGTGAATCAGATTCATCGTTAGTAAGGTCCGCCTCGATTATTCTCTGGGTGACAGATTGACAATGTAAAGATCGAACGCGATAAATTCTTCGTTTTAAAATATATTTTCTGGACGGACGCGGATTATTTTGTTATAAATTCCTTTGGTAATTTCCAAAGGAGAACGGGATGGACCAGCAAATAAAAGACGGTTTGAATGCTTGTTTTGGAATCCTAAGGATTGTACGCGAGAACATAACGAAGGTGAAAACGAATACCGATTCGATTTTTAAGGAATTGAGCTCGAAAGGCGCGAGCGATAATTCGGAATTCGCGATTCGGTTGAGAGACTTCGTAGACAGATTGTTAAGCGAATATTCAAGCGTTTCAAACCAAGTTGAAAAAGGATACAAAGAGATTCGCGGAAAATTTTCCGAAACTGCGGAACACCTAATGACTTCGAACAAAAAGGAAGAAATGCCTATCTCTCGTAAGAAGGTGGCCGCTTAATAAAAATCGACTTTCGTATAATTTAAAGTCCTAAGGTTTTAACGCGCTCTGAGTGATGAAAAGGGGATCTTATTCCTTTACCACTGGCGAAATCAAATCAATACTTTAGGACATTCTGTTCTTTCCATTTCCTAATTTCATTATTTATAATCTTTATGAAACCGAAGATTCGTTTAAAAACGAATTGAAAGATAAAATTTTTGGAGCAGAATCACTGTGTGAATGAGAACTCAAACAGCCAGGTGATTGGACAAAGGATTTGGGAACAATTATCAAAAGAATCCGTTCACATTCCGTTTCCGTTCTTTATTTTGGATAAGGACTGGGGAATCGTCCATTCCAGTGAAGACGGGGATTCGAAATACGTTTCTCTGATTTCCGAGTTTCAAAACGGAATTCTTCCTAAAATAAGGGACTTCGTCGGAGATTTGATCGAGTTTACGTTTGAAACGAAAATTCCCACTTTTGAAAATTACTCCGAAGAAACCGACGTTTGTGTATTCATCGGGAAACTGCGGTTTCAAGATCATTATTGTATATTCATACAAGATAAAACTTCCTCTCATTCCCAAGATAGCTCCGAATATTCCCGTGAGTTTCGAAGGATCAAAGAACAGATTCATCATTTTTTGAATATTCAAGATTCTAAAATTGATAAACGAAGAACGGAAGGACTGGAAAATTCCGATACGTTTCGAGTCGAATTGCTGAAAAAAATTTCTCTGTTGGATTTGATGCAACAGATCGCCACCGCCGCGAACGAAACAAAGGATATAGAAGCATTATTGCAGTTCGCAGTGGATCGGATCTGCGTCGTTGCAGGATGGAAACTCGGTCATATCGAATTGTTGGACGAGGCCGAATCCGTTTTCTTACTTCATCCGATTTGGTACTCCGGGGAAGAATCATCCGTCAAAGAATTTAGATCCTTGGTCGAGTCCTTGAAATTGAAACTCTCCCACCGAGTATTGAATCAAAAAAGAACGATCTGGTTCGAAGATTTTTTGGAAAACTTCGATTTCAATTCGAGACAAATCGCGATTAAAGCGGGTATCAACACCGCGATCGCAGTACCGATTTGGAACGGAGAAATTATCGTCGGAGTGATGGAATTCTTCTTGGATTCGGAACATTCGGATCCTTCTTGGATCGAAGCGCTTTCTCATGTCGCTTCCCAAATCGGAAGAGCATTCGAAAGAAAGAATGCGGAGACGTATCTTCGAAAATCTCAGGAACAACTGCGGGCTTTGTCGGCTCGTCTTCAGGAAGTAAGGGAAGAAGAACGCGTGTTGATCGCGCGAGAGATTCACGACGAATTGGGACAAATTCTCACCGTTCTCAAAATAGAAATCACATTATGTAAACAGAATGTATTGCCTTCCGATTCTTCGGATCATAAAATTATAAAAGATCTGGATTCGATGATTCAGCTGGTCGATTCGGCGATCGAATCCACACAAAGGATCGCAACCGAATTGCGTCCTTTGCTTTTGGAAGAATTGGGATTGTTGGAAGGAATCGAATGGTATGGCGAAGAATTTCAAAAACGAACCGGAATCCTTTGTAGGGTTACGAAGACATCGTTGAAGTCCTTTTTGAACAACGAGATTGCGATTGCCTTGTTTCGTATTTTTCAAGAAACGCTTACGAACGTCGCTCGTCATTCGAAAGCGACTTCCGTGGATGTGATTTTGGAAGAAAAGGATTCCAATATCATATTGATCATGAGCGACAACGGAATCGGGATTCAAGGGAACGAGATTTCCGATTCGAAGTCCTTGGGTATCATCGGGATGCGCGAACGTGCGATCGTTCTGGGAGGTAAGGTGGAAATTTTAGGTTCTCGCGAGAATGGAACAAAAGTAATCGTTCGGATTCCGATCCGTGCCGCTCATTCGTCTTCATCTTCGGGTTCCGAAATATGATTTCCATCATACTCGCGGACGATCACGCTTTGATTCGAGAGGGTTTGAAAAAAGTTCTCTCCAAAGAAAACGATATAGAAGTGATTTTTGAAGCCGAGAATGCTCAACAAGTTTTGGATTTTCTTATAAAAAAGAACGCTAATCTTCTAATTCTTGATATCAACCTTCCCGGCATGAGCGGTTTGGACGCGTTGAAATACATTCAAAAACTATCGCCCGATTTGAGGGTGTTGATGTTGAGCATGTATCCCGAGGATCGTTTTGCCGTGAGGGCTTTGAAGTCCGGAGCCGCGGGATATTTGACGAAGAGTAGCGCCGCGGAAGAATTGGTAACCGCCATTCATAAGATCGTTTCCGGAAATCGTTATCTCAGTTCCGAAGCTACCGAAATCCTATTGAGGGAAATTTCCGGTTCAACGGATAAACTTTTACACGAAACTCTTTCCGAAAGGGAATTTCAAGTGATGCTTTTTTTGGTTCAAGGAAAAAGTGTGAAAGAAATTTCACAGGATTTGGTTTTGAGTTTGAATACGATCAACACGTATCGCGCCCGAGTGTTGACTAAGATGAAGGTGAAAACGATTCAAGAACTGATTCGTTACGCTTACGACCAAAGACTTCTGGAATAACTTTAACTTATTCTAATCCTTTTAATTTATTTCGCATTAATACCTTTGATTTATTGACAGACGCGGCTTTTTTCCGCGAGTTTCCTGTCGCATTTTCGATGACAATCGTTTCGTTCATTTAACAATTACAAGGTGAACCTTTTCAGTTCATTTTTTGTTGCGAATTCCTAACTTGTGATCCATTATTTAAGGGATACTTAGTGTTACCTAGCGAGGAGCGAATATGGCAGACTCAGCAACGGCAGAACTAAACGAAAAGGATTCCCTGGATTTAAAGAAGATCTTGGAAGTCTTGTCCGCTTTTAAGAGAGGCGATCTTTCACAGAGAATGCCTTTGGATCGTGTCGGGATCTCGGGTAAGATCGCGGACGTAATCAACGATATCGTGGATCAAAACGATCGAATGGTAAAAGAATTCGAACGGATCAGCAACGAGGTCGGACAAGAAGGTAAAATTTCACAGAGGATCAATGCCGTTGCCGCAACCGGTTCTTGGGCGGCTTGTATGGATTCGGTAAACTCATTAATCGGGAATTTAGTACAACCGAATACGGAAGTCATGAGAGTGATCGGAGCGGTCGCCGGCGGAGACCTTTCTCAGAACATGTCCTTGGAGATCGAAGGTCGTCCGTTGAAGGGAGAATTTCTTCGCACCTCTAAAATCGTAAACACGATGGTGGACCAGTTGAATTCTTTCGCATCGGAAGTAACGCGGGTAGCGCGAGAAGTAGGAACGGAAGGTAAGCTGGGTGGACAAGCGGATGTTCGTGGGGTTGCGGGAACTTGGAAAGACTTAACGGACTCCGTGAACTCGATGGCATCGAACCTGACGGGACAGGTTCGTAACATCGCGGACGTAACGACCGCGGTAGCACGCGGCGACTTATCTAAGAAGATCACCGTGGACGTTAAAGGAGAGATCTTAGAACTCAAGAACACAATCAACACGATGGTGGATCAGTTGAATTCTTTCGCATCGGAAGTAACACGGGTTGCAAAGGAAGTGGGAACGGAAGGTAAGCTGGGTGGTCAAGCCGACGTTCGTGGTGTTGCTGGAACTTGGAAAGACTTAACTGATTCCGTGAATTCGATGGCATCGAACCTGACGGGACAGGTCCGGGACATTGCGGAAGTGACCAAGGCAGTTGCAACGGGTGACTTGTCCAAAAAGATCACCGTGGATGTTAAGGGAGAAATTCTCGAGCTGAAAGATACGATCAACACGATGGTGGATCAATTGAATTCTTTCGCATCGGAAGTAACGCGGGTTGCAAAGGAAGTGGGAACGGAAGGTAAGCTGGGTGGACAAGCGGACGTTCGTGGTGTTGCCGGAACTTGGAAAGACTTAACTGATTCCGTGAATTCGATGGCATCGAACCTGACGGGACAGGTTCGTAACATCGCGGACGTAACGACTGCGGTAGCACGCGGTGACTTATCTAAGAAGATCACCGTGGATGTTAAGGGAGAGATCTTAGAGCTCAAGAACACGATCAACACGATGGTGGATCAGTTGAATTCTTTCGCATCGGAAGTAACGCGGGTCGCAAAGGAAGTGGGAACGGAAGGAATCCTCGGTGGACAAGCGGACGTTCGTGGTGTTGCTGGAACTTGGAAAGACTTAACGGATTCCGTGAACTTTATGGCGAACAACCTTACCACTCAGGTTCGTGGGATCGCAAAGGTCGTAACTTCTGTAGCGAACGGGGATTTAAAAAAGAAACTCTACTTGGAAGCGAAAGGAGAAATCGCGGAACTCTCCGATACGATCAACGATATGATCGATACTCTCGGTCTGTTCGGGGATCAGGTTACGACTGTGGCCCGCGAGGTGGGAATCGAAGGTAAGTTAGGCGGTCAAGCAAGCGTGCCGGGTGCGGCCGGTTTGTGGAGAGACTTAACGGACAACGTAAACCAGCTCGCGAGTAACTTAACGACTCAAGTGCGCGCGATCGCGGAAGTTGCAACCGGTGTGACAAAAGGAGATTTGTCGAGAACGGTAATGGTTAAGGCCGCCGGTGAGGTGGCCGCACTTTCGGATAACATCAACGAGATGATTCGAAATCTGCGTGAAACAACCAGAATCAATACCGAACAGGACTGGTTGAAAACGAACCTCGCTAAGTTCACTCGTTTGTTACAAGGTCAAAGAAACTTAGTAAACGTAAGTAAGCTCATTCTTTCCGAATTGGCTCCGCTTGTGTCCGCGCAACACGGAGCCTTTTTTATCACGGAGATGATCGAAAACGAACCTTCCCTCAAATTACTCGTAAGTTACGCGTATCAGGAACGAAAATACGTTTCCAATCGATTCAGACCCGGCGAGGGATTGGTCGGCCAATGTTTTCTGGAAAAAGAAAGAATTCTTCTCACACACGTTCCCTCAGATTATATCAAAATCAGTTCCGCATTGGGCGAAGCCGCTCCCTTGAATATCGTCGTATTACCCGTGTTATTCGAAGGTGAGGTCAAGGCGATCATAGAACTGGCTTCCTTTTCCAATTTCACTCCGATCCATTTGAACTTTTTGGATCAGTTAACTGAAAGTATCGGGATCGTTTTGAATACGATCGCGGCGAGTATGAGAACGGAGGAACTTTTAACTCAATCCCAAACTCTTACCGAAGAATTACAAGGTCGTCAGGAAGAATTGACCAAAACGAACGAACGACTCGAAGACCAAGCGAAGTCCTTACAGGCTTCCGAAGATCTTCTCAAAGATCAAAGGGAAGAATTGCAGGAAAAAAACGACGAGCTTGAGGAAAAAGCGAGATTGCTCGCGAAGAATAACAACGAAGTCGAACGCAAAAATATGGAGGTGGAACAGGCCCGGCATTCCTTAGAGGAGAAGGCCAGACAACTTGCTCTTACTTCGAGATACAAATCCGAATTCTTGGCGAACATGTCGCACGAATTACGGACCCCTCTGAACAACATGTTGATTCTATCGCGTTTGTTGTTCGACAGCGAAAGCGAGAATCTTTCCGGGAAACAAATCGAATACGCGCGAACGATCCATAGCTCCGGGAACGATTTGCTTCAGTTGATCAATGATATATTAGATTTATCTAAAATAGAATCCGGAAAAATGACGGTGGATCTCGACTCGGTTTCCTTTAGGGAACTTGCGGAATATCTCGAAAGATCCTTTCGGGAAACCGCAAGAAATAAGGAACTCAAGTTTCAAGTGGACTTGAATTCCGAACTTCCGGTTCGAATGACTACGGATCTACAAAGATTACAACAAATTCTTAGGAACCTTCTTTCAAACGCGTTTAAGTTCACCGAAAAGGGAAGCGTTCTCTTGCGCATCAAACCCGTAAACATAGGTTGGAGCGAGGAACATAAAATTCTAAATCACGCTGGATCGGTCATCGAGTTTTCGGTGATCGATACCGGAATCGGAATTCCTCCCGAAAAACAAAATCTGATCTTCGAAGCGTTTCGTCAGGCGGACGGAAGTACGAGTAGAAAATACGGAGGAACCGGTTTGGGTCTTTCCATCAGTAAAGAAATCACTCGACTGCTTGGCGGCGAACTTCGACTGGAAAGCGAACCAGGAGCGGGTAGTACATTCTCCCTTTATCTTCCCTCCGAATACGTACCTACGGAAGAATCTCTTATGGAGGAAAATCTCAAAGAAGATTCCAAGTGGGTTCAACCTCCGGTGTTGGACGGTCGAGGTGGAAGTTACATTCCGCATATCTTCAAAGAAGTTCCGTTTCGAGAAATCAATCGTTCTTTTTTTAAGATGATCGACGACGATCGTTCCGAACTTTCGGGCGAAGTTTTACTCATCATAGAAGCGGACGAAACGTTAGCGAGACAGCTTTTACAATTGGTAAGAAAGAACGGATTCAAAGCGCTCGTGGCGTTGGATGGAAAAACGGGTCTTTCTCTTCTGCAGGCTTATCCGGTTCATGCGATCGTTCTCGATTTTAATCTAAGCGATATGAACGGATGGTTTATTCTCAACTGGTTGAAAAGGGATCCTAAGTTTCGGCATGTTCCGATTTTGATCGTCTCCGAAGATACTCAGTGGAGAAGAAGTTTGAGGATGGGCGCTCTCGGACAAATTACAAAACCGATCAACGAAGAATCGCTGTTACGCGCCATCGATAAGATGCGGAAGTTTATAGAAAGAAAACCGAAACTTTTGTTGATCGCTATCGATAGCAAGGACGAAGCGGATAAGTTGGTAGAGTCGATAGAAAATTCCGATATCAAGATAAAGACCTCGTTCTCTTCGAAGGATACGATCGATGTTCTGCAAAAAGATCTTGTGGATTGTTTGATCGTTTCCTCCGAATTTGAAGAGGGAAAATTTTTCGATCTGATCGAAGAGGTCAACCGAATCGGAATGGATCATCTTCCGATCGTGATTTATTCGGACGGCCCTTTGAGTCAGAACGATTTGGCTCAGATACAAACTCTCAAAGATACGAATACGATCAAAGAAGTGGAAACGATATCCTCGCTCGTCGAAGAGACCGCGGTGTTTCTTCATAGATCGCAGGAGAATATATCCACTTCTCAGAGAAAGATGATTCTGGATTCTTCACACAACGATCCTATGTTAAAAGGTCATAAAGTGTTGATCGTGGACGACGACGTTCGAAATATCTTCGCTCTTACGAGCGTTCTCGAAAGACAAAAGATGAAAGTCGCCTTTGCGGAGAACGCAAGCGAAGGGATTCGAATTCTTCAGGATACACCCGATATAGAAATCGTCATCATGGATGTGATGATGCCGGATATGGACGGGTATGAAGCGACAAGGGCCATTCGATCTATGAGTAAGTTCGTTTCACTTCCGATCGTCGCGGTTACTGCCAAGGCGATGAAAGGGGACAGGGAAAAATGTATCGAAGCCGGAGCGACCGATTACATCACCAAACCGGTGGATGTGGATCAATTGCTTTCTCTTCTTCATGTTTGGTTGTGCAGGTAACGTCTATGTCTTTACACGTAAAAGTGAACGTTTTGATCGTGGATGACAATCCGGACAACCTTTGGGTTCTTGAGAAAATTTTAGTCAGTCCAGAATTGAATCTTATCAAAGCTCGTTCCGGCGACGAGGCCTTAAAGGCTTTGTTGGAACCGGACGACTTCGCTTTAATTTTTATGGATGTAAGAATGCCGGGTATGGACGGATTCGAAGTCGCTTCTCTGATTCGCCAAAGAGAAAAGTGCGCGCAGATTCCGATCATCTTCCTGACCGCTTATGGAAACAACGAGTCTTGGATGTTCAAAGGATATTCATTAGGAGCGGTGGATTTTTTGATTAAGCCGATCGCTCCCGAAATCCTACAATCCAAGGCTTCCGTTTTTGTGGATCTTCATAAAAAGAATCAGACTCTACTGCTTCAAGACGAATTGTTGCGGGAAAGTCATGACAAGCTGGAACAACGCGTTCAGGAAAGAACCGCAGAGTTGAAGAAGGTAAATCAAAACTTGGTCAACGAAATTTCGGATCGAGAACGAGCAGAAGACGCTTTGAAAAATTCTTTGCGCGAAAAAGAGGTTTTACTCCGTGAAATTCATCATAGAGTTAAGAATAATCTTCAGATTGTTTCGAGCATTCTCAATCTTCAATCCAATTATATCACCGACTCCAGATCTTTCGAATTGTTCGAAGACGCCCAATCCAGAATCAAATCCATCGCTCTGATTCACGAGCTTCTCTATCAGAACAAAGATCTCGCTCAGATGGACTTTAAAGAATACTTATATAATCTTACGACCAATCTTCTCCGTACATATAGGGTCAATTCCGAGATCGACTTCGAAATAGAAGCCGATCCGATTTTTCTCACGCTCGATTCGGCGATCCACTGCGGCCTGATCGTTACGGAGCTGGTTACGAATTCCTTAAAATACGGGTTCAAAGGAAGAGAGAAAGGCACTATATACATATCCATTCGTAATTTAGAGGAGGGTTTTGTTCTGACGGTGGGGGACGACGGAGTCGGATTCCCCGAGGATATCGATTTTAGTCGGACCGATTCGCTAGGATTACAATTAGTGAATATTCTTTCCGAACAAATCGGAGCTACGTTGACTTTGGAGAAAAGCGAAGGAACAAAATTTAAACTGATGGCTATGGATTCGAACAGGGTAAGAAAATGAATCAATATACCGCAAAGATCCTAATCGTAGAGGATGAGAACATCGTTGCAAAAGACATTCGGGACCGGTTGGTCAAGATGGGATATCCGTTTCCGGCGATCGCAAAAAACGGAGCCGAGGCGTTGCAGTCGGCGTCCGTATTAAAACCGGATATAGTCCTGATGGATATTATGCTGACAAGGGGAAAGATAGACGGCGTCGAAGTTGCGACGGAACTTCGGCAAACGATGGACGTTCCGGTCGTTTATATAACCGCGTATGCGGACGATCAAACTCTGATTCGTACAAAACAAACGGAACCGTACGGGTATATACTCAAACCGGTGAGAACTCTTGAACTTCAGATCGCAGTCGAAATCGCTTTGAACAAACATACGATGGAGAGAAAGTTAAAAGAAAATCAACAGCTCTTATTGACTACACTGGAAAGTATCGGAGACGCGGTGATCGCGACCGACGCAACCGGAAACATTACGTTTATGAATCGTATATCGGAAGGATTTACGGGATGGACCATTGCCGAAGTCGGCGGAAGAAAGATTCAAGAGATCGTCAAAATCGTTTCTTATTCGGAACAGGACGAGATGTCGGATCCGATTTCTCATATTTTAGAAACGAAGGAACAGATTCTTTTTGTAAGCGATATCCGTTTGGTCGATCGATTCGGAAAGGATAGACCTATCGAATGTACCGCTTCGCTCATTCATATGGAAGACGGAGTTACGTTAGGCGCGGTTCTCGTTTTTAGGGACGTCACCGAAAGAAAGGTTACCGAAGAATGCGTTCGATATCTTGCCTATCACGATCCGCTCACTGGATTGCCGAATCGTACTCTACTTTTCGAACGTTTTAAAAGAAACATAGAAATCGAGAGACCGAAACGAAAAGAATACACGATGTCCTTTTTGTTTATAGACATAGACGATTTTAAAAAAGTAAACGATACGATGGGACACTCGACCGGAGATAAACTTCTTCGGGAATTTTCCGATCGTATGAAGGCGATCGTTCGGGAAGACGACATCATCGTTCGGCTTTCCGGAGACGAGTTCGTAATCATCCTGAACGACCTCGCAAATACGTCCGATGCGGAGAAGGTGGTTCGAAAAATATTCTCTTCTCTCAAAAAACCTTTTTCGATCGAAGACTTTACGATTTTGCTGAGTTTGAGCATCGGAATTTCGGTTTATCCGAAAGACAGTATGGACATCGATCAACTGATTCGTTTTGCGGATTCCGCAATGTATCGATCAAAATTAAAGGGAAAGAATACGTACGCTTTCTATTCGTCGGAAAGCGAAGTTAAAGTCGTGTGAATTCGAATGGTTTCCAAGGAATCGTCAAAGATACTCATCGTAGAGGATGAAACTCTTGTCGCACAAGATATAAAACGTCGTCTTTTGAAAATGGGCTATGAGAATCTTCTCGTTTCCGTTACGGGAGACGATGCGATTGAACAAGCCAGAACTTTTCAGCCGGATCTGATCTTGATGGATATCATTCTTTCTAAAGGGAATTTAAACGGAATCGAAACCGTAAAGAAGATACAAGAATTCTTAGATGTTCCCGTCGTCTATCTGACCGCTTCTTCGGACGTAGATACGATGAAAGAAGCGAAAGAAACAAATCCGAGCGGGTTTATTCTAAAGCCGTTTCAAACTCGAGAACTGCAGATCGCAATCGAGCTGATTCTTTACAAAAACGATTCCGATAAAGAAATTCAAAAAAAAGAAAGATTGGTTCGTTCCACTCTCAAGAATATCGGAGAGGGAATCATCGCGATCGACAACACCGAAACCGTTTACTTTATGAACACCGTCGCATTAACGCTTACCGGTTGGAAGGAAGAGGAAGCGCTTGGACGATCTATACAAGAGATTCTTAATTTAGCTCCCGTTATAAAATTGGGCAACATCGAAACTAGTAATTTTGCCCCCGACTCCTATGTGATTCCCACCGAAGGATTTTTGTTATCGAAGAATGGGGAACGAACGAGCGTGGAGATCGTAAACAGGGCCATTCTCGGCAACGAAAGCGAGGCGATCGGTAAGGTTTTAATCATTCGCAAAAAGGCAGAGTGACCGGGTTTAAATCCCATATTTTCTAGTATTTCACTTGACATGCAGGTAAATACCTGCATAATCAAAATCACGAACGTAACGGATGGACGCTGACAATGTTTTCAAGGCACTGGGAGACCCGACGCGCAGAAAATTGCTCGATCTACTTTATGAGAAGAACGGGCAAACGTTGAATCAACTCTGCGAGCACTTGGACATGGCGAGGCAATCGACTACACAGCATCTCGGGATTCTCGAGGCGGCCAATCTTGTGAGTACGGTTTGGCGCGGACGGGAAAAATTGCATTTTATCAACCCGGTTCCGTTGCACGAGGTCTATGAGCGATGGGTACGGAAATTCGAACAACAACGACTCAGCCTGCTACACGACCTGAAGAAAGAGCTTGAAGGAGAGTAACCATGAGTAAAGAAAAGACGAGTTTCGTTTATGTGACCTACATTCGTTCGACGCCGGAAAAGGTGTTCGAAGCAATCATGAAACCGGAGATCGCACGACGTTATTGGGGTCATGAGAATGTCTCCGATTGGAAACCGGGATCGCATTGGGAGCACGTGAAAGACAACGCGGAACGTACGGTTCAGATCGTAGGAAAGGTGGTGGAAGTCATTCCACCTTCACGTTTGGTAATCACATGGGCAAGTCCTTCACAAGCATCCGATCCCGAAAGTTATAGCCGTGTTATATTCGACATAGACGTATATGAGGAAATGGTAAAGTTAACCGTAACCCACGACGAACTCGAAGCGGGAAGCGGAATGGCAAAGGGAATTCAACAGGGATGGCCGATCGTTCTTTCCAGTTTGAAGTCCTTGCTCGAAACGGGCGAGGGGATCGACGTTTTTGCTAAACCGAAGTTGGCTTCCAACGGGAATCGTTCATGAGCAAAATTTATACGGGCGGATGTGCGTGCGGTGCCATCCGTTATACGACCAAACACGCTCCTATTTTTCAGAATCATTGTCAGTGCCGTGATTGTCAGTTACGAAGCGGCACCGGACACGGTTCTTATCTGACCTTTCCTTCGAAGGACGAGATGTCGATCACCGGCGAGGCGACTCATTGGGAAGTCAAAGGCGATAGCGGCAACGTGAAGATTCATTCCTTTTGTCCCGTCTGCGGGACGCCCGTTTATCTTCGTTTTGTAGCGATGCCCGATTTGATTGCGATTCACGCGACTAGCTTGGACGACCCGAATCTTTTTTCTCCCCATGCGCTCACTTATAAAGTTCGCGGATTAGCATGGGATTCCATCGATCCTTCCTTGCAAGCCTTCGAAAAAATGCCAACGGGATAGAAGCGGTCGGGTAGGTCGCTTCGTTCAGGCGAAATTCTTTTCGATCGAAGCGTCCGATTCTTTTTTGTTTTCCGGATTGACCGGAAGGTCTATAAAGAAACGAGTATATTCGTTTTCTTTACTTTCGTAATATAATTCTCCGCCGTGATCTTTGATGATTCCGGTGCTGACGGAAAGGCCGAGTCCCGTTCCTTTTTCCACCTTCTTCGTGGTAAAAAACGGGCTGAAAATCTTTTTAGCCTCTTCGGGAGGAATTCCGATTCCTCGGTCCTCGACGATCATCTGAATCCAGATCCTTCCTTCCTTGTCGAATTGTTTTGCCGAAAGTTGAATGATCTTGTTCGAATCGAACTTGGGATATTTTTGATTGAGTGCGTCTCTTGCGTTGTTCAAAAGATTTAAAACGACTTGTTGAATCTGTTGAGGAACACATCGGATTGCGGGAAGAGAATCGGGCATATCCGATTCGATTTGAATCAAATCCTTCTTGAAGAGTTGTTCACAGAGAGAAACCGTTTTTTGAATGATCTCGCCGAAGTTGACGAGGGACAAAACAAGCTTCTCGTGTCTTGAGAGTTTTAAAAGATCCTTCGTAATTTTGCCGATTCTTTCCCCTTCGTCCAAAATGTTGCTCGCGTATTTGAGAATGGAGTCGTCTTTACTTTGTGCGAGAATCAACTGCGCAAAGTTGATCATGATCGTAAGCGGGTTATTGATTTCATGGGCCACACCCGTGGCAAGAAGACTGATGGCTTCGAGTTTTTGCGCTTGGAGCAATTGGGATTTCAGAGCTTCGTTTTCGCGTTCCGCTTCTTCGAGAAGGTTTCGTTCGTCGTATTCCTTCAAGGCTCTGTCCACGGAGAACATCAACTTGGTGATTTTATTTTTGGAAATATAATCGGTGGCGCCTTGTTTGAGAGCTTCAATGGCCGCTTCTTCTCCGAGCCAACCCGAAACAAAAAGAAACGGAACCTTCGGATGATATTTTTGCGCGAGGTGAAGCGCTTCCATTCCGTCGAAGGAAGGAAGTGAAAAATCGGAAAGGATGATATCTGGCTCGCTTGTTTTGAATTCCTGGACCAATTCTTCTTTGGTTTGAATTTGTTTATACGAAAAGTCCAAACCGCTCGCACTGATTTGACGGATCATCAGACCCAAATCGTTCGGGTTGTCCTCAATACAGATGATGTAAACTTTTCTCTGAATCATAGTATGCTTTTGTTCATTAGAATCCAATAAAATCCGATTTCGCTCGCAACGTCGCTGAACTTTCCGAACTCGAGAGGTTTGACCACATAGCTGTTCACTCCCAGTCTGTAACTCTCCACTATGTCTTTTTCCTCGGCGGAGGAGGTGAGAATGACCACGGGGAGCATCTTCGTTCTTTCTTCGCTTCTTACTTTTCGAAGGACTTCGATCCCGTCGACCTTCGGCATCTTTAGATCCAAAAGAATCAGAGAAGGAACGTGAGAAGGGTCCCGATCCGCATAACGTCCGGTTGCATAAAGATATTCTAATGCTTCTTCTCCGTCTCGAACGAGTTTGACCTGATTGCTGAGGTTGTGTTTTTTAAGACTTCGTAGTGTGAGTTCCGAATCCTGAGGATTGTCCTCCGCGTAAAGGATCGAAATCAGATTGTCTTCAAATTTATCCATGATTCTCGTGAACTCCCAGAGTAAAATAAAAACAAGCGCCCTCGTTCGGTTTACCTTCTCCCCAAACTCTACCATCGTGTTTTTCAATGACTCTTTTTACGATCGCAAGGCCGACTCCGGTTCCTTCGAATTGATCGGCGTGATGCAATCTTTGAAAGATGTTGAAAAGTTTGTGTTGGTATTTCATATCGAAACCGGCTCCGTTGTCCTTTACGAAGAATACGGTTTCTCCGTCGTTTTGATACGAACCGATCTCTACCTTCGGGGAATCTTTTTTATTGGAATATTTAAACGCGTTCGAAACGAGATTGAATAGAAGTTGTTTGAGAAGACCGGAATCGGCCTTCGTGTGCGGAAGATCACCCACGATCGTTTCCATCTTCGACTCCGGATAATAGTTCGTAACTTCTTCGAGAATTTTTTCGGCCATGGACTTCATATTCACGACTGAGAACGCGATTTCCCTTCTTCCCAAACGGGAATATTCGAGAAGGTCGTCTATGAGTTGGCCCATGTTTTCCGAATTCTGAATGACTATGTTGAGAATTCTTCTTCCTTCCTCTCCGAGATCGTTTCCGTGATCCTCCATTAGAATTTTAGAAAATCCTGATATACCTCGGATCGGCGCGCGAAGGTCGTGCGAAACGGAATACGAAAACGCTTCAAGATCCTTATTCGATCTTTCCAGTTGTTCGGAATGGGTTTTTAGATTTTTGTTCGATTCTTCCACGGCGTCTTCAGCCGCTCTTCTACGTTTGCTTTCTCTGTAGATAAGCCAGTTCTGAAGAATGATAAACGAAAGATTCAAAACGATTCCGGAAAAAACGAACGCGGTCGCGATCGTCAGATTCTGTTCCGATTTTTTTTTGCGGATCGAAAGAAGCGCGGCTTCTTCTTTTTTCATATCTCTCAGTATGGTTTTTATTTTTTCGGTGAGAGGAATTCCCTGAGGAGAACGAAAGGGCATCACATAACTTTGAATCGAGGTTCTTTGTCTTTTTACGACTTGGTTTTCCAGATAAAGAATCTTTTCGTCGATCAAAGGACGAACTGTGCTGATCTTTTGCTGTTGTTCCGCGTTGTCCTTGGTCAGGTTGTCGACTTTGTTCAGCCGTTCGTAGATTTCGTTTTTTGTTTCGTAAAAATTCTTTAGAAAATAAGGATCCGTAAAAAGGATATAACCCCGGATGATGGAATGCATTTCGCTGAACGCGGATAAGGTTTCTTCGAGGCTGATGACAACTTCCTGGGTATGAGTTTCCCATTCTTTCAGTTCCGCAGATTGTCGGAGTCCGTAAAACGAGGCTCCCGCGATAATCGCGTTTAAAGCGACAATAACGCTCAGTCCGAAGACGATGTTCTTTTCAATCGCACTTTTCAAAACAACCTCAAAAATCGAGATAACGTTTATCGTTTATAAACTTAAAAATAGCAAGAAAATCTTAGGATTCCCGCTCGGAAACGTGGCAATTATATTCCATTTTTTCCAAATCGGGCAAGAATTTATTTCAAAGCGGAAGGGAAGTCCTGCGTGTTTTTTTATTTTTCGAAGGAAAGGGCCATCATATCGCCTTGGTCCAAAAGTTTGACCGCGGGGTCCGCTACGTATTTTAGAGTTCTGTAAAGCGCGGAGGCGTTCTTTTTTGCGGTAAGTCCGCTTCCGTATGTGATGTGTTTTTTCTTTTTGAGTCCGAGAGACGCGCAGAGTTTTACGATTCCCGATAAGGAATAGTAGTATAAATGTTCGGGAACGTTCAGATATCTCCAGGACGGTCCTTGCAATTTTGCTAAAATTCCCCAGCGGCAGGTCGAAAGAATGATTCTTCCTCCGGGTTTCAGATGTGTATAAATCTTTTCTAATGTTTCTTTGGGTTTATGAAGATGTTCTATGGAAGCCCAGAGGGTGATCAGATCGAACTTCTCTTCCCGTTTCGGTTTCCATTCGAGAAAATCCAGTTGTTCCACTTTGAGATTCAGTTTTTCCTTCGCGAACTTCACGGGCGCTTCCGCGATGTCCATTCCGTACGAATCCCAACCTCTGCGTTGCATATAATCCACGAAATAACCGGCCGCACAACCCACGTCGAGACATCGTTTTTCGGAGGACAAGGATTCTTCCCAAACGTTGAAATCCAAATCCTTTAAGTTGAGTCCGAACACTCTGGAGATTTCGTTTCTGATTCCGTCCGAAAAATAGTTATCGTAACCCCGGTCGCTTCGTTTTAAAAAATATTCTTCCGAATAATAAGAAGCCACTTCTTCGGAAGAGGGCTGAGGACTTACTTGCACGAGCGCACAACGTTTGCATCGAACGATATGAAAGAGTTCGTTCTTATGATTGGATTTGGAAAAAAGAGGTTCGAACTCGAACGAACCGCAGGTGTTGCAGGGGATTCTTTCCATTCTATGATTCTTATCGGGCGGGGTCGCGATTCCTTTGATAGAAATTCTGCTTTACGAGGATCTTCTCGTTGAAACTCATGAAAGGACATGAACCGAAACGTAATTCTTACCATTCTATCCGCTTTTCTTCTTTTTTCATCCGCGCTTATCGCGGATTCTCAGGCGAATACGACGATTAAAATCAAGTCCGTGGGCGACATGGTGCCCGGAACGAATTTTCCGGAACCTTTGAACATTCAGGATCCAAGATCCTTTTTGTTCGGTAAGGTGGAGAATCATCTGAAAGGCGCTGACATTCTTTTCGGAAACTTTGAAAGTACTCTTACCAATTATCCGAACACTTCCAAGGATACTTCGAGAAGAATGATCTTCGCGTTTAGAACTCCTCCTTCTTATGCGAAGGTTTTGAAGGACGTAGGTTTCGATATTTTAAGCATTGCTAATAATCATTCCTTGGATTTTCACCAGCAGGGTTTCGACGATACTCAGAAAAATCTTTCCGACGCGGGGATTCGTTATACGGGTAAGAAGGGAATGATCACGTATATGAACGTGAAGAACGTTTCGATCGCGTGGATCGGATTCTCCCATTTGAAGTCGCATAACAACGTGAACGAAATCGAAGAGGGAGTTGAGCTCGTTAAGGAAGCGAAGAAAAAAGCCCAACTCGTTTTTATTTCCTTTCACGGCGGAGCGGAAGGCGGTCCCGCTCTTCACGTAAAAAATCAGATGGAACGTTTTTACGGAGAATACAGAGGCAACCTTGTCGAGTTCAGTCATTCTCTCATCGACGCGGGGGCGGATCTTGTGATCGGTCACGGTCCTCATTTGGTGCGCGCGATGGAATTGTATAAGGGAAGATTGATCGCGTACTCGCTCGGAAACTTTATGGGTTATAGAGCGTTATCTTCCAAAGGAATGGTCGGTTATTCCCTCGTTCTCGAAACGGAAGTGGATTCGCAAGGCAAGTTTGTAAAAGGAAAAATCATTCCTTTGCAACTCGACTCGGCTTCGATCCCCGAATACGATCCCGAAAAGAAAACCATCGACTTGATGAAGAAGCTGACCCGGGAAGATTTCCCCGGCAAAGGCCCTAAAATTTCCGAAGACGGAACCATTCTTCCTTGAGATTGATCTTGCTCGCCTGATCCCTCTCGGAAAACCTGGAACGGAAACTTGTACGTCCTCTTTTTCGAGAGGAAGGGAATCCGGTTTAAGTCCGGAGCTGAACCCGCAGCTGTAATCGCCGTAAAGGATTTCGCAATCAACCCACTGCGTTTTTTCGCGGGAAGGGAGCGAAATCGGCGAAAGCCAGAAAACCTGACAAGTTAATACAAACTGATGGGACTTTCGGGAGTTAAGGTCGGGTTTGAGAATGGCACCCAAAAAATACATTCGAAGATTAGAATATTCTTTTTTCCTGTTTCTCCTTATCATCCGGGGTTTATCCGCGCAGGACGATCGTAATAAGAATTCCGTAACGACCGAACCTACACAAAAAGCGGAAACGGTTCAAGTTGTCGGAAAGGTTTCCGATTCCGGTTCCCAAAATTTCAGATCCAATCCGAGCGGTTTTCAATCCGCGATCAAACTCGACGAAACTTCGGCGCGTTATACGTCTTTGCCGGAGGTTTTGGAAAGAGAAGCCGGGCTTCGCGTCCGGTCCTTCGGAGGTTTGGGTTCTTATTCCACTCTTTCGATTCGAGGAACGAATCCGAATCAATCCAGAATCTACTTGGACGGAATTCCGTTGAACAACTCCCAGGGCGGAGAAGTCAATCTCGCCGATCTTCCTTTCGATAGCTTGGAAAGTGTGGAAGTTTATAGATCTGGGAATCCGATCGGATTTTCCGGTTCCGCGATCGGAGGTTCGGTCAACTTGGTTACGAGAAAGGATTCGGGAAAGCCGCGCACTCGGATCAATCTGGGCGGTGGTTCGTTTAACACGGGAAAGGCGAGCGTTTCGCATACCGGGACCTACAACGGAATCGGAGCCAGCTTTTTGGCGCTCGGGGAAAAATCGGATCAGAATTTCTCCTTTAAAAACGATCACGGCACGGTCGTATTAAACACGTTAGACGACACGATCGACAGAAGAAAAAACGCCGCATTTGAAAGGGCCGCATTGTTCGGAACTCTGAAATACCAGATCGGAAAAACCGAACTCAAATTGTTAAACGACTTCAATCATAGAATCCACGGACTTCCCGGACCGGGTTCCAATCAAACCAATCAGGTTCACAGAAAATACGATCGATATACCGGTTCGTTTGCGACGGACACGAAGGGTTTGTTCACCGATTCCTTTCGATTGGAAACGAGAAGTTTTTATACCGCGGCCAAGGACGATCTTTTCGATCCGGGTTCGGAGTTTTCCAAAGGAACGCCGAACGCGAGAGCGGAGATTCGTCAGACCGGAATTCAAGTGATGCCGACTTTGTATCTTACGGATTATTACCAGATCATTCGCGGGTTTGCTTCCTTGGAAAAAGAATCCTTCGATCGAGAGAGGCTGACTCCGTCCAATGTTATAGGAAGAGTGGAACCTCTCAAAGAGCGTACCTATTCTTCCTTTCGATTGGAGGACGAGGTGAGGCTTTGGAACGCGAAAGTTCTTTTGATTCCCTCCGTGACCTGGGATCATTACAAGGATCGTTTTCCTTCGGAAGAGCCCTGGTATCGAAGACAGGATCCTCTTGCGAGCGATCAGAAAAAAACCGCATTCACAAATCCTAAATTCGGTTTTGTATGGAAGTTGTTCGAAAAGGAAACCTGGGATCTTCAGTTTCAAGCGAACGTTTCGAAACAGTATAGAATTCCTTCTTTCTTGGAAATGTTCGGCGAACAGGGAAGTATCATCGCCAATCCGAATCTGAAACCGGAACAAAGCGGAAACGGTGACGCGGGTTTTGTCATGAAGTCGGATCATTCTTTCCTGAAAACGAAAACGAGCGTTTCATATTTTTCAAAAGACATCAAGGATATGATCTTGTTTCTTCCGAACTCTCAGTTCACCTTAAGACCGGAGAATGTGGACTCGGCGAGAATTAGAGGATTAGAATTTTCTCATAGAGAGGATTGGAAATACGGGATTAAGTTTTTGTTCAACTATACGTATCAAGAGGCGATCAACAATTCTTCGTCTCCGTATCTGCACGGGAAAATTCTTCCCTTAAGACCGAGACATGAGTTTTCGAGCACTCTTTCCTGGAAGGGAAAACGATTGGAAACCGGGATCGAACTTTTGTATATAGGCGCGGTGTTTCGGGATAGAACGAACGAATACATCAATTACATTCCCGCGAGACAGATCTGGAATTATTTTTTCACCTGGGTTCTTTATTCCGAGCCCGGAGAGTTTACGAAGGACGCCTCGGGCAATCCGAAAGAATCCGCTCCTTCGAAAGAATTTCTTCTCACCTTCGAAGTGAAGAATTTTACGGATAAAAGAGTCTCGGACCTGATCGGTTATCCGCTTCCGGGAAGAAGCTGGTATGCCACTTTGAGCATGAGGTTTTGAAATGAGATCAAAACTTAAGATTATTATTTTATTCTTTTTTTTGAATGTGTTTTGCAGAGACATTGAAAGACCTTCTTTTTTAAGTCTTCTTTTGACCCAGAATTCTCCCGGAAACATCGGAGTCGTTACGACCGATTTCGGCGGGGGCGGACGGTTTAAGGTAGTCAATCCTTCTCTTCTTTACAGTTATCCGGGTTTGACTCCGATTCATTCGGACGCCGTGGCGCGTTTTGGACTCGGAAGGGTCTACGTTTTAAACAGACTCAATCGGGACAGCATTCAAGTTTTGGAACCTAACTACGGTTTTGTGACCATCGCTGAACTTTCCCTCGGTTTAAAAGTGAATCCGGTCGACATGGAATTTGCGAGCGCGTCCAAAGCGTACGTGAGTCTTTACGGTTCCAATCGTTTGTTGATCGTAGATCCGACGTATTTGACGATCACGGGTTCGATCGATCTCGGAGGTTATGCCGAAACGTTTTCGACCGGCGGCGCTCCGGACGGAATTCCCGAGATGAACGGTTTGAAGATCGTGGGCGATTCTCTTTTTGTTTGTTTGGAAAGATTGGATCGAAACGATCCTTCCGGATATTTTCCACCTAACACGACTTCGTTGTTGTTGGAGATCGACATCAGGACGGATAAGGTTGTGGGAAATTATACGTTTCCGAGTTCCAATCCCGTGAGCAAACCACAGCTCGTGGATCTTTTCGGAGAACCGCATCTTGTGGTCGCAACTCCCGCGAGAATGGGTTTTCAGAGTCAGATCGACGGAGGAGTGAGCGCATTTCGCTTATCAACACGTTCTTTTGTTTCTCGTTTTCTTTATTCGGAAACCGTAGCCGGCGGGGATATTCTTACGGTTCAGATAAAATCGGATTCGGTGGGTTACGTTTCCGTTTTAGACGCGGGTTTTACAAAAACCTTGCAGGTGTTCAATCCGAGTTCCGGAGAAAAAATTTCCACTCTTCTCACCATTCCTTCGAGTTATGACGCGAGTCTTTCGAGCATTCTTCTTGCCTCGGATAAGATTTTATATGTGGGGAACACTCAGTTTCAACAGCCGGGTGTGACCATGTTCGATACGGAACGGGGGAACGCGCTTTTGACTCCGAATCCGATCTCGGTGGATCTTCAGCCGTACGATATTATCGAATTGAAATAAACTTTTCCCTCTCGCGCAGCGTCGTTCTTTCGAATCGTTTTATGAAATTCGAATCAAGAATTCTCTTGAATTTTTTTCAAAAACGGGATTTAATCCTCTCTCAAAAAGCGACGGTGATCTCTATGCAGGAAATCTTTCAGGCGATAGCAAGCGGGCAAACGGCCAAAGTGATCGGTCTTCTAAAAAGAGATCCCGGTCTTTTTCAATGTGTAACGGAAGAAGGGATCACTCCGATTTTATTTTCCGTTTATTACGGAAAATTAGATATTTCTAAAGAGATTTACGAGCTGAGTACGAATCGGAATCTTTTTGAAGCCGCGGCTCTCGGCGATTTGGAAGAAACAAAACGCATTGTCGCCGCTTCTCACGAAACGATCAATACTCTTTCCCAAGACGGTTGGTCCGCCTTACATCTCGCGGCTTACTTCGGTCATCTGGAGATCGTAAAATTTTTGGTTTCGGCCGGAGCGGATTTGAGTCTTACGTCCAAGAGTAAACTTTCCTATGGGAACACGGCTTTGCATTCCGCGGTAGCCACCGGAAAAAAATCGATCGTGGAAATTCTTCTGGAAAAAGGAGCGGATGCGAACGCTCTTCAAAATCCGGGCGCGATCACACCCTTACATATCGCCGCGAGTAGGTCCGGAAGTATCGAAATCATTCAACTTCTTTTAAAAAAAGGCGCGGACAAAAAGAGAATGAGTTCCGATGAACAAACTCCTTACGAAATCGCATTAGAAAAAGGGAATGCGGTCGAAGCCAAGGCTCTGGAAGTTTGATTCGACATTCCGGTTGACGCAGGTGCGACAAAGATAAACATTGTTTCGACTTAAGGAGAATTGAATATGGAGACCATCAGTTTCAACATTTCCATCCACGCCGACGTAAAGACGGTTTGGAACAAGATGCTCGAGGATAAAACGTATCGGATCTGGACCAAAGAATTTCACGAGGGTTCTTATTACGAAGGAACTTGGGAAAAGGGAACGGAAATCCGTTTTGTCGGGCCCGACGACGACGGAAATCTTCAAGGAATGTTCAGCAAGGTTCAGGAGAATATTCCGAATCAATTCATTTCCATTCTCCATGTGGGTTTGATCGTAAACGGAGTCGTCGATACCGAAAGCGAAGCGGTCAAACAATGGGCGCCTTCCTTTGAAAACTACACCTTTCAAGAAGAATCGAAAGGAAACACAAAGCTGACCGTGGAGATGCAGATCGCGGAAGAATACAAAGAAATGTTCCAAGACATGTGGCCCCGCGCTTTGAAAGCCTTAAAGACTCTCTGCGAAACCGGCTAAACGGTAAATTCTCCCCTTTTTTAAACTCAGACCTCCCGAAATAATTTATTCAACAAAACGGTTTAATAATTGACAGTCCTTGTTCCGAGGAAAAATATTCAACTAAATGGTTGGATTGTTAAATAAGGAACAAAAACTGGATCGGGTCTTTGCGGCCCTTTCCGACAGCTCAAGAAGAAAGATGCTCGCGCGTTTGCGAAAACGTCCTTTGACGATCTCGGAACTCGCAGAACCTTTTTCCATGTCATTTGCGGGCGTGGCCAAACATATCGACGTGCTTACGGGAGCCGGACTTGTACAAAAGATTCGAGATCCCGAAGACGGCCGCAGTTTTCGTTTGAAACTTCAAAATCGAACTCTTGACGAAGCTTCCGAATGGCTTGCGTATCATCGGGAGTTTTGGACAAACAAACTCGACAAACTGGAATCTTTTATAGAGGAACAAGATCATGATCACGGAAGTTCTAAGAGTAGAAAAAAAAATTAACGCGGAACCGACTCGATTGTTCAAAGCCTGGTTGAACGCGGACGCATTCTCGAGTTGGTTTTTACCGGACGAAGAAATCACGATTGGAACCGTGACCATGGATCCGAAACCGGGCGGTAAGTTTTTGATCAACATGCATCTTGACGGAAAAATTCTTCCTCACGAAGGAGAATATCATGTTATCGAAGAACCCGTTAAACTCGTTTTCACTTGGAGATCGGAAGCGACCGAATGGAGAGACACGTTGGTCACCGTTACTTTTACCGAATTGTTAAGCGACATGAAAAATTCTTCCCAAAGTAAGAATTCAAAACCGCAAACGCTCATAACGTTGGTTCACGAACGTCTTGAGAACGACGAGGAAATCAAATCGCATACCTACGGTTGGACGAGTATTCTTGAGGGATTGGAACGATGGCAAAAATCTCAAAAGTAAATCGAGTCTTTATGGATTGAACAAAGTAAAAAAGCAACGAAGCAGGAGAGAAAAATATATGAACGGAATCTATCACAAGATCGGAATTCGCGCGGGGGCTACGGAGGTCTTACGCGCGCTTACGACACAAGCGGGTCTTGCGGGTTGGTGGACCGAACAAGTCGGAGGAACGTTCGCGGGGGGATATTCCAAAGCGGGTGAATCGATTTATTTTGATTTCGGAATCGCGGGAATCGAAATGAAAGTGAAGGAACAAATTCCCGATCGAGTTCTTTGGGAATGTACAACCGGTCCTGAAGATTGGATCGGTTCTCAGATCGATTTTCAATTGAGCGCCGCGAACACTCCGAAGGGAGAACCGATCACTTTGATTCATTTTCGTCATCAAGATTGGAAGAACGAAAGCGATTTTACGGCGCATTGCAGTATGAAATGGGCGGTGTTTCTTCTCAGTTTAAAAAGTCTTGTGGAAGCGGGGAAGGGCCAACCGGCTCCGAACGATTTTAAGATCGACGATCTGAATTGAAAGATCATAGAGAAATACGCGCGGCGTTTAAGAAAACGTCGCGCGGTTGTATTCAAAATTTAGAATGTGTTTCTTACTTTGAACGTTATGAGAAAAATCCGAATTTTTGTTTTCTTGATTCTCTTCCTCTGCGTTGCACTGGACGCGGAATCGAAAAACAAACTCGATGAAAAAGAATTTCAAAGTCTCGTCATAACCGTTTTGGCAAAACGCCTTCCTCAAACCAAAATTCGCAAAGCCGACGACAAAACTGCCGTATATATAAATGAAATTGAATATAGTTTATCGAATTTATATAGACTGTATCAAACTTCGACCGGCAACGATGAGGAATTGATTTTCAATCATTTCGAAAAATCGATTCGAATGGCCGAGGATCAACCTAAGTCCGCGTTGTCTTGGGAAAAGGCCAAAACGATTCTCATGCCTCAAATCATTCGTCAAGAATACGCAAAAGAGAATCGAATCTTTTCAGGAAGAATTTTCGGAAGCGACTTAGTCGTTTCGTATGTTTTGAACTATAAGGAAGGCTATCGATACGTTCTGGAAGAAAATCAAACTTCTTGGAACGTTTCGGAAGAGGAGCTCTTTCGAAACGCGGTCGATAACTTGGATCGGATCAGTCGAAACGTGAAGTTCCTAAAAGTGAACTCCGGAATTCTTGCAATCCGTATGCAGGATTCGTATGACGCTTCGCGGATTCTTTTGCCCAAGCTCAGGGAACGAATCGCAAAACGATTGGGAAACGACTTTGAATTCGCATTACCAAAACGTGATTTTCTAATCTGTTGGAGTAGGTCCTTGCCCCAGGACGTGAAGAAAGGTTTGGCGGAACAGGTCGATTTGGACTTTCAGTCTGGAGCCTATTCGATTTCGAAAGAGGTTTTTGTGGGGAATAAGGAAGGGATTCGGGGGAAGTGAGGAAGGGGAGAAGAAGGTGTTGGACTCGCCGTTACGCACGATTGGGAAGCGTTGCGGGTGCAGTTTGGTCGCAGGGATTTCTCAACTTCGTTGAGAACTTTCGGTAGTGCTTCGCTACCTCAAGTTGTCTCGCTCTCTATGGATCGCTCGACATGTATCTACCGGGACTCGCCGTTACGCACTCTTTCATCCTGAAAGAGTTTGCTCCACGGCGTCTCGAACTTGCCTCGCTACATCCTGTCGCTCGGTCGCGTTCATTACGCTTCCTACGGGGCGCTATGAACGCTTTCAAGTTCTCGCTTCGAGTCCGATATCGATTGCAGTTGGATTTCTTTGCTTCTTATGGGGCGCAATGTATCTACCGGGACTCGAACCCGGACCCCAGGCTCCGGAGGCCTGTACTCTATCCGTTGAGCTATAGATACGTTTACAAGTGAGTCTTTTGAAGAGGCTCGGGCTGTCAAATGCAAATCCTGAAGACCGACTTATGGGATAGGAAAGTCCTTGAAAAAGGAATCGGGTCTGAAATCGTCTTCCTAAAGATAGAGGTTGAGATGAAGGTTTCGTTTCTGAAAGAGGGGGGAGTTCTGTCCCTTCGTAAAATTGTTTCCGTATTTATTTTCGTTTTGGTATTAGGGATTCTTTCCCCGGCATTTAGCGTCAGTGAAGAGGAAGAAGAGAGACTTTTAGAAAAGGCTCTTCTGGAAAGTGCGGTAACTCCCGGCCAAAAACAAGCGATCGCGAATTATCTCAGAGCGACCGCGGTTGCGAAAAGAACCAGAGCCGCCGAACTCAGAGAATTGGCTCAGCTTTCTCACGGTGAAAAGTTTCTTCAGGCGAAAGTCCGCAAAGAAAAACTTTACAAAATGGCGGATTCTTTGGATCGTCAAGCCGATCGTCACGAAGCGGCTCTCAAAGAATTCCAAATCGAAAGCCACTAAATTCAAAAATTCTAATTTAGTTTTCGATTCTTTTCAAAAGAATCTCCAGACATTCCGAAACGATTTGATCAGGACCTTTTTCTCCGTCGATACGAATCGTTTCTTTGGGAAGAATTCTCTCATAAGCGGAATGGATTTTTTGAAGTTGGGATAGTGTTTCGAATCTTTCCTTGTCTTCCTTTCTTCTTTCCAGTCTTTCGAGTGCGATCTCGGGTTTTAAATCCAGATAAAACAAAACGTCCGGCGTTTTGAAATTTCTTTCCAAATTCTTTTCCAAAATCGTTTCGGGTGATAAGTCCTCTCCGCTTTGATACGCCGCGGTGGAATACATATATCGATCGAGTAAAACGTTCTTACCGGATTCAAGAGAAGGAAGAATGTTTTGTTTCAACGATTCTTCCCGATCGTTTAAGAACGCTTCGATCTGTTCCTTTCTGCCGAGTTCGATTTCTCCCCTCAAGAATTTTCTGAGATACTTTCCGGTTTCCAAGTTCGTCGGTTCGGTGAAACCGACGGAGGAAATTCCCCGCGCGGAAAGTTTTTCGGTCATGGATTTGCAAAGTGTGGATTTGCCGCTTCCGTCGATTCCTTCAAACACGATAAAGAAAGGTTTTTTGTTCTTCATTCCGAGGTTTCCAATTCAATTCTTGACAGGGAAGAATTTTTGAGAAATCATTCTTCTATTACCTACATGGATTCTTTCGGAAGGGAAGAATCCAACGAAAAAACTTCCACTATGAAATATAAATTTTCGATTCTGAAATTTCTCCTTTTGATTCTTATCCTCGAATTCTTTTTTGATTTTTGTTCCTCGTCCGTTTCGACTCAGACGCAGGCCGCTAATCTCGACCCCGAACAGGAGCTGGAGCGCGAACTCGGTTTGGAAGAAATTCCGATCGATCCCAAATCTTCCAAACTTCATTCCAAGGACAAGATCCGAGTTCATCACGTTTTCGAAGAGGTCTATCCCACTTCTTCCGCGAGTTCGGTTTCCATTTTCACCGAAAAGACCGTTAAGTCCTCGGCGATTCATCACAAGGGAGGTCATCTTTCCGAAAAGATTTTGGTTACTCTCGGCAACGGAATCGTTTTCAATAAACAAGGTTACATTCTCACCAACGCACACGTGATCAAATCGCACGATCATCTTGTGGTTAAGGTGAAATCGGGCAAAGCATACGAAGCGATCGTCATCGGTATGGATAAAAGAATCGATTTAGCGATTTTGCAAGTAACTCCGGACGAGGATATCGTTCCCGTCGAGAAGTTGGATTACTACACTCACCAAAGGGGAGAGGCCGCGATTCTGAAATACATCAATCTAAAAATTCAGATTCGAAAAAACCGAGAGGCCAAATCGAAATCCAAAGTGAAAACTTCCGCTTAAGATCGTTCTTCGTTTTGTACGATTTAATTGGAAACTCTTTCCGGATGGAACGGTCTAAAAGTCGAAGACGGAAGGATTCTCCCTTTCGTCCCAATCCAATTCTTAAACCGATGTATGCCTTCATGAGACTTGCTTCCAAATCCAACTTGACAGTCGGAGAAGCGAGTCGATCCTTTCAGGTACGATCGGAAATTCGTTTTCAAAGGGATAGAATTCAATGAAAAACATGGAAAAACTGAAGTATGTTGCGGTCGTTAGCGTTTCACTTCTACTAGGCGCATTTTTATCTCCCGTGATGTTTTGCGGAACCGGTCAGAACAGTCCCTTGTTTCTGAACGCGAAGGGCGACAAGGAGCCGAGCGCGGCGACTCGTCAAGCGATCACGATTCAACAAGCCTTCGAAGAAGTTTATCAAACCGCTTCTCCGAGTGTGGTTTCCATCGCGACCGAAAGAATTCAAAACGTTCCGGTTCATCCCTTCGGCGATCCGTTCTTCGACCAATTTTTCGGAAGAGGTCAGGCTCAAGGCGGAAGGGTGATGAAACAAAAACAAACCGGTCTCGGTTCGGGTATCATTCTCAATACGCAAGGTTATATTCTTACCAACGAACACGTAGTTCGCTCCATGGATAAACTTACCGTTCGTTTGAAAACCGGTAAGACATACAACGCGGAACTCGTAGGTTCCGATGCGGTGATCGACTTGGCTCTTTTAAAAATCAAACCGGATACGGAATTGATTCCGATCGAACTCGGAGATTCTTCCGCTGTGAAAGTGGGGGATTGGGCGATTGCAATCGGCGCTCCTCTCGGTTACGAACAATCTTTGACCGCGGGAATCGTAAGCGCCGTGGGTAGAACCGGAATCGATAACAGCGGCGTTCATTATCTACAAACGGACGCTTCCATCAACCAAGGAAATTCCGGAGGACCGCTTCTCGACATCAACGGTCGAGTGATCGGTATCAATCGTATGATCGCTTCGCAAAGCGGCGGTTCGGTAGGAATCGGATTCGCCATTCCGATTAACGAAGCAAAGGCGATCATGGAAGAGTTAAAAACCACCGGTAAGGTCAAACGTCCCGCGAAACCTTTACTTGGTATTCGAGTGGATTATCTTCAAGAAGAAGACGCCAAACACTTGAAAATTACGGGTGGTGCGGTTGTCGTAGAAATCGTGAACGGTTCTCCGGCGGATCGAGCCGGAATTCAATTGATGGATGTGATCACGGAAATTTCGGGAACCAAAATCAATACACCGGAAGAAGTCGTCAGCACCGTGGAAAAAAGCAAACCCGGAGATCGTATCACGGTTACGATTCTACGTCAGGGAAACGTTTCCAGAATTTCGATCCAACTCAAAGAAAGACCGAACTGATTGTCCAAATCCCACACACTCAATCCTGAAGAAGAATTCGAAGAAGAGTCGGGCTTACGTCCTTCTCTTCTTTCCGAGTTTATAGGCCAGAAAGAAGTTCTTGATAACCTAAGCGTTTACGTTCAAGCCGCTAAGAATCGAAAACGCGCGCTCGATCACGTTCTCATCTCCGGTCCTCCCGGTCTTGGTAAAACTACTTTGGCCGGAATCATTTCCAACGAACTCGGAACCAGACTTACGATCACATCCGCTCCCGTAATTACCAAGGGTGCGGATCTGGCTCGTCTTCTTACGAGTATGGGGGAGAATGAAATTCTTTTTATAGACGAGATTCATACACTTCACAAAAAACTCGAAGAGATTCTTTATCCGGCGATGGAGAATTATATGATCGATCTCGTAATCGGCGAAGGGGTCACCGCGCAGATGGTTCAGATTCCTTTGAAACCGTTTACTCTTGTGGGCGCGACTACAAGAAGCGGGCTCATCAGCGAACCTCTCAAAAGCCGTTTCGGAATTCAACTTCGTCTCGATTACTACGGCGACGAAGAGATGAAGGAAATCGTTCTGCGTTCCTCCAAAATTCTCGGCGTTTCCATCGAAGACGACGCGGCCTTGGAAATCGGAAAACGTTCTCGCAAAACTCCTCGAATCGCCAATCATCTTTTAAAAAGAATCCGCGACTTCAGCGAGGTTGACGGTCATTCTTCCGTGAAAAAGGATCTTTGTATGAAGGCCTTTGAAAAGATGGGGATTGACGACCTGGGACTGGATGTTATGGATAGACAGATACTCGGTTGTATGATCGATCGATACAAAGGCGGACCCGTAGGTCTGAAAGCGATCGCGGTTGTTGTCGGAGAGGAAGAAAAAACCATCGAGGACACGTACGAATCCTTTATGGTTCGGATCGGTCTCATCAACAGAACTCCCGCCGGTCGAGTCGCAACCGAAAAGGCGTATCGGCAATTGAAGCGAATGGAAGATTTTTCCGGAAACCATGGACAAGACCCGACTTTATTCTGAATATTCCGGAATCCCCGAAGACGACAAGAGGTTGATCTATGCCTCGTTTCTCGTTTTAGCGCTCGCGTCTTTTTTTACCGCACACTTACTCACACGCAATATGCTCTGGAAAATTCTCGGTAGCGAACCCATGGTTAAGATGGAAAGCAACGAGGAAAAGGAAAAGATCTACGAGGTTCTTCTTGAACAAGACTTCGTGGATAAGAATATCAAGGACGAGTACAAAGCCCTTTCCAATGTGGACGCCGCCGGAGCCGGAGGAATCACGAAGAAGGAAGGGTTTCATTCCGCGAGTCCGTTCCGTGAATTCGTTATGGGCAGTATGGCTCGAAGACCTTCCGAGGCTCAGAAGCAGGAAGCCAAAGAGAAAAACGACGAGAAGGCTTTCGAAGTCGGGATTTATAAAATCGATCCGGTTCAAACCACGACCACGGAAGAAACAAAACAAAGTTCTCAAACCTACGGAAGAATGACGAAGATCCCGTTCAACTATCGATTCGAACAGGATTTCTTGTTTCGTTGGGACGGTAACCAAGCGCTTTCGATTCCGAGAAAAAAACTCGCGGGTTACGAATACTTCAAACGTATGTTGAAGCAGATCGAAGGAAGTTTCGCACCTCCGGGCGGAGGCAATTTCGCCTATCGTGATATGGCGGGCACCGTAGTTCGCGAAGGAATTCTTCCGGGGCAAGTCAAAGTTCTTTTTATGCTCAGCGAGGGTGGTCAGGTTTTGGACGTGAAACTCGTGTCTACTCAGGGACAGGATGTGGTGAGTCAGGCTTGTATGGATTCCATCCGCGGTCAGAATTTCGGAAAGGTTCCGGAAGAGGTCAAGGCGCAGGGAATGATCTTCGGGATCAACTTTATCTTTCCGATGATGCGTCGTTAGTCGATTGTGGACCCCGTAAAAAAAGCGATTCAGGAAAAAGAACGTCTTAAAGAAGAGGAACGTTCCGAAATTCTCCGCAGTCGATCCCGCCAAGAAAGAATGGAACGATTGAAAGAGCGCCTAACGCATTTTTTCGGATTTCTCGCCGGAACTTCCTTCTGGATCGGTCTCAAAAGATACTTTCGATTTATGCTCGCTGATCTTTGGATCGTAAATTACACTTTTATCATATTTCTTCTTTTGATGGGTTTGCCCTCGTTTTACGTCCTCTGTCTTTTGCCATACTTCTTCGCTTCTCCGACCGTAAAGATCATCGCTCTTTTGTTTCCTTTGATTCTTTTGACCGTATGGTTTCGGCAGATTCTTTTTGAAAGGGCGCTTTCCCGTATTTCCTTTCCCGTGAACGGTTACCGGGAAATTTTGAATCGTCCCGAGCTTGGTTATTACAATTGGTTCGAAATCGAGTTGAAAGTCGCGGCTTCCCACAATCAAGAAGCGATTTCCGCGCTTTTGGAGTCCTTTACGATCCGCTCCAAAAAACTTTTTTATCCGCATGACTGGGACATAAATGAGCCGAGAACTTTTTGGAAACATACTTTCGATTCCGCTTCCGGTAGCGTCAATTCCAGACTTGTTCTTTTTTTGTTTCGGGATTTGCTCGCGAAATTGAATGAACTTCATCGGTTCGATCCTTCGATCAAGTCGGTGACGATTTCCGTTCTTTCCGGTCCGATCGAGGTGGAAGCCAGAAGCAACCAGTCCAATTCGGATTGATTGTTTCGCCTAATGTGTTTTGCTACTCCGACCTTGAGTCAAAATTTACTCACCGACCCAAGCTGTACGATTCTTTTTATAATATAAAGGAATTTCTATGTTTCATTCTTTGGGAATTCTTACGGACCACTTTTACAGCAATTAAGGCGATCTACTTAATTGGATTCTTTTATGGTAAAGTTTTCGTATTAGTATCTTGAAGAATCTTTTAAGACATCCGCGTAGGTTCGGATAGAACCCCATCGGAGCCTTCAGATTATAGGATGGGGTGCGAACGCACGATCGTTCTGTTAATCTATTCGACGAATGCCGGCAATCAAGAAAGAAAGCCCGGCTTTTGTTGGAGGATCCAGTTGCAAACGATCACAAAAATTATTTTAGTTTTTCTATTCGCAGTAGCAAGCCTAAGTTGTGTAAACGGAAGCAAGAGCAGTTTGCCCTTTCTCGCTTATCTGGATTTAAGCAATAAATCGAATCCGTTTTCGGTTTCACAAATCACTCCCGGATCCGGAGTGACGCAAGTCTCGCTAAATACCGCGATTCAAGTCGCGTTTAGCGCCTCTATCGATCCTTCCTCCGTTACCTCGTCTACGTTTCAACTCAAACAAAACGGCACTTTAATTCCGGGAAATTTTACGTTGAGCGAAACGGCCGCGGTGTTTACTCCAAATTCTTTACTCACTGCTTCAACAATCTACTCGGTGACAATTGCTAAAGAAATTACGTCCGCAACCGGGATCGCTTTGAAAGAGGATCTTACTTGGAATTTTACTACGGAGAGCGTAGTGGATGCGGTGGCTCCCGCTTTATCTTTGAGAACCCCCGGCACAGGAGCGGCTTTGGTTCCGAACAATACTTCGATCCAAATCGCTTTTACGGAAACGATGGATTGTACAACGGTGGACAATACCACTTGGACTTTGAAAAATAATGCGACCAACGTTCCGGAAGCGGTTAACGTAACTTGTTTGGGTCCGAGTGCAACTTTGACCCCCGTCAATCCCTTGGCCGCGAATACGTTATTTCGAGTGGATATGTCCACTGCGATGAAAGATCTCGCCAACAATCCGCTTCCTGGACCGCAGAGCTGGACCTTTACGACCGGGGCGGGTCCGGACATTGTACCGCCGACCGTTTCTTTCACTTCTCCGACTGCGAACGATCAAGGAACTTCGACGAATTCTGCGGTAAGCGTTGCGTTTAGCGAACCGATCCATTGCGGAACGATCGCGGGAAATCTTACTTTAGACGATAATCCTCTTCTTCCCGGAACGGTTGCCGTAACCGTCAATTGTTCTGGATCTACCGCATCCATTATTCCGACGGCTCCGTTAGCGTTCAATACGACTTATACGGTAGCCATTTCCAATGCGGTTACCGATCTATTTGGAAATTCGATCGGGGTGGTTGCTCCTTGGACGTTTACGACCGGACCTGCGGCGGATTCGACTCAGCCTACGGTTACGTATACAGTTCCGACGGCAAACGCGATCGGGGTTGGAATCAATATCAATCCTACGATCGTTTTCAGCGAAGCGATGTCCTGTGTTTCCGTAAACGCGGCCTCTTTCCGATTGAGATTGCAAGCAACGCCTGGAGTATATTTAACGGGAAGCGTAAACTGTTTTGGAACTTCCGCCACTTGGATTCCCGATCCGTTGATCAATCCTACGCTCGCTTTCAATACTCTTTATACGGTTGAGGTCAATGCCGGAGCCTTGGATGCATCCAATAATCCTCTCGTCCCGATATCTTGGGACTTTAGAACCGGTGCAGGACCGGACGTTACCCCGCCTACGGTCGCTTTTGTGACACCCGCGAACGCCACGTTAGGCGTTCCCGTCAACGGCGGTATCAGCGTCGCGTTCAGCGAAACGATGAACTGCGGGACCGTTTTGGGAGGAATTACCTTAGACGACGACCCTTTAACACCCGCTACCGTAGTTCCGATCAATATAAACTGCAATGGAAACACTTCCACGATTACGCCTATCGCGCCATTAGCATTCAATACCGCTTATACAATAAAAATTGCAAATACGGTGACGGACAGTTCCAACAATGCTTTGGTTGCGAATTATATCTGGACCATCACTACGGGCGCGGCGGCCGATGCGATTCCTCCTCAAGTTTCTCTCGTAAGCCCGGTGCCGACTGCGACGGGAGTAGCAACCAATTCGAATATTACGGTTTCCTTTAGCGAAACCATAGATTGTTCCACGTTGAATTTTACGGTCGATAATGGAATCGGAGGCACCGTGAATTGTTCCGGCGCTACGGCCACCTTCGTTCCGAACGCAATGACTCCTTTAGGCGCGGGAACTACGTATACGGCCAGCATCGTAACGGTAAAGGATTTGGTCGGAAATCCGATCGCTTCCGTTCCTCCCGCTCCTGCGTTCAGCTGGACGTTTACGACCGGATTAGCGGCGGATGTAACACCGCCGACGTTAAACATTCAAAACGTGAGGACCAACAGCACTTTAGAATCCGGATTTATCATCGGAACCGCGACCGATGCAAGAGGGATCGCGAGTGTTGAAATTAACATCGACGGAAACGGATTTACTTCGGCCGGAATGGTCGGAACCACTTCTTGGAAATATCCGATTCCTGCTACCGGTCCGAATGCCTGGTTGCCCAATACACAACACAACGTTTCGGTGCGAGTGACGGACAGTTCGAATCTTTCCACAACTTCCGGAGTTGTAACAAATATACGAAAAGGTACGAACAAGGATATCAACGGAGACGGTTACGTAGATGTGGTGACCGCGGAATACGGACAAGGTCTTGTTTATATTTTCCATTCTTCCGGAACTGCTGGGATAACGACGACTAACGCGGTCTTTGCAAGTCGTGTGATCGCCGGAAGCGCGGCGAATCGATTCGGGAAAACCGTAGCAACGGGTGATGTCAACGGGGACGGATATGCGGACGTAATCGTAGGTTCAACTCCTCCTGTGCCCGGTGCTGTCGGTCGAGTTTATATCTTTCATTCTTCCGGAAACGCGGGTGTGAGCACGTCTTTCTCCGGTTTTGCAAACACGATTCTCAACGGAAATGTCAATGCGGATCAGTTCGGAGACGGACTTGCGGCTGGAGATATCAATGGGGACGGATTCGCCGACGTAGTAGTAGGTGCGCCGGGTTACAATACGTCTACGGGAAGACTTTATGTTTTCCATTCTGCCGGAGGAGCAGGGATAACAAACGCAACGGTGAATGCCGCCGGAGCCGGAGCGAGCGCTTTTAAAACCGGAGCCGCAACCGGGGATCGATTCGGGTATTCCCTTGCTATGGGAAATATAAACGGAAATGCGGGAGGAGGTTTTTCCGATGATCTCGTCGTGGGTTCTCCCGGTTTCAATAGCGGAGGTTTCGGAGATGATTGGGGAAGAATTTACATATACTACGGTTCAACGCCCGCGGGTTTGACTGCGGCCGCACCGAATACGCTTACAAACAATACGGGAAATACAAACGTCACTCCGGGAATTCCGGGCGGACCCGGTTTGTTCGGAGCCTTTGTCGCACTGGGGGATGTCAGCGGCGACGGTTTTTACGATCTCGTAGGAAGCGCACCATACTTTATACAGACTAGCGCAGTTCCCGGTCCTAGCAACGTAGAAGGAAGAATCGTGATTTTTGTCTCGGGCGGAGCCGGAGGAATCGGAAACTTAAACATTGGAGCGGCTAATCGAGTTCTCAACGGAGTAGTCAACACACAATCGATCGGTTCTTCCATCGTTGTGAGCGATTTGAATTCGGATGGAAAAGCAGACATTGCATTTTCTTCCGTAAATCCGAATGCGGTTCAGATATTTATGACTCCCGGGATTGGTATCGGAGCGACTGCGGATACGAATGCGGCCGATATTACGATCGCAGGCGGAGGGTTTTTCATCGGATATTCCGGAAGTTACGCCGGAGCGCCGGGGGTGCCAAGCCCCGGTCGCGCTCTTTCAAGCGGAGATATCAACGGAGACGGTCTTGTGGATCTGATCCTCGGCGGTTCGGGCAACTCGGTTCGTGTTCTTCATTCTGTGGGAGGAGCCACACCGATCACCAACAATATCGCCGCCGCATCCAGCATCATTCTCGGCTCCGGATTGTTAGGCGGGATCGGGGGAACGGGAGCGAATACGAACGAATTCGGTTCCGGTCTCTAAATCAGAGAATTCGGCTTCACTCCGAGAAAAAATTATTGGAGTGAAACCGAATTCTACGGTATTTTATGATATTTTAATATTTTATCCGATTCTTTAAGAATTAAGAAATCGGAACGTATAGAACGAATGAGTTTTCGGAATTTTTGGAATTGAAATCGTAGGTCGCTCCCAGTTTTTCCGATCGCATTCGAATGCTTCCGAGTCCGATCCCGGAAGATTTTTCCGCGTCGATCTTGAATTTTTTTCCGTCATCGATCACTTTGAGGATTAGATTTTTCCCTTCTTCATTCCATGAAATTCTAATATTCTTCGCTTCGGAATGTCTGAGTATATTGGACATTACTTCCAGAAAAATTTTTTGAACGTGAAGACATTGATCCAGATGAATCAGATCCGAAACGTCCTCCACGTGCGTTTCCACACGGATGGTTCCGGTTCCTCCGATTCTTTCTCCGTAACGACGGATCACGTCTTCCACGAGTTCCTTATTGGTTCCCTGATGGTGCATTAGAAAAACGATATCCCTTACGTTCGAGATGAGATGGCTCACTTCGGATTTGAGCTTGATCAACGTGGAATCGTTTTTGTCTTTGGATTCCAATTCGAAAAGAATCGCGGTCAGTTCGGAGCCGATGGAATCGTGGATGTCCGACGCGATTCTCGTTCTTTCCTGAGCTTGAAACTTAAGTTGTTCGTTGTATTTGATCTGAAGTTGTGCGAACTCCTTGGCTCTTTCCAAGTCTTCCGCAAATCTCGAAGAAAGAATGTAGGAATTTAATACGACAAACGTGACGAGTCCGAACGGAAAGCTGTAAGGGAATAAAAAGTAGATTTCGTATAAGCCGTAGAATACGTCGTTCATCATCGTAAACGCCAATACGAAACCGGTGAGAAGAATCGTTTTCGCTCTCGGTTCTTTCGCTCGAAACGCGTTTATCGTTCCTAGGATCAAAACGGTTCCGTAGACGGGAGGGAGATACATAAACTTGGAATAAAACGTAACCAGATCGTGTTCGTTTAAGATGAAAATTCCCAAAAAGAAAACGATGCTCGTGCCGATCGCGAAGTGCATCCATCGCAGGTTGAACTGGATCGGAAACATGTTCTTCAACATCATATAAGAAGCGGGAAAGAATGCGACCTCGCAGAAGAATTCGATTCGAATTCTTAGGTTCAAAGAAAGGGTCGGCAAGGCCATGTATTGAATTCCGGAAGTGATGAAGGAATAACCCGAAACCAAAAAACAAAACGCCGCGAAATACAAAGGAACCGGATCCTTTCTATAAGAGAAAAAGAATACGATATGATAGATTCCGAAGGAGAATATGACGACGATTAGAATGATTTCGAACCATTCTTCTTTGCGTTCTTCGGAATCGATCGAGTCGGCGTTTCCGATCCGAAAGGATTTTCGGATTCCTCCTTTCAGATGATTTCCTTTGAAGTTCGATACGACCACGGTGATATAAAAATCTCCCGAAGGTAGGACGACGCTCGTGATCAAAGGATGTGCGACGAATACCGTATCCAAGGAATCGGTTCCGGTAAAACCGTTGGAATAAACCTTATGATTATCGAAGTAGACGTCGTAAACGCCGGGAAGTCTCGGAATTCTTATCTTGAGATTGGGGCGTTTCCAGTCGCATAACACGCGCAAACGGTAAGTCGCATAACCTTCGAGTGTGAAATTTTTATCGTAGTCTCTCCAGATCCCCGGAACCGGAACGTAAGAAGGGGTCGCGTCCGCGATCTTCGAACTTCCATTCGCGATTTGTTTCCAATAGAATTCCCAGTTTCCGTCGAGGGTCGTTCCATTTTCGTTGAGATTGAAATTTCTGAGATCGATGACTCCGTTTTTCGCGTTGGGTCTGTCCTTGGAGCCGACGGTTGGAGAGCACGCGGCCAAAAACCAGACCAATATTAAGAAAGTATAAAATAGAATTCTTTTCATGGGAGTCGTATTACGGATAACCGGGTATGTCTCGTATGATTCCCATTCTTCTTCCGCGAATGATCGCTTCCGATCTGGAATGAACTTCCATCTTTTTGTAGATTTTTTCGATGTGTCGACTAACGGTATGACTGGAGATGTCCAGTTCTTCGGCGATATCGGGAAAGGTCATCCCGAGCGCCACAAAATTCAAAATTTGTAATTCTCTTTCGGTAAGTCCGAGAGTGTTTACGATCGGAGGATTTTTGGTTTCTTCTTTTTTTGCGAATTCGCGTATGATCTTGTCCGCGATTCTTGCGGTTAAGGGCGCGCCCCCGAGTACGATGACTTTGAGTTCCGCCAAAAATAACTCGGGCGAGGTATCCTTCAATAGATAACCGGAAGCGCCGCCTTGGATCGCTTCCACGATTTTTTCCTCGTCTTCGAACACCGTGAAGATCACATATTTGGTGTTAGGCGTTTTTTCCTTGAGTTCCTTTAGACATTCGAGTCCGTTTTTTCCGGGCAATCCTATGTCGAGAATGACGATGTCCGGCGCTTCTTCGGGAAGAGAATCGATCGCTTTTTGCGAATTCGAATAGTGTTTTAGAAATCGGAAATCCGGGGAATTGCTCAGTAGTTCTTGAAGATTGAGGGCCGTATGACGATTGTCTTCAACGATGGAAACCAGATAAGGAGACTTGGTTTCCGTTTGTGTTGTTTGCCGAACCATCGGCCTGATTTTTCGTATCGCTTTAGGGCGGTAAATTAATTTTTCTATCTATGGATTGCTCGATTTAAAGTATTCATTCCATTCTTCCTTTGCCTTTTCCCATCTGCGTTTGCGATCTCCTTTCTCCTTACTCTTGACATACATTCTGGGTTCTTTTCCGGGGAAGGTGATTCTGACCCTGTGTTCGTGAAGAACTTCCACGAATACGATCTGTTTGTTTTCGATTTCGACTTGATAGGCGACTACACTTTTCATTTGCATCGGGACCTTTCCCTGGCCCAGATCGGCGATTCCTTTTCTGAAATCCAGTTCTAAACATTCAATCGGTTTATGCCAAATGTCGCAGAATCTTCCTTCCGGGGGAGGAACCGGTTTCAGTCCGCAGGATACGATCCAAATCGCAAAAAGAGGCGCGCCCAAAATCGTATAAGATTTTTTGCAAATTCTCCGTAAGAATAAAACGTTCACTTCGTTTAACATTTTAAAAATCTTTCGAAGGATCTACTGATCCGATTCCTGTTCCAAGTTGAGTTTGGTTTTGAGAGTCGGTTTTTCTTCGATGATTTCCTTCGCGAGTTTTATGATCTCGGGTCTTCTGTCTTCCGCTTTCGGATAAAGTTCCTCTAAGATCGTGATCGATTTCGCGTGTAGGTTTTGAAGTCTGAAAATTTTCGCCTCCAAAATCCAAGAACCGGTCGTGATGAAGTCCTCGTTTTCGTTTCTTACCTTTCGGATAAAATTCAAAGAGGAAACGTATTGACCCGCTCTGAACTCGGAAAGTCCGATTAAAAAATTCGATTCCCTGTCTGTTAGAAGAATCGATCCGCTCGACTCCGGACTTGCGAGATTTCGTTTTAAAAATTCCGTATCGCCGGACAAGGACGCGCCTAAGATCGCGATCCAAGTATAACCGATCTTAAACTCGGGACTGATTTTGTCGTAAGGAATGGAAGTCAAAAGACCGGTCAGGGATTTTCTGGAAAGATGTTGTTTTACCGTTTCGCCGAACGCAATCATCACTTCGTTGTCCGGGTTTTCGATCATCGCGGGATCGATCGCCTTCGCGCGAAGCGCGTTACGATACATCTCTTCCAAAATCGGAAGATAAGATCCGTCCTCTTTTAGAAAATCGTTGAACCCCGAATAGGCGAGTTTTACGAGAGTTCCCGAATCGAAGGAGAATCCGTTGAGCAAAAACAAATCATAATTTCCTAATGCGGAATAAAAATATCCGAGTTCGTCGGACGGATTGGCGGTAACGTAATCCTTGGCCGCGCTCTGAAAATTTTTTACGGAACCTTCTTCGAGATTTCCGGAAAGAATCTGCTGTTGAATGTTCTTTCTTTCCTTTTCAAGAAGAATTTTTCGATCGCCCGCGAACAGATTCTTAACGTCTTGCCGGAAAAAAAATCCCATGCCGCCTAAGATCAAAATTAGAACGGTGAAGATATAAGGTTTATAACTGGTTTTCTTTTTGTAACTTTTCAGGCCGGATTGATACAGCATACTTCGTCCTAGTTTTTACCCGCCTATTCAGGGTTCACGTATTTTTTGGAGTCGCTTCGGCCCCTAAAACTTGACACTGAGGGCACCCCTGATTCCGTTGGATTCTATGCCTTACGATTACGATTTTGACGAAGATTTTGAAGTGGAAACCGGAGACGGAGAGGAAGGCTCCGATGAAGAAGTTTTAACGTTTGCCTGTGAAGATTGCGATCACCGTTGGGAAGAGGACGCCTACGAAGCGGAAGACTACGGTCCGGAAGGGGCGATTTGTCCGATGTGCGGTTCCTCTGCAGTAATCGAACTTTGAAAAATACCCGGCCGGTTCGGCGATTCCTTGAGAATTCCGCTATCCGGCTTTTCGGGTTTGCATTCATTCTTTATACATTCATCTTTCAAAGTCCGATCCTCTCGACCGATTTCAGCGACGTTTATGATTTTTATAAAAAAGGAAACTATGATACTTTAGTAAAGGTTTCCAGGACCGCACTCCGCAAGGAGGAAGTGGATTATAGAATTCTTCTTTTGTACACCGCCGCGGAAAAAGATCCGGAAGAGATCGATAAAACGTTAAGAAGCATCTACGAAAAGAAGGATTCTCATCCGGGAATCTTTTACAACTCGGTGTTTTTGTTTCTGGAACGTTGTCTGGTATTGGAGGACGAATCTTCCGGGATCTTCTGGGGAAAAATTTTCACCGAACACGGATCGTCTTCGGTGCGTTATGCGGAAGGTCTTTACACATACGCCTGCATATTGTACGAGGCGGGAAAGTTTTCGGAATCGAAAAGGATTCTTACCAAACTCAAGGAATCCAGGTCCACCGAAAAGTTGATCAAGAAGATTCGAATATTGGAACTCAGTTTGGAAAAAAAATTGGAGGCGCAGACGTGAAATTACTCAAAGTGCAAACCGGAAAACTCAAGGGTAAGTCGATCGAAACACCTCCTGCCGTTGCGGGGAATACGAACTTCACTCCCGCGGTTCTCAAAAAATCGGTCTTCGACATCATCGGTTCCTTGGTATTAAAGGGAAGATTGGCTACGGAAGAATCGGCGTTCATCGACTTCTTCGCGGGTTCGGGACAAATGGGATTGGAAGCGGTCAGCCGAGGATTCGGAAGAGTCGTTTTATACGAACTCGCTTGGGAACGTTCGGACAGTCTTCGAAAACTGTTTTCAAAGTTCGGAGACAACACCACGATCTATAGAAAAGACGTATTCCGTTTTTATGATAAACTCGACATCCCCGAAAAATCGAAGGTTTACTTTTTAGATCCACCGTATTCTTTTTGGGACAAGAAGAGCGAGAAGATTAAAACTCTTTTGGATTCTTTGTTAAGCGACAACACGACCGTCGCGGTTTTGATTCAATCTCCTGTGGATCCTCATTGGTCCGATTTTCAAACTCGTAAGTTTGGTAAGAATTTTTTGACCTTCAAAATCAACGGTCTTACCGGAGAAGAATCGGATTTATCCCGGTTTGATTCGGACGGTTCGGTGGACGATGAAGACGAGGAAGAATCGTCGGTGGAAGAAAATTCTTCGAATCCTTCGTCGAACGGGCCGTCGGAAGATTCTAACTGAAACGTTCTTCTTGTCGGAAGATGATTTTTCGTAAAAATGCAAAGTCCGAACGAATTGTTTAAGTCGATCTTGGAAAGAATGCGAACGATCTTCGCGGAAAGGTCGTTTCGTACGTATCTCGTATTTTTTGCGATCGGGATGGGGATTTCCTTCGTTACATTGCTCTTGAACTCTTCGTTTCAGTTCATGGGAGTCGACCTTTCCGAGTTTAAATCCCTCTTTTTGTCCTTTTTACCTCTATTCTTAAAAGATTATATTCAAACTTTATTATCTAGCGGGATCTTGTTCGGAGCGATCGGCTTGCTTTTGTCTTCCGGGTTTGCAAATGCAAAAAAAAGAAGCGAATTCGAAACGACCAACGAATCCGAAAACCGTTCTTTGCGAAGAGAATTTTGGATCTTCGGAGTTTTTGTTTTTCTTCTTTGGTGTCATTCGATCGTATTTTATCCGCAACTCTATGGAGAATTTTTCTTTTATCGGTTCGCGTTTTTACGTTTCTTTTTGTTCTTTTTGACGGACTGGGTTTTTCCTTGGATTCCTCAGACGATCGCGCTTGGAATCTTAGGTTTTTGTGTTGTTCGACATTCCGTTTTTTTGATCCGAGAAAAGAATCGGATGAAACTCGTCGTCTTCGTCGCTTTTTGTTTTTTCCTTTTTGTATTTCATCTTTTGGGAAGTGTTCTCGGGGTTTTGATCGTTACGATCGTATATTTGTCGAACGGTATATTCGAAAATTCTAAACTGAGAATTGCGGGCGGGGTTTTTGTGGTATTGTCCGCAGGGATTCTTTTTTGGAACGGTAAGGCGGAAACAAAATCGATCGTGACCCCGGTTTCGGAAACACTTCCGAACATCCTAGTGATCAGCGCGGACAGTCTGCGTTTCGATAAGATGGGATATTCCCTCGGTAAAAAAGGAATGACCCCGCATATCGATTCCTTATCTGAGGATTCCGTAATATTCCAAGATCATCATACTACGATTCCAAGGACCTTTCCCGCTTGGGCGGATCTGCTCACCGGGCAACCGAGTTTTGTACACGGAATTCAGGACATGTTTCCGGACGCAAAGGATCGTTCCGGTTTGACGGATAATTCTTCCAGAACGATTCCGTATTTTCTTTCCGAACTGGGTTATCGCACGGGGGTAGTTTCCTCGTTCGCGGGAGATATTTTTCCACGAGCGGATTGGGGGTTTCAAACCGTAAAGGCTCCGATCTTTCACGCGGGAACTCTTACGGCTCAGAGAATTTTAGAATCTCAGATTCTTCTTTTGCCGATCGTAACCGGTTCGATTCCGGGTGCGGGAGAATATTTTAAATCCCTCCGAGGACTTCCGAGTCTCGGAGACGATTCCAGAATCCTTCCCGATCTTTTTGAAACGTTAAAAAAGGAAAAAAATCCGTTCTTTACGGTTTTCTTTTCCTCGGTGACTCACTTTCCGTTCAGCCCCCCGTATCCTTATTACAAGAAATTCACAAATCCTGAATATTATGGAAAGTTTAAGTATTTTAAGTTCGTGGACCCGAGCGATTCTTCGGAACTTTCAAGGGCCGATCAGGAACAGATTCGGGGACTTTTTCAGGCTGGAATCGCTTCGTTTGACGACGCGGTCGGTCAGATCGTAACTCGCTTGAAGGAAGAAGGTCTTTACGATTCCACTCTGATCGTTTTGACGAGCGACCACGGTGAATCCCTGTTCGAAGCGGATCATAGCCACGGTCACGGAGAACATCTGAGAGGGGAGGGTGTGACCCACATTCCTCTTCTGATTAAATTTCCGAAAAACGAAGGCGCGGGAAAAAAGTTCAACGGTATCAGTAGTTCCCTGGATTTGTTTCCGACCTTACTCGGAAACGTTTTGGCGGACGTTTTCCATTCTCCCTTAAAGGAACAACTTTCTAAAGAAGTCAAAAATCGTCCGGGCAGGGATCTTTCTTTTGCGCTCCATTCCGCGACTTGGAAGGATCTTCGAAACGTTTATGGGGAAACCGGGATTTGGTTTAGCGATAGAGGAGATCATTTCTTTCAAAAGGAAAGAATTTTCTATCCCAATATTCTTCGTTTGCATTCCATCGAGACGGGTGATCTTCCACTGATTTCGATCGCGGATTCTTACGCAAAAGAAAGTGTGATCGTTTCCAAACACAGGATGTTTCAGAACGCGAATCGCAAACTTCTCTACGTTCCTTCGGAGAACGGGGTGGTTTGGCGTTGTTATGATCGAATCTCCGATCCTTGGAATGAACATCCTCTTCCAATCGGAGAATGTTCTTTCTTAAAGGATTCTCTCGTTTCGTTTTTAATCTCTTCCGGAAAATTCAAGAAAGCGGGAGAGTATTTGCTTCCTTCGTCAAATTGATGCTTGAAGGATAGGGTTAAACTAAAAATCTGTAATTTTAGTATGCCTAGAAGAGAAGACATTCGCTCCGTACTCATCCTGGGTTCCGGTCCGATCGTAATCGGACAGGCTTGTGAATTCGATTACTCCGGAACACAGGCCGCGAAAGCCCTGAAAGAAAAAGGGATTCGTGTTATCTTACTGAACTCAAACCCGGCCACGATCATGACCGACCCCGATCTCGCGGACGCCACGTATGTGGAACCGATGACGGTTCAAGTCGTTCAAAAAATTCTTGAGAAAGAAAAACCGGACGCAATTCTTCCCACGGTCGGAGGTCAGACCGCTCTCAATCTCGCTCTTGCCTGCAATACCGCGGGTCTTTTGGAAAAATACAACGTCGAACTGATCGGCGCCAAAGTGGACGCGATTAAAAAAGCCGAAGACAGAGAACTTTTCAAAAAGGCGATGGAAAAGATCGGAGTACGAGTTCCCGAATCCGGTCTCGCCAACAATCTCAAAGACGCATTCGAAATCAAAAAAAGACTCGGACTTCCGCTCATCGTTCGTCCCGCGTTTACTCTCGGAGGAACCGGAGGCGGAATCGCGTTCACCGAAGAAACCTTCGAAGAAGTAGTTTCCAAAGGTCTCAAAGCTTCACCGATCAGCCAGGTTCTTTTGGAAGAATCGGTTCTCGGTTGGAAAGAATTCGAACTCGAAGTGATGAGAGATCTCGCGGACAACGTGGTCATCATCTGTTCGATCGAGAACATAGATCCGATGGGAGTTCACACGGGAGATTCCATCACCGTAGCTCCGCAACAAACTCTTTCCGATAAGGAATATCAAAATCTGCGCGACATGTCGATCGCGATTATCCGCGAGATCGGCGTGGAAACCGGCGGCTCCAACATTCAGTTTGCGGTCAATCCCGCGAACGGAGACGTGATCGTGATCGAAATGAATCCGAGGGTTTCCCGTTCTTCCGCTCTTGCGTCGAAGGCCACGGGATTTCCGATCGCTAAGATCGCGGCTCTTCTCTCCATCGGATACACGTTAGACGAAATTAAGAATGATATCACCCGAGTTACGCCGGCTTCTTTCGAACCTTCGATCGACTATGTCGTAACAAAAGTTCCCCGTTTTGCGTTCGAAAAATTTCCCGGAACCGACGATACGCTCGGAGTTCAGATGAAGGCCGTCGGAGAAGCGATGGCGATCGGAAGGACGTTTAAGGAGAGTTTTCAAAAGGCTCTTCGTTCCTTGGAGATCGACCGTTACGGTTTCGGTTCGGACGGATACTTTCAAGAATTATTATATGCAAGAAGTCTAAACCCGGATCAAAGAAAGGAATGGATCGATTCCTTTTTGAAACGCCCGAACGACAAACGTATTTTTTACATCAAACTCGCTTTTGACGAGGGTTATACCGTGGATCGGATCCACGATCTATGCAAGGTGGACAGATGGTTCCTCTGGCAGATGGAAGACCTTCTCAAATTGGAAAAAGAATATTCCGAAAAGGGAAATTCCGTTCTTTCCAAGATGAAACAGGCCGGTTTTTCCAATCGTCAGCTTTCTTTTCTAAAGAATAAAAAACAAATTCTGGATCTGCTCGACGGTTCTCTTCGAGTCGATCTCAAGAAAACGGAAATCCAAAATCTTCTTAAAAAATCCGAAGAGGAAATCGAATCGGAACTCGGTTCCAAAAAGATTCTTCCCGTTTACAAAAGAATCGATACATGCGCCGGAGAATTCGAGGCTTACACTCCTTACTTCTATTCTTCTTACGATGAAGAAGACGAATCCGACGTCACTCCGGCTAAGTCCGTGATGATTCTCGGCGGTGGTCCGAACCGAATCGGTCAAGGAATCGAGTTCGACTACTGTTGTTGCCAGGCTTCGTACGCTCTTCAGGACTTAGGCGTGGAATCCATTATGGTAAACTCGAACCCGGAGACTGTTTCGACCGATTACGATACGTCCGATCGTCTTTACTTCGAGCCTTTGACGCTCGAAGACGTGTTCCGCATCTATCAAAATGAAAAACCGGAAGGTGTTATCATTCAGTTCGGCGGTCAGACCCCGTTGAAACTCGCGAAGGATCTGGAAAGAAAGGGAGTTAAAATTCTCGGAACCAGCCCCGATTCCATCGACCGCGCGGAAGACAGAAAACGTTTTATCGAAGTATTAGAAAAATTGAAACTGAATTCTCCGGAAAGCGGGATCGCAACTTCGATGGAAGAGGCGAGAGAGATCGCGCAGAAGATCACCTATCCGGTGTTAGTCCGTCCGAGTTACGTTCTCGGCGGAAGAGCGATGCTCATCATCAACGAGGAAAAAGAACTCGATCGTTACATGGAAAAGGCGGAGGAGATCTCGAAAGATCGTCCTCTTTTGATCGATTCCTTTTTGGAAGACGCCGTGGAAGTGGACGTGGACGCACTTTGCGACGGTAAAGACGTGTTCGTAACCGGGATCATGGAACATATCGAGGAAGCCGGAGTTCATAGCGGCGACTCGGCTTGTGTTCTTCCTCCGCAAACACTTTCCAAAAAGATGATGGACGAAATCCGCAAAGCCACCGTGAATCTCGCTCTCGAACTTCAAGTTAAGGGTCTGATCAACATTCAATACGCGGTTAAGGAAGAAGTTCTTTATATCATCGAAGTAAACCCGAGAGCGTCGAGAACGGTTCCTTTCGTTTCGAAAGCGCTCGGACATCCGATCGTAAAATACGCGACTCGGATCATGATGGGAGAACCTTTAAAAAGTCTTCCACTTCCGAAAGAGATGGCGTTCTCTCAGGTTTCCGTGAAGGAAGTTGTTCTTCCGTTTAATAAATTTCCGGGTGTCGATACGATTCTCGGTCCCGAGATGCGTTCCACGGGCGAGGTGATGGGAATCGCGGCGACCGCCGGAGAAGCGTTCTTAAAATCTCAGTATATGGCCGGTGACGAACTTCCTTCTCAAGGAACCGTCTTTGTAAGTATCAACGATAAGACCAAGTCCGAACTTCTTTCCTATATCAAGGATCTTTCCGAACTCGGTTTTAATCTGATCGCAACTTCCGGAACTCATAAGTTTCTTTCGGACAACGGGATTCTTTCCTCTAAGATCAACAAGGTGTATGACGGAGTGTTTCCTACGGCGCTGGATTATATTCGGGAGAATAAAATTCATCTGATCATCAATACTCCGCTTTCGAGAGTTACGAGAGACGATAGTTTTACGATCCGTCAGGCGGCGATTCGGTTTAAGGTTCCTTGTCTAACGACCTCTAACGCGGCTAAGGCGCTCATCAAGGGAATGGTGGAGATGAAGAACAAGGGATTTACGATCCATTCTCTTCAGGAAATCCACGCCCTGCCAAAGGTTCTCTAAGAAAACGTATTCAGAAATTCGAATGTGTATTCTCAAGGTGAGAATGCGCTTCGAATTTTTTCGATTCTCTTACGATTGACTCCCAAATCCGATTTTCCCAACCTCGAAGCCGAACGTACATGAATCACCGATGCGTTCGGATCGATCAAAAACTCGACGTCGTCCACAAATCTCCACAAGAAACTCGTAAATTCTACGTACAGATATTTGTCTTCCTCTTTTATAATGTTGGTTCGAGGGGTTTCGGCCAGAATCGCCTTCAGTCTCGCTTTTGCTTCCTCGGGTTTTCCGGAAAAGGACAAAGGTTTGATAAAATGTTCCGAATCGGACTCGAGACAAAAACTGCTCACACAGTTCGGAGTTTCCGGACAAAGTCCTAATTTTCCGTTTTGAAGTCCGAGGGTCATCGGTCTTGTTCCGGTGCACCCAAGAAAGAAGCATAACGTTACCAAAATCCAAAAAGGGAACTTCCCTAAATTTCGAAAGAACATCGAATCTTTTTTACGAACGCCGTTCTTTCCGAGATCGGATGAATTCGGTCTGTTCGACTTATGCGTGTTAGGTTCCGAAGAGAATCGAAACAAAAATGTAAAAGAAAAGCGGGGGAAATGGCGGTGGAACATAGGGAGAAGAATATCAGTAAAACGGAAATTAGCGAAAGAAATTTGTAGTGATTTGTAAAAATCTTATTATTTTCTATAAAAAAATAATTTCATGAAATGAGTGGGATTTCACTCTAAGACGAAAACGATGTCTCTTCTCGAATCAGAAAAAGTCCCCTTGGGAAGTTTATTACCTTCCTTTCAATTGCCAGATCCCAACGGAAAAATGTATTCTTCCGATCAGATTTCCGGATCCACGGGTTTGTTGTTGGTCGTAACCTGTAATCACTGTCCTTATGCACAAGCGATTTGGCCGAGACTGATCCGGTTTGCGGGAGAAATTCTTTCCCTCGGAGTTAAGACGGTTGCTATCAATCCGAACATTCGCCCCGATTATCCGGACGATTCTCCCGAGGTGATGCTTTCTAAGATCAAGGAATGGGAAATTCCGTTTCCGTATCTCGTGGACGAAACCCAGGAAGTGGCCCGAAAGCTCAAAGCTATGTGCACCCCCGACATCTATCTTTACGATTCCGATCAAAAACTTTTTTACCACGGAAGAATGGACGACAACTGGAAGAACGAAAAACAGGTTTCGAGAAAGGAACTTGAATACGCGGTCCATCAACTCGTAAAGGGAAATCCGGCTCCGATCAATCAAATGCCTTCGATGGGTTGTTCCATCAAGTGGAAGGAATAAACATTGCCTGCAATTACACCCGATCATACTCCTATCGCCGCGGAATCCTTTCAAGACGCGGATTTTATCAGCGAACACTATCGTGAAATCGAAACGAAAACCTTGGATCACTTCAGGGATGAGTTTCGAAAAAACGAAACTTCTTTGGATAACGTTCCCACGAACGGTTTGACTCCTTTTCTAAAACGAAGCGGAGATCTATATCAGGATTGGAGAATATTAAAGAAGAATCTTACCGATAAATACGCGGAACTTCAGAAAAGTAGAAATCTTGAATACGAACTGATCTATCGTAAACTTGTGGCGGATAAGAATCACAAATCCAAACCGACCTCTTTGATCGGAGATATTTTTCAATCGGTGGTCGACGGAGTTTTGAACACGGTGTACAACTGGTTCGATTCCGATAAAAAAAACGAACCGTCACCTCCGCCTCAACCCGTTAAAACGACTTCGAAATCTCCGAAGGACGACGATCTAAAAAAACTCTATCGCGAAATGGTTCAAAAGAAACTCAAGGAACGCGATCGCAGTTTCAATCTTTTTCAGGATCTTCTGAAGGAATCTGCTTTGAACTGGAATCAATCGTATCGTAAAAAATTCCATCAAAGTTTGGCCGCGACGGTGAAACAACTCGAGTCGTCCAAGGCCAATAAGGCGGAAATTCTCGGGACGTCGAAGGCCGCGAGGAAAGCGGTTTTAAGTTTTCATGACGAGGATAAGATCCAAAAATATTCAATTTTTATGATAGATTATTTCTTCGAAAGGCTTTTGAAAAAAGAACCGATCGCGGAAAATAAAATGAATCCTCCCGAAAAATTGGAAAACGTAAAAACGGAAACCGTTAAAGCGGAAGAATCGAAAAATCAAGAAAACAAAAACACGGCTTCCTTGATTCCGAATCCGACAAGGGAGAATTCCACCGCGCAGAAAGCGGCGGAACGTATCGTAACCGATTCCGAGCGCGAGATAGAAAAACCGAATTCCTCAAAGAAAAAATGTCCGATCACCGATCTTCCGGATCATCTCATCAAGGAATGTTATTCCGATTATCTGATCGTGGATTTGTCCACGAAAGAAAAACGTTTGGAACTTCATCGAATCCGTTTGGGCAAGGAAAATCAGAACACTCGTGCGGAAGCCATAGAATTTTTTAGCCAGTGTGTGAATAAGGATTCTTCCGCGGTCGCTTTGGCCGAGTCCGTTTTGAAAAGACACAATATCGCGCAGGAAGAAGAGGGTAGACTGAACGAGATGATACGCAGACAGAAAGCCTGCAAATAGTTGATTTTTGATACGATCCCGATTTTAATGAAAGATCGGAGATCGTTATGACACTTCTTGAAAAATCGATTCATCGATACGGCGGATGGGATCTTTGGAATCGTTTGGATTCCGTGGAATTCCTTTTCGGATTCCTGGGCGGTCCGCTTCCGATTCTCAAAGGGCTTCATAAAACCTTTCCGATGCCGGGTAATGTGCGCGTTTTTCCGAAAAAATTAATCGCCGAATTTTTAGATTATCCGATTCCCGGAAAGAAAATCACATTCAATAACGGTAAAGTAGGAATCTTTGATATGAATGGAACCGCCGATGCGTTCGATATTCCGAATTACAGGGAAACGTTTCGCGGTTTTCGAAAATACAGAAGATGGAATCCGCTCGACACTTCGTATTTTTTCGGTTACTCGATCACTCAATATTTAAGCGTTCCTTTTACTCTCAAAGATTACCGCGTTCGCGAATTCGAACTTGCGGACAGCGGCTTTCAAGTTGATGCGGAATTCCCGCAAAATCTGCACACTCATTGCAGACGACAATCGTATCGTTTTGATCGGGAAGGTCTTCTGGTTCGTAACGATTATACCGCCGACATTGTCGGTCCTTGGGCGAATGGCGCACATTTTACGACGGACTTTCAAACGATCGAAGGTTTTCCAGTCGCAACCAAACGCAATGTTTTTGTTCGATTGGGGAAGGTCGTAACTCCGATCCCGGTTTTGTCGGCGGAACTCAAACCGCTTCGAGTGAATTTTCGGTGAAGAATGGCTTGTGAGAAGAATGTTGAAAGTTGCATGTCGTTAAGAAGAAGTTAGGCGGCATAGCGCTAATTAATAATGTAACGGAAATGTCTAATTTACCTGAATCAACTAAAGAAATGATTTTCAGCTTTATAGTTGGAAACCTTTCTTTGCAAGAGTTTGAAGCTTTTCTTTATGGATCAAAGGAAATTGAAAATGCGTTTAAATACGATGATTATATAGAATTACTTTCGCTAAACTTCAATAAAAATAGTAATAGATATGAAGCATTCAAAATCATTGAAAAAAATGTTGATATGTCAGAATACGAAGTGTGGAGATTGAACAAAATTTTCAATAGTATTGTTAATAAAGAAAAGAATTATCCGCAATTGATCGCTTCGCTTTATGATTTATATTGTAAAGGCTACTCTTTTTTACAAATACTCGGCTTAGGCTATGGATTAAACTTAACGTGTCCTCGAGAATATAATTACGATAAACATATATCTGATCTTATTGAGCCAGAGCAGATAAAGTTAGCAAATGCCCTGTATCCGGAAATCGTTTTTCATGTGCATTTGATCCAAAAATTTATCAATGATAAGAAAATAATTATTACAGGTAAACTGGATGATTTTAATAATTACGAATATATTGATAACAGAAATGAAGAAGAAAAGGCTCAAACTGAATTCAGACATGTAGAAACCAAAAGAAAATGGTGGCAGTTTTGGAAATCGAAAAAATCACTACTACTTACTCGCTACGTCGACTAACTTCGTCTCCTCGCTTCGTTCGGGATTGCTCATGCAACCCTCACTCCGGTCTTTGACACATTTGCTTTGTCGCTCGGTTTGCAAGGCGCGACTAAGGTCGCTCAAACCTCGTGCCAATTCTTCCGCACGCTTAGGCGCGCTCCAGTACCGCAAGCGTCGAGGAGACTCTTTCGGTAGAGGAGATTGGAACTACGTCCGTGCTTTGTCGAAAGGTGTGGTAGTTCCCACATTTTCAAAACAAAATCCCGATGAAAACGAAGGAGTTCCCGTACACCATTCTTCCCTTGAAAAGAAACGCGACATAATCATAAAAGGGAAGAAGATAATTTAAAAAACCGTCAAGGAATTTCGTGAAAGATCGATTTTAATACTGCGGAGCACAGTATGAATATTTCCGGCGACATATCCATTTCAGAATTTAAACCACAACAATATCCCGACAACACTCCAACTCTCCCGACAATAGGGGCGTTCATCGGAAAGAGTTCCTTTTTAGATCTGATGAAATCCCTACAAGGTTCCGCGCAGAAGGGATTGGATGAAACCTTGACCGGAATTCAAAATACGTTTTCAAAAACCGAAGTTCCGACAAACAAGGAAGAAAAAACAGAAATCATCGAAGATAAAACCGCCGAATCCGTAAAAACAAAAGACGAGGCCGAGGTCGCAACCGAAGAAACCTCTAAAGAAGAGGAAGAACTCGAATCTGTTGAAGAAGCGACTAACGCAACCGCGCTTCCCTGGTTTCTCGTAGCGGAAGCGAAACCGAACGAAACCGTCGATCCCGAAATCGAATCCGCGATCTTGGACGAACTACAAAACGAAATCATCGAGGAAGTTTCCGTGGAAACCCTCGAATCAAAACCTTCCTCCACGAGCGAGCTGATCGAAACCCTTTTCGCAAAGGAAGAATCCACCGAATTGTTAAGCGAAGTCGCGTTCGAAGAGGAAAACGCCGCGTTTCAGGAAATCGCGGAAGAATCCTTTCTTTCTCTCGAAGACTCCAAAGAAGTAAAACGCCCGATCTCCAAAAGGGAAGAATCGATCCGCGAGGAAGAATCGAAATCATCCGAAACCAAGTCCGCTTCCGAAATTTCAAGAACCACCGAAACGAACGCAAAAGAATCCAAAGAAAACGTAAATACGAAAAATCTTTCCAACAAGGAAACCGTTTCGAAAGGCGCTGAAGAGGCGAGAATCGAAGTTTCCAAAGAACTCGCCCTCGATTCCGAAAAATGGAAGATCAGCAGAGATAAAAAAACGGATTCATACATGAATCTGAAAACTTCCGCAAGAGAAGAGATCAAAACCGCGGTTCTCAATCAATTCTCCGAAAATTCTTCCGGCAAATCGGGTCAGGAACAATCCTTTCGCTCCGGCGGAAACGATTCCTATTCTTCCTTGGTGAAGGGAGTGGGAGGTCCGACCGTAGCGGGAAGAGAACCGAGTCAACTCGGAAAGGATTTTTCCGTATCAAAGGAGACTAACGTTCTTTCTAAAAGGGACGTTCAACAGAACTTTCAAAACCTGATCCGCTCGGCCCGGGTTCAAATTCTCGAAAACGGAAAAACCGAAGCGAGCATCCGTATGAATCCGAAAGATCTCGGTCAGATGTCCCTTTCGATTTCCACGGACAAAGATATCGTTCGAGGAAAACTTTTAGTCGAATCGGATGCCGTCAAACAGCAGTTAGTCGCCGAACTCGCAAACTTGAAACAGGATCTTAAGGCGAACGGACTCGAACTCGAATCGCTCGTCATCGAAGTCAAGGAAAGAGAGGAATCTTTCTCCTTCAATCAAGACTCGGATAAAAACGGGAAGGACGCAAATTCTTTCCAAGCCGCTTTCGGGGAGGAATGGAACTCCGATTTCAAAAATTCTTTTTACGAAGAGGATGAACTTTTCGGCGAAGAAAATTCTCAAGAGTCTCACGGTTTTTCGGAAAAAACCGATGGGAAAACCGAGAAATTGCTCGATCTGAAAGTATAGGCTTCGGAGGAAATCATGCCAGAGACCACAGGCGTCAGCCAACAAGCAACGAGAGATCGTTATCTCGAAGGAGACAGAAGTTTCAATATTAGGAACCACATGGAGAATATTGAAAGGGAAGAGAAGAACGGTCTCAAAGGAATCGAGATTCGTTCCACCGTTAAGGCTCTCGGCAAGGACGATTTTCTAAAACTTCTCATCACGCAATTATCATCTCAAGATCCAACGAACCCGGTTAAGGATCAGGACTTCATCGCGCAGATGGCGCAGTTCTCTTCTCTCGAACAGATGAACAATATCTCCACCGGAATTCAGAAGATGGGAAACCGTCAGAGCTTTTCACTCGTTGGAAAACTCGTTTCCGGTCCAGACTTCGTTACGGGCGAAAGTGTCGCGGGTATCGCGGGCGCTCTTTTCTTCGACGGAGAAGGCAAGACATTCGTTCGAGTCAACGGAAGATCGGTTGACGTGGAGCAAATCTCATTGGTCAGCGATCCTACGGTTCTCAAAGAACAGGAAGCCGCTTACAACCAAGCGCAGACTCAACAAACTCCTTCTACCGCTCCGTCTGCAATGGCGCCTAACGCGTCTCAATTGAAATCGGATAAAAAGGAATCCGCACCCGTTGGCGCTAACGCGGAACAGTCTCCGGAATTGAAGGACAAAACTACCGTCGAAGAAAAACCTTCGGATTGGAAGTTTCCCGGAAAAGACAAAAGTAATTCATACGAATAAACAAAGGATAATCGAGGTAACAGCTTTATGATGAGGTCACTCTATTCCGGTGTATCCGGACTTAAAAACCACCAGGTCCGCATGGATGTCATCGGTAACAACATCTCCAACGTAAACACTCACGGTTTTAAAACCGAACGTGTTACGTTTCAGGATATGATTTCCCAGGAGCTCAGAGGAGCTTCCGAGCCGAAGGAAAATATCGGAGGTGTGAACCCTCAACAAGTGGGTTTGGGTTCCTTGATCGCCGCGATCGATAAGATCATGACTCAAGGTTCTCTTCAAACCACAGGGAAGAATACGGACGTGGCCATGTCCGGTGAAGGATTTTTCATCGTTAAAGACGGGGACAAACAATTCTATACAAGAGCCGGTGCTTTTAACCTCGATAAGAACGGTTACTATGTAAACCCCGCGAACGGTCTTAAGGTTCAGGGATGGAATTCCAGACTCGACGACAAAGGAAACAAGTTCATCAATTCTTCCGCGTCGATCGAAGACATCGTGATTCCAGTTTATTCCAAAGAGCCGGCGAGAGCGACTTCTCAGATCGATTTCAAATCGAACTTGAATTCTTCGGCGCCTGCAGTTCCTCCGGACGCGACTCAGGAAGAAATCACGGCGATGATCAACGATCCCGATCCTAAGATGAGAAGAGGTCACGTAACTACGATTAAGACCTTCGACGATCAGGGAATTCAAAGAGAATTCAAAATGGAATTTTACAAGGTTCGCGATAACACTTGGAAGGCTCGTTTGAACATGACCGACGCGACTCAGCTTTCGGTCGACGTGGCCGGAACCGGCGGACAAAACACACAACTTCCCGGTAACACCGAACTTGAATTTGGATTTACTCCGGACGGAAAACTCGTTTACGTTTCCGACGGCGTGGACTCGATGAACAGCGGTAAGTTGAACGCGAAGGTTTCCTTTAGAATCAACGGAAACCCGGCGGTTCAAAGTTTCGATCTGGCGCTCGGCGAAGCGGGAATGGTGGACGGAATCACTCAATTCTCATCCGACTTCACTACTAAAGCGGTAAAACAAGACGGTTATACGATGGGTTATCTGGAATCTTTTTCCATCGATAACTCGGGAACCATCACCGGAGTTTTCTCGAATGGAGTTCGTCAGCCGCTTGCAAGAATCGCGACCGCGGTTTTTAACAACCCGGCAGGTTTGGACAAGGCCGGAGATACCATGTTCGCGTATTCCATGAACTCCGGAGAACCAAACATCGGTGAGGCGGGAGTTCAGGGAAGAGGTAAGATCAACGCCGGACTTTTGGAAATGTCTAACGTGGATCTTTCCGATCAGTTTACCGATATGATCGTAACTCAAAGAGGTTTTCAGGCCAACTCGAGAACGATCACCACTTCCGATCAGATGATTCAGGAAGTCCTCGGTCTCAAACGTTAAGGATTTTCTCCGATTGATTTCCTCTTCGGCTGACTGAGATGAGCCGAAGAGGATTCGAATTCCATTCTTTCCAAATTATAGATACATTCCTTTTTTTTACAAAGTCCGGGGAAAAATTCTCTTTCCACTATATTTCCAGTACAGTTTCATTGGTTCCTGGTAAGAATGAGTCAGAAGTTCCCCAAATACATAGTTACGGACTCCCGTTCTATCGCTAAAAGACTCGACCCGGTCGCTCTTCGTTTAGAAGTTCAATTCCTAAGTTTAAAAGAATTTTTCGAGTCCGAAAACATCCGGGATTCCATCGGATTTTTGAACGTTATCTTCTATCTAACCGTTTCCAGCCTCAAAGAAACTCAAAGAGAAATTCATAAACAATTCCAGACAAATCCGTTGATCTTAAGCCGTTTTATCCTGAACGACGAGCTGAGTTATACGCAGTCGGACGACGTAAAAATCGAAGAAGATCTGATCTTTTCCATTCTCCCCGAAACGTCTTCGGATATGATTCTGAACAAAACCTTTCTCAACGCGTTCACTCAACTTCAGATGATCACCGATCAGTTCGATCTTCAGCACAAGGTCAACACGACCAAATACGAAATTTCAAAACTGACTCGGATCGGAATCAGTCTCGCGGATGAAAAGGATTTCAACAAACTTCTGAGGGAAATTATTTTCAGCGCAAGGGAAATCGCGGTCGCGGACTCGGGTTCCTTGTATCTCGTCGAAAAGGACGAACTCGGTTTTATACGCAATCTTAGGTTTAAAATTTCATCGATGGACATCGATACCGAAGAATTTTTGCTTCCGATCAATAAGTCGAGCATCGCGGGTTATGTCGCGGCCACCGGAAAAATTCTAAACATACCGGACGTTTACGATCTTCCCGAAGACGCCGAATATACGTTCAACAGCAATTTCGACGTATTATCGAATTATCATACGAAATCCATGCTCGTGGTTCCGATGAAGAATCATAGAAACGAAGTCGTGGGTGTCATTCAGCTCATCAACAAAAAGAGAAATTTCAATCAGAAGTTGACCGTGGATCAGATGAAGGGAAAGGACATTCTTCCTTTCGACGATTATTCCGCTCAACTTGTGATGAGCGTCGCGGGCCAAGCGGCGGTTGCGATTCAGAACAACAATCTTTTGCAGGAAATCGAAACCCTATTCGAAGGATTCGTAACCGCTTCCGTAAACGCGATCGAATCCCGGGACCCGACCACGAGCGGTCATTCGTTTCGAGTCGCGATTCTTACGGTCGGTTTGGCTGAAACCGTGGACTCGGTGAACGACGGTAAATACGGGGATATCAAGTTTTCCAAAGAACAGATCAAGGAAATACGTTATGCGTCCTTGCTTCATGATTTCGGCAAGGTAGGAGTTCGGGAAAAGGTTCTTGTTAAGTCTAAAAAACTGGAAGACTACGAACTTGAACTGATCCGTTGGAGATTCGAATACATAAAGAAGGATATCGAAACCAGAATTCTTCAGAAAAAAACGGATTATCTGAAAAAAAAAGGAAGCGGGGGTTTTGCGGATTACGAAACCTCTCTCGAATTCGAACTTCAGGTGGAATACCAGAAACTCGATCAGATGTTTCAGATAGTAGTCGATTCCAACGAACCTTCCATATTAGAAGAATCTAATTTTCAAATGCTCGAAGAGATCGCAAAGGTGAATTATTCGACTACCGGAGGAGATAACCTGCATCTGATCTCCCCGTATGAGTTCGGATTTTTGACGATCAAAAAAGGTTCTCTTGATTTCGCGGAAAGAAAGGAAATCGAATCCCACGTAGAACATACGTTTCAGTTTTTAAGTAAGATTCCTTGGACCGGGGATTTGAAAATGGTTCCTTCGATCGCACACGCACATCATGAAAAATTGGACGGCACCGGTTATCCGAGAGGACTCGCGGGCGATTCGATTCCGGTTCAATCCAGAATCATGACGATCTCCGATATTTACGACGCGCTTACCGACAAGGATCGACCTTACAAGAGAGCGGTTCCGGTCGAAAGAGCCCTCGACATTCTGCAGATGGAAGCAAGGGAGAATCACGTGGATCAGGATCTTTTAAAGATCTTCATCGAAGGAAAGGTCTACGAACGATTGAATAACTCCGGTTATCTGCGTTAGGCGTTCCCGCGCCGGACTTTTTGTTAAACAAAATCAGATCGAAATCGCGCGGGCCGGGCTTGCTCCGCGCTTCAGCTTCGCTTTCGGTCGTTCTTCGAACGACTGCTTCGCACGCTCCACATCCCTAACGCATACTGAAGTTATCGTAATGAAACCGAGCATCGTTGAATTTTCTTGACTTCAGATTTTTCCGAAGATCGGTCGCGAATTTCTCAGGACCACAAAACCAAATGCTTACGTTCTCAAAATCACCGATTGCGGCATGGAGCTTTGCAACCGTTAGATATTCTTTTTGATTTGAGTTTAAATGATAAAAGTCGATTCCGTTTTTCTTGCACAAATTTTGTAAGGAAGAAGGGAATTGATTCTCCAATTCGCCGCGCGTGCAATACCAAAAGTCGATTTGTTTTTTTGCGCCGCCGAGGTTCGACAATAATTCCAAACGCGCAAGAAAAGGCGTAATTCCGATTCCTCCCGCAATCCAAACTTGCCGTTCACAATCGTCTTCAAACGTGAATTCTCCATAAGGGCCTTCTACGTCGATGGGTTGTCCGACTCGTATACGATTGTTTAATTCTTTTGTAAAGTCGCCTAGGCCCTTGATGACAAAACGCAATTCGTTCGGGTTCTTCTCCGAAGAAGATGCGATCGTGAACGGATGCGGTTCTTTATCGTCTCCAAATCGTAAAAAGGCGTATTGGCCCGCACGGTGGGTCCAAGGTTTGTCCACTGTTTCTAAGTGAATATCGAATATTCCACTTTTATGATGTTGGATATCTTTGACCGAAGTTTTGATTCTGCGTGATTTACCGATTTGTTGAAACAATCCGACGAGAGCGGAAATACTTCCCACCGCTAAAAGAGCGCACAATAAATATCCCGCCGGACTGGACATCCAGTCTTCTTTGATCTGCGCGGTGGCCGCGTGAAACGCAAGTAAAAGAAAAATTCCCGGAAATAGTTTGTGTGTTACGCGGAAGAATCGATACGGAATTCTACGGAAGAGCGCGGTTACGATTAATATTATAAAAATATAAAATACAATCTCTGCGATTGCGGTTCCGGCTTGAAAAAGAGTGATTTGCAATTCGGAAAATTTGCTTTCGTCCCCTAATTCTCCCGGATTTGGAATGATTTTAAGTTCGACGAGCCAATGAGGAACTTCTTCCGTGAGCCAATGAAGAACAACGAATACCGAAGCGAAAATTCCCGCGGATCTATGTACGACGTAAGCCTTATCCAATCCTCCGAGGATACGGTTGATTCTTTCCAAACGTATGGAAAGAATCATGGACAGAACCATAAGAGACATCGAGCAGATTCCCGTAAGATAAACGAGTTGTTCGCGCAGTTCTAACCAGGAAGGATTTTGAATCAGATGAATCGGGCCGGGTGAAAGGGCAAAGATCGAACATCCTACGAGTATAAAAGCGAAGATCCATTTTTTGGTTTTCATCGCCTTCTTTGTCGTTATGACTTTCTTCGTTGTCAATCATTCAAGGACGCGCCCGTTGATAAAGTTTTGAAAATCGATAACAAATGTTAACAAACTTAAGCTGAGTCGTTTTCTTTTGCAAGTTTGCTCTTGATTCTACTGAGATGAACCTTGCTGATTCCCAAATAAGATGCGATATAATGTTGAGAAACTCGTTCTACGATCTGGGGTCTTTCTCGGATCAAGTTGACATAACGTTGCTGAGGTGTGTCTTTTATGAACGATAAAGAATGTCTCATGTAATTGAACGTGCGCTCGAAGATCGCCTCTATGAATTTCTCCCGAATCGATGCGATCTCGGTCACCTCTGCGATGATTCTGTCCGCGTCTTTTTTTTGAATGTACCACAGAATACTCGGTTCTATCGTTTCAATCGTAACGGGACTTGGAATCGCTTTACGAAAACTTTCGATGGATGCGACAGTCTGGTTTTCGAATAAAAACTGAAACGTAAGATTTTTTCCGTTGTTGTTCAACCATACGCGAACACATCCCTTTTCAATGAAGAATAACTTTTTCGAAATGGCGCCTTCGTTTAAGAGCACCGTCTTTGCGGGAACCTCAAGACGTTTGAAACAACTTACATATTCGTTCCATTTATGGTCTTCAATCGGAAGTAGATTTCTAAATCGTTCGAACATTTTTAAAACCTTCTTGTATGGATCGAACTTCCCGCTTCGGACAAAAATATTCAAATTATCGGAAGCCAAGAGATCGACTCGTTTTCAGGATATACTATCTTTTATGGAAGGAGATTCGTATGAAAGAGAATTATGATATTCCCGAGGATCTGACCCGGGACTTGAGCGAAGGGCGCAGGCTTATATCGAGTTCTCAAGGATGGTTCGATCTCGCGTCTTCTCGCGAATTCAAACTCACTTCGGTTCACATAGGACCCTTCCATTCCAAAGAAGAAGGACAATATTATACACACGCGTTGGGTTTGGTTTCGAATACGGAAGCCTATGGAGAATATCACGAAGCGCTCGTATGGCTTCCCCGTTTAAAATCATACGGAGCTTGGGACGCAAGTCATGAAGAGCTTCATATATTCCCGGGTCAAACCTGGACGACTATGAAAACGGATCTTCTTCCGTTTATCGAAAGTCAATGGAGTTCTTCCAGGGAAGGAAAACGGACATTCCAAAAAAGGACGGTGCATCGACCGAATACATATCCGGGTGCGTTCGATTTTATACCGTATCGATTGAAGGATCAGATCAAAGCCGCTTTCGACGATGAAATCTTAAAACTTCTCAAACGATACGAAACTTCAATTCTAAAACATCCGAATCTCGCTTCATTGACGGACGCCTATTTCGCATTGGCAAACGCGTATCATCGTTTGGGAAAAAACGAACCGGCTGAGGAGAATTCTTGGAAAGAAAAGTGCATTCGAATCTTAGAATACTATCCCAAGAATCGATTTTATCACGAGAGAGAAGGGGCCGAGATTTGGGGTTGGGCTTCTCCGAAAAAGAATCTTCTTCTCTTCCGCGAACTCTTGAATAAAGAAGACAAACAACCCGAATACTCCGGCGGAGCGAGTTTGGTTTCTTCGTATTTGATTCATTCTCCCCAAGAAATGAAACCGCTTTTGGAGCTCGCTCAGGACTTAAAACATACGTTTGCGGTTTTAAGATGTCTTTACGTAGCCAAACGTTGGGCCCTCACCGTGGTAAACGATCGACTTGCGGCCCGTTTGAAAGGAAACAAAACCGCGATGCTTTCCCTGGACGATTTGATCGTTGCGGTGGAGGATCGGATGTTATCGGCTCCTGAATCCTATTCGGAATCGGAGATACACGAGGTTCGTCACAGAAGGGTCTCGGATCGAATTTCAAAAGGTTGGGAGCACTTAAGAAAAAAAGAATATTCAAAAACGGAGGAATGTCTTGCGTCCGTCCTCGGAGAGTATCCGGAAAACGGAGAGGCCCTCTTTTTGGACGCCAGACTCGTTTGGATCCGTTCCGGTTCCGTGGAAGAGGGATGGAAACGAGCCACTGAAAATCTATCCAAGGTCAATCGCGCGGATTCTTCGGGAATCGGAAAACTTCACAATTGTATCGGATGTGCGTTAGACGAAATTGGAAAGTTTTCGGAAGCGATCGAGTCGTTTCGACTCGCGGAAGAATCCGATCCGAAAGAATCGATTTATCCCGCCAATCGGGCCGAAATGTTTTGGAAACTCGGAGATGAAAAGTCCGCATCCTTGTACGCGCGCAAATCCAAAAAAATGGGAAACAAATCGGAGATCGTGGAAACGATTCTGAAAAAAACCGCAAAACCCTCTCAGATACGATGGGAATCCTTTTTGAAAGAATGGGAAAAAAGCGGGTTGAGCGATAAGGAATTTTGCGCCCGAGAAAATCTGAGTAAAAAGGCTTTTGCTCATTGGAGAAGGAAAACGTTTCGATAGACGCGTTTTGATCTCGCGTTGGTTCAAAAAAAATTGGATGCAGATTCAAAAAATTTTTTGATCACCTCCATCAATCGATTCGGTTTAAAAAATCTTTCACCAAAGAAAGAAAATGATTTCCTCGTTCTTCGAAGTTCTTGTATTGATCGAAACTCGCGCAAGCGGGGGAAAAAACCACCGAACTCACTTCCGCGCCGTTGGACAATCGGATCTTTTTAGAGACGTTTTCGGTCGAAACATCCGCTTTGTCCGCGGAACTCGCAACCCCGGAAATCACATTCCCATGATTGAATATTCCAAAAGCATCGTTCAGATTTTCGACCGAAAATAACTTGTCTCCGATCACACTGCGGATTCCTTCTTCCCAAACGGATCTTGCTTCCCCGATTAAAACCACCGAGCCGATTCCCCGAATTAGAAAATCATAAAGCGGTTTCGGATCTTCCTGTTTCGGCCTTCCTCCGAGAATGAGACAGGTTTGTGGAAGATTCTTCCATGTCGCCATACCGGCGAGCATACTATGAAGGTTCGTCGATTTCGAATCGTTGATAAACGACAATCCGTGTTTTTCACCCGCGATCTGAAACCGATGAGGAAGTCCTTGAAACAACGGAATCTGAGCCTGGATCGATTCCGGTTTTCCACCGATTGCTTCCGCCGCGAGAATGGAAGCCGCGAGATTCTCCCGGTTGTGTGTGCCCGGAAGATGAAACTTGGAAATGTCATAGGTAAACAAAGACGTTTTGATCGTAAGAGAATTCTCATCCAGAAACGCATCCGAAGAGGATGTTCTTCCGAAACTTTTCAACTTGCATTGAAACGAAACCGAACCTTCGATTTTCTCCCGAATCTTTTCGGAAACGACCAAGGTATGTCGCGGATTGGAAAGATCGGCGATCTTCAACTTGGCTTGGAAATAATTCTCCATCGTCTTGTGTCTTTCCAGATGATCCGGCGCGAGATTTAAAAAAACGGAAACGTCAAGATTCAACAAGGAAGAATCGTCGAGTTGATAACTGGAAAGTTCGAGAACCGCGAGCGAAATCCGATTTTTGCTAAACGAAGTAAACGGGATTCCTAGATTACCGCCTTCTTGAAGATCGGAAAAATCTTTCCGAAGGAGATGCGCCGTTAGGGAAGTGGTCGTGGACTTTCCGTCCGTGCCGGTGACGCCGATGATTCTCCCCTGAAAAAACTTTTTTCCAAGATCGATTTCCGAGAACACGGGAATTTTTTTTTCGATCGCATAAGAAAGAATCGGATGAGTCGGTAGGATTCCCGGCGATTTGATGATCAGAGAAATGTCCGGAAGTGTGTTCGGATCTATGTCATCCGGAAGAAAAGGAACTTGTATGGATTCGGGTCGATTGCGATCGCAAAGAATCGGTTTCGCTTCTTCGGTGATCAAAAGATTTAAAGCGGAGTTGCCGGAGATTCCTCCTCCGAGAACGAGAGTCTTCAGGCCTTTCAGGGACTCTGGAAATTTCATTTTTGGACCGGTGAACAGTGATTGACAGGTTATTTTCACCCCCGATAGTTGTCAGTAGCAAAAAACTAAGGATATTCCCTTGCTCGATCACAAAGTACGCGACGGTGTTTTGATTGTATATCTCAAAGGACGTTTGGATGTTTCCATCGCCAATGAGGTTGAGGAAAATCTGAATGATCTGATCGACAATCAAGGTCATAAAAAAGTAATTCTGAATATGCAGGAAGTGGATTATATGTCCTCGTCCGGTTTCAGAGCTTGTATCTCCACCCTTAGAAAGTTAAACTCCAAAGAGGGTGCATTAAAAATCAGTAATATCAAACCTGCGGTTAAACGGATCTTCGACGTAATCGAACTCACTTCTCTTTTTGATATCCGTGAAACCGAAGACGAGGCTTTGAAATCCTTCTAAGCCTCGATGTCTTCAGCTCAACTCCACCGGGTTCTCCGGGAAATCATTTCCACAAAACAAAACGAAATCAAAACGATCCAAGATTGTGATCCGGCTCCGTATCGCGGACTCGGTCTTCGCGATTCTTTAAGAAGCAGAACCTTCTCCATTATCGCGGAATGCAAACGTAAGAGTCCATCCGCCGGTGAAATTCGCACGGACTACGATCCTGTTCAAATCGCAAAAACATACGAGACTTCGGGAGCTTCCGCGGTTTCGGTTTTAACCGATCGGGATTATTTCGGCGGTTCTTTGGAGGATTTGAAAAACGTTTCTTCCGAGTTGAAGATTCCCGTTTTGAGAAAGGATTTTATCTTGGACGAGATTCAGATCCGAGAAGCGAGAGCCTATGGAGCGTCCGCGATTCTTTTGATCGTGAGAATTCTAACTCCCGAACAGATCAAAACTTTTTTGAAAACGGCATCCTCGTTTGGAATGGATTCTCTTGTGGAAGTTCATACCGCGGACGAAGCGAAACTCGCGCTCGATTGCGGGGCGGAGATCATCGGAATCAACACGAGAGACTTGGACACGTTTCAGATTCATAAGAATCTCGTGGAAGAAGTATCCGCATTTTTACCTCCTAACATCGTTAAGGTGGGAGAATCGGGTGTGAAAAACCGTTCCGATCTAGACACGTTCCGCAAGTTGGTCGACGCCGCTTTGATCGGAACCTATTTTATGGAAAAGCCGGATATCCGCAAAGCCTGGCTGGATCTATTTTAAAGTTTTAAAATATTCTTATCCGTTCTTTTAAAGAATCTTTTTGTGTCTTAAGGGATTCTTCCTTTCGAATCCGTACTTTACAAACCGAAGAAAATCCGATACGTACAATCGGGGAAAAACGATGATCGTATATACTTTGAGTTGGTTTCTGCTTTTGGTTTTCGCGTTTATCAACGCGGCGGTGCGGGAACTTGTTTATAAAAACGCGACGGGAGAATTCTTATCCCATCAAATTTCCGTTTTTACGGGAATGATTTTTCTTTCGATTCCGATTTGGGCGATCGCAAAGTTTAAACCTTTTGAAAATAGAAAACAGGCGATTCAAGTCGGTTTAATATGGATTTTGTTAACCGAAACGTTCGAGTTTACGATGATCGTATTCCGGGGTCAAGGTTCCCTCGAAACTTTTTGGGAAGTTCATTCTCTTTGGAAAGGGGAATGTTGGCCTCTTCTTTTGATTTGGATCGGACTTGCGCCGTATCTATTTTATAGGTCCTCACGTTGATCGAGCATCTTGGAACATAAGAATCCGAAAACGAGCCTCTTGAAAAGAGTATGCACTCAAGTGGGTTGAAAAAAAATCGACAAAGAAGGCTTTCCTCATGACTCAAGACACGCTCGGAGAAGTTCAAACCGGTAAGATTCCGCTCAAGGGAAGAACCCTAAAAGAACTTTCGGAAATTATGGTTTCTCTCGGTGAAAAACCGTTCCGCGCAAAACAAATCTATCACGGTTTATACGTAAACCGCTACGAATCTTGGGATCAATTCTCCACATTTTCCAAAGCGCTTAAGGAAAAACTGGAAGACCTTTGTTCTTTAACACAACTTCAAGTTGCGAAACATCTTAAATCCGTGGACGGAACTCAGAAGTTCACGTTCACATCCGAACTCGGCAACGGAAAAGAATTCGAAGCCGTTTGGATTCCTTCCGGGGACGGAGGAAGAAAAACGATCTGCATCTCTTCGCAGGTCGGTTGTACTCTCAATTGTAAATTTTGCGCCACAGCTAAATTAGAGTTTCAAGGAAATCTAAAGGCGCACGAGATCGTGGATCAGATCCTTCAGGTCGAAAAAATCGTAAAGGACAAGGCGACTAACGTGGTTTTTATGGGAATGGGCGAACCGTTCCACAATTATTTCAACGTGATCCGCGCGGCTTCCATTCTTCACGATCCGGACGCTCTCAATCTCGGCGCGAAACGGATCACGATCTCCACTTCGGGCGTCGTCAACGGAATCAGACGTTTTATAGAAAACAAGGAACCGTATAACTTCGCGATTTCTTTAAATCATCCAGATCCGAGCGGAAGATTGGAGATCATGGACATCGAAGAGAAGTTTTCTCTTCCCGAACTTTTACAAGCCGCAAAGGATTTTACGAGAGAATTAAAAAGAAGAATTACGTTCGAATACGTGATGATTCCCGGCGTGAACATGGGCGTCGAGAACGCGAACAAACTCGTAAAGATCGCAAGGTCTCTCGACTGCAAGATCAACGTGATTCCTCTCAACACCGAATTTTTCGGATGGAGAAGACCGACCCGAGAAGAGGTGATGGAGTTTATCGCTCTTTTGGAGCCGGCCGGAGTTCCGATTCTCAATCGAAGATCTCCCGGAAAAGATATCTTCGGGGCTTGCGGAATGCTCGCCTCAAAAAGTTGACCTCAGCTTTCGTTTCTGAAAAATGGGGCAATGAATCTAAAAAGAACTATTATTCTTTTTTTATGCCTTTCATCTTTCGTTTCCTGTCAGGAATACGTTCAGCAAAAATGCAGTTCCGCTTGTAAGTTTTTCGTTCAGTGCGCCGTGACCACGTTTAAGGACGTGAAGGTGACCGACGCTGAAAAAAGCCAAGCGATGATCGATTGCGAAAGCGGTTGTATCCGCGAGCAAAGTTTTGTTCTTCCCTGTTTCGAATCCGAAACCACATGCAAAGGTTTTAATACTTGTGTGATGGAATCCGGGTTCATGGATTGAAAGGAGCTTTTATGAATCAGATTTCCGTAGATAACAAACAACCGATTTCAATCAAGGTCCTTTTCGTTCTTCTGATCGTTTCGATTCTTCCCTTGATCTTTACGCTTCCTTTGGATGTGATCGATATCGATTCTTCCCAATACGCGGAGATTTCCAGAGAGATGGTGGAGGGCGGGAATCCGTTTTTTATTCGAGACAACGGTAGAAGATATTTGGATAAACCGATTCTTACCTTCTGGAAAATTTCTCTTTCCTTTCTCGTATTCGGTTATCAGAACTTCGCGTTTCGTCTTCCCGCTCTTTTGTTCACCTTTCTTTCTCTCTGGGGAATGTTCAAACTTACGGAGCTCTATTCGGAAAGTCGTCTGCGCGCCTGGATCGCGACGTTTTTATACGCGCTTTCTCCGGGGCTTTATTCGATGGTCGTCGATCCGAAGATAGACGTTTATCTCACGCCATATCTCATTCTGGTTCATACCTTTTACTATTTGGGTTTTAAGAAGAATAAGAATTATTATTATCTAATGTATTTTGCGATGGGTCTCGGTTTTATCACGAAGGGTCCGATCGCGATGGTGATTCCGGGGCTCTCGATCGGAGGAGATATTCTTTTTAGAAGGGATTGGAAACGGCTCCTCGAAATGAAATTGTTTCCGGGCGCGTTGCTCGCGATTCTTCCTCCGGTTTTGTGGTCGATTCCGTTGTATCTCGAGTTTCAAACATACGGTCCTTACTTCTTTTTGTGGATTCAGTCCTTCGGTCGTTTTTACGTTAAGATGTATAATCAGAAATTCAATCCTTTGTTTTTCTACTCCAATTTCTCCTGGGCGTTCGGAGTTTTTATCCTTCCGTTTGCGGGTTTTGTGATCGATCGTGTTCGACTCTTTTTTAAGGAAGGGAAGGTAAAAGGACTATTTAAGAATATTCTAAACAACGAATATAAGAATTCCGATTTTGTTCCCGGTTTTTGGCTGTTTCTCTTTTTGTTTCTGATCAGTTTTTCCAGATATCAATTGCCGCAATATATCTATTGGTGTCTTCCCGCGGCGGCCGTGGTCGGCTCCGGTGTTTTGGAATCCATTCTTCTTTCCATCAACGATCGTAAGAACGGAAATGCGTATGACAAGATCGGTCAAACCCTGCTTCTGATCACTGCGGGCGCTTTTTTGGCGACGATCTTTATTCTTCCTTCGATCAGCGTTTCCGTAGGTTGGAGTTACGTGATTCTTCCCTTGGTTTATCTTGGAATTTTTCTTTGGGTTTTCTTTCAATCCGGCAAAGAGGGAAGGTTGCTCGCAGTCTGGATCTTTCCCGTTTCTTTGTTCTTCTCGATCGTAAGTTTGTATTTGTATCCGATGTTGACCTCGTATCAACCTTCCAAACAAATCGGAACGTTCGTTCGCGAACACGAAGCGGGTAAGGAAAAGTTATTTTTGTTCGGAGTTCCCGCTTCCAAAAGATCGTATGCTTATTATTCTCAAAGAATTTCGAGAACACTCTTTGATCCCGCGATTCTGACCGATGCCGTGCAAAAGGACGGACAACGTTATCTGATCGTTCAAGACAAATGGCTTCCGAAGATGGACGAGTTTTTCGGAAACGATCTTAAGTTCGAAACCGTTCAGGAATTTCCGTCCTACAAGGTCGCGACTCCGGAAGGAAAATTCTTTCTGAAATCGCAGAGGGATCAGATCGTCGGCAAGGTGATTTTGATGAAGGCTACCTTAAAAAATTCTCAGAAAAAATGAGAGTTTTGAAAAAAAGACGAGGGGAATTTTACGTTTCACCCGAAAAATGAATTAGGCTAAATTGTGAGCCTGGTTTGGTTTTGGTCCCTGGGTTAAACCGGGGACTGCTTTTCCTTCCGCATTCCGGGAAGAATTTTATATTTTCCCGTCTTTCAGATTCTTAAAGTCGTTTCCGTTTTTTTTCCTGAGAATTTTTTCCTTCCGTAAAATTCAATTTTTGAGTTCCGAATTTAAAGCCGCATTGTATCATCCTTCTTCATGAAATACTTTGATGATTTGCAGGTCGGCGAGGTTTTCGAATTGGGAAGTTATACTTTGTCGAAAGAGGAAATGTTGGAATTCGCGTTGAAATACGACCCTCAACCGTTTCGTATCGACGAAGAAAAAGCGAAACATTCCATTTACGGAGAATTGATCGCTTCCGGATGGCAGAGTACCGCGGTTTATATGAAATTATTCGTTGATCATCTGATGAATCAGGCGCACGGAATGGGTTCGCCGGGTCTCGAAGAATTGAAGTGGAAACGTCCCGTCTTTGCGGGGGATACTCTTCGAGGGAGATTTATTATATTAGAAAAAAATAAATTTCGAGCCAACCTCGGTCTTGTGATGGGAAAGAACGAGCTGATCAATCAAAAGGACGAAGTTGTGATGACGTTTAAAGGAAAGATGTTGTTTTTGAAACGGGAGAACGGATAACTTTCGATTTTCTGAATCGGCGAGACTCATGGATTTAAACGAGACCGAAAAAGAAAGACTACTCAAAATTTCCAAAAGAATTCTTTTGTGTATCGTAAGAAATCGGGCTGAATCGATCGAAGTCATTCGTTTGGATACTTCTTTGAATTACGATTTGGGCCTTGAGGGAGATGACGTAGACGATTTGTTAAACGACATTCAAAAATACGTATCTATCGATTGGTCCGCTCTGAATTTCGGAACGTATTTTTATTCGGAAGGAGCCTTGCCGTTTCAATCCTTATCTTTTATCCTCTTTTTACCTTTTACACTTCTATTCTTATCCGCAAAAAAATTGCTCAAATGGTTCGGTTTGGATGCATCGGATCGTTGGAAGATTCGATTCTTTCGTAAAAATAAAAAACCCTTTCCCGTTGGAGCGCTGATCGCCGCCGGTTATTTTGGCAAATGGAAGAATTCTAATTTTGAACATCTTTCGATCGAACAAGAGCTTTATGCTTGGCAAAAAGAGTTTCAATTTCGTTTTCAAAGAAGATACAAAAGGAAAGTTTAAACTGATTCAAACGCTCTCAAAAAAACGATCGGGCTTTGTGTAAACAAGAACCCGATTGAAATCTTGTGTTTGGTTTGCATATGAGCATCGTCAAAAACACATCACTCATGCAAAAGAAGTTTGGACCATTCTTCCCTGCGTCTATAAACCAAAAAAGTAAATCCGCATAAAAGAAACACGGTCATTGCGATCGGCGGGAAGCCGATTTCTATCTGTAAGAAAAGTAAATAGGTAACGATATTTACGATGATCGGTCCTAACAATATAAGACCCAGGTTCGAAGTCCGATTGAATAATAAAATCGATCCGCCCGTGATTTCGATGAGTCCTACCAACTGCCATAAATAACCCGAGGATACGAGTGCGCCTATAAAGTTTGCGGCCTTCGGCATCATCGGTGGAACCGGCATAAAAGCGTAAAATTTACTCAATCCGAACAAAATGAATACGCAGGCAAACGCCAAACGTATGATTTGATCCATTCGTTTCATATAAGCTCCTTGCTGTTTGAAAATGATTGTCCAGACAACTAAATTCGTAATAGCCGATTTTGGAAAAATGTCAACTCATTTATTTGTCCGAACAAATAAATCGTGACAAAATTTGCGGATCCCATTGAGTTGAAAAATGTTCAATTTGGACGATCAGATCGGTTTTAACGTCTATAGGGTGGCTTTGTTGTTCCGCAGAGAATTGATGCACGCGCTTAAGGAATATGATCTAACACCCGAACAATGGCAGATTTTGGCGGCGCTTTGGGAGAAGGGATCCTTAAACCAGGCTCAGATCATTTCATTGACTCTTCAAGACGCTCCTTCCGCATCTCGTACGGTTGCGAGAATGCAACGTAAACGTTTGGTTTCGAAGACTCCATCCAAAGTGGATAAGAGGGCAACCGTCGTTACGCTTACAAAATACGGGCAGGGTTTGGAAAAAATCATTCCACGAACCTTGATGAAACATTTTCAAACGTATTTAGGCGCGGTTTCCAAAGAGGATCAATCGATTCTTTTGAGAATACTTAAGGATTTTAGAATGGTGTTTGGGGATATCGGTTGAGTGGGTTGAGATTTCGGGAAATCCTATCAGGATGAATCTATCAAATCTCATTTCGAATTATGATTTTGATCGAATCAAATAGGATTGAAGCGCTCGAACCGCAAACTTTCCAAAGCCGTATTCATCCGCGCCAAGTTGCCGAATTCTAATTCCCAATTTACAAGAATCAAACAGTGTGACGGTCCATGCAGAAAAAAATATCGACCTCGAAAGAACTTCCTGCGATTTTAAGTGAAGTAAATTTATTATTCTCTAAAAACTGTAATATAGAAATCAAAGATTATCGGATCGAACCGGAAAGCGAAGATTACAATGCCGCCTCCTTGACTTTGGATAAGAAACAGGTTCTCTTTCGATTGGCGAAAATCACTCCAAAGAAGATCGGAATGTTCGTTACACTTTGGAAAAGAAATAAGAACGGGATCACTACGCCTTATCACAAAAAAGATAACGTCGATCTTGTAATCATCGAAGTTCGAAAATCGGATCGAATCGGACACTTTGTTTTTAACAAGAATATTCTGGTTGAGAAGGGAATTATCACTTCAAACAAAGAAGGTAAGAGAGGATTTAGAATATATCCTCCCTGGGAATTGGCTTCCAGCAAACAAGCCGTTTCGTCTCAAGTTTGGCAATCACGGTATTTCTTCGAACATCAAAAGGTGAATCAGGAGGATCGTCTGCGTCTTAAGGAATCCTTACTTAAGTTCCTGCGCTAACGCGATGATAAATCCTTCCGGGGAGCGTATGTAACAAAGTAGATAGCTATCCTCATAACGTTCCACCTTATTGACAAGTTGGACGCCATGAGATTGGAGACGAGCGAGAACGTCTTCGATATCGTCGACGGCAAACATAACTCGACTGTATCCGAGAGTGTTTACGGGCGCGTTTTTTGGTTCCGGTTTGATGACATCGGGTTTTATGAATCTCGACAATTCTAATCTGCTGTGTCCGTCCGGTGTGCGCAACATCGCTATGTCCACTTGCATACCTTTTAACCCTACGACGCGGTCCGCCCAAGATCCTTCCACTCTCATTTGTCCTTCAAACTCCAAACCGAGTTCGACGAACAAGGCGATCGTAGCCTCAAGATCTTCTACGACAATGCCCACGTTATCCATTCGTTTTACCGTCATGACCTATCTCCTCCCTTTGTTTTTTTATTTATGAGAACACGTTCGGATTTATGAAACAATTCTTATATATTATTTTCTTAATATCTTATCCATGGTTTTTCCCTTTGCCAATTCATCGATTAACTTGTCTAAGTAGCGGATCTTTTTCATAAGTCCGTCTTCCATTTCTTCGACTCTATATCCGCAAATCATCCCTTTGATTAAGGAAACGTTTTCGTTTAAGCGCGGCGCTTGGTCGAAAAATTCCTCAAAGTTGATCTTGTCCTTCAAAACTTTGTTTAAGGATTTTTGATCGTAACCTGTAAGCCAATAGATGATTTGATCGACTTCGGATTGAGTGCGGCCCTTTCTTTCCACTTTCTGCAAGTAGAGCGGATAAACGCTGGCGAAGGACATCGTAAAAATTTTCTGGTTTTTCATTTTCAATCTTCCTCTATCCTATAACGTCTTATAGTAAGAGTCGTAAAATAATCGTAAAGCGGTATCTTAGAACGGAAAGTTATACGCTGTAAATTGTTTTTCGGCGATATCGAGAAGGTTGGAATTTTATTTTAACGAAACATTTCTAAGATTGAAATCGATCACATCGATTCAAAGGATAAATTCTTTATGAATTCGTTTGTTTCCTCTAGAATGAGATTCGGCGTTTCCTTGTGTGGAGTGTGTTTTACATTCGGGATCATTCTTTTAAAGGATTTTCCGGATACTTGATTTACGATCGAATCGACTTGACCAACGGTTCCATACTCGTCATTCTCCCCTTGAATCACGAAGACCGGACATTGAATGGCAGGTAAGAAATGTTCAATATTCCAATTTCGGAATGTATCCGAAAGCCATGTTTCCGACCATGCTTTGAAAACGTCGTCGGTTTTGTCGGAATGATATTTCTCCAAAGCTTGTTTTAATTTTGTAGTTCGATACGATTCAACGGCTTCTTTGATTCCATCCAATGTGATCTCTTCGACGAAAACGTGTGCGCCTTCCGTGATCACCCCGGAGATCGATTGCGGATATTTTGCCGCCGCGATCAAGGCGATGGAGCCTCCGTCGCTGTGTCCGAATAAAATCGTTTTTTTGAGGTTTAACGTTTGTATGAGTTGATATAAAATGTCGGCTTCGTTTTCCAAATAAGAGTTATCTCTTTTTTTCGTAGTAAATGGGCCGGATTTTCCGTAACCGATTCTGTCATACACGATTGGATTGCAGTGACTCGCTTCCGCTAATAAAAAAGGAAAATCTCTCCAGAGAGATATACACCCCAAGGAATCGTGAAGAAAGATAATGGAAGGGCGATCCTCATTTTCGTTTTCAGCCCTCGCGATTCTTATGGATGAACCGCCTAATTCTATGTCGAATTCTTCGAAGATTTTCTTTTTTTCATTCCGATTCATAAAAACTTCTTTTCCGAGATTTGGATTGATTGTATTTTGTACCGAACGGTACGTACGTAGTCAAGAACGTTTTGAAATTCCATGCGTCCTTTGTAATCGGAGAAGGGGAGAGGATCATGTCGGGAAAGGAAGATATATTGGCGATCACCGCCGATTTGTTTTATACGAACGGATACAACAACACCGGATTGGCGGAAATTCTTACCAAATGCAACTTAGCAAAGACGAGTTTATACCACCATTTCGGATCGAAAGCGGGGCTTGGGTTGGCGTATCTGGATATGATGAAAGAGGATTTGTTTACTCGAATTCATCTTTGGGTAAATAAAAGAAAATCGATCCATGAATATTTGAATAAGTGGGTCTGGTATATCAGGAAGAGCATCAAAGAAAATAAGTTTCACGGTTGTCCGTTCGCTAGTTTCGCATATCAGCTTTCCAAGGACGATATCGAACTTTTTACGCCTAAGATGGAAGAGATCAGTCAGGATTGGATAAAACTACTCTCCGATTTCGTTTCGGGTTTGCAAAAAACCGGAAACGTTCGAAAGGATCTAAAGGCGAGGGATATCGCCTTGGATATGCTTGCGATCTATCAAGGACACGTAACGTTGTGGAAACTTACGAAAAATATACAACATATCGAAGCGATGGATCGTAAGTTCAAAGAGCTTGCAAAGAATGTGGAACTCGGTTCGTGATTTTTATGTAAAGAATCGATCCGATTTCCAAACTCGATTTTATTCCAACGGCACGTCCAACACGACCGGACAATGATCCGAAAGACCGTTCTCCTCGGCGGGATCACCGTCGAAATTTCCGTCGTCTTCCGCAAAAGGAACTTGTTTGAGTTTTGCGTTTCCGATTCCGACATCCGTCAAAATCAAATCGATCAGATCCTTGTGTTGCCAACAACTTGCTTTTGTAAAACGCCCGGGATTCAAAAGTCGAATCCCCGAGGATAAAATATTCCAAGACTTGGAATCCTTGCCGAGCGGAACGTTCATGTCGCCGAGCAAAAAGAAATTCTTTTTTTCCTTTAAGATTTCGTTTAACGTGGAAAGTTGTGCGTCTCTTAAATCCCGATCTCGTTTCGATTTTCCTGCTTTCAGATGAACGCTCAGAAAGGAATAGTCTTTGTTTCCGACGGTAAGAGTTACGATCACTCCACCTCTCAGGCCGGGTTTTATGGAAAGAACGGAGTAGTGCCCCACGTCCACGAAACGAAATTTGTTTTTCCAGCAGATCCCGACCCTTTGATCGTATCCGGCGACTTGCTTTGTGAGCGAACAAGAAAAAGATGTGGGGAGAATTTTCCAGATCGCTTCTTCATTTTCCACTTCTTGGAGCGCGATGATATCGGGATCGATCTTGGAAAGATGTGTTTTGATTTTTTCAAAGTCGGATTCTTTTCTAGGAATTCTTCCTTTCGGAGATTTTTTCTCGTCTCCGATCTCATCATAGAGAAACATCGCGTTAAAACTTGCGATTCTCACCCGAGAATCCTGTGCCTTAAGCGACTTAAGATTAAGGAGCAGTGCAAAAAAAAGAAGAATCGACAAAAGAATTCTTAGCAAGAAGCGGATCTTGTTTTTTTGCATCGTAAAAAATTCTCCTTAGACAGTTTACTTTCCGAGAGATCCGATATTTTCCGATCTTGTTTCTCGAAATTTTCCGGTTTTTAAAATTTGTAACTTCAAAGTTTCAAAAATTTTTTCTTCTTTTTTGAAAATTAATTTTTCCTTTATGAAACTTTTCTAATTGATACCTATTCTCAAATAGCCTTCAAAATAAACGCAAAGGGAAAGTCGTCGGTTCTTCGTTTACTTGCAATTTTTTACAGAGCCAAAAATCCTGTTTCCAATACCAATATTGGATTCATAGGGACTTCATACGAATGAATAACAGAGCACTGAAACTTTCGGTACCGCTCATTGCCCTCGCGGCCGTAGCGTATCTGATTTTCTCTCCCTCCAAGTATGTTGGGTATGCGCCCGATCAGCCTATACCCTTTAATCACAAGATACATGCCGGAGATAATAAGATAGACTGTAAGTACTGTCACACCGGGGTAGAAACCTCAGCACACGCAACAGTCCCATCCTCTTCCACTTGCATGAACTGCCACTCTTTAGTAGCAACCTCAAAACCTCTGATCAAGAAACTCGCTAAGTCGTATAACGATAATAAGCCGATTGAATGGATCAAAGTTCATGACATGCCCGACCACGTTCAGTTCAATCACTCTCGTCACATTTCGAGAGGAGTGGATTGTTCCCAGTGTCACGGCAACGTAGCGGAGATGGTCAAAGTGAAACAAGTAGCGTCCTTAAACATGGGATACTGCGTGGATTGTCACAGAGAGAACAACGCACCGACCGACTGTTCAACCTGTCACAGATAACCGGGAGTAATACTTAGCATGGATCAAAAAAATTTCCAAAAAGAAAAGAAGGCTCACTGGCTGTCTTACGATCTGAGAGACAAAGACGAAGAAGTCAAAGAGATGCAGAAGTCCGAATTCTTCACTTCTCCCGATCCTTTGATCGCGAGAATCAAGTCCGGAGAATTCGATCGTAAATCCTTTTTAAAACTGATGGGTGCGGGAGTCGCGATGACTTCCTTAAACTGTATCCGCAAACCGGTTGAGAAAATCGTTCCTTACGTGGATCTCAACAAAGCGGATGAAAACGCTCAATACGATTTCGTTAAACATGGACATTCTTATTACTACGCTTCCGTTTATGCGGGAACCGGTATTCTTGTAAAAGCGAGAGACGGTCGTCCTCTAAAACTGGAAGGAAATCCGGATCACCCGGTTTCTCAAGGCGCGTTAAGCGCGGCGGGTCAAGCATCCATCTACGATCTTTACGATCCTGATAGATCGCAAAACCCTGCGACCATCGAAGGCGGAGTCGAAGTAAAATCCGACTGGGCTACGGTAGACGCTAAAGTAAAAGCGGCGATTGCGGCTAACAAAGGTAAGACGGTTGTCGTAACAAAACCTTTGGATTCTCCTTCGACGAAGGCGATCATCGGTGATTTTATCCGCACCGTTGGCGGTGGTAAACACTACGAGATCTCCCTTACTTCCGCGGAAGACGTTGTTGCAAAAGGGCAGGCGGCTTCTTACGGCAAGGCCGTGATTCCGAACTATCATTTCGATCTCGCAAACGTGATTCTTTCCATCGATTGCGATTTTATGGGGAACTGGCTTTCTCCCGAAGAACACCAAAAGGATTTTTCCAAAAGAAGAAACCTTCGTAACGGCGCGAAAGACGTAAACCTCTACGTTGCGGCTGAATCGATTCCTACGATGTCCGGTTCCAACGCGGATCTTCGTCTTCCGATTCGTCCCGGCGATCAGACTAAACTCGCTCTTGCGATCGCGGCGGCTCTTGGCGAACTCGGTGCGAACACGAAAGACGCTCTCGGCGGCGAAACCGTAGCGAGCCTTTCTTCTTCTCTCGGTGTGAGCGAAGACAGCATCCGCAAAACCGCAAAGGCTCTTTGGTCCAACAAAGGAAAGTCCCTCGTGGTTGCGGGAAGTCTTGCGGCTTCCACAAAAGACGCGGTGGATCTTCAAATCCTCGTAAACCTTCTCAACAGCGTTCTGGAAAACGACGGTAAAACCGTAGATCATTCCAGCCCTAAAAAAGAAGGAATATCCGATTATTCGAATAATCTAAATTCTTTAGCTTCCGAGCTGAAACAAACCAAGGTCGGAGTTATTTTCGTAAACGACGTAAACCTGGTTTATCAAGCCGGAGAAGAATGGAAGAATCTTCTTCACCAAGCGGCTTTGGTCGTGGCCCTTACGGATCGCGCGGACGAGACGGCGCTTGCGTCTAACGTTCTTGCAACTACCACGCACTTCCTTGAATCTTGGGGAGACGCGGAAGTTACGAAGGGAATTTTCTCCATTCAACAACCTGCGGTTCGTCCTTTGTTCAACTCGCGTTCTTTCGAAGATAGCTTGATCGCTTTTGCCGGCGGTTCACTCGGCGGAGAATCCAGCTTCTACGAATACGTAAAGAATTCTTGGACTAAAAAACTCGGTTCTAAACAAAGATGGGAAGACCTCTTAAGAGCGGGAACTACGCTCAAGGCTTCCGAGCGCAAAAAAGTTGCCGGTTCTTCCAGAAACTTCAACCGTTCTTCTCTGAAAAAGATCGCTTCCACTTCTGCGGGATTAAAACTCGCGTTGTATGAAACATCTGCGATCGGAGACGGTAGAGCCGCAAACAGCGCGCATCTTCAGGAACTTCCGGACCCTGTAACCAAGGTTACTTGGGACAACTACATTCTCATCTCTCCCGCTCTTGCAAAAGAAAAGGGAATCTCTTCCAACGACGTTCTGGTTTTAAAAACCGCAAATAAAACGATCGAACTTCCCGCGCAAATCCAACCGGGTATGCACAAAGAGGCGATCGGTATCGCGGTTGGTTACGGTAGAACGGCCGCTGGATCCATCGGAAACGGAGTAGGAAAGAACGCTTACGGTCTTTCCGAAAACGGAATCTATTCCGGTATCGCCGTAACTTCTTTGGAAAAAACGGGTAAAACTTACAAGCTCGCTTGCACTCAACACCACCACATGTTGTCTCCGGGTTTCGGTTATCCGAATCGTCCAATCGTTCAATCCACTTCGATCGAAGAATATCGCAAAGACCCTGCTTCCGGCAAGGCTCCGTCCGAAATTCCTCAGATCCTCAAAGACGGTAAACTCGTAAACGCTACGGGTGCAAATCCGGTTTACGCATATCCTGGTTACAAGTGGGGAATGAGCATCGATCTTTCCTCTTGCACCGGTTGTGGTTCTTGTGTGATCGCTTGCCAAGTGGAGAATAACATTCCGGTCGTAGGTCGCGACGAGGTTCGTGTCGGCCGCGAAATGCACTGGCTCCGAATCGACCGTTACTATATCGGCGAACCGGATCAACCTGAAACTCTTCAAGTAGCTCACCAACCGATGCTTTGCCAACAGTGCGACAACGCTCCTTGCGAAACCGTTTGTCCGGTCCTTGCAACCGTTCACAGTTCCGAAGGGATCAACGACATGGTTTACAACCGTTGTGTGGGAACTCGTTACTGCTCGAACAACTGTCCTTACAAAGTAAGACGTTTTAACTGGATGCAACACTGGTATAACGGAGCGGAAGGTTCTAAAGCTCCTCGTTACTTGGGACTCAATCCCGAGGTTGCGGTTCGCGGTCGCGGGGTTATGGAGAAATGTAACTTCTGTTCCCACAAAATCGCGGAAGCTAAGATCGCCGCTAAAAACGAAGGCCGTGTTCTCAAAGACGGAGAAGTTAAAACCGCATGCCAACAAAGTTGTGCGGCGGATGCGATCAGCTTTGGTAACACCAACGATAAGGATTCCGAAGTTGCGAAACTTTCTTCCAGCCCGAGATCCTTCCGTGTCCTCGAATATCTGAACGTCGGTCCTCAGGTCGCTTACCTGACCCGAGTCAGAAGCTCAATTTAATGGAGTAACGTAAAAAGCTATGTCAATGTCCAACGCAGTCAAAGAAGCCCTGGATATCCAGCCTCTCGTAACCGGCGGTAAGTCGGTTCGGGACGTTACAGAGGATATCTTAAGACCGGTCGAAGCGTTCCCCACTTCCTTGTGGTGGAAGGCTTTCCTTCTGGTTCTTACCATTACCGTCATCGACTTAGGTATCATCGGATACCTAATGTGGGAAGGTCTCTACATTCTCGGGATCAACAATCCCGTGGCTTGGGGATTCTTCATCGTAAACTTCGTATTCTGGATCGGTATCGGTCACGCCGGAACTCTGATTTCAGCCGTTCTTTATCTGTTCCGCCAAGAATGGAGAACCGGTATCAACCGCGCCGCAGAAGCGATGACCATCTTCGCAGTATTAACCGCCGCTTCCAACCTGATCATCCACATCGGAAGACCTTGGGTAGGATTCTGGTTGTTCCCTTATCCGAACGAAAGAGGACCTCTTTGGGTTAACTTCCGTTCTCCTTTGATTTGGGATACGTTCGCGGTTTCGACTTACTTAACGATCTCTCTCGTGTTTTGGTACATCGGTTTGATTCCGGATATCGCGGCTGTAAGAGACCGTTCCAAAGGAGAAATGAAACGTAAGATCTACGACATTCTTTCCTTAGGTTGGGTCGGTTCCAACAAGGCTTGGTCTCACCTCGAAATGGTGGCGATGATTCTCGCGGCCCTTTCCACTCCTCTGGTTCTTTCGGTTCACACGATCGTATCCTTCGACTTCGCGGTTTCCATTCTTCCCGGATGGCACACTACGATCTTCCCTCCATACTTCGTGGCAGGGGCGATTTTCTCGGGGTTCGCAATGGTTGTGACTCTGATGGTAATCGCAAGAGAAGTGTTCAATCTAAAAGAATACATCACGATGAAACACTTGGAAAACATGAACAAGGTCATCATGGTGACCGGTTTGATCGTGGGTCTCGCTTACTCGACCGAGTTTTTTATGGCTTGGTATTCCGGTAACGAATACGAAGGATTTGCTTTCGTAAACAGAGCTTTCGGTCCTTACGGCTGGGCTTACTTCATCATGTTTAGCTGTAACGTGTTTTCTCCACAGGTATTCTGGTGGAAAAAACTCAGAACCAATATCCCGGTTATGTTCGTAATTTCCATCATCGTAAACATCGGTATGTGGTTTGAAAGATACGTGATCGTTATGACGACTCACGCGGACTTCCTTCCTTCCAGCTGGGATATGTATATCCCAACCGTTTACGACTTCATGATGCTCATCGGAACGTTCGGAATCTTCTTCACGTTGTTCCTTCTGTTCTGTAGAATTATGCCGGTTATCGCGATTGCGGAAGTTAAAACCGTAATGCCGACTAAAGACGGAGGACATCACTGATGTTAAAACCTCATAAAGAACAATTTCATACGTTTGAAGAAACAAGCTCGGGAGTATTCGGGCTTTTCGACTCACCTGCGGAAATCATTGCGGCGGCGGCGAAAACAAAAGAGAAGAATTATACGGACTTCGATTGTTTTACTCCGTTTCCGGTTCACGGATTGGACGACGCGATGGGAGTTCCCCGTTCCGGTCTTCCATGGGTAACGTTCTTCATGGGTCTTTTCGGATGCACCGTAGGTTTCGGAATGCAGTATCTGACTCACAAGTTCGATTGGCCTATCAACATCTCAGGTAAAAACCTGAACGCGTGGTTTGCATACATTCCCATCACTTTTGAATTTACGATCTTCATGTCCGGTGTGGGAACCGCGGTGGCGATGTTCATCTTAACGAAACTTCCGAAAGTAAATCGTAGAGTTTTACATCCGGACATCACTACGGACAAGTTCGCACTCTGGATTCCTTCTTCATCCAAAGGTTATAAGGAAGACGAAGTTGTGAACTTCATCAAGGGTCTCGGCGGAAAGAACGTCGAGGTTGTGAAATAGGAGCAGGGATAAGAATGAAATATTACAAATCTCTAATTTTTCTTTTGGCCGCTGTTCTCTTTTTGAACTGCGAGTCCAAAACGCCTCCTCTGGAATACTTTCCGGATATGGCGGATTCTCCGGCGAGAGAAGCTCAAGAAGAGGACCCGATCGCACACGACGGTTCTTCTTCCAGAATTCCTCCGAAAGGAGCGGTTCCGGTGAATTATTATCCGTACGAGTATCTCGGATTGGATGTAACACAATTACCTAATAAAGGACTTTCTAATCCTTTTAAAAACGATTTGGCCAATCTCCAAAAGGGAGAGGCTAAATACCAAACCTATTGTTCCCCTTGCCACGGTGTAAGAGGAGCTGGGAATGGAAGTATCGTAGGTCCGGCTCCAAGAATCGGTTTTCCGGTTCCTGCCGTGATTTCTCCTAAGATCCAAGGATATTCCGACGGACAGATCTATCACGTGATGACCGCGGGTTGGGGAAGAATGAAAAGTTACGCTTCTCAAGTTTCTCCGGAAGACCGCTGGAAGATCGTTCTCTACGTGAGAAAACTCCAGGAATACGACAACCGAACAAAAAAAGACGTGGCTAGGAATTAAGAATCATGGAAGTCAAAGTCGAACAAAATCTGATTAACTTTAAACTCGACTCCAAAACCCGTAGTGCCCTTTTCGGGATGATCGGGATCGGAGTCTTAAGTTTACTCATCGGGTATTTTACCCTTTCTCATACACCTCCAAGACACGAGGGTGGACATTCCAACCCTGCTTGGTCCGCGTTTTTGATCGGAACTTTCTTTATCACCGGGATTTCTCTCGCGGGTGTTTTCTTTACCGCGATCAGCAACATCACCGGCGCACATTGGTCCATCACCGTAAGAAGACTTGCGGAAGGTTACGGATTGTTTCTTCCCGTAGTTGCGGTTCTTTTACTGATCACTACGGTGGGAATCCACGATCTTTACGAGTGGAGCCACGAAGAAGTTGTCGCACACGATCACCTTCTTCAGCACAAGAAACCTTTGTTGAACACTCCGTTCTTCGTGATTCGAATGATTCTTTTCGGAGCGGCTTGGTCTGCGTTCGGTTGGTTATTCCACAAACGTTCCACCAAACAAGATTCCGATAAGGACGTTTCTCACACGCAGTTCAACGCAAGATTGGCCGGAGGATTTATCGTATTCTTCGCTCTTTCCTTCTCTCTTGCATCTTTCGATTTGATCATGTCCCTTACTCCACACTGGTTCTCCACCATGTTCGGAGTGTATTGTTTCGCGGGAGCGTATCAAACGGGTCTTTCCACTCTCGTTATCATGATTTACTTTCTGAAGAAGAAAGGTTATCTCGGAAACTTAGTAAACGAAAACCATATCCACGATATCGGTAAGTTCATGCTCGGTTTCTGCGTTTTCTGGGCTTACGTAGGATTCTCCCAGTTCATGTTGATCTGGTATGCGAGTATTCCGGAAGAAACTTTCTTTTACGAGCAGAGATTGACCGGCGGATGGGAAGTGTTCACTTACGCTCTTCCTTTTATCAAGTTCATTCTTCCGTTCTTACTGCTCTTGAACAGACCGAACAAAAGAGACATCAACTTCCTCGTGAAAGTTGCGATCTGGATCGTGTTTACACAAGTGATCGAAATCTATTGGCTGGTGTTCCCCGCTAATTTCGAAAACTTCCAACTTTCCGGATTGATCGTAACTCTCGGAGCGGTGATCGGTTTTATCGGTCTTTTCGGTTTCGTAGTGTTGAAACGTTACGAGTCCGCGGCTCTGATTCCGGTAGGAGATCCAAGATTGGATCAGTCTCTACATCATCATCAATAAGAGGGAGAAGAACGATGAAAAAGAATTTAAAACTGACAGTTCTCCTGACAAGTATGGCTCTTCTTTTGGGAGCCTGTTCGAAACTCGCGCAGGTTACCAATCATAAGAATTGCGATCCTTCTTTAGTGAATCCTTCTCTGGAACCTTCGGTTCCGATTTTTGCCGAAGCGGATGCTACTTCCGCCGTTAAGGAAAGAATCGCTCCGGGTTCCGTTGTAAGAGTTTACGATTATAGAAACCACGCGGCGAATCCAAAACCTTTCGTTCGCGTTAAAACCGATAAAAGCGAAGGTTGGATCAATCCACGTTGTTTAGTTGTGGGTCAAGATCCTTCCAAATCCGTTTTTACTTGGGGATACAACAAGGACTACATTCACTTTTACAATCCTGAAGATCACGAGCATTATCCGAACGGATACGAATTCCCGGATTATGCTTCTCTTCCTAAGGACAAGGTTCCATTGGCTGAGCTTGCGCCTGAACTGAAAAAGTAAACAGCAACCGTTACTTAAAACATTGGAAAGTTCCATGTCGCTTCGCAAGAAGGGCATGGATTTTTTTTTCCCCCTTTTCACTGAGAAAGATCGAAGGCATTCACCTAAACTCGCGATGACGCGCAACGTTCTGGAGGCTTATAATCGAAGATTTCCTCATTTATAAACAGGGTTGTAGATTCTCGCGGATTGACCTACGATTCTCCCATTGCAAAGAAATCCTTTGCAGATTTTGAAATCAAAGGAGAAGGAGAGGAGGAGGCCATGCAGAAAAAAGAATTTTTTCGTTCTCGGTTCGGTTGTTATTCTCTTCTTTTTCAACTGATTTTTGTAGGATGTTTGCAAGACCGCAACACGAATCATCCGGCTTTTATGCTTCTGGGAAATCCGACTTCCGTAACGGTTGCGGATTTATCCAATCCTTCTGTGGGAACTCCTCCCACTTTGACGTATGCAGTGAATTCGTTTCAATTTGTGAAGAATAGTTCGATCTCTGTGATTCAGCCTAACGTGTCCGGAGCGGTGACTTCGTTTTCGGTTTCACCCGCGTTGCCCTCGGGGCTTTCTATTGATTCTACGACGGGTGAAATTACCGGAATTCCGACATCCAAACAGGTTGCGTCTTCTTATACGATTACAGCTTCGAATTCTTCCGGTTCTTCTTCCTCTTCGATTCAGATTACGGTCGATGCTCTCAACTCGGAATGGGAAAGTCTTTTAAAGGCTCCGAATCCGGATATCAACGACACTTCGGGAGGATTCGATCTCGATCTTTCCGGAGATACTTTGGTGATGGGGATGTGCGGAGAGGATAGCGCTCAAACATCCATCGTCCATTCTCCCTTTACCGGGTTGACTTCTGCGGGCGACGACGATTCCGCAAACGCGGCCGGAGCGGCTTATGTTTTTCGACGTGTGGGAACTACTTGGGCTTTAGAGGCTTATCTCAAAGCTCCGAACGCGGAAGCGAACGATCAATTCGGATGTAGCGTCGCAATCTCGGGAGATACGATCGTTGTCGGAGCTAAGGGGGAAGACGGGAATTCCGCCATTCTCCATTCCCCCTTTACCGGTTTAACTCCTGCGGGAGACGATGATACTGCAACGAATACGGGCGCGGTCTATGTTTATCGTCGCACTGGAACTACTTGGGCGTTAGAAGCCTATCTCAAAGCTCCAAACATAGATGTAGGTCAAGGAGATCAATTCGGGACCAGCGTTTCGATTTCGGGAGATCGGATTGCCGTCGGAGCCGTTCAGGAACGCGGTGGTCTTGGAGTGATTATCCAAGCTCCGGCCCCGGGTTTTTCGGGTGCAACCGACAACGATTCCGCTCCAACTTCGGGTGCGGTTTATATCTTTGAAAGAACCGGAACCACCTGGGCTTGGGACGCATATATCAAAGCTCCCAACCCGGAGAGTTCGGATTTATTCGGTGCAAAAATTCAAGTCAGAGGCGATACTTTGATTGCCGGGGCGTCCGGAGAAGACAGCGGGAGTACCACAATTTTAAATTCTTTAGGGCCCTCCCTCACATCTGCAGGTGACGACGATTCCTTGTCCCTTTCGGGAGCGGTCTACGTATTTCGCAAAACGGGTGCGACCTGGGCCTTCGAATCCTATCTGAAAGCGCCTAACGCAGACAGCAGTGATCAGTTCGGAGTCACTTTGGATCTTTCCGATGACGGAAACGTCGCTGTAGTCGGAGCCTACAACGAAGACAGCGCTCAGACTACGATTTCCAGTTCTTTGGGACCGAATCTTACGACTGCGGGTGACGACGATTCTGCGTTGGCAGCGGGAGCCGTATACGTGTTCCGTAGAACCGGTGCGACTTGGGCGTTTGAAGCATATTTGAAGTCGCCGAATATCGAAGCGGGCGATAATTTCGGAAGAAGCGTTTCTGTTTACGGAGATATGATCGTGATCGGCGCCACTGCGGAAGACAGTTCCCAAGCTACGGTTTTACATTCTCCTGCGGTTCTTCCGGGACCCGGAGCCGACGACGATTCGGTTGCCAATTCCGGAGCGGCCTATGTGTTTCGAAAATTGTCTTCCGGATGGACCTTGCAATCCTATTTGAAAGCTCCCAATTCGGAAGCCTCGGACGCTTTTGGAATCTTAGTTTGTATCGACGGAGATTTGATCGCGGTCGGAGTTCAAAACGACGACGACGGACTCGGAACCATTTGGAACAAATCCACCGGACCGGCTCCCACACCCGCAACCGACAATGACAGCGTTTCCAATTCGGGCGCGGTCGATATCTTTTATAAGTGATCCGAACGTAAAACGCGAAAACGATGACCTTCTTCGCGACTTTGTAATATATATCTTCCAAAAGGAACCGAAACCAGATACGTTTCAGTTTTTTTGAATATAAGCAGAATGCAAAGTTCGAGGAAGAGAAATTGAGAAAAATAAATATCATCGCGGTGATTTCCATTCTTACCGCAATCAGTTGCAACAGACACTTTTACCTAAAAGAATTCCCGGTTACCGGGCAAACCGCCGTTGTGGGCGTGGGTAAAAAATCGAAGATCGCTTATCTTGGGTTTAGAACCTACAACTCGAAACTTACGAGCGTAGTCGGTAGAAGAAGCACTTACACCGCGGAGTTGAACTATACAAAAAGAACGATTCCTAAACTCGAAAACGGGGTTTTTATCGACCAACTGAAAAACGAAGGCGTAAGAAACGATATTCCTTCGGAAAAGGTTTTGGCGTTCGTATTAGAATATTTGAATCTTGTAAAGTCAAGCGGCGCCTTGGAAATTTCCCATCTGGTGGAAGTGGAAAAAAAGGAAGGGGCTCCCTCCGTTTATAAACTTAAGAATTATCCGGTTGATTATTACGTTGTCGGAGTTCACGGGCCCGCGTTTGTGCAAGACGCTCACGCCGGAATTACGATCGGAAAGGTTTTTTCGGTCCTCTATTCCGTAATTTCGTTCGGTCTGTTCCCGATCTATTCCTCCGAACTCGCAAATACCGAGGTTCGGGTATATGATAAGAATCTAAAGTTACTCAACAGGCTGGCTTACGATAATTCTTATACTTCCATATCGGCCGTTTGGGCCTCGGCAAGTCCGGAATCCTGTCATGGTTTTAAATGCAATCGGGGGAATTTCGATTCTCCTTACGAATTCGTTTACGACGGGATGGGTCCGAAGATCGAGGAAGATGTATTCAACTTGATCCAAAGTCAGCCTTCGAATTAGATGAACGACTAACGTTATTACGTTCGCTTTTGAAAAATACGAAGTAAGAGAAGAGGGAAGATTAAAATTGGAACTTTGGTTCCATTGAATTATCTTTTCATTCAATCAAATTATCTTTTGCGGTATTTTTACGGTGGCCTAGCGGAAAAGAATCGAACCACTTTTGGTCGAAGTGCGCATGTTCGAAATAAAGAATCCGTATAGCAAGAGAGTTTACTTTTCTGAAAACAAAAACAATCGAAAACTTCTCGTATCCATTTCCATTCTCCTTTCACTCGCTTGGGTGGAAGGAGTATTAGCAAAAACGCAAGCGCGTTTGAAAATTTCAGCGAATTCGAAATCGGATTCTCCGTTGCAATTTTCGATTCAAGGGAAGAATTTTTCGAAGAACGTAACGTTTACGGATTCTCGGGAGCTGATCGTCGAACTGCCGGATCTCGGAAGTTATGAGACGATTCTTACCTGGAAAAGCGGACTTTCCGAAAAAAGAACGATCTATATTACACAATCGGAATGGAGCTTGGAGTTCGTTTCCGAACAGAAAGTTTCCGCGGATGCGATCCGCGTGGTTGCGAAACGACCCGATTCTCCCCCGAACTATGTTTTGAGTCAGGAAGACGCGATCCGAATGCCGGGCGGGTTCGGGGACGCGCTCAAAGCCGTTCAGTCGATGCCTGGAATTTCTCCCATGTTTCAAATGTATACGGGCGCAAGTTTTCAATCGGCGATCCAGACATTCGGTCAAAATACGAATCAAAACAAACCAGATAAACCGAACAGCGAAAAAGGATTTTTGGTGATGCGAGGCGCGGGAACCCGAGCCAATCAATTTTATTTCAACGGTTTTCCGATGAGTTATCCGTTTCACGCGGACGGCTTGGCTTCCGTCATCAACAACAACGCGATCCGATCCTTGGAATTGTATATGGGCTCTTATTCCGCGCGATACGGTTTTGCAACGGGAGGGATCATCAACATCGAAGGATTTCAAAAAAGGGATAATAATCTTTCCGTCGCGCACTTAAACGCGTTTTTGACGGATGTATACACATATCGTAATATTACAAAAGACTTAAACGTTTCCGTTTCCGGAAAAAAATACTATCCGAACGTGATATTCGGAAGGGTTCCGAATCTGATTCCGGCGGAAACTTTCATGTCCGATTACAACGACTATCAGGCTCGAATCGGATGGGACATCAACGCGAATCATTCCATTTCCATTCAAACCTTCGGAGCCAAGGATAAACGATATCCGTTTAAAGAACTCAGCCAATACAACCCGAAGGAGACCGCGCAGTCTTTTGGCAAGTCTCCGTCTGCCACCGAGGGCGCGAGACTCGATCGTGTCTTTCGAACGGACGCGATTCAACACGTCTGGAAACCGAAGGATACGATCACGAACACCTTCAACGTTTCCAGAAATTACTTTCACGAAATCACCGAGACCGGCATGGATGCTTTGGCGTTCAATGTTCAAGAACTCGGATATCCTCCTTCCTTATACCGAAAGGTGCACACCATCCAAAACGATTATTTCAACGATTTAAAGCAGGTTGAAAACGTTTCCGAAATCGATCTGTTAAAACGAAATTGGAAGATCGCGTTCGGAGGCCAGTATCGAGAAGTCGACGCGGGTTATAAGGGAAAGGTAAGCTATCTCAATCCCGATCCTACTTTGGCATTTTTGAATCAGCAGTATTTGAATTCGCCGGAAGCAAAATCGGTGTTGGAAGGAGATTCGGTAAGAACGAGACAGATCGGATACTTTTTTGAGAATCGAATCAAGTTCAACGATTTCAATTTGAATCTCGGAGTCAGAAGAGAATACTATGATAAGTCGAGAGAATGGAAAACTTCTCCGCGTCTCGGTATCAGCAAGGAAATCCCCTATACACAAACCAGAATCTTTGCGGGTTATGGGAAGCACTACCAAGCTCCTACTGACGTGAGTCGTTATTCCGCGAGAACGGGGAACCCGAATTTGAAAATGGAAGAATCGGATCACGCGGAGATCGGATGGGATCAGAAGATCGGAAATCTTTGGAACGTTAAAGTGGAAGGTTATCAGAATACGTTTTCCAATCTTTCCGTAGCCGATCCTTTTGTGATGGATCCATTTTCGACAAACAGGGATTTGGCGAGAGAGGCTTTGGATCCTTCGGCAAATTCTTCCTTAATCCGAAGAAGCAATCTGAACTATTCCAATTCCATGACCGGTTATTCGAGAGGGATTGAAGTTTTTATCAAAAAGGAGGCGCCGACCGAATCCGGTTTTTACGGTTGGTTGTCTTATACCAAATCGATCACAAAACGAAATCGTCACATGCCGGAACTTACAAACCAGGAATACAATTCCTGGCTCGCGCAAAGCAAATCAAAAGAATTGATTCATCAGGAAAACACGGATCATTACTACGCGAATTTTTACAGAGACGGAAGTTATGACGTGCTTTTCAAAAATTCTCAAGACGAGTTGTACGACTTGGATCGAACTCATATCTTCAATATCGTTCTCGGTTGGAAATTCGCGGAGAAGGCGCAACTCGGATTAAAAGGAACCTACTTAACAAATTATGCATATACTCCTGTCTCCGGATCAACTGCCACCACTTTGAATCAAAGCATATCGGCTTTGTTTCCGGATCTGCCGATTCCGCCTTCTCCTTCTGGCGGCGTTTCCACTTCTTTTCCTTTTTATCAACCCGTATATTCGGATATGCATCGTTCGGCGAGATTGCCTCACTACCATCAAATCGATTTGAGATTTGATCGTTTTATTCCGACGAGCTGGGGAAAAATGACCGCGTATTTCGAACTCGTAAACATAACCGGAAGCAGGATCGCCGTAAGCGCGGATACGTTTGTTCCGATTCTTCCGTATGTGCAGAACGTCAATCCGGATACTCAATACATTTATCTGAACGGGTTGCAGTCCTTAAAAACGGATAAGAATAAAATCCCTTATTTGAACTTCGGAATCGAAATTAGATTTTGAAATTCGTTTCTCATTGTTGCGATCGTTACGGATCGCGGATTTAATTTTTCGAATTTCGACACATTCGATTCTTTCTTTTTGATTGCCTCAGGAAATCCTTTAGGAGAATGTAATACGAAAACGGATCGGATTTTATCACGATCCGTACATTTCGGAAATTCTATGAGATACGATCAAAAATTTGGATCCTTGATATTCAGTCTTCTTTGCGTTTTGAATTGTAACTATCACTATTACGTTCAACAAACTCCACCCGATGCAACTGCATCGATTCCGAATTTATCCAAGGTGAAAATCGCCTATATCGGATTTCGTCCGTACGAGGCCGAAATTACAAAGTCTTCCGCGGAAACGAGGGTTTATACCGCCAATCTGATTTATCCGGATCGAACTATATTGAAGTTTCAGAATGGATCGTATGCGTCCGATCTCAAGTCGGTCGGATATAGAAAAGACGTATCCTCGGACAAGGTCAGGAAATTCGTTCAGGATTATTTAAACGAGGTCAAGGAAAGCGGGGTTCTCGAACTTACCTATGTTACCAGCGTTGAAAAAAAAGGAGAAGATAAAATCTTCAAACTCAAGGACATCGGAGTCGATTATTACGTTCTTGGAATCCATACTCCGGCGTTTCAAACTCCCAAACACGCGGGAAGTAGCGTGGTTCAATTGTTCTCCTCCATCTTTTCGGTGATCAGTTTCGGCCTGATTCCAAGTTATGCGTCTTTGCAGGCGGGAACCGAAATTAGAATCTATGATAAAAATCTAAACCAATTGACTTCCATCAAATACGACAACGGTTATACGGTCTTGGGTGCGGTCTGGGCTTCCTCGGTTCCGGAAGAATGCAAAAGAATGGGATGCAACGCGATGAAACAGGTGACTTCTCCTCCTAAGTTCGTATACGGGGAGCAGGGGCCGAAATTCGAAGCCGACGTCGCGAGTTTTATTCAGGCTCAGGCCGCGTTTCGTAAATGATATGATTTACGGAGAATGGTTCGCCAATGCGTTTGCGGTTTTCGGCGGATTTCTCGCGTTTTTACTCGCAGTTTCCGAATTAATCACATTCAAAAAAACTAAATTTCAAATCTACTTTTCGATAGCCTTGCTTCTGATCGGAATTTTACAAATTCTGAATGCGATTTCATTTCAGGGAGTTTTTCAAAATACGTCCGTTTACGTCCGATTCAGTCTTCCCATTTTGTTTTTGATCGGTCCGATCGCGTACGTCGCCCTGAAGTTTATGGTCGAAGAGGACTTTCGATGGAACGTGGGGACGATTCTATTTTTTGTCCCGGTTCTTTTGTGCGGACTTGTCGTGTTCGTCGTTCCGAGGGAAACGTTGATTCTTCCCTGGGAAAGAAATCCGGAACTTCCCTTGGAAAACGGGAACTGGCTTTTTTGGATGTACGGTTTTGCGGGAATTTATTCCTTTTTATTCGGGGTTATGATCTTTCGAATTCTTTCCGTCGTTTCCGAAATCAAACTGCGAATCTTGATTTGGATCTGCTTTTTGGATTTTGGCACGGTTTCCGTTTTCGGACTTCTCGGACTTTTTTACGGGGTTTTCTTTTTGAAACTTTCCGCAGTCGTCGTCTCGATCGCTTTATGCGGAATCTATTATGTTCGAAAAGAATTTTCAAATCTCGAAGAAACGATTCACGTCGAGCTCGTGAAAGCGAAATATTCCAGATCCAGATTGGGAGGTTTGGAAGTGGATTCCATTCTTTCCCGTTTGGAAACGATGATGACAACCGAAAGAATGTATCAGGACGAAGAGATTTCCCTCGGCTATGTCGCCGAAAGGGTATCCTTGACGACACACCAATTGTCCGAACTCATCAATCGAAAACTCAACAAGAGTTTTTTTCTTTGGTTGAATCAATACAGGGTGGACGAGGCCAAAAGGCTTTTGGCGGAAACCGACAAAACCGTTTTGGAGATCGCGATGGAAGTCGGTTTCAACAATCGTTCCTCCTTCAACGAAGCGTTTTTGAAACTTACCGAAAAAACCCCGATCGATTTTCGAAAAACCGCCAAGGTCTGACCGCAAGATTTAAAAAATCCGAAAAATCCGATTTCGCATTAAAAAATGTGTAAGCCGTTATAACACCGGTCGAATTGGAATTGAAGTCGGTGCATACTGGGTTCATGTTGATCGTTCAACAAGGTAGGTCTGAATGCAAACTGATAGTATCTCAATGAATCGAGCCGCGGACGGAAATAAAATTCTTTCCATAATCTCTAAAGTTTATCTCGCTTTGAACCTTGCGGTTTACGGCGGCTTTACGGTCGGATTTTTTATTCTTCCGGTTCGACTCGCATCTTTGATCGGAATCGAAATCAGAGATTCCGCGGCGCTCGCCGATTTTAGGGCGATGTACGGAGGACTTTGTCTTGGTATAAGCGCTATCTTCATTTTGGGTTGGTTCAAGGAAGAATTTAAAAAGTCGTCCATCGTTTTGGCGCTTACCGCGGCAGTCGGTCTTTTATCGGGAAGAATTTACACTCTCCTTTTAGATGGACCGGGTAACGAATACATTTACATCAGTATGGCCACCGAGATCGGAGCGATCGTGATCGGGACTTGGCTTTTAAAACGTTCCTAATCAAAAAAACACCCTCGATCGTACGGGATCGAGGGTGAAGGGGAATTACCGTTTCATACAACGCGAGCCGGCGAACCCGCGTTTTACTCGGAGCGGATTCGCCGTTTTGTTCGTTACGGATCTAAGAATGAATCTTATCTTCTACAACGAACACGAAACGAAAGATTCACGTCCGGAATGTTACTTGCCGCGAATTGTTTCGTAATCGGGCAATCCAATACTTGAAGATCGAAAATCGTCGCTGAAGTTTCCTTAACCGTCGCGGTACAAGTTCCTCTGACGTTGTTTGTTCCCGCTCCATAAACTCCTCCGGCCGTATCGATATCCAAGGCCGATCCGCCTTGACCCAACGTATGCGTCGTCGTTTGCGAGAAGTTGATATTATGGATGTTTAGAATCGGAAGGTTATCCGTGTCCACCATCTGAACGATAATACCGCCGACACCCGATACGCACAATTGTTGATTGGTCAATACAAAACTCTCCGATCCCATCTTCATCAAGGCGGTTCCGTCCGTCGGTTGTGGAAGATCCACAGGCCCTGAGTTTCCGGTTAACGCCAGTAAGGCGGCGATCGGGGTTAGATCCGCTTTTTTATCGTCGGCGCAATTCGAGAAACTGATCGCCGCTCCTATCAGAGTGATAGCCAAGAACAATCTAACCGTCTTTTTTTGTGTTTGCATTAAGGTCTCCTATATTGGAACTAAACGCCTAAAAACGGAAACAAACGTCCGTTAGTCGCGTTGTCGTTCGAATCAGATAACTCATGCCCGAAGAAAGTTTTTCAAATTTGGAAATAATTTTATTCCATATTTCCCGTCGTTCATTCCGCTCTTATAAGTCGGCGCGAGTTCTAAAATCTTCGTAACGAAAAATTTAAGAAATTTTTTTCCGAAAGATGAACGTTATGCGTCTTTCAGTTGTTAACGCGGATTCTTTTTTTAGGGGGATTTTTCGGACTAAAGCGCGGAAAATTAGAACACCGAGGATTTGCGGAATAAGATTTCTCGTTTTTGCGTTTTAAGATCGGATTCGAATTCGGAATTATTTTACGCTCGGTTGAACGTGCGTTCTTAATTTATAAGTTGTCAAAAAGTTATTTTTTCGTTTTGAAACTTCCGTTACGTAAAACGGTTTTCGGGAAGGTTTTTCCTTTTTCATTTTTGAAAAATCGACGATCTCATTTTTATCCCGTTTCGCAACGAATTCGATTCTTTGATTGCGTTAGTTGTGTTTCCGGATAGGGTTGGACGACCTAAATATAGACGAAGAGAAAAATCACGATGAACAGTAAAAAAATTGCAACCTTCGAGCCGCTATTTGTATCTCACCCGATTTCTTTTTTTAAATCGAGGATCGGCGTGCGGTTCGGACGTTTGAGCCTTCTATGGATCGTTTCGCTCCTCATTCTTTTGCCCGGAACGTTGTTTTCTTGGGGAACACACTATCTCGTTATGGACCGGGCCCTCGAACATCCATCGATGAAGTTTACTTCGGAGGAAGTTTCTTCCGAATCCCTGGATTCTTTCGTAAAGAAGGAGAAGGATTCCCTAAAAGTCCTCTTTGACGAGTTTGCCGTTTGGGAAGAATCCAGAGGTTCAAAACGTTTTAAAAAAGTGGAATTTAATGCGAAATCACCCACGGTTGTCGATTTTTTAAAGGCCGCGAGACTCAATCCTTCCACGAAATTCGCGGAAGTGGAAAGAATTCTTCCCGGATCCAAATCGATGTCGGGTAACGTGCCGGTTACTTCGATCACTCCGTATCTGCCGGACCTTCCCGAACTTCCGGCGAGATTTCAATCCACGGCCGGAAGAAAAATTAAAATCAGAAACGTTTTGTATACGTTTATCGACGAACCCGATTGGGGAATGGATCACAGTCTTTGGGGTTTCGAAGAATACGGATACGGAAAACAACCGTATGGAAAACCGGAAGGGGAAAGTAGTAAGGCCCCGTTTCACATGCAGTTTCAAAACGAGAATTGGCTGATCTCCCTTTTTGCGCCGGAGGTCGTCGAGGGTGGAATGATGTTGGACCGAATCGAATTATTCTCCCGTCTTTCCAAACTCGCCGGAAAAACCGGTCATGAATATTGGAGATATCGATTTGCCGCTTGGGCCTGTCATTATATGCAAGATATCGGGCAACCGTATCACTCAAAGGCGGTTCCCGACGCCGGATTCTTTTATTATGTTCGTTACGTTTTTTCTTCGAAGGAAACCAAAAAGGAAATGAAAGCGAAAACCACACAGTTGGTCGCCAATCGTCACTTTTTATATGAGGACTTCGTTTCCTACGGACTCATTCAATTTTATAAAAAATCGACTCCGGTTACGACCGCGCTTACGAACTTTCTAACCAAAGACTACGAAGGATTTCCGGGTGAATCGTCGAACAGCGATTTGATGAAATTCGTCGGGAAGCAAGCGTCCTCGCACTCCGCCGATATCAACGCGTCGATCATCGATACGTTCGGGCACGAATATACAATGAAACCTGAATATGATCTGGAAAAGGAACTCGGGACCAAAATGAAGGAAATTTTTCCGACCTTGGACCCGGAAAAGGCGGATCATCTTTTGGAGGAGACCGGTCGGGACTTTTCCTTAACCGGTTCCGCAACGAGGGAAATGCTCCATTCTCTCCTGAAAAACTGAAATTTCCGAGAAACTCGGGGAGTTCCCGCATTCTTCGGCTCAAAAAAGCTTTCTGATTTCGGAATCGATCAGTCGATTGCGGTCAAAAATCATAAGTCTGGTCGAAGATGTCGGAATTCCGAGATAAGATTCTCCCCGAAAAGCGAAAGGTTCCGACCTGGGGTTTTTCCAAAATTTCGAATCGAATTGGGAGAATAGGGAAATGACTCAGAAATTGAAAGAGAAGACTGAAAAAGCGAAAACTTCGGATTACGCGGTTTTGGACGCGGTGATCGTCGGAACCGGATTTGCCGGGCTCGGTATGGGAATCCGTTTGAAACAAGCGGGCGTCCATTCGTTCGTGATTTTGGAACAAGCGGACGGAGTGGGCGGAACCTGGAGAGACAATCATTATCCGGGAGCGGCCTGCGACGTGCAGTCGCATTTGTATTCTTTCTCGTTTGAAAGAAATCCGAACTGGTCCAGGATGTACGGACTTCAATCCGAAATTCTAAATTATCTAAATCATTGTACGGATAAATACGATCTTAGATCGCATATTCATTTTAACAACTCCGTGAACTCCGCGGTGTTCGACGAAAAATCGGGGCTGTGGCACGTAACGTCGATCAACGGAAATTCCTATAAATGCAGAAGTTTTATCAACGGTTCCGGCGGTCTCAGTCGTCCCGTTCTTCCCGATATTCCGGGACTGAAAAAATTCAAAGGGAAGATGTTTCATTCCGCGAGATGGGATCATTCTTACGATCTGAAGAATAAAACCGTTGCCGTGATCGGAACGGGTGCGAGTGCGATTCAGATCGTTCCCGCGATTCAGCCTAACGTCAAAAAACTTCACCTATTTCAAAGAACCGCTCCTTGGGTGATCGCAAAACCAGATCGTGCGATTTCAAAAGGCGAAAGATGGCTGTTTCGGATTTTTCCTCCGGCTCAGTGGTTGTTCCGTCTCGCGATTTATTGGATGTTGGAATTCAGAGTGATCGCGTTTACGATTCATCCGGGTCTTATGAAGGCCCTTGAATTTTTCGCGAAAGGTTATATCAAAAAGCAGGTTAAGAATCCCGAACTCAGACAAAAGGTGACTCCGAATTTTACGATCGGTTGTAAGAGGGTGTTGATCTCGAACGAATACTACGGTGCATTACAAAAACCGAATGTGAATGTGATCACGAATCCGATTCGGGAGATTAGGGAGAATGGAGTCGTAACCGAAGACGGGGTCGAACATCCGATCGACGCTTTGATTCTCGCCACAGGATTTCAAGCCGCGGAAGCGATGTCTCCTTTCGAGTTGAAAGGACTCGGAGGTTTGGATCTGAACGACGCTTGGAAAAACGGAGCGGAGGCTTATCTTGGAACGACCGTTTCCGGTTTTCCGAATCTCTTTTTGATCGTCGGCCCGAACACGGGACTCGGTCATAGTTCCATGGTGTTGATGATAGAATCTCAGATCAATTATGCGCTTCAGTGTATTCTTTCCTTACGTAAGAAAAGATTGAAGTTCATCAACGTCTTGAAGGAAGTACAGGACAAATACAACCGAAACATCCAAAGAAGACTCGAGAAATCCATTTGGAACACGGGTGGATGCGTTAGTTGGTATCGCACGAAAAGCGGTAAGAACACGACTCTTTGGCCGGGTTTTACGTTTGAGTTCAGATTGAAAACGAAGTCGGTCAATCTTTCGCACTACGAGGTCGCTCAATCGGACGATCAGTTGGAAAGTATCGGTTTGGTTTCCAGGATCGCGATGTTGTTTTCCGGAATTTTTAGTTGAGATCTTTTCGTTGAAATTAAATTACCGAGCTTCGATTCATAAAAAATCGAGGCTCGTTTTTTTTTTTAAGGGTGCTTTGTAGAGGGAACTCATATTTATTTTTCTCTATTCTTTAGCGCATCGAATCCGGAACGATACGGACAAGTTTGCAAACCCGTTGCTTACCATATTGCAATTTAGAATTTGAATATCGTAAACACCAGCGCTGTTCTCGAAGAGATACGCGGGACAACTTTGATTCTGCTCGATCGTATAACCGGTTCCACTTGCAATGTTCACGTCCAGATTCGGAAGTTGTCCGGAATATAAAAGAACGTTCGAATTTTTGCTGAAGTCGATCGCATCGAGCGCTATGGCGGGAGCTCCGTTTCCCCCGGATTTGTTAAGATTTACGAAGAAATTTCTACATCCGTTGACTTGGTTCAACGTATGTGACTGTCCGTTCTCTATGAAAGTCGCCGTATTCAGCGCGGGTTGACTCAGACTTCCTGCGGGAGGTCGGCCCTGTCCGTTTCCGGCTCCGTTTTCACCGATAACACCTTGTGAAAACAACAATCCGATCAAAGGAAGAGTTTCGTTTTCTTTTTTATCTTCGCAACCTACTGTTATTAAGCTCAGCAAAATCGCCGTAACCAAATATTTGTTTAAACCGTTTCGGTTCATTCAAGACTCCTTTTGTGCCGTTATGCGACACATCTATGAAAACAAATGAAAAAAATTTTTTTCATTTACGACGTCTTCTTTCGCGCGTTGTGGAACCCATTTGATTACTTGAGAGAAGCGTTTTATTTTTGATTTTATGCGTTCGTTTATTGGATCGAGAAACAATTTCATAGAAAGAGTTGATTTCGTGTCGAATGATGGGTATGTTATACAAGCATAGGAATCGAAAATCGTCAGAGATTCATTTTGAACGGATATAAGAAATCTGATAAGATCTTTACGTGTCCTGTGTCGAATCGAAGTCGATTTAATTGGAAATATATTTTTGACTAAAAACTTTTATTTTTTCACTCGTGTTCAAATTTTGAACGATGACTGAAAGAACGAAAGAATTCGTTTGTTGCTAACGGATGAGTGTGTAAATCAAATCTTAAGAGGTTGTTATCAGTCGTATGAAATTCTTTTTAAGCGGGTTTAATTCTAACTATGACGCGAAGGAATCCATTTGATGTTGCTTAACGAAATGGAATTGAACGGGGCGATGTTTCGAGGAGTCGATCGCAATCTTTTTGTCACTTTTTCGAATATCGTTTACATATCGTCTAACGGAAGATACTCCGTGTTGCACACGTTGGATCAAAACCTGGAAGTTGTGGGCACCTTGAAACAAACCCTACAAAAACTGAAATCGGAAAAATTCGTAAGGGTTCACAAACAGTATATTATAAATATGGAATTTTTGGGTCACGTGGAGTATCTTACGGACGGAATTCATTTTGCGTATATGACGGACGAAGAGAAAAGCCAGGTTCCCGTGAGTAGGGTGTATCTTACCTACACATCGACAAGAGAGGAATGATTTATACGATCCTATGTTAAAAAATTTCCGAACCCCGCCTTAAATCTGATTTTCTATTTGAAGCTCCTTTTCAATCTTGTCCGAGACACTTCCCAAAATGCAGTCAGAATATTTTTCAAACACCCGGGCTCGATCCTCGGTGGATTATCTGTTAAGAACCGTTCACCAGCACCACGTCCAGTTGAGTCTTATGGCGGATCAAAAAGCCAATATCCTAATCGCGGCGTCCTTCGTGATTCTTTCTTTGGCGCTCGGCTTTTTACAAAGAGGTACTTACGTAACCGGAATCGTTCTTCTGATGGGTTTTATTGCGATCGCGGCTTCCTTAGCGATTTTTGCGGTGATGCCCTTGTCTAGACCGGATAAGATTCGAAAGAAGAATCCTTTGTTCTTCGGAGATTTTGCCTCGGACGACGAGGATACTTTTTTTAAGAACGTAGAAGCCGCGCTCGAATCGGACGCTTCCCTCTATAAGGCGATTTCGTTCGATATCTATCAGATGGGAAAGACCATCTACTTTACGAAATATAGATATATCCGTTGGAGTTATCGTTTCTTTTTGGCGGGATTTTTTAGCGGAGGAACTTTGATAGTTTTCGAAAGTATCGGTTGGATTCCTTCTTTGATTCGTGGATAAACCCGGGACGAACCTAAAACCCTAAGCGATCTCTTTTTGATCTATTAAGAATCTTTCATATTCCGTTTTGAGACAACGTTCGAAAGGAAGCCATCTTTGTTCGTCTATCAACGAATCGAAGTTTCTGAAAGACGCAAACTCGGACCAGACTTCCCGGAATGCGTTGATGAGAAGTTTTCGATAATACAAAAGATCCAAGTGGATCTTTTGATTTTTCCGTTTTAGGATCGGAATCATCTCTTCGGGAAGATACCATTGAGCCTTACTTTTCGCTTTTCGATTGAGAATCAAATAACGGATCTTTTCTCCCGCTTGTACTTCGATTCCCATGTCTTTGAGATTGTAAAGTGAAACCGCGGTGGGGCCCGCAACCTCGTATTCGTCTAACGTTTTCGAAGTGGATCTGCGAATGAGAAGATCCTCCAAGGCAACCCGATCCGATTTCAACGCCGCGTCGTATCGATCGTAAATATTAAGAATTTCTGATTCTGCGTTTTTTAAATCGAGAACCGTGATTTTTTCCCGCATCCAATCGAGCATTTCCTGCTGAGCGTTTCTGATAAAGATGGGAAGGTCTTTTCGTCTGGCTCCGATTCCTCTGCACTTGAGTTGTCCGTTTTGAAATCTTCCCATGTATCGATTGGCCACGGGCATCTGCGGATCCTGGCTGGAGGAAGGAAACAAAAGCCAGGTGTAAATTCCGTCCACGTCGATTTTAACTTCCGTTTTACGGCCGATCTCGGAACAAAGAGAATCCAATTCTTCTTTTGAAAATGGGGAAGAATCTTCCTTACGGATAAAGATGCTGTCCGTGATCGCGTGTATAAAAACGTAACCTCTTTCCTCCGCGATTTCTTTTGCGGTGAGGAGTTTCTCTCTTGCGAATGCGTTTACACTTTCGTGACTTTCGAGTCTTCCGAACTTCGCGTTTCTATAACCGAGATATCCGAATGAAGTAACGAGCATCCACTTTAAGCTGGATTGTTTGAGATTGTATTCATAAAGTTTTTTTTCGTATTTTTCTTCTTCGTGCGCCTCTTTGATTTTTTTCGTTTCGCTTTTGTAATAGGCTCTTCTATACAATACGTGGTCGAGTGCCTTGGCTACGATTCCTTTACGTTTTTTGCATATTCTATAACCCAGTCCCGGAACTCGGTTCACGTCGGGATCGTTCACACAACAAAGGCAGTTTACACATTCGGGAGAAATATTATGAATCACCATCGTACTCGGATACATCTGAGCGAAATCGAGTTGGGCCACATTCTCCGCCGTCATCCCGAAAGAAATATCGGGTTGAAATACGAGTCCGCCTTTGTCGGCTTCCAAAAGTTGAAGAGCCGTCTTTGGAGATTCTACCGCGCTTTTTTGCCAGGGAACAAGATAGCCGTCTCGAAGAGCCACGTCGGTTTCGATACTTGTCAAAGCCTTTCCGGTGGATGCCCTCGCCATCTTTTGTATCGGAAGTCTGGACAATCTCGCCAACTCCGCGATCCCTAAAAGATCGGCTTCCTTGTGAACGAAACTATTCTCGCGATCTATATGCCATCTTCCGAATAATGGATATGAAGGAGCGCGATACACGATCTTTCCATACGTATTGAAACTCGTTCCTTTGGTTTGAATGTTTCTTCGGATCGGAGAAGTTCTATCCCTGTCGAAAGCGGGAAAAATTTTCAGACGTTGGGACTGGGTGAAAAGATACGGAAAAATGATCTGATCTCCGAAAGAGGAAAGAATGAGATCGGGATCTTCTTGTTTGAGAAGTCCGTCGATTTTCAGCAGAAGATCTTTCGGATTTTTTCCCGAAAATTCCCAAGAGCCGACTTCGTTTTCGAAAACCAAAGAATTCTCCTGCATCGGAATTCTATGACTCATCTTGAGTCTCATGGAAAGAACCTTGAAGTTCGGAATCTCGTATTCCACTCTTTCGATTTTATCCCCTTGGTCGGTTTGAATCGTTTCGATTTTTTTTCCGTGTTTGTCTTCAGTATAATAAATTCTTAATTTACACAAAGGGAATATCTTCTTTTCCACCATGTAACTCGTGGGAACCTCTATATCCGAGTGATATATGTCGAACTTTTCGTAGAGGGCGTAGAGTTTTTTGGTGACTTTGGAAAGAATGGAAGGTCTGGAAACGGTAATTTCCAAAACCGGGACGGTGAGATTTTCGTAGAATAGTTTTTTATCTTTGATTTGAGGAATTCCGGAGATCGCGTCGAGTTCGTACATTCTTTGTACGAGTTTTTTGAGAATGGATTCTTCCCCTCTCGCATAAATGACCGGTTGATAATAATCGTGGAATAGGACGGTTTCTCCGTTTTCCGTCAGAAGCCACAGATGGATCTTGTCTTCTATATGATAAATATCGAATAGAGTTCCTTCTATGTGTTGAGAATCGGACATTTTATTTCCAACTTGTTCTTCCGGTTTTTTTGTTTTTGCTTTTTCAAGGATTTATTTAAACTTGTTCCGACAAAGTATCGGATCGAAAAATGCTTGCAGAAAACGTAAATAACTTTTGAGTGCGTTTCGATTTTATCGACGTTTTACGTTGTCCGATTAAAGTTCGAACGGATTCGTTTTCTCCGCGTTTTCTTTCAGTGTGATCACTTCCTTTTTCAATCGATACATCTCCTTTTTTAAATCTATCATCATCGTTAACAACATCGTGTCGATCGGATACGGACCCGACGCCATCACTCCGGCTTGTACTTGCAATTTTGCGATTCGGATCAGATCGTCAAAAATTTCTTGATCGGGTTTGCGGAGTCCTCTTCGGAATTCCAGAAGACCGGATTCGACTTGTTGCATCTGTCTGGAATATGGAGTTACTGTTCTGCCCATACTTTCACCTCGTGATTTTGATTCTTTTCATTCAACGCGGGAGAATCGGAAGAATGCGAATACGGTTTTTTGATCGTTCTGATATAGGAAAGTTTGTCTTCGATCTTGAGTTCCCATAGATCGACGGAGGTTTCTACAAGTCTTGGAAAGAAATTCTTATAAGTGGGATGAGGATATTGCATCTTCTCCACGACGAGCACGGGCATTTCCATCGCGTGAAGACGTTCGAGTATAAGAAGCATCTTGTTTAAAAGAAAAATTCCTTCGTCCTCTTGAACGTCTCCGTCGAAGAACTGTTTACAGGGAGCCAGAAGAAAGTAGATCGTATCTTTTGCTCTTTCTTGCTCGATGGCTCGCAATGCATCCAAGATTTGATAGGGAGTAAAAGCCCTTTGAATCAGAATGTTTTCCAATAAGGTTTCGGGAGGAACTCTTCGTTTGCGCGTTTCTTCCGTAATTACAAACGGGTTGAAACGAATCGCACAATCCAGATTGAAGATCTTAAATCCGGATACGGCGAACGCGTATTCCCATTGCAGAGCCAAGTTGTAGATCCCGCTCATTCCGGTTAGCATTCCAAGACCTTTTCTTTCCCAACTCAAGATCGGATTGTAGAGAGGATCGTAATCCTGTGGAAACGAGGTAGGAAAGGTTTGTAGTTCCATTGATACTTATTATATGATATGTATATAAATGTAAAGTATTTTCATTTTAAATGCTTGGGTAGAATGATAAAAAGGGAAGGCGAGTGGATGTAGGCGGTTGTCCTGCGCGGGAATTGTGGTAGTTCCTACATTTTGTGGGACATAAGGTGTTGTGACGTGCCGATTCGATGCGTGCTGTGGTGGTTCCTACATTTTAAAAGACATAAGTGAGATTCTTAGTGAGAAGAAAGCGTATGAGTTCCCACATTTTCTCGAAGAACGAGATCACTTCCAGGCAACGTGGTAGTTCCCACAAATAAAAAAGGCGCCATTCATTCAGGCGCCTTTTTCAAAAACGAAACGTTTCCGTTGTTCGTTTCGAACTTGGATCAATCCAATCGGAAACTGGTCATCGGAAATTTCTGAGTAATTTCCTTAACGCCGCCTCTGACCTTGGTTCTGTTTTTCTCGTCGTTCGGGTTGTCGAGAAAGTCGCAAATCAGATTTCCGACCACTTCGATATCGGCAGGTTTCAAACCGCGAGTGGTAAGAGCCGGAGTTCCCAAACGAATTCCGGAAGCAACTGCCGGAGGATTCTTATCAAAAGGAATCGCATTTTTGTTCACTGTGACGCCGACCTCGTCCAGACCGTCCGCGGCTTGTGCACCGGTAAGACCTTTGACGGAAACGTCCAGAAGAACCAAGTGATTGTCGGTTCCGCCGCTCACGACTCTATAACCGCGTTTCACAAAAACTTCAGCGAGAGTTTTCGCGTTTGCAAGAACGGTTTCGATATACGTTTTGTATTCCGGTTGAAGGGCTTCCTTAAACGCAACCGCTTTGGCCGCGATCACGTGCATCAAAGGACCGCCTTGAATTCCCGGGAATACACGAGAGTTTAGTACTTTCTCATTTTCTAATGTAGAAAGAATCAAACCTCCTCTCGGTCCTCTCAAGGTTTTGTGAGTGGTCGTGGTTACGTAATCGAACATTCCAACGGGAGAAGGATGATAACCGGTGGAAACAAGACCGGAGATGTGAGCGATGTCCGCCATTAACTTCGCGCCGACTTCTTTCGCGATCTCCGCGAACTTTGCGAAGTCGATCGTTCTTGCGTAAGCGGAAGCTCCCGCGACGATCAACTTCGGTTTGTGCTCTCTTGCAAGTTTTGCGATCTCATCGTAATCGATCGTTTCGGTTTTTGGATCTACACCGTAAGGAATCGGTTTGTAAATTCTTCCGCTCACGTTCACCGGAGAACCGTGGGTCAAGTGACCGCCGTGTGCGAGGTTCATTCCTAAGAAAGAATCTCCCGGTTCTAAACAAGCGAGAAACACAGCCATGTTCGCTTGAGCGCCGGAATGGGGTTGAACGTTTGCGTATTCCGCGCCGAAAAGTTTTTTGGCTCTTTCGATGGCGAGGCTTTCAACGACGTCCGCGTTGTGACAGCCGTTGTAATATCTTTTGCCGGGATAACCTTCGGCGTATTTGTTCGTAAGTGTGGATGTATAAGCTTCCAGAACGGGTCTGGAAACGAAGTTTTCGGAGGCGATCATTTCCAGGTTATTTTCCTGTCTTTCGTCCTCTTTTTTTAACGCGGCGAATATCTCTGGATCTGCTTTAGGAAGAAACTGCATCTGGCCCTTCTTTGTGATGATTCCGAGAAGAATTCCGATTTAGTCTCTGAAGATGAAATCCATCCTCGAATATTTATCCTTCAAAAGCCGTTTCGCTTCCTGAAAGACGGCCTTTTTAAACCGGAGATCACTCTCTACGCCCATTTTCGAAAGGCCCAGTGATTCGGCAAATACATGAGATAGGTCCTGACCAAATTTTACGGTGGAAAAATCGTTCGGAAGAGAGGTCACAAAATCGGAATGTTTTCGATTCTTTCTATATTCCGGTTCTTCGGGAGGATGTCCCAACAATCCCGCAACCCTTTCGATCAGGGAAGATTTTAGAATCAACGTCCCGTGATGAACAACCGCGCCTTTTTTTCGAAACTGAGCGTTCCCGGAGATCTTCTTTTCCAAACCCTTTTCGAAAATCGCAAGATCCGATTTACCTCGGAAAGAAGCGTCTAACGTTTGTCGCTTTAACGCGTTCATAACCAAACCCAGAAAATAATCGTAGGATTCTTTTACCTTGTAGAGTTCGGGTTTTACGTCCAAGGAAATGAAAAACGTAAAGTTTAGATTCTCCTCCGGATGATGAACGACAGTGCCTCCGCCGCTCGCTCTTCGGACGATCGATGGAAATTCTTTCGAAACCTCTTTTGCATTTTCGATCGAAAAAGAATCCGCGTTCCCGACGCGTTCTTGAAAAGCGCGCAACACCTCAGGGAGAATCGTATCTTCCGCTTTTTCGGAAAGCCCGAGTACGATGGAGAACGGATTTTTCCAAATCCTAAGTCCCGCTCCGTAACCGGAGGAAACCAAATGAAGTCCGATCGCTTCTTCGATCGCAAGATTGGCCGCGGCGGACCGTTGTGCGTTTTGGATAAAGGAGAATGTGCGCATGTCGAAAAATTTCGGAGTCGTTTACAAAGTTCGTATTGGTTCTTGAAAACGCAATCGATCTTAACCTCTCATCCGTTCCAACTTAAACAAAAGATTCGCCTTCACGGTCGGCCATTCGTTTTCGAGGATGCTGTAAACTGCAGTGTCGCGTAACGTTCCGTTTGGCATGATTCTATGATTGCGCAGAATTCCGTCCAGAACCGCGCCTAGTCTTTCGATCGCCTTTCTCGAGTTTTCGTTCAAACGATGGGTTCTGAATTCGACCGCGATACATTCCAGGTTTTCGAATGCGTGTTCCAAAAGAAGAAGTTTGCATTCCGTGTTCACCGCGGTCTTTTGAAATTCTTTCGAATACCAGGTCGAACCGATTTCCAAACGATTCGAAACCTTTTCGATGTTCATATAACGTGTGCTTCCGATGATCTTGGAATCGTTTTTACGCACGACTACGAACGGAAGGGAAAGTTTTTCCTTTTCCTCTGCGAGCGCCTTTGTGATCCAGGATTCCATCTCTTCGGGAGACGGAACCATCGTAAACCAGAGCTTCCACAATTCTCCGTCTAACACCGCTTTGACGAGTGCGTCCTTGTGTTCGGTTCTGAGCGGACGGAGTTCTACGAAGTTTCCGATCAGGGAAACGGATTCGGGCGGGTAGGAATGTTTCATGTGGATTCGATCCGTTTTCGAGCGTCTATCATTCTTCCGAATAATATTTACTCGAAGCGTCTTTCAAAAATTTCTTTTCCTTTCTGGAAAGGGAATCCATTCCCGATTTCGAAATCTTATCCAGAAGCTGATCCACTTCTTCTCGAACGTGAATCTTTCGGTTCATCTCTTCCTGCCACTTCCTCATCTTTCGTTTTTGGAGATAACGACCGAGAGAAAGCGAAGCCGGAATTTTGGACTTTAGTTTATTATAATATAGAAAATAAAGACCGCCTCCGATCGCGCCGCCCAAGTGGGCCATATGCGCGATGTTTCCGCCCGGACCGGAAAGCGCGATGATGAGCATCAGGATGATCACCATATACTTCGCTTTGAGGGGAAAAAATCCCATAAAAAGAAGTTCTTGATTGGGCCAGATCAATGCGAACGCGATCAGAAGACCGTAGATTCCGCCGGAAGCTCCGATGATGGTTCCTTGATGAAATCCGACGTTGTGAAGAATCCACGGAAAAAATCCTCCCATAAAACAGGAGAATAGATAGAACTTCAGAAAGTTTCTTCCGCCCCAATAATTCTCGAGAATGGAACCGAACATCCAAAGCGAGAACATGTTGAACAGGATATGAAAGAAATTCTGAACCGAATGTAGAAATGCGTATGTGATGAACTGCCAGACAAAAAAACGATGTGTGATCAAATCGGGCGTCATCCCGAGATACAGAGTCAGATAGTCTCCGACCGTCCATGAAAGAAGGAGTTGAACCGCAAAAAGTCCCCCGTTCAAAATCAAAAGGGTGCGGACTACGGGAGTTAATTCCGGGCCGATCCGATTGTAGATGCCTGTCATAGGGGAACATGATTTCTCCTTAGAATCGGACGACAACCGTAAAACGATTTTTCTTTTTCCTCTTCTCTTTGACAGAATGATTCAAATCGAAATCCTGGGTTCAAGGTGATCGTCCAACTCTACGGAACTCGGGGCTCGATTTCCTCTCCGCTCAGAACCCCGGAATACATTCAGAAGGTGACTCAAATCCTGGAACTCGTCCGGGACGCGGGGCCCGACGTCCTAAGGGATATTCAAAAATTTATTTCTAATCTTCCTTCTTATCTTACTCACGTGGTGGGCGGGAACACCACCTGCGTTTCCGTGATTCCTTCCTCCGGCAGAAGAATGATCTTCGATTCCGGAACCGGGGCCAGGGTGATCGGGGACGAGTTGATGCAGGGAGAATGTAAAAAAGGTGAGGGAAAGATCGCATTCTTCTTCACCCACACGCACTGGGATCATATCCAAGGAATTCCGTTTTTTAAACCGCTCTATATCCCCGGGAACGAACTGCATTTTTATTCTCCTTATCCCGATTTGAAGGAACGTTTTGAAAAACAACAATCTCCCGAGTTCTTTCCCATTCCATTTTCCGCTCTTGCGTCCACGAAACTCTTTACCTGTCTGAGTCCCGGCGAAACTTTGGATTTAGAAGGGGATTGTAAGGTCAGCATCTATCCTCTCAAACATCCGGGCGGCTCTTTCGCGTATCGGGTGGAAGAGAAGGGAAAGGTTTTTATTTTTGCCACGGACGCGGAATTTACCGGGGAAGACTTCGGTTCCGTTTCGGAAATGAAGCCCTTTTTTGAAAATGCGGATCTGCTCGTCCTGGATTCTCAATATACCCTGGATGAATCCTTCCAAAAATTTGACTGGGGGCATACGTCCTACACAATGGCCGTAAACTGCGCAGTCGCTTGGAACGTAAAGAAACTCGTTTTGACCCATCACGAACCCGCCTATTCGGACGACGTGTTGGACATCATTCTCGAGGAGGCTCGGGCGCACGCGGCGGCACTCGGTAACTCGTCCATCCAGATAGAATTAGCCGTAGAAGGGAACGTATATAAATTATCATGAAAAGTATCGGACTTCATAGAACCTCCAGAGCCTTGCTCATCATCGCCCTATTAGGCGGTCTCTTTTTCGGTTATATTCTTTCGGAAGTGGACGAAGGGGGAGAACTCGCGATGCTCGCCTCGTATCAACCCACGACTCCGACCCGGCTTTACGATATCAACGGGGTTGTATTCGCAGAACTTTACAAACACAAACAACAACTTCTGAAATACCAGGACATTCCCCCGCACGTGGTTCAGGCGTTTCTTTCCGTGGAAGACAATAACTTCTTCAATCACTTCGGGATCGACTTCGTGGCGATTCTTCGCGCCGGAATCGTAAACGTCATTTCGGGAAGAATCAAACAGGGCGGTTCGACGTTGACCCAACAGCTCGCCAAAACCGTTTTGCAAAACAGAAAACGTTCCTTTGCGAGAAAATTCATCGAAGCTCTTTTTACCCTCCAGATCGAACAGGAATATTCAAAAGAAGAAATATTAGAAATTTATTTTAATCTTATCTACTTGGGACACGGAACCACGGGGCTCGCCTCCGCGGCGGACGTGTATTTCCAAAAGGACGTAAGCGACTTGGACATCGCAGAAGCGGCTATGCTCGCGAGATTGCCGAAGGCGCCCGTGAAGTATTCTCCGTTTAAAAATCCGGCGATTTCCAAAGGCGCGCACTTGAGCGTTCTTAGACTTATGGCGGAACAAGGTTATATTCCCGCCGATAAGGTTCAGTCGATCCACGACGATTTCTGGAATAAATATTGGCCGGTTGTGATCACGCAATCTCCTTCTCAGTCGACTTGGGGAAACCGCTTGAACAAGGCTCCTCACTTCACCGAATACGTTCGTCAAAAACTCGAAAAGGAACTCGGAGAAGATAAGGTTTATACGGGCGGTTTGAAAGTTTATACGACTCTCGACGCTCGTAAACAAGAGATCGCTCAGGAAGAATTGTCCAAGGCGATCAAAAAACACGACGATCTCGTTTCCGGTATAACCGTAAATTATTCCGGCGGTGCGGATCGCGGTCTTGTGGGTCTTTATTATCTGATGGGTTCCATCTTTCCGGTGGGAATGCCGTTCGTCAGTAAACTCGACGAGAAGGCGAACTACCGAGTCGCTTTAGAAAGAGAGCTGATCGACGCGATCGACATTCTTACCATTCTTACTCCGGGCGAAAACGAATCCGCGGCGATCTCCGAGTTTCAAAAACAAACCGCGATCTTCGGAAAAAATTTACACGTAGAAGGCGCGGCGATCACGATCGAACCTTCTACCGGTTACATTCAAACCATGGTAGGCGGTTACGAGTTCACGCCGAAGAATCAGTTCAACCGCGCGACGATGGCGAGACGCCAAACGGGTTCCGCGTTTAAACCGTTCGTTTACGGAGCCGCGATTCAAGAACGAGTTGTGGGAAGCGGGACCGGAATTATGGACGCGCCTTTGACCACTCTTACCGAAGAGGGGGAAGGTTGGTCTCCTCAGGACTTCGACGGAGACTTTCTCGGAATGGTTCCGTTGTCCAGAGCCTTGTCGTTATCTTTAAACATCGTGTCGGTGCAAGTGTTCCTAAGAACCGGACCAGACGCGGTCATCGATTTTTCTTCCAGACTGTTAGGAGTTGCTCCGACTCGTTTTCCACCAAGCCCGGCTCTTGCGCTCGGAATTGCGGAACTCACACCGCTGGAGATGGCTCTCGGTTATGCGACCATCGCCAACAACGGAAGAAGGGTGATTCCGTTTTCAGTGCGTTATGTGATCGATCAAAGTGGCAACGTGGTCTACAACGAAGAGATCAAGGTTCAGGAAGAATTACAAAGGCAGGCGAAGGACGGAAGCATTCAGGTTATCTCCGAGGGAACCGCTTACATTCTTAAAAAAATGCTTACAAACGTAGCGATGGCCGGAACCGCCGCGATGGGTCTTCGCGATCCTGACAAAGGAAATTACAGAGGAACCGCCGCCGGAAAAACCGGATCGACTTCTTCGTTCACCAACGCTTGGTACTGCGGGTTTGATCCGAATTATACAACCGTGATTTGGTTGGGTTTTGATAAAAGTTCCATTTCTTTAGGAAGAGGACAGGCCGCGTCGGTTCTTGCGGTTCCGATTTGGGGAAGAATGTACAATCGTTTCTATGGCGGTCAGAATTATCCTTCCTTCGGCGAAGACATTATGCCCGACGAAGTACAAGGCGGAGGAACCTGCGCTTACAACGGACTTTCTCCAAAACCGGGAGTATGTCCCGTAACTCAAAACTTGAGTCTCAAGCCGATTACCGTTGCGGGAGTTACAAAGGCTGTGATGGGCAATCGTCAGTGCGACGGAGAACGAGATCATCACAAGTCGATGGATTTTAGAGAGTTCTTACAGAAAGAATATCAGATTAGTGATGAAGAATTAGGCAAAACAGATCGGAAGTTTAAACCAAGAACGGAATAATCGCGTTTTGGAGAATTTCGTTTACAGAATTTTTTCGTTTATAAGGATTGAAACCGAGGCTTCCGCTTTTTTGCATCCAAAGCCTCTTAAAAGGAATCATTAATGTCTGTAGAAATCAAGGTCCCCGAAATGGGAGAATCTATCACGGAAGCAACTATTGCGAATTGGGTAAAGAAAGAAGGAGAACAAGTAAAACAGGACGAGATCCTGCTGGAACTGGAAACCGATAAGGCGACCATGGAAGTTCCGGCTCCTTCTTCCGGTGTTCTTCAGAAAATTCATAAGAAGGCCGGAGACACCGTAAAAGTAAAAGAGATCATCGGTCTCATCGACGCCGCCGCAACCGCCTCCGCACCAGCACCTTCTTCTTCCGCACCGACTTCAACTCAAACCACTCAAGCTTCAGGAAACGGAAACATCAACGAAACTCTTCCTCCTGCGGTTCGTAAATTGATCGACGACAACGGACTGAACGCTTCTTCGATTTCCGGTTCTGGTAAGAATGGACAGATCACAAAAGAAGACGTATTAAAAGCAATCGAATCCAAATCCTCCGCAAGCGTGGGAACTACAACGGCGGCCAAATCGGCTCCGGCTTCCGCACCTTCTCCCGAAATTCCAAAAGCGGTTCCTGCCGCGAGAAGAACGGATCTTCCGAGAGAAAACGCGGTTCCGATGTCCCGTCTTCGTAAGGTAATCGCGGAAAGACTCGTATCCGCGCAACACAACGCGGCGATTCTCACCACGTTCAACGAAGTGGATATGAGTTACGTGATGGAACTCAGAAACCGTTATAAGGATAAGTTCAAAGAGACTCATAACGTAGGTTTGGGTTTTATGAGCTTTTTCACCAAGGCGGCCATTCAAGCGCTCAAGACGATTCCCGCCATCAATGCGGAAATCAGGGGAAGCGATATCGTTTATAAGAATTACTACGACGTCGGTGTTGCGGTCGGAGGACCGAAGGGTCTTGTGGTTCCGATCGTAAGAGACGCGGACTTGTTGAGTTTTGCGGGAATCGAACAGGAAATCGGAAGACTCGCCAACAGAGTGAAAGACGGAAAGATCGAACTCGCGGAAATGGAAGGCGGAACGTTCACGATTTCCAACGGGGGAATCTACGGTTCCATGATGTCGACTCCGATCCTCAATCCTCCTCAGAGTGGAATTTTAGGACTTCATAATATAGTAAAACGTGCGGTTGTGGTCAACGATCAGATCGTGATCCGTCCGATGATGTATCTCGCACTTTCCTACGACCACAGAATCGTGGACGGAAAGGAAGCGGTTACGTTCCTCGTGAAGGTCAAGGAAGCGATCGAAGATCCAGCCCGTCTTTTACTAGAACTTTAATGAAAGAGGAATCATGTCAGCAGAATTTGACGTAGTCGTGATCGGCGCGGGACCGGGGGGCTACGTTTGTGCCATCCGCTCCGCACAACTCGGTTTAAAAACCGCAATTATCGAAAAAAGAAAAACCCTCGGAGGCACTTGTCTCAACGTGGGTTGTATTCCTTCCAAGGCGTTGTTGGATTCTTCCGAAGAATATCACAAAGCGCTTCATAAGCTGGATGTTCACGGGATCACCGTGGGCAAAGTGGATCTGGATCTCGGCAAACTCATGAACCGAAAGGATCAGATCGTAAAGGAAGTCACCGACGGCGTGGACTTTCTGATGAACAAAAATAAGATCAAACGTTACGAAGGTTTCGGCAAGGTTCTTTCCGCCGGAAAAGTCGAAGTCGCATTAGCAGACGGTTCGAAAGAAACGATCAATGCAAAACATATCGTCGTGGCGACCGGATCGGTTCCGATCGACATTCCCGGTTTGACCGTGGACGGAAAGAATATCATCACGTCCGATCACGCGATCGATATTCGCAAACTTCCCAAGAAGATGATCGTAATCGGCGCCGGTGTGATCGGACTCGAGCTCGGATCGGTTTGGTCCAGACTCGGAACCGCAGTGACCGTCGTTGAATTCTTACCCGGATTGATTTCCAACATAGATCGTCAGATGGGTTCTCTTCTCGAACGTTCTCTTTCCGGACAAGGAATGGAATTCTTATTCGAACACAAGGTGAAAGGCGCGACCACGAGCAAAGGTGGAGTGAAGGTTCAAATCGAAGATTCCAAAGGTGTAGCCAAGGATCTCGAAGCGGACGTCGTTCTTGTGGCGGTTGGACGCAGACCTTTTCTCGAAGGTGTGGGACTCGAAGAAGCGGGTGTCGCATTAACACCTCGCAAACGAATTCAAATCGACGGACATTTTAACACATCCGTTCCGGGTATTTATGCCATCGGAGACGCGGTGGACGGGCCTATGCTCGCTCACAAAGCGGAGGAAGAGGGAGTCGCCCTCGCCGAATTGATCGCGGGTCAATCGGGACACGTGAATTACGATGCGGTTCCTAGCGTCATATATACTTGGCCGGAAATGGCTTGGGTAGGAAAGGGCGAGGAAGAATTGAAGGCCGCAGGAATCGAATACAAAACCGGAAAATCACTCTTTCGACCGAATGCACGCGCAAAAGCGATGAACGAGGCCGAAGGACAGGTCAAAATATTAGCGGATAAAAAAACGGATAAAATTCTCGGTGCGTTCATATTCGGACCGAGGGCTTCGGACATGGTAGCGGAATTGGCGGTTGCAATGGAATTCGGTGCGTCTGCGGAAGACGTAGCAAGAAGTTTCCACGCCCATCCGACCTTGGCGGAAGTAATCAAAGAAGCGGCGATGGCGGTGGATAAGTGGGCGATCCACGCGTAAGCGTGGTCGCGATTAGGTAGGTTTCAAAATGAAGATAGAAAAACTCATGGCGCTTTACGGGGAGAACGGCGCTCTCCTCGAAGAACTTTATAATCAGTATAAGCTCAATCCCGACACGGTGGATAAGGAATGGAAAACATTCTTCCAAGAAGTCGATAGCAACGGTCTTGCAAACGGGAACGGAAACGGATATTCGAACGGAAACGGTAAGTCCGCGGTTGCAACTTCTTTTACGGATGCACAAGCGGGTTCCATCCGAGAGATGGGGATCATCAACCTTCTGAACGCATACAGAAGACAGGGTCACCTCGCCGCGAAACTCGATCCGTTGGAAATTCAAAAACCGAATCGCACGTTCATCGATTCCAAACTTCACAGCATTTCGCCTTCCGATTTGGAAACCGTCGTGGATAGCGATACGCTCGGAAGAGTAAAACTCAAAGAGATCGTGGATCTATACGAAAAAGTATATTGCGACACGATCGGAGCGGAACACTTCTATCTCGTAAACGACGAAGAACGCGAATGGCTTCAAAAACAAATGGAGTCTCCCGCTTTCTTAGCGCCTCTTTCGAAGAACATCAAACTCAGACTTTTCGAAAAATTATTCCAAGCCGATTATTTCGAAACGTTTCTCGCGAAAAAATACGTAGGTAAAAAAAGATTCTCTCTCGAAGGGGGAGAATCCTTCATTCCTCTTTTAGACACAATCGTGGAAGAGGCCGGACATCACCAGATGGACGGACTCGTGATCGCGATGGCGCACAGAGGACGACTCAACGTTCTTGTAAACATCATCGAAAAACCCGCGTCGCTCATCTTTGCCGAGTTCGAAGAGAAAACGGATAAGGATAATCTGAGTTACGCGGACGTGAAGTATCACCTCGGTTATTCCAACAGTAGAATGACCGCGGCCGGAAAGGAAGTGAAACTTTCTTTGGCGTTCAACCCGAGTCACTTGGAATGTGTGGGCCCGGTCGTAACCGGTTCCGTTCGCGCTCGTCAAACTCTCATTGGAGATAAGGACCGCGAGAAATACATGCCGGTTCTGATTCACGGGGACGCGGCGTTTGCGGGTCAGGGTGTGGTTGCGGAAACTCTCAACCTGATGAACCTCGAAGGTTACACAACCGGAGGAAGTTTTCATATCGTCGTAAACAACCAAATCGGATTCACAACCCTTCCGGACGAATCCAGATCCACGTTGTATGCAACCGATCTTGCGAAAGGATTTCAGATTCCGATCATCCACGTAAACGGGGACGATCCGGAAGCGGTTTACAAAGTTGTAAAACTCGGGATGGAATACCGTCAGAAATTCAAAAAAGATTTTATCATCGACCTCGTATGTTACAGAAGACTCGGTCACAACGAAACCGACGAACCTGCATTCACACAACCGAAGATGTATTCGATCATCAAAAGTCATCCTCCGACCGTAAATCTCTACGAGAAAAAACTGATCGGGGAAGGCGATATCCAACAGGAAGACATCGACTTCATTAAAAACGGATCGATGCACGGACTGGAAGATTCTTTCCAAAGAGCAAAAGAACAAGACGTAAAGATCCGTGTCGATACCATGCAGGGAGTTTGGTCCAAGTTCTCCAAAGTTTCTTTGGATTCGGATCCCGCGACAAAACTTCTCAAAGAACAAATGCACGGAATCGTTCAGTCGTTGACTTCCGTTCCTCAAGGGTTTACTCCGAATTCCAAACTCGTGAAACTTCTTCAGAGTAGAAAGGAAATGGCGGAGGGAAAAATTCCCGTGGATTGGGGATTTGCGGAAGCGCTTTCATTCGGATCGATTCTCGAAAGCGGGTTTAGAATCCGTCTTTCCGGTCAGGATTCGCAAAGAGGAACCTTCTCTCATCGTCACGCGGTTCTTGTGGATACGAACACGAACGAAAAATACATTCCTCTCAATCACATTTCGCCTAAACAAGCGAAGGCGGAGATCATCAATTCTTCCCTTTCCGAATTTTCGGTTTTGGGTTTTGAATACGGATATTCTCTCGCAGATCCGAACGCTCTCGTAATGTGGGAAGCTCAGTTCGGAGACTTCGCGAACAGCGCGCAGGTGATCTTCGACCAGTTTATTTCCAGTTCGGAAGTGAAGTGGCAAAGACTTTCCGGTCTGATCATGCTTCTTCCTCACGGATACGAAGGTCAGGGACCGGAACACTCTTCCGCGAGATTGGAAAGATTTTTACAACTCTGTGCTCTCAACAATATGCAGGTTTGTAACCTCACGACTGCGGCTCAGTATTTCCATCTTCTAAGAAGACAGATGCTTAGAAATTATCGTAAACCTCTCGTGATCGTAACTCCGAAAAGTTTACTTCGTTTCCCGGCATCTCTTTCTCCGGTGGAAGACATTCTTCAGGGAGCGTTCCGAGAAATCCTGATCGACGATAGCGGTTCCAAGCCGGATAAAATCGACAAGGTCATTTTCTCCGCGGGTAAAGTATATTATGATTTAATGAAATACCGCGATGAGAACAAGGTTCAGAACGTGGCGCTCGTCCGTGTGGAACAGATTTATCCGTTCCCCGCAAAGGAAATCGAAGCCGCGCTTAAGACCTTCAAGAACGCGAAATCGTTCGTTTGGTGTCAGGAAGAACCGAAAAACCAAGGAGCTTGGTTTTTTGTTCGGGAAAGAATCGAGGATTTAATTCCTTCCAACGTTAGACTTGCTTACGCGGGAAGACACGAATCTCCGAGCCCGGCGGCCGGTCATATGAAACTTCACTTGCAGGAACAGGATCAACTCGTTCTGGACGCGTTTCAAGCGTAAGAAAAGAATTTTCCGACTTAAACCGGAGTCGTCGTTTTTCGTTTTAGAATTTTAGAAGATACTAAAGCGAAAAAACGGCGACATTGTCGGTCTCTCGAATTTTGCATTCTATAATCTTTCAATTCTTCCCCTAAAAACGATAAAAAATCCGTCGGTCTTGAATCAATAGTTTAAGATCCAACCGACTACTCGTTATAAAGCGATAAAACTTCTCCTCTTAAAATTATAACTTTAAAAAAGTATCACTTACCAAAATTTCGTTTTTGATTGCGTTTTCGTTTTCGGTTTTCTAATTTGCGGTGCATGTTGGCAAAGAGCGCGTTGGAAAACGTAACGTTATTTTTAATCGGTGTTTTGTTTCTTTTTTGTTTCGGATGCAAACAAGATCCCGTCGAATACAATCATAAAATTTTTCGAATCATGGACGGAATTTTTGAGGACGCAAGGTCGATCGATCTTGCATTGGAAAAAGAAGACTATGTGGATGCAAAAAACAAAACGCAGGCTTGGGAACAGAAAGTTCGGAAAGCAAAAGAAAGCGTAAGAAAGATCGGAAGTTTTAGAGGGGATTCTTCCTTTCGATCTGCGTGCGATTTTATCCTGGATATTTTTTCGGAACACGTGATTGTATATTATAAAAGATTGATATCTCTTCTCGAAGGAATACATTCTTCCGATTCTCAGGAAGTATACGACACTTACTATAAAATCCGTTTGAGAATGGACGAGGCCGACAATACTCTCAAAGAAGCTTCCGAAAAATTTAGAATGGAGTATTACGAATAAAGATCCGCGATACTTTCGATGGACCGATCGCAAAATTTTAAAAGCGAGATTGACGAAACTTGGAATTGTCTTATCCTATTCCAAAATGAAAACGGTTTCCATTCTGTATCTTCTGTTCGTATTAATTTTTTACGCGTTTCCAATTGCCGCAAATCCTACAAACGACGGCGAACATTCCCATTCGGAACGAAGGCTCTACGCGCATTCCTTAAACGTAAAGATCGAATCCAAAAAAATCTCCAATTCTCGGGACAAAATTCACGACCTGGTTCACAATTATCGCGGATTTATTTCCAAAAGTACGAACTCAAACCTGAAGTTTAAGATTCCGTTCGCCAATCAGGATCATTTTCTGATCGAACTTAGAAATGCGGAATTGGTCGACAAAAGCGACGAGACGATCGACGACATCACCGATCCGTATGAGGAATGTGTGAGAAGATTGGAAATCGATCACGAATTCCTTTCCAAATACAAGAAGTTATTCGAAGAGGATAAGATTCCGAAACGGGATCGCAGACATATTTTGGCCAAACAGCACAGGGTTTCTTTGGACATTCAGAAACTGGAAAAGAAGAAAAAGGATCTGATTCTAAAAACGAAATTCTCCGATTTTACGGTTTCGTTTGTGCCGATCAAACATTCGGGTCACTGATTGCTCGGAATTTGTAGTAGTTCCTACGATTTTTTTGTGAAATTGAAGGCCCCACCCTGATCTTGGGTGGAGGGGTGGGTGGTGGAAAACTCGGGAAATTCTTCTCTATTAGAAAATCATACTTTTCTCAAGAAGAATTTTCTTTCCCGAAGCCTGTCGGAACTCCGACAAGCTCGATATTTTTTTCTTGTTTAAAGGAGTCCGGTCTTTCTTGCGATTGCGTAGAAGTTTACGCCGTAACCAAGACCGAGAAAATTCTTAGGTGGAAAGAGGTCGTCCGTTTCCGGATTCCAAACGTCTTTCACAAGAGCTTCCATGGAAAAATCTTTTCCGACCGGAAGTCCGAGAATTCTATCGGGGAGTTGTGGAAATTCTGCCATTCTTATTTGCCTCTTTTAGTGGTTTCAACGAGATCGTAAAATTTTTGAAATAGATAACGGGAATCGTTCGGGCCGGGCGCGCTTTCCGGATGATACTGAACCGTAAGTAAAGGATAACCCGATTTCAAAATCCCTTCGACGGTGTCGTCGTTGAGATTTAAAAATGAAACCGGTTCGTCCGACTTTTGATCGTCGATCACCGCAAAACCGTGATTTTGCGAAGTGATCTCCACTTGTCCGGTTGATAAATTCTTAACCGGTTGATTTCCTCCGCGATGACCGAACTTCATCTTCTCGGTTTTTTTACCGAGAGAAAGTCCTATGATCTGATGACCGAGACAGATTCCGAAAAGAGGATATCCTTTTTCCATGATCTTACGAGTTGCATCGATCGCGTAGTCAAGAGGCGCCGGATCTCCGGGGCCGTTGGAAAGAAAGAATGCGTCCGTTCCTTCCTTCATGATATCTTCCGCAGGGGTTAAGGCGGGATAGACGGTTACGGCGAATCCGCCTGCATCCAATAAACGGAGAATGTTCGTTTTCACTCCGTAGTCGTAAACGGCGAGTTTAAACTTTTTACCGGTATGAGTTCCGAAGATATATTTCGAGGACGTTGTTACGACCTTTGCGAGGTCTGCGTTGATGATTCCCGGAAACGATTTAACCGTATCCAAAAACTTAGGAGAATATTCCGGAGCGACGAAGATTCCACCGTTCGGAGAACCGTTCGTTCTGATATAACGAGTCAGCTTCCGCGTATCGATTCCTTGGATGGCCGGGACTTTGTATTCTTTTAAAAACTGGGAAAGCGTTTTTTCGGACATGAAGTTCGAAGGACGATCCACGTATTCTTTTACGATCAATCCGCTCGCCTGAATCTTGGAAGATTCCATGTTATCCGGATGGATTCCGTAGTTCCCGATCATCGGGTAGGTCAACGTTATGATTTGATTGCAGTAGGAAGGGTCGGTTAGAATTTCTTGATAACCGGCCATGGAAGTATTGAAGACAACCTCGCCGACGGATTCCGTTTCGTAACCGAAGGATTCTCCCTCGATGACCGTACCGTTGTCGAGAACCAGGAACGCTTTCATCTCATACAGCCTCGATGTGGGGTTGGGCACAGTCAAGGTTTTTCCCCCGCAAATGCAAATCGGTTGAAAAATATGTCCGATTTTCGCGAATGGAAAGGGGATCACCCAATTTAATTCCTGGAATAGAATACGATATGCATAGGCTAACACTGCCGGACAAATCCGTAAAAGAAGTTTCCGAAGGCGCGACTTACAGAGACTTCATCGAAAAAGAATTACCTTTTTTAAAAAACAAGGCGCTCGCCGTACGTCTCAATGGCAAGGATATCCAGGACTTATCCCGAACGGTAGAGACGGATGCAAACATAGAAGTATTGACCTACGCCGAAAAAGACGGTTGGGAAACCTTTCAACATTCCGCGGCTCACTTGCTCGGGATGGCGGTTCAGAATTTATATAAGAATGCGAATCTCACCGTGGGTCCCGTGATCGAAAACGGACCCGGATTTTTTTATTACGACATCGATTTTCAAGGAACGATCATCACCCCCGAAGATTTTCCGAAGATCGAAGCCGAAATGGAGAAGATCGTAAAGGCGGATCATCCGGTTTGGAGAAAGGTAGTTTCGAAAACTGAAGCGATCGAAACCTTTCAAAAACTCGGTGAGAAGTATAAGATCGAACTGATTGAAGGATTCCCGAGCGGGGACATTTCCATCTACGGAATGGGAGAATGGTTCGACTTATGCCGAGGACCTCACGTTCCGAATTCGGGAATATTAAAATCTTTTAAACTAACCGCGATCTCCGGCGCGTATTGGAAGGCCGATAAGGATAACGCGATGCTCACTCGCATCTACGGAGTGGCGTTTCCTTCCAAAAAAGAATTGGACGCGTATCTTTTTCAAATCGAAGAAGCGAAGAAAAGAGATCACAGAAAGATCGGAAAGGAAATGGATCTATTCTCCTTTCAAAAAGAAGGTCCCGGTTTTCCGTTCTGGCATCCGAAAGGAACCATTCTTTGGAATTCACTCGCTGAGTATCTCAGAGGAGAATGCAACAAACGCGGTTATCAGGAAATCAAAACTCCGGCGATGTTGTCCGCCGAACTTTGGAAGAAGTCCGGTCATTGGGAAAACTTTCACGAGAATATGTATTTCACGGATATCGACGAAGAGGACTACGCTCTTAAGCCGATGAACTGTCCGGGATGTTCCTTGATCTACAAACATCATCTTCATTCTTACCGAGAACTTCCTTTGCGGTTTGCGGAGTTCGGAAGCGTTCATCGTCACGAATTGCACGGAGTTCTTCACGGACTATTCAGAGTAAGAGCGTTCACTCAGGACGATTCTCATATCTACGCGCCTTTGGATCATCTCGAATCCGAAGTGATGGACATCATCGACTTTACGTTTACCGTATATAAGAAATTCGGATTTTCCGAATTCAAAACCTTCATCGCAACTCGCCCCGAAAAATCGCAAGGCCGAGACGAGGATTGGGAATTCGCGACGAACACTCTCAAGTTATCTCTTGAGAAAAAAGGAATTCCGTACGGAATCAAAGAAGGCGAGGGAGCTTTCTACGGACCGAAGATCGAATTCAACATTAAGGATTCCATCGGAAGACTCTGGCAGTGCGGAACGATTCAGGTCGACTTCTCCATGCCGGAACGTTTCGATTTGGATTACACGGACAGCGACGGTCAAAAGAAAAGACCGGTGATGATTCACAGGGCGATCTACGGTTCCTTGGAACGATTCATCGGAATTCTCATCGAACACTACGAAGGAAAATTCCCACTTTGGATTTCTCCGAATCAGGTAAGAATTTTGACGGTAACCGAAAAGGTAACCGATTACGCGAAGGACGTCTATCGCGAGTTAATCGACGCGGGTTTCCGTGTGGAAATGGATACTCGAAACGAAAAGATCGGCGCGAAAATTCGGGATTCTATTTTAAAAAAGGCGAATTATCTTTTGGTTTTGGGCGAAAAGGAAATGGAATCGGGAACGCTCGCAGTGAGAAAGCTCGGTCAAGAGGATACAAAAACTCTGACTCGGGCCGGTTTTATCTCCAATCTTCAGGATGAGATCAAAGCGAACTGATTTTTTTTGAGAATGTAGGAACTACCACGCTTTCCGGTAAAAAGATCGGGATTGAATCGGGAAAAATGTGGGAACTCCTACTTTTCTCACGCGGAATCGAGTCGTTCATTCTCTGAAATCGTGGGAACTCTCACGAATCGGTCGAATCGGCAAAATCCGCTTGAAATAAAGGCTGATTCTCCCGAAATAGAGTCAAAAATCGCTTGAAAACACGCCTAAGAATAAAATCTTGGAAATCTAGCCGGAGAATGAATGCAGAGGAAACCGAGTCAAAAATCAGCAACGGATAAGCTTTTTAATCATCGAATCAACGAGAAAATTACGGGCGTTTCCCGTGTTCGTTTGGTTTCGGACGACGGAGTAGCGATCGTTTCTTTCGAAGAAGCGCTTCGAAAAGCAAGAGAAGAAAACTTAGATCTCGTAGAAGTATCCGGAGATCAAGAAGTTCACGTTTGCAAGATTATTGATTATGGTAAGTACAAATTCGAATTACTCAAAAAGAGTAAAGAGGCTAAAAAGAAACAACACGTAATCAACGTTAAAGAAATTAAGATCCGTCCTCGGATCGAAAGTCATGATTACGATATCAAAAAGAAACACGCACAAGAGTTTCTTGGAAAGGGAGACAAGGTAAAAGTCAGTCTCCGTTTTCGCGGTCGTGAGATGATGCACTCCGATCTTGGAATGAAAGTTGTTTATAGAATGGTCGAAGACCTGAAAGAATTCGGTTCCGCAGAAAGGGATCCGGTTCAAGACGGAAAACAGATCGTAGTAATTATTAATCCGAAGTAATTTCCGGAAATAGGATTTAAAGGTAGATCAAAATGCCAAAGTTGAAAACGAACAGAGCCGCGGCAAAGCGCTTCAAGTTCACTAAGAACAACAAAATCAAACGCAAGAGTATGAATACCCGTCACATCTTGACCAAAAAGGGACCGAAAAGAAGAAGACGTCTTCGCGGTGTGACCCTGGTCAACAATTCTGACTGGAAATCAATCGTCAGATTAATGCCTTATGGAGTACGATAATGCCTAGAGCAGTCAACGGAACCATCCACAAAAACAGAAGAAGAAGAGTCTTAAAAGACGCGAAAGGATTCCGCGGCGCTCGTTCTAAACTATATAGAACGGCAAAAAGTGCGGTAATGAAAGCGGGCCAGTGGGCCTACCGCGATCGTAGAGCGAAGAAAAGAGATTTTCGTAAACTTTGGATCGTTAGAATTAACGCGGCCGCAAGAGAAAATGGTTTGTCTTATTCCGTATTCATGAATTCTCTAAAGAAACTGGGAATCAACATGGACCGTAAGTCCCTTGCAGAGCTGGCTTTTAGCGATCGGGAAGTATTCAACGCCCTGGTCGAAAAAATCAAAGTAGCCGGATAATCAATCCAGCTTGACCAAAATCGACAGCCCTGTAAGTTTACAGGGCTTTTTCTGTTTTCAGAGAATCGTTTTTTAAGGAGAATCAGGTATGCTCACTATGGAGACCATTGAAGAATTAGAAAGCAAGGTCATAAAAGCCCTCGAACTCATCGGTGATCTTCGCGCTGAGAATGGTCGCTTAGAATCTGAAAACGAAACTCTCCGAGCAGAAAACGACCAGATGAAACTGGCGATGGAAGAGAAGGAAAAAGAACTTTCTTCACTCCGCACACAGCTCCAAAAAACAAACGCAGAACTTACAGAACTCAAAGAAAGAGAACAAAAACTCGAAGGAAAGATCAATCAACTTCTCGGAAGATTGGATTCTCTTCCTCAAGGTGGAAGCGGAGGGGCGACTGCTTCTTCGGCTCCTTCTTCCGGTTCCAACGCGGCGCCGATTGCCGCCGCGTCCGCAACTACAGCCGCGGCTTCCAATGTAGTGAAGGAATCTTCCTCAGCGGAAGACGAATTCGGCGAAGACGACGAAATCATATTACTCGATGAAGAAGACGACGATATTTCTTTGATCACCGAAGTTCCCGAGAAGGAGGAGGACATTATCGAAATATCCGACGAGGAAGAATCTGCGGAAGAATTCAGTCCGTTGGCCGGCGACGATGACGACATCATCATTGAAGACGATGACGACGCGATCAGCGTTTTCGACGCGGATGAAGACGACGACTTTCTCATCATCGAAGACGATCCTAAACCTTGAGTTTCTAAATGGACCCACGTAGGGTAAAAGTCAGAATCCTCGGAGAGGAATACACGATCCTCAGTGAAACGGGAGAAGACTACATTCATTCCCTCGCGGATGAAGTGGATCGCAAACTGAGAGAACTCGGAGCCGGAATGCCCGGCGCTTCGAGACAGAAACTCGCCATCTTAGCCGCACTCAATTTTGCGGACGAATTGCAACAAGCGAAAGAAATCAAAAACGATTCTCCGTCCGTTTCTTCTACCGGAACCGGAGAGATCGAAGAAAAAACCAGAAAGCTGATTACGATGTTGGAAGAAGGAATCATCGGAGACCTTTGATTTTTTTTGACCTATAAAAATTTGATCTCTTAGCGACGATTCTCCTTGAAACTTCAGTCCAGAAACGCACTCCGAACTCTTCTTACCCTTTTGGAAGAAAGGGAATCCAAAGATCTCGCCATTCTCGGGTTTTTAAAGGAAATTACCGCGGACGCGCGCAAGATCATCGCATACGCTCCCGATAAATGGGAAGTCAAAGTGAACCCGAAACTTTTGGGCTGGGTGGATTCCGACAAGGAAATATATTTCCCAAAGATGATGGATCAGAAATTGGAATTCATTCTCCCCGAAACCTGGGAGGACGGACCGTTTGGAATTTCGGAACCCAAGGGAACAAAGACATTGGATTTCCACGAAGCCGAATGGATTGTCGTACCTGCCCTTGGTTACGACGAACTCGGATATCGGCTCGGACGCGGTGCTGGCTTTTACGATCGGACTCTCTATGACGTAAGTCCTAACAAATTAATCGGACTTACTTACGAAGAACTCTTTCCGGCGAGCTTTGCGAAAGAAGATCACGACATAAGAGTGGGTCGAGTGATTACGGAGAAAAAAATCTATCAAATCGTCTGAAAAAGCGGTAAAATACTGTCTATTTGATGGATAGCGTAAGAATTTTTAGGTTTGGGGAATTCTTTCTTTCGATTGTTCTTGAAAAACAAATCGCAATCTGTTTTATATATTGATCCTGGATTTTGTAGGGGAGCCGTCGGGTAAACAATCATGGCATCATTTGATAATAGACAATATCTCGAATCCTTAGAAGCGGATAAGATCACGGAATCCCAGAAAGAATATCTGACTTTCAACGTGGAAGAGGAGATTTTCGGAATCGATATTCTGAAAATTCACGAAATTCTAAAACCGGTTCCCATCACAAGAATTCCGAACGGAGACGATTATATTTTAGGAGTGATTAATCTCAGAGGTGAGATCATTCCGATATTAGATCTAAAGCAGGTTTTCGGAATCGGCTACAGCGATATTATTCCTTCCACAAGAATTATCGTAGTCGTTCACGACGAAAAACGCGCCGGGATTCTCGTGGATACTGTGAAACAAGTCGTAAAAATTCAATTAGACAAAATCAGTAAGGCCACCGACGATCTCACTCTCAATTACAGTTCTTTAATAGAATCTGTCAGCCAGGCGGAGGAAACTTTGATACTTAACTTAAATTTATCCGTCCTGATCAACTTCGAACAGGAGGCAATCTAATGGCTGGAATTCTCGGAGAATACACGGAACTCTTTCTCGAAGAATCGGAAGATCAAATCGAGGAACTCAACGCCAACCTTCTTCGGTTGGAAGCGGATCATAAGAATCTTTCGATCATCAACGATATATTTCGCGCGGCTCACTCCTTAAAAAGTTCCGCGGCTTTCGTAGGTTTATACAATCTTTCCGATCTCAACCATAAAATGGAGAATCTTCTTCAGTTGACTCGGGACGGAAAACTCGAAGTTAAACTTCCGCTCGTCAATCTTCTGTTTCAATGTTTTGATCTTATTAAATACGTTATCCGAAACGTCGCCGAAGGAAAAAAAATCGACACTCCGTTTACGGAGATGATTCAAAAACTGGACGCGTATGAAAAAGATCCTTCTTCTTTTTCGGGAGTTGCGGGCGCTTCGGCACAAGCCGCTCCAAGCACAACTGCGCCTTCCGCTCCTGCGCCCAAACCGGTAGAAACATCGAGTTCGGCTCCGGCTTCCGCACCCGCTGTAGCTTCTGCAAAATCCGTTTCCAACAACGGATTGGAAATTCGTCTCGAAACGGAAGAAGCTCGGGAACTCGAAGAAGAAATTAAAAAGTCCGGCAAGTGCTGGAAGATTTCGGTGACGCTCGGAAAAGATTCTCCGATGAAAGGTCTTCGTTTTTCTTTGATTCTCCAGAACTTAAAGAACCTCGGCGTTGTTTACAAATCCGTTCCCGATTTGGAAGAATTGGAAAAGGGCGTCGACGTGACGTCCATCGCGTTGTTGTTTCTTTCCTCCGAATCCTTCGACCAAATCCGCACGGCGGCTAACGTCGATATGGTGGAATCCCTCGACGTTCAGGAATACGTTCCGATCATTCAGGAAGAAGTTGCGGCGAGCGCGGGCTTTAAGATGGACGACGACATGGCCGCTTCCGAGTCCAGAGTCACATTAAAAAGTATTAAAGTATCTTCCGATAAACTCGATCAACTTATGAACAACGTGGGCGAGCTTATCATCACGAATTCGGGCTTTCAAAGAATCTACGACGACTTGGTTCGTATCTTCGGAGAGGATCAACTTTTCAACGATCTCAAATCCAGAATCGATTTGATCAATCGAATCTCCAAAGAACTTCAATCCGGCATCATGAACATTCGTATGGTTCAGATTTCCACGGTGTTTAGAAGATTCTCCAGACTTGTGAGAGATCTTTCTTTGGAAACCGGTAAAAAAGTGAACTTGATTCTCAGCGGAGAATCGACCGAACTCGATAAAAAAGTCATCGATGCTCTCGGCGAACCGCTTCTTCATTTACTCCGTAACTCCGTCGATCACGGTATCGAAACTCCGGCCGAACGCGTTGCCGCGGGTAAATCCGAAACCGGAACCGTGGAACTCAATTCTTACCAAGGTGGAAGCAACATCATGGTGGAGATTCGAGACGACGGTCGCGGTTTGGACGCGGAAAAAATTCTTCGCAAGGCGATCGAAAAGGGACTCGTAAACGCAACCGAAGCTTCGAATCTCACGGAACAGGAAATTTTTCAATTCATCTTTCAAGCCGGATTTTCCACCGCAGAAACGATCACCGATATTTCAGGCCGCGGCGTGGGTATGAACGTAGTGAACAATCTGATTCAGGAATTCAAAGGAAAGATTCTCATCAACAGCACGAAAGGTCAGGGAACTTCGTTCGTTCTTTCCTTTCCTCAGGCGCTCGCGATCATTCCTTCGATTCTCGTTCTTATGGAGGAAGAGGTTTACGCCTTTCCTCTTTCCGAGGTCAACGAAACGATCAAGATCCACAACGATCAGATCACAACTCTCGAAGGAAACGAAATCATCAATCTCAGAGGAGAGGTTCTTCCGATCTACAGACTCAACCGAATCATCGGTCTTCAGGACAAAACAGACAGGGAAGAATTTCCGGTCGTTATCGTTCAATACAAGGGTCGCAAGATCGGATTTATGGTCGATGAACTCGTGGGCAAACACGAGACGGTCATCAAGTCTCTCGAAAAGAATTTCAAAAACATCCACGGTCTTACCGGAGCTTCCATCATGGGAGACGGAACCATCATTATGGTTTTGGATATTCCCGGAATCGTGGAGATCGCTTCCGAACTCGAGGACGCGGAAACCGTGGTCCATCACCATTTGGAAACGATGCGGAGAATCAGTTCGATTCATTCCGCGGAAAGAGAGGAAGAACTCTATATTCAAAAAACGACGAATCCTACGAACGTCTACAATCACAAACTACACGACATCACGAACCGCGAACGTCTGAAAAAGAAAAAGACCGAACGCGCTCGAGAGATGAAACGTATCGTCGTGGACAAAGAGGAAGTGATCCGCGAAGAAAAAGAATTGGCCGCGGCTCTCAGCGTGGAAATGAAAGCTCCGCAAGAAAGACAACTTCCTTCTTCTGCGGACGTTTCCATTCCGGACGCTCCGCAAACGACCGCGCCTCCGACCGTAACTTCTTATTCGGATACTCCTTCCTCACCTCGTAAACCTTTCGTTTCCAAATCCGAGGAAGAATATCGTTCGCATATCACGGACATCGCACTCGATCAAAGCGCGAGCGCGGACGAACAAAAACGCGCGAAGGCGATCATCGACAGCTTCTTATCTCAAAAGAAAGAAAGAACGATGTCCGTCGGTCCGGCCAAGGATTTCAAAGGCGCGCTCTCCAAGGAAGAAATCAAAAAACTGGAAAACGTGGTCAATACCGGTATGATGAATGCGGGTATGGTTCTTTCCCAACTTTTGAAAAAGAACATCGATCTTTTTATTCCTGAAATCATCATGAACGATCGGGACGGTCTCGCGGAAGAGATTCGTTTTTCGGACGATCATTTTTACGGTTTGAGAATCCGTATGAACGGAGACTTAAACGGAAATCTTCTGATGATGTTCTCCAGAGAAAACGCGGGGAATCTTGCAAGAGAACTTCTCGGTTCCGCATTACCTTCGGGCGCCGGTCTGAACGACGACGCCAAATCGATGTTAAGCGAGATTTCCAACATCGTTTGTTCTTCGGTAATGAACTCCATATCGAATAAGGCGAAGGCCAGCGTTATGCCTTCCGTTCCCGAGTTTTTAGAGGGAACGTTCATGCAGGTCCTGGACGTGGTAAAACCGGAGAGAACCAAGTTCTTAAGTATGCTTACAGAATTCAATCACGAGGGGAACGACCTTTTAGGAGTGCTTTTATTCCTTCCGGACTTTGACGAACTGATCGAGTTGATTCCGAGGTTTTAATCCAGATGGTTCCAAGTCCGGTTCGCGCCGTCATTGTCGATGATTCTCTTTTAGTCAGAAATATCATCTCAGATCAGATTCAAAAGGATTCCAAAATTCTCGTAGTCGCCACGGGTAAAACCGGCGTCGATTGTATCGAGCTCGCTCAAAAATTGAATCCGGACGTGATCATTCTCGACGTGGAAATGCCCGTGATGGACGGTTTGACCGCGCTTCACGAAATTCAAAAAAAGAAGTTGGGCATTCCGGTTATCATGCTTTCCGTTCTGACTCAGAACGGAGCCGAAGCGACCTTTAAAGCCTTGGAATACGGAGCCATCGACTTTGTTCCCAAACCTTCTAGCGCGTTTCAATTCGATCCAGAAGAAATCGGAAACATTTTAAAAACGAAAATTCTCGCGTACTTCGAAAGCCGCATTCAAGTTCCCTCCAATGTCGCATTAAAAAAAGTCCCGATCCCTTCGGTTCCTGCCGGAGGAGTACACGCAAAAAAGTCGCCCGTTCACGCGATCTGCATCGGTACTTCCACAGGCGGACCTCGGGCCTTGCAGGAAGTTTTTTCGAGAGTTCCCGCGGACATTTCCCTGCCGATTTTCGTAGTTCAACATATGCCCGCCGGTTTTACGAAGGCGTTTGCGATGAGACTCAACGATCATTCTAAAATTAAAGTTAAGGAAGCGGAGGACGGCGAGCCGATAGAACCAAATACGGGCTACGTTGCTCCGGGAGACGCGCATCTTTCCATTCAATCTCGTGGTGGGAGGAAATGGATTGCCCTGAACAGGGAAGCTCCCGTAAATGGACACAGACCTTCCATTGAAGTTCTCCTAAACAGCGCGATTGAAGAATATAAAAGCGGGATTGTCGGCGTAATCATGACCGGCATGGGAAAGGACGGCTCGGCGGCCATGGTAAAAGTCAGGGAAGCCGGCGGTTCCACGATCGCGCAGGACGAACAAACTTCCGTAATTTATGGAATGAACCGTCAGGCTGTTGAAATGGGAGGCGTCGAATATATCGAGCCTATTACTGAAATCATCAATAGGATCCAAATCATTTTGAAAGAGAGAGGAATTTAATATGGCCAGAATTCTCGTTGTGGATGATGCCAAATTCATGAGAACCATGGTAAAAGACGCGCTTACGCAAACCGGTCATGAGATCGTAGGCGAAGCTGAAAACGGGAATATTGCAGTGGAGCAGTATAAGTCTTTGAAGCCCGATCTGGTCACGATGGACATTACCATGCGTGAAAAAGACGGGATCGAAGCCGCTCAGGAAATATTCAAGTTGGATGCGAAAGCGAGAATCATCATGGTTACCGCTCTTGGTCAGGAAGACCTTTTGGCAAAAGCGATCAAGATGGGAGTCAAAGACTTCGTCGTAAAACCGTTTTCTCCGGAAAGACTCCAGCAGGCGGCGGATAAAGCTCTTAACTCATAAGGCAGATGTCTTTGAATGGAGAATGAAGAATCCGGTAAGTCCTTTGTAGTTCAATGGAACAATTCAGAGGGAGGTTTGACCGAAGGACCTCTTTCAGTCCTCTGGAATTTGATTGAAAGTTATAAAGTGGACATCTTTGATGTTTCTCTCTCTCGCATCACCCGTGATTTTTTAAGTTTCCTGCGGATTTCAGAGACTCTTTCCTTAGAACTCAGCGCCGAATACGCCTTGATGGCGGCCAATCTTATCTATCTCAAATCCAAGGCCTTGTTGCCGGATCCGGGTTTTGAAGAAGAAGACTACGAGCCGCCCCTTCCTCCCGAACTTGTAGAAAAACTTTTAGAACATAAAAAATTCCAGCTTACCGCCAAACGGCTTTCCGATATCGATCAAACCCAGGCCGGAGTTTTCAGAAGGGAATCCAACGTCACCTTAGAGGAAGAAGACAACTGGCTCGACGTTTCTCTTCTCGATTTGATTTCGGCATTCAACGAAATTCTCGAATCCAAAGCGGACGACGCGGAGATTCCCGCCTTACTCACCACACCTCACCGATTCACGGTGGAAGAGAAAATGGAAAAAATTCTTTCTTCCCTCCGAGAAAAAAAGGAAGTCTCTTTTCCGGATTTATTCGAGAAGGAAGTTCCTGAAAAGGCAGAAATCGTTGCCACTTTTCTGGCATTGCTGGAACTAAGTAAGCAGAGGATTCTCCGGGCTAAACAACATAAGCTTTTCGGGGAAATCCGTTTATTTCTGATCGAGGAACAGTGGAACGGGACAGGACAAAACTCAAGGGATTGATCGAGGCTTTACTATTCGTTTCCGGCGAACCTCTGAAATTGGCGAGCATCGCTAAGTCCGCAGAGATGGAAAAGACGGAAGCCAGAGAAATCCTAGACGAACTCGTTTTAGACTACTCCGAAAAAAACGGCGGTTTTCTTTTGAAGGAAATCAGCGGCGCGTATCAATTCGTGACCAACGAAGGGTATTCCGAAATTCTCGGGAACATCTTCAAGGAAAAAAGAAGAGAACAACTTTCCAAGTCCAGTCTCGACACTCTTGCAATCATCGCATACAAACAACCCATCACCTTACCGGAGATAGACGAGATCCGAGGCGTTTCTTCGAGGGCGATGGTGACCTCTCTGATTTCGAAAAAACTGATCAAACCGATCGGAAACAAGGAAGTTCCCGGAAGACCCGCGCTTTACGGGACCACGAAAGAATTCTTGATTCATTTCGGTTTGAATAAACTATCGGATCTTCCGGCTCCCGTGGAAGTAAAAGAGCTAAAATTCGAAAACCTGGACGATTTACTCGAAAATGAGTGACTTGGATCAACAACTAAAAACATACCGAGATCAGATCGATTCCCTGGATCAGGAAATCGTAAAGGCGATCCAAGCCCGTACCGAATTCGTATCGAAGATCGGAGAAATCAAACGGGAAAGAAACGAACCAGTCTTTCGTCCCGATCGTGAAAAAGAAGTTTATGAAAAGATAAAGTCTTTGAGCGGAGGACCGCTTCCCGATAAGGTTCTCATTGCGATCTACCGTGAAATCATGTCCGGTTCCATCTCCGTTGAAAAGGGATTGGAAATCGGTTATCTCGGACCTGCGGGTTCTTTTTCCAACCAAGCGGTTCGTACTCGTTTCGGAGCTTCGATCCAAGCTCTGGAATTCAATTCCATTCCAGACGTGTTTCGCGCGGTCGAAACCGATAAGATAGACTACGGGGTTGTTCCGGTGGAAAACTCGAGCGAAGGTCTTGTGAATTCCACACTCGATCAGTTTTTGGTCTCCGATCTTCTCATCTATTCCGAACATTACTTAAGAATCAGCATCAGCCTTCTCGGATTCGAACACGATCTTTCCAAAATCAAAACCTTATACGGAATCAAGATCGCAAACTCTCAGTGTAAAAACTGGTTGGCCGCAAATCTTCCTCACGTAGAGATCGTGGAAACTTCTTCCACGGCAAAGGCCGCGCAGATCGTTGCGGAAAAAAAAGAAGGATGCGCGGCGATCGCGTCTTCCATCGCGGCTGAAATTTACGGACTCAGTTTAATCCGAGAATCGATCGAAGACCTCGCGGACAACACGACTCGCTTTTTGATCATCGGAAAAAATCAATGTCCTCCCACCGGGAACGATAAAACCTCCGTCGTCTTCTCTTGTCCCGATAAACCCGGTGCGTTGTATCGGGTATTAAAACCTTTCTTCGATCATCAATTGAATCTTACCAAGATAGAATCCAGACCTACGAGAAGAAATTCCTGGGAATATAACTTCTTCATCGATTTCAACGGTCATCAAAAGGACGAATCCATCCAAAAGGTTCTTTCCAGTCTGAAAGAAAACACGATCTTTTTAAGAGTCCTCGGTTCCTATCCGATGTCTCCTCAAAGCCTGTGAAATCAGAATTTTCTAATATTCTCATATACGGTCTCGGACTGATGGGCGCCTCTTTGTCTCTTGCTCTCAAAAAAAAAGGAATCGATTCCCGAGTCACCGGAGTCGTAAGTTCGACCAAAAGTAAGACAAAGGGAGAATCCCTTAAGTCGGCGGACGAAATTCTTACCTCGGAAGAATTTCATTCCTCCAAGAATTGGAAAGATTACGATTTTATCATATTCGGAGTCCCAGTCGATCTCACAGTGAAACTGATCTCCGAACTTCCCTTGGATTACGAAGGTGTGTTCACCGATCTCGGTTCCACAAAAAAAGAAATCGTTCACGCGGTGGAAGCCCGTTTTCCGAACGCACACAATTATGTTTCTTCGCATCCCATGTGCGGTTCCGAGGAATCGGGATTAGAGTTCGCAAACGCTTCTTTATACGAAGGAAGGCTTTGTATTCTCACCTGTCCGAAAAACGCAAGACCCGAAGTAGGGAAGAGTTTGGATTCTTTCTGGAAAAAAATCGGAATGGAAACGATCGAAATTCCCGCGGATAAACACGATTCGATTCTTTCGTATCTATCACATTCTCCTCATATACTTTCCTCGATCATGGCGGACTGGGCGGCCAATCAAAAGATCGTAAAACAATACACGGATCTTTCTCCGATTCCGTTGAACGGGGGAGGGTTTCGCGATATGACTCGGATCGCGGGTTCCAATCCGAAGATGTGGTCCGCGATCTTCGCTTCCAACCAGGAGGAAATTTACAATTCCCTTTTGGACTACCGGGATCGCCTCGATATTATATTAGAAAAATTGAATCCAAAGAACACTCTGAATCACGAAGAATGGGAAGGTTTTATGGAAACCTCCCGAAGATCCAGGGATTATATTTTGAAGAACCAGGATGATTCCAAGAAACACTAAACTCAAGTCCAGGGAAATCACGGTCCCCGGAGACAAATCCCTTTCGCATCGTTCCGTTTTGTTTGCGGCTCTTTCCAAGGGTCGGTCCAAGGTCACCGGATTTCTCGAGGCCGAAGATCCTTTGAACACGATGTCCGCGTTTACAAAACTCGGATTAAAATCCCAAAAGATCAAACCGGGAGAATACGAATTCGAAAGTCCCGGAAAGGACGCACTTATTTCGCCTAACGTGGAATTGGATTTCGGAAACGCGGGTACGGGAATTCGTCTATCGGCGGGACTAATCTGCGGACTTCCGAACGTGAACGCGACTTTGACCGGAGACGATTCTTTGAAAAAACGTCCGATGGGAAGAATCATCAAACCTTTAACGGCCATGGGCGCTTCGATCGTAGGACTCGGAGAAAAAGAAACCGCCCCTCTGCAAATTTCGGGTAAGAAGTTAAACGGCTTTCGTTACGAAAGTCCGATCGCGAGCGCGCAGATCAAATCCTGTTTGATGCTCGCGGCCATCGCCTCCTCAACGGAATTGGAATATTCGGAAAACATACTATCCCGAGATCATACCGAAAACATGTTTCAATTTTTGGGAAACAGGATCGAACGGATTTCACCGTTGCATTTTAAGATCAAACCTCCTTATGTTTTGAACGGAGGAGAATTTAAGGTTCCCGGAGATATCTCTTCTGCGGCGTTCTTTTTGGTGCTCGGAGTTTTGGCAAAAGAAGGGAATCTTCTCATACAAAACATAGGACTCAATCCTGCGAGAACGGGAATTTTGACCGCTCTGGAACTGATGGGCGCGAAGATCGAAATTCTCAACCGAAGAATCGAATGCGGCGAACCCGTGGGCGATTTGAAAACATATCCCTCTGTATTAAAGAAAACGAATATTCCGGAATCGTTGATTCCTTCGATCATCGACGAGATTCCGATCCTTTCCGTGGCCGGTCTTTTTTCCGAAGGCGGTTTTGAGATCCGTCACGCCGAAGAACTTCGCGCAAAAGAATCGGATCGGATTCACACGATGGTTTCCAACTTCCGCGCGCTTGGAATCGAAGTTGAGGAATATCCGGACGGTTATGCGTTAGACGGAACCTCTAAGAAATCCGAGGAAGTATGGGGTGAACTTTCCAAAGGAAAGAAGATCTCCATTCTTTCCTATATGGATCATAGAATCGCGATGAGCTTTTTGATCCTAAAGGCGCTTTCCGGTTTCGATTTAGAAATCGACGAAACCTCCTGGATCGAAACTTCTTTTCCGGGTTTTGAAACCCTGCTTCAAGGATGTCTTTATGAATGAGAATGTGATCGCGCTCGACGGACCTGCGGGTTCGGGAAAAAGCACCGTCGCGAGACAAATCGCCGAAAAGATCGGTTTCAATTACTTGGATACGGGCGCATTCTATCGCGCGTTGACCCTTTTTCTATTTCGGAGATACCAAAAGGCGACTAACGCGGGAGAATTTCCGGATTGGGTCAAAACCTCCGATGCGAAAGATTCGATTTCCGGAGCTCACATTCTTTCCGAATTTTCGGCGGGAAATGAAAACAAAATTCTTCTGAACGGAGAGGACGTTTCTCTCGCGATCCGAACCCCGGAAATCACGAGAGAAATCAAACATATCGCGAACCAAAGAATTTACAGGGACTTCGTAAATAAGGAACTCCATTCTCTCGCGAAACTTTACAAATTGATTATGGACGGACGCGATATCGGAACCGAAGTTTTTCCGGACGCGAAGTTTAAATTCTATTTAACGGCCTCCTCCAAGGTGCGCGCTGAAAGAAGATTTTTACAACTGAAAGAGCAGGGGATTGCCGCCGATTCCGATGAGATCGAAAGAGAAATTATCCTTCGCGACAAATCGGATATGGAAAGGGAAATCGCGCCTCTTTATCAAGCAAAGGACGCATTCCTAATTGACACTGATATCCTCTCCAAAAATAGTGTAATTAGCAAGATCCTTGAGATTCTGGATCGATGATCCCCGAAATTTTCCAGACGGATCCTGAACTACCATTAGCCGAGTAACCTACGCCCCATGACAAACAAGGAAGAGAAGTCCACTTTTGCAGAAGTATTCAAACAGTGGGAACAATCAATACACGAAGAACCGGAACTCCGGAAAGATCAAGTCGTTGAAGGAAAGATCGTATCCGTCGACAACGACTACGTTTATGTGGCAATCGAAGGGCTCAAACAAGAAGGCCGTATCCCAAGAGGAGATTTCGACGAAACTCCGGAACGCGGCAATTATGTCTCCGCAATCGTAAAAAGAAAAGAATCCCAAGACTCGGGATGTATTCTCTCTAAAAAAGAAGCCGACCAAAGAAAAGGTTGGGAAATCGTTAAGGAAGCTTTCAAAAACAGCTACCAAGTAACGGGTCGTTTAGTAAACGAAATCAAAGGCAAAGGTTACATCGTAAACGTAGAAGGAGTAGATCTCTTTTTACCGGCTTCTCAACTCAGCTATAAATTCAAAGAAGGTGAAACCTTCAAAAGCAAGGAACTTGAGTTTAAGATCATCGAACTCAACGACCGCACTCGTTCCGGCGTGGTTTCCAGAAAGAAACTTTTGGACGAAGTGAACGAAGAAAAATGGGATGCTCTTCTTCTCAAACTCAAAGTAGGCGATAAGGTTAAATCCGTCGTCAGCAAGATTGCTTCTTTCGGAGTTTTCTGCGAAGTCGACGGAGTTACCGGTCTTCTTCGTCAGAGAGATATCTCTTACAAAAAATACGCTCCTTTTAAACAATATTTCCAAATCGGTCAAGAAGTGGAACTTGTAGTTCTCGAACTCGATAAGGAAAACAACAAACTCGCGTTAGGTTTAAAACAACTCTACGAAGATCCATGGGTTTGGGCGGAACGTTCTTTGGAAAAAGAAATGGTCATCCGCGGAACCGTTACTTCTTTAACGAAGTTCGGCGCGTTTGTGGAATTGAAAGAAGGTCTGGAAGGTTTGATTCATACTTCAGAACTTGCTTGGGCTAAAAAACCCCCACAACCGAAAGACATATTAAAAAAAGGTCAAGAAGTGGAAGCTCTGGTTTTGGACATCGATTTCAAAAACAGAAGACTTTCTCTCGGACTCAAACAACTCCAACCGAATCCTTGGGATCAGTTAAGCCCTGAAATCCGCAGAGGAAACGTTCTGGAAGGAGTGATTACCGGCATTACTAAATACGGCGCGTTTGTCGAAGTTGAAAACGGAATCGAAGGTTTGATTCATATCAGCGACATCACTTGGGACGAGAAGGCGAGCAATCCTACTTCTCAACTCAAAAAAGGCGACACCGTAAAATACATGATCCTCGACGTGAACTTGGACGCGCAGAGAATTTCCTGCGGTCTCAAACAACTTCTCGAGAATCCGTATGAAATTTTCCGCAACGAACATCCGATCGGAACCATCGTAGAAGGAAAGATCAAATCCATCAAAGAATTCGGTATCTTCGTAGAAGTTGCTCCCGGAATCGAGGGTCTTGTTCATATCTCCGAAGTTCCTAACGGAAGAGAAACGAACATCGCGGAAATTTACAAACCGGACGAGATCGTGAAAACCGCAGTCATCAAGATTGATGTGAAGAACAAGAAGATCTCCTTATCCATCAAGGATTTTGACAAGGCTCTCGAGAGAGAAGAAATGTCCAAGTATCTCAAGACTTCGGATGCTCCTTCTCGTGAAAGTTTGGGAAGTTTCTTAAACACTTCTCTCAGATAAGAATCCTCGAAACAAGGACTTGATATGAAACGGCACGAATCCGGTCAGTTGACGAAAGATGTTAAGGTTGATCCTTACGCGGACTTCCAAGGTAGCAAAGTTGAATTAGCTCTGATTAAATTCTTCAGAGCGATCGCTTCGCGCATTAAGGAAGTTTTGATCGGTGCGGGTGCGATTCTTGTGATCATTCTCGCTTTCGTAATCTACTTTCAATATCAAGATTCCCAGTTCGAAAAAGGAACGATCGCCCTCGAAGCTCTGGACAAAAAGTTCCGCGCCAATCCCGCAATCGATTTGAAAGAAAAGATCGCGGCTTACGAGGAAGTTTCCAAACAATATTCTTCCAAAAAATTGGATCTCAGGCTCGCAAAAATTCTTTCGGATTTATATTCCAGAAACGGAGAATTCCAAAAGGCCGCGGACAAATTGGAATGGGCCGGCAAAAAAATCGACGAGCCTACCGAAGTAAAAGCGTATTATTTCTATCTCGCGGGAAACCTTCGTGAAAGAGAAGGAAACCTCGCAGTTGCAGAAACCGACTTTGCAACTTCCGCAAATCTTCTCACAAACACAAGAGAAGCAAACGGATTCTTAGCGTGGAGTTTATACCAAACCGGAAGACTTCAAGCGCAGAACGGTAAAAAGGCGGAAGCGATCGAATCCTTAAAGAAGGTTCTCGATCAGGACATTAAAACCCCCGCTACGGATTACAACACCGTAAAACAATACGCGACGTTTCTCTTAGTCAAACTCAACCAGAAAGGCTGATGCTTACACTGGCTTTGCCTAAAGGAAGACTTGCCGAGGAGAGCATCGATCTGATGATCTCCAAGGGCTGGCTTTCCTCCAAACCGAATCCCGATTCCAAAGAACTCATCTACAACGATCCAAAGGGGAGAATTCGAATTCTTCTCGTGCGCTCCCAAGACGTTGCGACTTACGTGGAACAATGCGCTGCGGATGCCGGAATCAGCGGCTGGGACGTTCTCAAAGAAGGCGGTTACGATCTTGCAACCCCTCTCGATCTGAAGATCGGAAAGTGCAGACTTTCCTTGGCCGCGCCGGAAGGTTATACGTTGGAAGCGCGTCATCGTAAGATCCGAGTCGCGACCAAGTATCCGAACTTAGCCCGAGAATTCTTTTTTCACAAAGGATTGTCCTGCGAGATCTTCAAACTCTACGGAAGTATAGAATTGGCTCCGCTTGTCGGACTTTCGGACTGCATCGTGGATTTGGTTTCCACCGGCGGAACTCTGAAGGCGAACGGACTCAAGGAGCTGGACATAATTTTAGAATCCTCTGCGAGGCTCGTTTTCAACCGTTCTTCTCTCTACGGAAAAAGAAAGGAAGCCGTGGAATTCATGGATTCTCTTTCTAAAATATAGCCATTCTTCGCGTTTGAATGAAATAATGATTGAGGATTACCAGCCTCAAAAAAGTATAGTTGAATAACTTCAATTTCCCAAGAGGAAAGCAATGGCAGTTCCCAAAAGACGCAAATCGAAATCAAAAGTAAGGACAAAAAGGGCTCATCATGCCATCGGGAAACCGAATTTGGTTCCTTGTCCTAATTGTAATTCTTACAGACTTCCTCATAGAATCTGCCCAACCTGTGGATTCTACAAAACAGGAATCGTTTTAGAGCCGAAAGTTAAGAAGCCTAAAGAAGAAAATTAATACCTATGATGTGGGTCGCCGTCGATGTAATGAGCGGCGATTACGGGCCGGAAAAAATCATTGAAGGCGCCGTTAATGCCGTAAACCAGGATGGGGCTAATGTCGTCTTGGTCGGCAAAGAAGAAGAAATCGGGGAGATCCTCCTCAAATTCGATTACGACACAGCTAAAGTAAGAATCCAGCACGCATCGGAGATCATCGACATGAACGATTCTCCGTCGATCGCCGTGCGCACACTTCAAGACTCTTCCGTAGTTCAAGCCACACAACTCGTCGCGGATAAAACCTGCGTGGGAATGTTTTCGCCCGGAAACACGGGGGCTACCATGGCCTCCGCGCTTTTGTATTTGGGAAGAATTCCCGGAGTTCTTCGTCCTCCGATCGCGGCTCCGATTCCTCAGGAAAACGGACCTCCTATGCTCCTCGTAGATGCGGGTGCGAACGTGGATTGTAAGCCGGATTATCTGGCGCAGTTCGCGGTTATGGGAGAAATTTATTCTAAACTCATATTCAATATTTCTAATCCGAAAGTCGGGATTCTTTCCAACGGGGAAGAGGACAAGAAGGGAAACACGGTTTCTCTGAAGGCTTTCGATATGATCAAAAAACTTCCGATCAACTTCGTTGGAAACGTGGAAGGTCGGGACTTATACGGAAGCGGCAAGGACGTGGACGTAGTGGTCTGCGACGGTTTTATCGGGAATATCGTTTTGAAAGCGACCGAAGGGCTTTCAAAATCTATCTTCAACGTTTTACGGGAAAGTATCAAACAATCCAGTCTTGCACAAACAGGCGCTCTTTTACTCAAGCCGACCTTTGCGGCGATCAAAAAACGTCTCGATTACGCGGAATACGGCGGAGCCTTGTTGCTCGGCGTGGACGGAATCTGTCTGATCGGGCACGGATCGTCTAACGCGCTCGCGGTGCAAAGTGCGATCCGCGTCGTGAATATCTGCGCGGGACATCAGATCAACGATCGGATCGCGGCGGATCTAAAGAAATACAATATCTGAATTCGAATCGAATTATCTTCAAGCATTCCGCATTATAAAACGATTTCCTTATCCTCCTATAAAAGAAGATTTAAAACGTTTCTTTTCTACATTCATCCGTATGGAAGCCTTGTTAGGCGAGTTTTGGCGGCGCACAACGTTCCTCTTCTAATACGACATCGAAAGGCAAACGCGCATAACTTGTTTCATCGTTTGTTTCGTCTGACGCGGACTTTTTATCACCAATCAAAAAAGAATCAAAAAATAGACCTCCGGTTGTAGACCTTTTATAACAAAAGCAGGATGGGCTCTATGTTTGATGTAAATAAATTGGCCGACTTTGCTCAGGCAGAAATCGAAAAGTTTTCTCACGAACACCAAGGTGAAATTTTTTACGCGTTTGCAATCGACGAAAGTCGACTTTGTTTCAATTCGGTTGGCCACTTCGAAAAGGCTCTCAAGGAACTCGCTTCCCAATCTCCCAGATACTACGATTCTCCCGAGAAGATCGCCACACTTCGCAATGATCCATACGGCTGGGCCTATCGCGGTATCGCCTGCTTTCGCGCTTTAAATCGCGGTTTTCAAACTCCCTTCGACGAGACTCTTTTTCAGGAACACGATCAACTGGATGAGAAGGAAAAGCCGAATAGCGATTATTCTTCCGCAATGAACGAGGTCCTCGAAATTCTTAAGGAAAGAAACGTTTTTCAGTATCTTCAAAAGACGAAGGATTTCAAAATAACGAACCGCGGACTCGGTTCCAAAACCTTAGCTCATCGTTGAGATAAGAAATTTCTTTATCGTAATGACTGAAACGAAAAATAAATCGGAAAAACTTTTAAGAACGGATTTGATATTCGGTTTTCTATTTTTCGCTTTGAATCTTTGGCTCGGAAGATTTTTGGGATTGAGCGTCGACCCGGAAACTTTCGAGCCGAGTCTATTCCGATATTCCGCATTTTTTTACGGACTTATGTTTTTGATTTTTGCGGGGATCGACATATCGTTGATTCTTGAAAAAAAGATTCCGAGATCGTTTCGGATTTTGGCGGGAATTCTCGTGTTCGCGTTTATCTTCGGAGAACTTTTCTATCAATCCAAATGGATTCGCATTTTATGGGAAAACGTTCTGCAAGGAGGAGAATCCGACGAACCCGCGATGGAAAGAATGCGAACGGAATTACGTTATATTCTCTCCTTGATTCTTTTGACCTTTATGATTCTCAAAACCCTTCTCAGAATCGTTTGGAATTTCTTTTGGGCAAAGACGATTCTTTTCTTCGATTGACCGTTCGTATGCAAAAAATTGAATCATGAAAGTCGTTTTTCTTTTTTGCAGATCCGCAGTCATTTGTATCGCGATCGGAATTTTGATCGTAGGATGTTTCTTTGATCTGAAAAAACCGAAATCCGATTCTTCAGCCGTAGCGGAAGCTTCAACCTCGATAGCCGTCCAACCTCGGAAAGAAAAACATCGATGCGGTTATGGAATCGATCCTTTAAAATCTTCCGGTTTGAGTGCGAAAGAAAATAAAAATCCGAAAGTAATCGAAGAAGATAAAAAGAAAATTCTGGAGTTTATGAAAAAGGAGTGGTCCACCGCGGAAAAGATTCTTCCCGTTGATCAGTTCATCAAATACGATATTTCCATCGTGGACGGCTTCTATTGTGCGACAGCAGACAAAAAACTGAAAAGCGACGCCAACAATGTATCGCTTCAATGCGGAATCGAATATGTTTTTAAATCCGATCCGTTTACATATCTTTCGGTTCAAATTTTTACTCCTCAATGTCCTCCTGAATCGTAAGCGACGATGTGGAAAGGTCTGCATTATTTCATAAGTCTTGGATCAGATAAAATCTGGATCGTTCTGCAAGGTGTAAGCAAGAGACATCCGAGGATGCAATGAATTAAAAGAGAGTGATCTCTGACAATTCGGGTAAAAAATTCATTTGCTTTTTATTATCGTATATTTACGATATACAATATGGCGGTTAATAAAAAAGATCAGTTTAAGAACGGGGCGAGATCGCTCGCTGAATTTTCCAAGGCGTTTTCGCATCCTGCGCGGTTGTCGATTTTAACCACGATCGCCAAAAAGAAAGAATGTATCTGTGGTGAAATCGTCGAGGTTTTACCTTTGGCTCAGGCCACGGTTTCTCAACATCTCAAGGAATTGAAATCGGCCGGATTGATTTCGGGCGAGGTGGACGGTAATAAATCCTGTTATTGTCTCAACTGGACGCAGATCGAAAAATTCAGAAAAGACTTAAACGCTTTCTTCGACGGTTTAAATAAATATAAAACTCAAGACCAGGAGAATTGTTGCTGATGACGAAGCCGAAGATTCTCGTTTTGTGCACGGGAAATAGTTGTAGAAGTCAAATCGCCGAAGGTTTGCTCAGACATCTTGCGGGTGACAACGCGGAAATTTACAGCGCCGGAATCGAAACACACGGAGTCAATCCGCGCGCGATCGCCACGATGAAAGCAATCGGAATCGATATCTCGGACCACACTTCCAATCATATCGACGAATATCGTAATTTAGATTTTTCTTATATTCTCACCGTCTGCGATCACGCGAAGGAGAATTGTCCTTATTTCCCTTCGAAAGCGATTCGGTTTCATCATAATTTTCCCGATCCGGCAAAGGCGATCGGAACGGATGAGGAAATCATGGAAGAATTTCGGAAGGTTCGGGAAATGATTCGATACTATGCGGAGAATTTTTTACGTGAACTGAATTTGATTTCGAACTCCGGGAAAGTTTGAGCACGATGCGATCGAAAAGAGACGGTTTTTGAAACCCGCAGAGATAGAGGCGAATCGGATATGACTACAATTTCACAGATTCTCAATCGAGAATGTCAATGTGTGACTCTGGAAAAAAGCGTCTTAGAAGAAGTGTTTCATTCTAAAATTTTAAAAGCGAACGGCGCGGAGCACTTGGACATAGACGCGTTGTCTAAAAGTTATTTTTCTTCGAGTGCGTATTTTTTGGATCCGAAAGAATTGGATGCGATACAGGCAACCGTTTCCACGTTTCAACGAATTTTAAAAAACCATACTGTTCGTAAGGAACTTCTCCGGGAGTTTCCGGAACCTCTGAGAGAACGTTATTCCGAAGGCGGCGTTTTTTTGAGTTTCGATTTTCATCTTACGGATTCCGGTCCGAAGCTGATCGAAATCAATACGAACGCGGGAGGCGCATTCTTACAAAAGAAACTTGTGGAAGCACAACAAGAATGTTGCATAGAAGTCAGGGACGCGCTTCCTTCTAAAGAGGAATTGAACGAATTAGAATTTTCGTTTTTGGAAATCTTTCTTCAGGAATGGAAGAACTCGGGTAAAAAGGATCTATCGAAATTCATCGCGATCCTGGATGAAAATCCAAAAGAACAATTTCTTTATCCTGAATTTATTTTATTTAAGGATTTGTTTTTAAAACAAGGCATTGAATCCGAGATCGTTTCGCCGGAATCCTTGCAAGCGGATGAGAACGGCTTTCTTTATCATTTAGGAAAGAAGGTCGATTTCATCTACAATCGTCTCACCGATTTTTATTTGGACAAACCGGAGAATCGTTTTCTCAAAAATGCATGGAAAGAAGAAACCGTCGTAATCAGTCCGAATCCATTGGACTACGAACTCTATGCAAAAAAAGCGAATTTCATTTTGTGGAACGATTCTGAGTTTTTAAAAAATGCAGAAGTCGATTCGGAGGATCTTCGGATTCTTTCCAAGGCGATTCCTTTTACGGGATTTGTAAAGAATGTAGATCCGCAGACTCTTTGGTCCGAAAGAAAAAAATTCTTTTTTAAACCGACTTGCGGTTACGGAAGTAAGGCGGTTTATCGAGGAGATAAATTGACCAAGGGAGTTTTTCAAGAAATTATGGACGGCGATAACATATATCAAGAAATCGTAAACCCTTCCGAAAGAATTCTTTTGAAAGAAGGTGAAAAGAAAATCTTTAAGACGGATTTGAGAGCTTACGTTTATCGGGAAAAAATCTTACTCCTGGCTTCCAGATTGTATCAAGGTCAAACCACGAATTTTAGAACTCCCGGCGGAGGTTTTTCTCCCGTTTATGTTTTACCGAATCTCTGACAAATTCTAAAATTCAAACCTTCAGCGAACCGCGAAAACCTCTTACCGCATAATACGAAGACGCGCCGTTGTGATAAACAAAAACGGCGTCGTATCTACGATCCGCAAAAAGAGCCCCGCCAAGTTTTCGAATCGAAGGAGGGGTTACGATCCAACTCGAAGTTTTTAAATCGAATTCACCGAGCTTCTGAAGTAAACGATATTGTTCTTCCGTTAAGAGTTCGATTCCCATCGCTCGGGTCATATCGATCACGTTGTCCGCACGTTTATGTTCTTTTCTGGAATCCAAAGCTTCCCGATCGTAACAAACACTTCTGCGGCCTTTCGGAGTTTCCGCGGAACAATCGTAAAAAACGAACTCGCCGGTTTTCGAATCGTATTCGACTACATCCGGTTCGCCGCCTGTGCTTTCCATTTCGTAAAGAGATTGAAGTTTTTCCGGATTCGATTCCAACCTCGTTTGAACCTTCGTCCATTCGAGATCCTTGTGACGTTTTTTGTTTTTTTCAAAACGAGTCTTCAACGTTTTGAGTAATTCTTCGTTTTGATCCGGTGTTAATTTCTTTTTTGCCGTATTCTTTTTGCTCATATTCTTACTTCGTTTTTCCGTTGAATCGATAGGTTAAAATGCTCGATCTTCGATAAGAAAAGTCTTTTTCGAAAGAGGAAAGAAAATTTCTTCTAAAGAATATTACAAGAATCGACTATTTCGAAGGATCGGGGCAGAACGTTCGTTCTGTTTGCGGGACTTAAAACGCGGAAAACTCCCTTGACCCGCTATTCGAAGGAAATACTTTAGCCGCAGAGCACCCGAATAGGAAAGAATTATGATCGATTTAAAAGGTAAAAACGCCGTCATCACCGGATCCGCAAGAGGAATCGGAAAATCAACGGCTCTAACTCTTGCAAAAGCGGGAGCAAACATCGTAATCGCGGATCTGAACGAAGACGCGAGCAAGGCGACTGCGGAAGAAATCGCAAAACAAACCGGAGTGAAAGCTATCGGAATCGGAACAAACGTAGCGGACTCTGAATCTTCCGCAAAAGCGATCCAAGCTTGTGTGGAAGAATTCGGAAGCGTGGACATACTCGTAAATAACGCCGGTATTACGAAAGATACTCTTCTCATGAGAATGAAAAAAGAACAATGGGACGCTGTGATCGCGGTAAACCTTACCGGAACTTTCAACTGTACTCAAGCGGCTATCAAGTTCATGATGAAAAATCCGAACGGCGGATCCATCATCAATCTTTCTTCCATCGCGGGAGTGAACGGAAACATAGGACAAACCAACTATTCCGCATCCAAAGCGGGAGTGATCGGTTTTACGAAAGCCGTAGCGTTGGAAATGGCTTCTCGTAAGGTTCGTTGTAATGCGATTGCACCGGGTTTTATCGCCACTGAAATGACAGAAGCGATTCCGGAAAAAATCAGAACTGCCATGGTTGCGGCCATCCCTCTTAAAAGAGCGGGACAACCGGAAGATATCGCGAATACAATCGCGTTCTTAGCTTCCGATATTTCTTCTTTTATTACCGGTCAGGTAATCGAAGTGAACGGCGGGGGATTTCTCCCAGGCGCACAAGGCTAAGAATTTAGAATTTCAAAATGATTCTTTCACTCTTTTCTTGAGTGGAAGAATCGATTTCTCCGTATTTCCTCATACTCGTTCGAAATAAACAAATTTCAGATCAGTTCTTTTTTTTGTTCGTGGAAGAAAAGAATCTTTTTCCTTTTCAATTTTTCATTTTTGGAATAGAATGAAATTGATTGAATGAATTAAAAAGCGATTCTAATGAGACAAACTCTTACGAAACCTTTCCTGCAATGCATCCGGTCTTTTCAATCGTTAAAAAACCGATTTGAAAAACAAAAACGAATCAACGATTTAAAGGAGTTTTTTTCTGAAAAAAAGTATATTGGCTTGCCAAATATTTTCGGAATTAAATCTATAAAATTCGGTGGATTTTATATCCGCCTGACTAAATCTAACAAAAAATCATCATACCACCTAAATGTGGTACGGAGGAAACAATGGCAGACTTTGAAAAAGTTAAATCTATCATCGTAGAACAACTTGGAGTGGATGAATCTGAAGTTACACCTGAGGCTCACTTCATCGATGACCTCGGTGCAGATTCTCTGGACACGGTTGAACTAGTAATGGCTCTCGAAGAAGAATTCGGAATCGAAATCTCTGACGAAGATGCTGAGAAAATTCAAACTGTCGGGGACGTAACTAAGTTCATCGACGCTCTCAAGTCCTAATCGTTTGAGACTTTCCGGGTTCTTCGCGGAACTCGGAATTCTTTTTTCCTTCCTTTGATCTTTAAGAAAACACAACCTTCTTCCTCTCTCAAAAACCCGGACCGGGTACAAAGTCTTCAAAAGCTTTCTAAAAAAATCGGAATCAAGTTTTCTAAACTAGAATATTATAATACCGCATTTATCCATAGTTCTTATAAAAACGAGAACCCCGAGATCACAGAGGACAACGAACGTCTTGAATTCTTAGGCGATTCCGTATTGGGTCTTGTGGCCGCTCGTGCGCTTTTTCAAAGATATCCCAAGGCGAGCGAGGGAGAATTGTCCAGAATCAAATCCAGAATCGTTTCCACGCCGATTTTAAACTCGATCGCGGAGAATCTTGGCTTGGGGGAATATCTTCTTTTGGGTAAGGGGGAAAAAAATTCTCAAGGAAAAGGACGTCGTAAACTTTCCGCGAATCTTTTCGAATCCCTTGTGGGTGCGATCTATTTGGATTTGGGTTTTGAGACCGCAGAAAAATTCATAGTTCAACATCTATTAGAATTTGCGGAAAATCCGGAAAAGGAAGAATCTGTCCGTGATTACAAGACTCAACTTCAGGAATATTCTCAGAAACATTTTAAGGTTCTTCCGGTCTATCGTATGAAGGGAGAATCCGGTCCGGACCACGCGAAGGTTTTTCAAGTTACCGTTCGTATCCGAGATAAGTGGGAAGCGAGCGGTTCCGGAGTCAGCAAAAAGGCGGCGGAACAAAACGCGGCCAAAGAACTTTACAACCGAATTCAGAGAGGAACTTAGAAAACGTTCCTTTCCAAATCAAGATTCCTCGGATCAAAGGACGACAATCTAAGTAGATGGATTTTTTCTTTAAAAAAAAAGGATTGAGGGTCAGGGTCGCGGCCTTGATTGAAAATTCTCAAAACGAAATTCTTCTCATTCAACAAAAGAAAAAAGATTCTTACTATTGGCTTTTGCCCGGAGGCGGAATCGAATTCGGTGAAAGCGCGGAAGACGCTCTTAAAAGAGAACTCAAGGAAGAACTTTCTCTTGAAATGAAATCGGCTTCTTTTTTACTCTTAAATGAGTCCATTGAACCGGGCGGAAAAAGACATCTCATTCAACTCGTCTTTGCGGTGAACGTTAAAAAAGAAGTTCCCGAACTCAATCTGAAGGAAAAGGCGATCACCGGTTTCGGTTATTTTTCTTTCGCCGCGGTTCGTGAAATGGATCTTAGGCCCGATATCAAATCCTTTCTTTTGCAAGGGGATTTTCAACCGGCGCCCTTTATCAAAAGCACTTGGGTATCTGAAAAAAAATGAGTCTTATTGAAACCATTCCGGTGAACACGGAACACAAATCCGTTCCGGTTCATCTTCATACGGATCTTTCCGGTTTGTCGGAAGAGATCGCAAAACTTCCCGGAGTCACTTCCATTTTTTTAATCACGGAAAGATCGATTCATTCTTTATATTCCAAATATCTGGAAAAGGAATTGGCTCCCCTCGGAATTCCGGTTCGCGAGATCTACGTCAAAGGCGGTGAAAAATCGAAACATATCGATCGAACCGGAGACGTATATAATAAACTCATTGAATACGGTGCGGATCGTAAGTCCCTGATTCTCGCTTTCGGCGGGGGAGTTGTGGGGGACTTTGCGGGTTTTATAGCGTCGACTTACTTGAGAGGAATTCGTTTCGTTCAGATTCCCACAACTCTACTCGCTTGTGTGGATTCTTCCGTGGGCGGTAAGGTTGCGGTGAACGCCGACTTCGGCAAGAATATGATCGGTTCTTTTTATCAACCCGAGTTTGTCTTCGCTCCTTTGTTCGCATTGTCCACACTTCCCGAACGAGAATGGAAATGCGGTCAGGCCGAGATCATCAAACATTCCCTTCTTTCCGGAGGAGAATATTGGGACAAGGTAAAAGCGCATTCATTCAAAGATTTGAATGTGGATTCTTCGATTCTTCCCTACTTGATCGCCGAGTCGGTTCGTTTTAAGGCGAACGTGGTTTCGAGCGACGAAAAGGAAACCGGTCTTCGCAAAATTTTGAATCTCGGTCATACCACCGCACACGCGATCGAATCGGTTACGAAATATAAAAAGTTTTCGCACGGAGAAGCGGTCGCGATCGGTCTTGTCACCGCGCTTTTGTTAAGCGAACAGAAATCGAGTCTGGATCCTATCACCACGACCGAAACGATCGAAACCCTGAAAAATTACGGCCTTCCGTTTCAAACAAAACTGAAGTCCAAGGAACTCGCAAAACATATGCTCCACGACAAAAAGAACGTCGGCGGTTCCATCCGTTTTGTTCTTTTGGAAAAACCGGGTTCGCCCGTTTTCGATATTCCGGTGGAATCCAGGGACATCATATTAACGATTCGTAAACAAAAGAGTCTCTGATGGGTTTCGAAATCGATTTTCTGAAAAGTATCAATCCGTTCATTCTTCTTAAATTGAACGAACGGAGTCTTGCGGAAGAATTGATTTTAGTAGTTTACTTCATCATCTTTCTGATTCTTTCCTACAAGGTAATCATACTCGTTCTTGATTTTTTCAGACCGACGATCGACGTCACTTCGCGTTACAACCGAAGAAAGATGGCTCGAATGTCATTCGTCATTTTGGGTCTGGTCACTCTTTTGCCGGTCGTGTTTTCGGGGCTTTCCTATCTTCCCACCGTTATGGGTCTCGCGGGAGCGGGTATCGTCATTTCTCTCAAGGATATCACTCTCAACTTCGTTGGTTGGTTTTTTATCCACGGTAGTAACGGTTTCGAAGTGGGGGATCGTATCGAAATCGAAGGAGTTAGAGGGGACGTCATCAATATCGGGATGAACCGTTTTACTCTGATGGAAATTTCTTCCGATCCCAAGTCGGATCAATCCACAAACCGTCTTGTGCACTTTCCGAATCATTTCGTGATTCTTCGTCAAGTGATTGTGGTTAAGGATAAGATGAATTACGTTTGGGACGAGATGAGAATTAAAATTCCGTACGATTCCGATTTCGAAAAGGCCGAAGAACTTCTGAACGGAATCATTCGAAACAACGCGATCATCGATCAGGGTGAAATCGATTATACCCTTCAGGAACTTTCCAAAAATTATCTGGTTCGTTTGGGAAAAACTTCTCCCATCGTTTATCTTTCCTTGGAGGAAGGTGGAATTCTTTTTTCTCTGCGCTATCTTACGCACGTCCGGGAACGCAGGGATATGAAGACGAAAATTTCCCATCAGATCCTGAAGGAATTCAAACAGTTTCCCGGTATTCGAATTTTATAATATTCTATGAAACGCAAAACGATCTCCGTTCTTTTGAATCTGTTTTTACCTCCGTTCGGTTTTTATTATCTTAAGGACAGAAAGTTGTTCGGTTGGTTTTATTTGTTCGCGCTTTTTTCCGGTTTAGTCGGAACCCTTTTGACTTATTCGGCCTTTGTGAACGGATCGGGTCGAATCGCGATTTTTTTTCTGATTCTTTATATCGTATCCGTCTGGGGACTTTGGATCTACTTCACTCTTCGTTCGGAATCGGACAATCGATCCGATACGTTTCCTTCCGCATATTGGTTTTTACCGATCGCCTTTTTGATTTTGATCGTTTCGGGGATTTTGATCGACGAACTTTTTAAAGACAGAATTTTAAAGGCAAAGATCCAGCTTTCCTCGGGGATGCAACCCGCTTTGAACGTGAACGATTCTTTCTATATTACGGAATTATTTTATACGAAAGAACTAAAACACGGGGACATCGTCGCGTATCGGGATAAGGATTCGGAACGACGTTTTTTGGGGAGAATCGTAGGTCTTCCCGGTGACAAGATCGAGTTTTCGGACGAATTGACTTCCGATGGATTTAAAGTTCTTAGAACTTCCGTAAACGGTGAAAAATCTCCGCAAGAGATTTCGTCCGTTCGTACGGAAGAATGGAAATCCGGCGTTAAACCCGCTAATCTGATTGTTTTGACGGAAGTCATAGGAGATCATCTGGTTCCGATCTTCGAAACCAGAAGTCAGCCGGTTCCGATTGGCGTTCCGAGCCTAACGCTCCAGGAAAACGAATTTTACGTTCTCGGGGATAATCGAGACGATTCCTATGATTCAAGAACGATCGGACCGATCGACGCGGATCGAGTCGCGGGAAAATTCGCGTTTACGTATCTTTCCGCGGACGGGGATCTATCGAAAGAGCGGATCTGCGACGGGAATCAGGATCTATTCTGTCCTATGAAACGAATTTATAAAATCATAATATTGCAAAATATTCTTTGGAGCCGCATGGGTTACGATAACCGAAGCCGATAAAACCAAAATTCTTCGTTTCCTTTTGCTACCAAATTTATAAAATCCGGAAAGTATATCTATAATATTGAATATATTTTTATTATATTCAAAAGTTTTGTTTTTATCGATCGCGTTGACAGTATCAAGATCTCCTTTAGATTCCGCATTCTCAAAAGGAGAAATAAAATGAGAAAAAGTTTGATCATTTGCGTTTTCACCTTCGCGCTATTAGGCGGATGTGCGGACCAAAACCAAGGAAAGGATAACGTTTCCGTTTTTCTTTCGCTGTTTTCCGATAAAACGGTAAAAGATTCGCAAACGGACCGGAGTAAATTCTCGGTTGCTACGTTTGCGAGCGTTACGTATTACGTGGACGCCTTGCACGGCAAGGACACGAATTCGGGAACTTCAACCTCTTTACCATTCAAAACGATCACAAAGGCCGCGTCTTTGGCAAAAAACGGGGATGTGATTCTCGTGGCCGCCGGAACGTATAACGCCGCGTTAGGCGAAATCTTCCCGATCGGAATCGCCCCCGGTGTTACGATTTTCGGAGACGAGTCGACCAAGGGCGGATCCTGGGGATATTACACAGGTTCGGGAGAATATCCGAATTCCGGACCGACCTTAATCGAAGGTGGAGGAAACTTGATTCCTTCTCCATTTTCTCCCGCTGTGATTCTTGCGAGCAATTCCGTGATCGGGGGTTTTGTGATCACGAATCGTATGTCCGATTCGATGGCGTCCGGGATTATTTTGTATTACGCAAACAATGCGACCGTTCGAAACAACTCATTGATCAACGGAAACAACGGTTAGACCGGGATTTACGTTTATCAATCGGGTTTAAACGTGATTTCGAACAATATCATTCGCAACAATTCGGTCGGGATCTACCAAGAAGAATCGCCTTCGTTCAACCTTGTCGAAAACAACTGGATTCGAAACAACGATAGCGGAATTCTTTTGTTTGATTTGAAATTGGATTTGGGTGGAGGTCCTTTGGGAAGTCTCGGACGAAATTGGATCTTCTGCAATACGATCCGGGATTTATTTATCGATCACGGCTCCTTTCTTGTTCCCGAGTTGTTTGCTAAGAATAACAACTGGGATCACAATCCGCCCACGATCGATTTTTGGAGTTCCACAGGAGGAATCGACATTTTCAATCACGGCGGCGGTGCTACGAATGTCGTAACGGACGGTTCTTCCCTAATCGCTCCGTCATTGTGTGTGCCGAATCAGAAATAGACACGTTTTGTTGGTCAGGTAGATAGATATGAGTTCCCGTTTGGATTCCCGATCGTATCGAGTTTTTCTCTACGATCGGGGTGACGGATTACAAAAGAAGAATATTCAATGAATCTTATAGATTTGTAGAAAATCCACGCTTTTGACGGTGGTTCCCGGAGCGCCGGAAAGAATTACCACCTTATCTCCCGGAAAAAGAAATTCGTCCTCTTTGAGTTTCTGATTCATATACGCGATCATGTCTTCCAATCTCGTAAAAAACGGCATCACAAAAGGAATCACACCCCGATACAATTTCATCTTTCTCGCGGTCGTAACGAACGGAGTAAAGGAATAGATCGGAACCTTCGGTCTCATTTCCGAAGTGATGAGAGCCGAGTAACCGCTTCTTGTGAAGTTCACGATCGCATTTGCGTGAATCCCGTGTGCGATTTCCCTTGCCGCGTTACCGAGTGCGGTTCTTTCCGATTCCAAGAACGTCTTTTTTATATTCCAGTGAATTTCGTAGATATGATCGATCGTTTCGGTTTCCTGAATGATCTTCGACATGATCTCGACCGATTCAACCGGATAATGTCCGCTCGCGGATTCCGCGGATAACATCACCGCGTCCGTTCCGTCCATCACGGCATTCGCCACGTCGCTCGCTTCGGCTCGTGTCGGTCTCGGATTTTCGATCATCGATTCGAGCATCTGCGTCGCTGTGATGACCGGCTTGCCCGCTTGGTTGAGTTTGTAGATGAGTTCTTTCTGAAGAATGGGAACCTTTTCGGTATCGATCTCAACGCCGAGATCTCCTCTTGCGATCATGATTCCGTCCGCGCGTTCTATGATTTCATCGATATTGCCTAACGCTTCGGGTCTTTCGATCTTTGCGATGAGCCCCGTATAACTTCCTTGCAACATGGATCTTGCTAGTTCCAAGTCGGCTCCGGTGCGGACAAAGCTGAGTGCAACGTAATCGACTCCGAGGCCGAGTGCGAATTTCAAATCCTCAATGTCTTTTTCCGAAAGTGCGGGCGCTGAAATCGGAGTTCCGGGAAGATTGATTCCTTTGTTACTCCATAAAATTCCGCCCACGATCACCTTGAGAAGCGCCGAATCCGATTTTTTCGACACTACTTTTAAGACCAACTTACCGTCGTCGATGAGGATCTTATCTCCTTCCTTGATGTCGTTTATCAAATTGGGATAGGTGCAACCGATCGTGTGTTCGTCTCCTTGATATTCAGAGTCGGGGACGATCGTGATTTCCTGATCCTTATGGAGCAGAACGGAATTGAGTTTTAATTTTCCGGTTCGAATTTTGGGCCCTTGTAGATCCGCCATAATTCCCAAAGGAAATCCGGAGATTTGCTCGCATTTGCGGAGAGTGTCGTACACTCTTTTGTGAGAATCGTGAGTGCCGTGCGAAAAGTTCATTCGAGCGATATCCATTCCCCCCTTGAGAATGGAAAGAACGATCTCTTCCGAAGACGAGGCGGGGCCGATGGTGCAGACGATTTTGGTTTTTTTCCCGTTCAGGGTTTTCATGAACGGCAATTGTAGACAAACGCCTTCCGTTGTTCCAGCGAATATTTCCTCTTTACGAACGGAAACCGGAAAATAGAATGAACCAAAAATAGGCGTCCTCTCCTTGGAGAAGCAGTTAGAACGAATTGGTTTGGTTTATCACCCAGATTATAACATGGATCTGGGTCCCCATGTATTTCCCGCAAGGAAATACCAAATGGTTTACAATCTTGTAAAACAAGATCCTAAACTTGCGGACCTCTATATATACAAGCCCGAGCCCGCTAAAGAGAAGGATTTAGCTTTGGTTCACACCAAAGAATTCCTCAAAGATTTTTTTTCACTCAAACTCACGGAAAGAACCCAGTATTCCGAACTTCCACTCACCAAACAGATCGTTCAGAGTTTTGTTTTAGCGGTCGGAGGTACGATACTCGCCACCGAATTGACTCAGAAATACAAGTTCGTTTATCATATAGGCGGCGGATTCCATCACAGTATGCCCGATCGTGCGGAAGGTTTCTGTTATCTGAACGACGCGGCGATCGCGGGTAAACTTTATCAGAAGGAACATCCGGGTAAAAAAATTCTTTTTATCGATTTGGACCTTCATCAAGGCAACGGAAATTCCGTCGTATTTCAAGAAGACCCGGACGTGTTTACATTCTCCATGCATCAGGACAATTTATATCCCAAGAAAGAAAAATCCGGTTTGGATATTCCTCTCGGAGAGGGAACGGACGATAAACAGTATCTTGAACTTTTGGAAAAATCTTTGAACGAGATCAAAGCGGACTTCAAACCGGATCTGATTTTTTATATCGCGGGGGCCGATCCTTTCGAAGGAGATTCTCTCGGAGATCTTAAGTTGACGTTTCAAGGATTGCGTAAACGGGACAAGGTCGTTAAGGACTTCGCACTTGCGTTAAACGCTCCTGTCGTGATTCTTCCCGCAGGCGGTTATGCGAAGGATTTTCACGATACGGTAACGATTCATTACAACACGATCAAAGTGTTTGCGGCCGATTGATATGAGTATCTTTTCCGATTCCGATAAGAAAAAAGGCAACCCGGGATTTTTGGACAGTCAAGAACTCGGAATGATCGATATATCCAGAGAATTTCATACTTCACTCGGAATCGAAAACAGTCTTTTCAATCGTTTCACTCGGGAAGAAGTCAGAGAGATGCTCGAGAGCGCGGGCATCTTTCGGATTCTTCAGGCGAGGGGATATCAGGAATACGAACTTTCTTTGGACGGAATTTCGGACATGGACAATCGGATCTACATCAAGGATCCTTCCGGCGGAATTTTAGTTCACATGCGTTTAAAATTTTCCGACTTTCAATTTAAAAAGCTGGATCAATCCTACAAACTCGTTTATATTGACTGGCTCTTGACCCAGAACCTAAAGATGAAAACCATGAAGGTCAAAAAGAAACTCTATCAGGGCCAGGAATATCCGGGTCTTTCTTTGATGAACGAGATCACCGGTTTTATCAGAATTCTCGCCACGAAGATGGGAGCCTATGGAGCCTTCAATATTCCGGAATATTTTCATGACGCGGTTTTATTTCATAAATCCTTTCAGTTTGTGGATCCCGAAAAAGAAGGAAGGTTTCGCGCGATTTTACAATCGTTCAGTAGAACCAATCTGAGGGAATTGAGCGATCAAATTCACAACGAAAAAATCTGCGACGCTACTACGGGAGAAGTATACTCCTGGAAATACGGAGAGATGGTATCCTGTATCAATAGTTATCTCGAGTCCGAGCTTTTCGACGAAGAATATTATAAAAAAGTGGAAAAGATCGTTTTAGGAACTCATTATATGAGGAAAGTTTAATATGACGGAATTTCCCCTTAGACCGGAAATCATAATCCTCGACGACGATCGGGACGTGGGGGAAACTCTCGAACTCATTCTCAACAAACTCGGCTATCAAAGCGTATTTTTCGATTCGGTGGAGCAGGGTAAACAATACTTCGAAAAGGAATTAAACCCGATCGTTTTTCTGGACATTCACATGCCCGGGTCGAGCGGTCTCGATATTCTTCCTTATTTTAAGAATCTGGAATCCAAAACCCAGGTTATCATGATGACCGGAGAAAGGGACATCAACAACGTCGTGACTTCATTGACCCACAAGGCGAGCGACTTTCTTTTGAAGCCGTTCTCCATTCAGACGGTTCAGATCGCGATCCAAAGAGCATTCGATTATTATACTATTCTAAAAGAAAAGGATCTCCGCGACGAGGTAATCATGAGGGATCTTCGTCTTGCCTCCAGGGTTCAAGGAAAGATTTTTTCGATCCCGGATCTGAGTCCGTACGGAATCGAAGCGGACGTGACTCCTGTTTCCTTCGTAAGCGGGGACTTTAACGTGATTCTTAAAAAGGAAAAATCCATTCTTCTTCTTTTGGGAGACGTGGAAGATCACGGTGTCACTTCCGGACTCATCGCACTTTTGATGACCACCCTCGCCAAGGAAGAATTTAAGAATTCGGACAATCCGAGCGATATTCTGGGAAGAATGAACCAGGAACTTTGTCTGAACATCGGAACCCACAGTATGACCGCGGCTTGCGCGATTCTTTTTCCGAACGAAAAGAAACTCGTCTATGCGCGGGGAGGACATCCCTTCCCGGTTCACTTTCATAAGGAAGGATTTTCTTTTTTGAAGGATAAGTCCGGGCAGTTGATGGGAATATTAGAAGATCTTGATTTTCCAAGTCACGAAGCGGGCTTTGATAACGGAGATGTGATTTTTCTTTTTTCGGACGGGATCATCAACAATTTGAATCATCCGCTCATTGAGGAACTGAATCAAATTCACAAATCCGGAAACGATTCCTTAAAAAGAATGAAAGTGGCTCTTGATAATTACGTGCGTTCTTCCATTCCTTCCAGAGAATACAGAGACGACGCGTCTTATATTCTTTTGGAAATCAGATAAGAATTTCAACCCGATTTCAATCCTCGTCTTGAAACCGAAAGATTTCTTCGGGAATTTCCCGCATGGAAACCGTGGGAAACGTTCCCTTTCGAATATTAAAAAAAACGAATTCAGGAAAACTAAAGAACAGGGATTGAAATCCTTTTTGAAACCGTTCTCCCTTGTCGAACGGGGATGTGAAAACTCCGATCGTCGTCGCGCCGAGTCCCGCGCCCAGGTTTACGGTTCCGTAAATCGGTCTTAGCCAAAACACGTCGTCCGTAAAAAGAGGAAAAAAATGATCTTCCCGGTTGGGTTTGTAGATCGTGGAAGAAAACGTAAACGATTCCTTAAGGGCGTTTTTGAAACTCGGATCCTTTTGTAAAAGTTCGGAAAGTTTTCGTCTTCGATACGAAAGTAGGGTCGTTTGTCCCGTCGAATTCCAGTTTTTAAAAACGGAATCGGATGCGTAAAACGGAATCAAGGCCATCGAATAGTCGAAGTCGATTTTTTCTCCCGGAAACGAAATTTCTTTTTGATCGAAGGAATTCTGTGTGCTTCGGATAATTTCGGTCGTGCAGTTTTCAAACAACAGATGAAACGGATAGAGTTTTTTTAAACGGACATGATATTCCGTTTCTCTCCGTTTCGCGAGTTTGAGATATTCTGCGAGAACCGTTTCTTCCGGAAACACGATCGGAAGTAGAAACTTATTCTCTCGTGCTGGAAGTAATTTTCCGGAAGTGACTCGAACAGGTATGGAATTGTCGATTCCTTCCTTAAGTTCAAAGGCGCGGTTGGTCGCGTCTTCCCAGATTTGGTATTCCTTTTCTGTGAGTTCCTTGATCTCTGAAATTTTTTTGCGAGCCAATGAAACCACGGACCAATTCTCCTCGGAAAGATAATCGAGCGCCTGTTTGTCCTCTTTGTCTTCTTGGTAAACTATGGAAGAATCTTCCGGAAAGCTGGATAAAAAAACGGGGAAACCGGTTCTTAAACTTTCCTCGATCGCATGCAGTCTTCCTAAAGTGACGAGCGCGCTGTAACCCCAGCCCGGATCCCTTTCGGAAACGATTTCCGCCAAGGAAAGAATCTGTTTTTTGTAAAAGGTTTTTAAAAGTTCGATTTCTTTAGAACTTAAAGAAATTTGTATATTCGAAATTTTGAATTCTTCGTTTAGTTTCCATTCTTCCCTGAGAATTTTGCAGAACAAAATCCCTTCGAGTGTGTCTCTGAGTCTCAGAAAGGACCCCGGTTTGAAAAAAGGAAACCGGTCTCGGGTCATCTTCTCCGGCAAAGGAGGAAACTCCATTCTTTCCAAGGGACTTTTTTGAGAATAGAGTTCGTATTCGAGAGTTTGTTCCAGGTCGTTTAGATAATCCTCGCCTAAAAGATAAACGATCTCGGATTTGATATTCTTTGAAATTGGAGATCGTTCCTTTTGCGTAAAATACGCGGTGGCGCGCAGACCGATTTTTTTTTCGGGAGAATTCAATTCCTCGAAGAACTTGGTCTCTTTTTTTAACATCTCCAAATTCTGCAAATGTCTGAACTGCACCAGATAAAGACGATTGAGTCCCGATTCCAAAACTGAAATTTCTTTTTGACTGAAGTTCAATCGAGTAAGAATACTCGTTCGATTGGATACTACATTGTAACTGAATGCGAAGTCGTCGTAGGATTCGCGGACCAAGTGAAAGATATCGTCCGGAAAAAATTGATAGTGATAGACCTTGTTTCCGATTCTGAGGCCGGTGTGGCCGCCGCTGGACTGACCGGTGTTTGCGTCTACGTAGATAAAGTCCGCGGTTGTAGGGGAGGAATACAGCCCCGCCGTAAAAAGCAGGGCCGCGATCAGAAGAGAAAGAAATTTTCTCAGAGTTGATGAAATCCTTTGCGAATGGATTCGATCACTTCGGGTTTGGAAGTTCCGAGTGCGGAAACGAATGTTTGAAATTTATCTTCGCTCACTCCCGCCTTTTTAAGACCGCTTCCGATCCCGAGATACGTTACGCGCAACGACTTCCAGTTGGTGAGTCCGTTTTGCAGAGCGAGAGTGGAAAGATCGTTTTTAAATTCGATTTCCTGAAATCCGTTTTCGATGTGCATCGCGGTCAGATCGCGCACGTCTTTGAGATAAGCCTTTTCCTTTTTTTCATCGTCGTCCGAAGAAGAGGAGAAAATGGAACTTACCGATCCCGAAATGGATTTCACCGATTTGGAAAGACTGTCCAAAGAATCCGAGGATTTACTAATGGAGTTCATTCCTGCCGAGATCGATTCGAAAATAAAGCAGTTGTTCAGACCTATGATAAAAAGTCCGAGCGTTAAGAGAGTCAGTAATCGTAGCGTGCGTTTCATCAGATGGAGTCTCCGTGGATTCGTTTTGTCGGTTGGAATTTTATATCTTCCTTTCATTCAGTCAAACAACTTTTGCGGTTTGTAAAACCACGGAGCCGAACGCGGGAAGTTTTAATTTTAAGATTCCCGTTTTAGAGGAATACTCAAAGGACTCGGGAACCTTTCCGGTCCAAAAATCCGGGAATTGTTTCAACTTGGATACGAACGGAGTTTTGATTTCGATCGTATTTTCTTCCTCGCTCGGATTCCAAATTCCTAAAAAGCCTGCCGGATTATAAAGAGCGTTTGGAAACAAACCCGATGCGATTCCGATCGGAATCGGCGTTTTGTTTCTGCACTTCGTTCCGAGTTCCAATGTCTTTTTGAGAAGTTCCAATCGTTCTTCTCCGATGAGAGAAAGGTCGTCGCTCACGAGAATCATTCCACCGCTAACGGCCATCACGCTCGCCATCAATTGTGTCTGCGCGGGATTCATATCGTTTTTACTTTCACGAACCAAAAGACAATCCGGATCGTTGTACCAAAGATTTCTGTGCATCGAAGAACGAGTGATGTCGTTGATCAAAGCTCTTTCCGTCGACAGCGCGTGTTTGTCTTTGGCGAGAATTCTTTTCTTTTCTCTTCCCCAAAACGGAGCGACGTCGCAACTGATCCGCATCGCGTCGAAAAGTCCGATCGAAGGATAGATCGGAGCGCCACATCCCAAAAGAAAAACGTCCTTGCCCACGACCTTACGAATGAATCGAATCGTGTCCGCATAACGTTTGTGAGGTGATACTCCACGGTCGTATGTCCAACCCGGAAGAAGAGCCGCGAACAAAAAGTCGAGTTTGAGATACGGATAACCGTAATCCTTTACGATCGTTTTGAAAACGTTTTCTAAAAAGTCACGGGAAGTGGGATGGGTGACATCGATGCAGTATGTGTAGTCCATTCCCCAGAGAGGATTCCAAAGCGCGGGAACCGGTTTTCCGTCCCGATCTTTTAAAACCGCTTCCGGATATTTTTGATAGAACTCCGATTTTTTTCTTACCAAGAACGGTGCGAGCCAAATTCCCGGCGTGAGTTTTTCGCGTCGAATCTCCTCCGCGATAAGTCTCATTCCTCCGGGGAATTTATCGTTTGTGGTAAGCCAATCTCCGATTTCTTTTTGATAACCGTCGTCGATCTGAAAGAATTGAATCGGAAGTTTTTTCTCCTTAACGAGAGAAAGATTTTTGAGAATGATCTTCTCCGAAATCTTAGTGTAGTAGTGATACCAAGAACACCAACCGGTGGGAACCGGAGTCGTTGGAAGTTTTACTTTATGAGCTTTTCCTAATTCGCTAAAATACTTTTTTAAGAACGCTTCGGGTTCGATCGTAAAACGAGTCACGCCGACCGGAGTCAGAGCGAGTTTGTTTCCTCTGAAGTCCTCGTAACGATAAAAATCATAGATTAAAGAAACGCCCGAATCCGAGATCCAAGAATGTTTTTTGGAATTCTCCAGCGCTTCCTTTCTTTGGGAAGAAACGACTCTGAACTTAACTCCTTGTTCTCCGGGAGCGATCGCTCCCGCGAAGTAGTGCGGATCTTTCGAGGAGGAAATGAGAAGAAGCAAACCTTCGCTCTGCCAATCCCCGCTTTCTCCGGAATGATTCGTATAAACGTTTTCCTGACCGTAGCGAAGAAAATCCAAACGAGGAGATTCGTCCGGATCCGAAAGAGGATGAACCGCGGAAAGACTCCAGGATTGATAACCGTGTTGAAAAATTTTCGGTTCGTCGATCGCGTGCGGAGGAAGTTCGATTTCCAAGGTGAGAATTTCGGTTCCAGCCTTGGGTCTTTGTTCGCCGATCCAATCCAGATGAGGTTTGAAGACTTCATTCTTCCCCGTCTTTTTGTGTCCGAGTGAAAGCGAAAAATTTCCGCAATCGCTTTTGCTTTTTAATTCTTTCCCTGAAATTTCAAAAGAGGATGTAAAGGAATCCTCATAGACTTTGTAGTTTAAAATCGCTCTCATGTTTCTCTTTTTCTTTGCCGCTATTTTTCTCTGATACGAACGGGAACTTTTCTATAATTCCGCAGTCCCCGTCTCGTATTTTTGGTTCCCGAAACCGCGCGGTACGGATTATTATGAAATTATGCCTCCAAAACCTTCAACTATAAAACCGGAGCTTTTTCCGGGGGATCTCTCTCAAAAAAGATTCGAGGAATACATGGCGGACGATCGTTTAGCGGTCGACTGCGAAATGATGGGACTCAATCCGAGAAGAGATCGACTCTGCGTGGTTCAGATCTGCGATTCTTCCAATAACGTAAGTTTGGTTCAAATTCTTCCCGATCAAAAGGAAGCGCCTCTTCTCAAGTCCTTATTCGAAAATCCGGAGATCGTAAAAATTTTTCATTTCGCGAGAATGGATTCTCTCTTTCTGCGTTATCGTTTGGGAATTTCTTTGCAGAACGTTTTCTGCACGAAGATCGCGAGCAAACTCGCGCGGACTTATACGGACAAACACGGTTTGAAAGATCTCATCAAGGAATTCTACGATGAGATTCTCGATAAAAAAAATCAGTCCTCCGATTGGGGTAAAAAAATTCTCACCAAGGATCAAGTGGACTACGCGAGCGGGGATGTGAAGTATCTGATTTCCCTCGAACAGAAGTTAACCGAAATTCTCGCGAGAGAAGGAAGGGAAACTCTCGCAAGAGAAGCGTTCGCTTGTCTTCCCGTTTTCAACCAGATCGATTGGCTTGAGATGCCCGCTCTTTTCGAACATTGAAAAAGAAACTCGTCCGAACTTTCGTATGTCAATCCTGCGGTCAGGATTATTCCCGTTGGGCCGGTAAGTGCGAATCCTGCGGGAACTGGAACACGATCGTCGAGGAAGTGGGCGGGGAACGATTCGCTTCTTCGAACGGAAATTCTCAAAAGAATAAATCGTATAAGGAACCCACTCCCTTAGACAAAGTAGGGGAAGAATCTCTCACGAGAATGGGAACCGGTTTGAAGGAATTGGATCTTGTTCTCGGCGGAGGATTGGTTCCCGGTTCTTTGACGTTGATCGGCGGAGAGCCCGGGGTCGGAAAGTCCACTCTAGTTCTCGAAGTTTCACGTTATCTGTCACAGGCAAACAAAACCGTTCTTTATATTTCCGGGGAAGAATCTCCGTCGCAAATTCGGATGCGCGCCGAAAGGATGGGAATTCAAACCTCGAAACTTCTTCTCACTTCCGAAACGGTTGCGGAGAATATCGCGGCCATGATCGAAGGTGAAAAACCTTCCGTTGTTTTTGTGGATTCGATCCAAACGATCGCGAGAGAAGCCCTTCCCAATCAAGCGGGAACCGTCACACAACTTCGGGAATGTACACAAGTCCTTCTTGAAACCGCAAAAAGAACGGGGATTCCGATTTTGATGACGGGTCATATCACCAAGGAAGGAATGATCGCCGGTCCGAAAATTTTGGAACATCTCGTGGATACGGTTTTGTACTTCGAAGGAGATCGACTGAATTATTATCGATTGCTTCGTGCGGTGAAAAATCGTTTCGGCGCGGTGGGCGATCTTGCGATCTTTGAAATGTTTTCGGGCGGCTTACGAGAAGTCGGCGATCGCAATCGTATCTTTGTAAGCGCGGGCGCGGAAGAAAGAAGCGGTTCCGCGATCAGCGCCGTTCTCGAAGGAAGCCGAGCCTTGACCGTGGAAGTGCAGGCCTTGGTTAGTAAAACGGGTTTTGCTCAAGCAAGAAGAATGGCGGAAGGTCCGGATACACGACGTGTGATTCTTCTCGCGGCGGTGATCGAAAAATACATCAAAATCAAATTAGGAGAATGTGATATATTCAGCAATCTCGCCGGCGGTCTGAACGCGGACGAACCCGCGTTGGATCTTGCGATTTGCACTTCGATCATTTCGAGTTATTTGGATCAACCCCTACCGAAAGGAACCTGCGTTTTAGGCGAGGTCGGTCTTTCGGGAGAAGTTCGTAGTATAGGCCAAGCCAATCTCAGAGTCAAAGAACTCGCGGGCGTCGGGATGAAGAAGGTCATTCTTCCCGAAGGTAACTTAAGCGAACTCGATAAGAATCTGGACATTCAGATTCAGGGAATTCGCTCCTTGAACGATCTGCGTTCTTTGTTTCCCGGTGCGAATTGATCCCGTTGACTTTTTGGACCACAAATCGTAGCGGACCGTAAACGAAATGTGGGAACTCTTACAAAAGAATTCCCTTGTAAAACAAATCTCGTTTGTGGGAACTCACTCAATATAAAGTCTTTCGATGTACGACAACTTTCAAGGTCGGATCCAAGAACGCTTTTTCTGCGTCCTCCCAATCCGCGAGTTTTGTCGTTACAAGTTCCGGTTTTAAAAGTCCCGATTGAACCAAAGAAAGTATTTCGGGAATTTCGATTCTCGCGTTTATAACCCCGGTTCTAAAATTCAATTGTTTGATCCACATTTCGAATAAGGGCATCGGCGTTCCTTGTTCGTAGTAGATTCCAATGCTCGTGGACACTCCGCCCGGAGCCGTAGAACGAATCGCACAATCCAATCCCGCAGGCGCCGCGCTCGCATCCACCGTAATCGGATACGATCCGCGAGAACCTTCCGGTTTACCGTCGATCGGATTCGCTCCGACTTTTTTTGCGATCTCCAAACGAAGAGGATCCGTATCCAAGTAATCCACTTGGGGAGATCCCATCGCGACCGCGATCGCAGTGGCATAAAGACCGATGCTAAAAGCTCCACCACCTACGACCAAAACCGGAGAATTCGGATCCTTTTTTAAGAACGGGCCGACGGCTCTATATCCGTCCGGAATATTATCGCTTGCACTTGCCAAACCGATCGGGTCGACTCCGTTGGGAATTCGGATCAACATAGAATCCGCATACGGAACACGAACGATATCGCTTACCGCTCCTCCCCAGTTTCCACCCATATCTCCGTAGCTGTACCATCTTCTCGGATGAGATTCGCACAATCCGGTGAGATCCTTTTGACAAGTTAAACATTTGCCGCAAGAGATTTGAAAGGGTACGATTACCTTATCTCCTACTTTGAAATTTTTGACGTGATCGCCGCAGGAAATGATTTCGGCGACACATTCGTGTCCGTAAGGAAAGGGTCCTTTGAACGGAGTTTGTCCCCAAGCATGCAGAGTCATTTCGTCCATCGAATGTCTTTGTAATCCTCTCTGAAGAATGGAATGAAAATCTCTAAATAGAAAAGGATAATCCAAATCACAACGAGCTGCCGCAAAAGGACGTACTAACGCGTCTTCCCGCGATTCTAATTTCGGATCGGGCACTTCTCTCCATTCCAAAACGCCTTTTTTGATAAAAGTTAACTGCTTCATCTCTCTCTGTCCTCGATTTTAAAGTCAAAAAATTCTTTCCATAAATTTGAATTAAAAATCGAGAATGGTCAATAAATAATTAAGCAGAGTGTCGATGGACGAGTTTAAGTTTATAAAAACTGAATATGTTTTTTTATTTTGTATCGAAACGATTTCGGTTTAACGTAGAAGGTTCGGTGTGATATTGGTTGGATATTCTGAAAAAGAAGTCGTTGGTTCTATTTTTGGATTTGTGGCTCGAATCTTGTTCCCGGACGCGATTCGAATTCTTCAGTAAATTAAGATCGCATAGGATCCGGGATTTCCCGCACCGACACCGACGATATTCGGCGTATTCGGCGATACGCTTCCATTGATCGTATCCACGGTATATAGATTGACGACATTTCCGGTTGATTCGGTGGAAAATGCGTATTTACCGGAAGAATCCAGAATCACGGCATGAGTGCCCATGCTCGAAGTGATCGCGGAGCCCCAAGTGTTTAATACTCCGGATGAGTTCCGTGTCGGAATGACGATGTTCGTAGTCGCGGAGGCATAGTTGGAAATAAACGCGAATTTTCCGGCAGGGTCGAACTCGATGCTCGTGGGTTGCGCGAGCATCGAGTTGTAAGTTGTTCCCGCAGATAAAAGTCCGTTTGTATAATCGATCGTGAACATATCCACGTTGTTCGTGGTATTGTTTACCGAATACAGATGTTCTCCCGTGGGATCGGTTTTGAGAAATACGGAGCCGGCCGCGTACGGCGTGTTGGATCTTGCATTCGGAATTCCGGTCGAGTCCAAACCGAAAAACAGAATTCCTCCTCCGCCGTTCATAGAAACAAAAAGACTGTTTCCGGCAGGATTCAAGCAAATCGCTTGCGGAGAAGTGGAAGCCCCCAATCCGGAAACTATGTTCGGTGAAAGCGCGCCCGTCGTCGGATCGATTTTGAAATAGTAGATCGTGTTCGCCGCGGCCCCGGTTGCAAACGCGAACTTCCCGGTTGGTTCGATCACGATTTTAGAAGGAGAAGCGACCGGGTACGTGGAAGCGAACGTGATATCTCCCGAAGAAGTATCGATCCTGTAGGTCGCGATCTCCGAGGCCATCGTAGCGAAGAGAAATTTTCCGGAAGGATGAATTGCCAGCGAGGAAACTCCCGAAGTGGTATTCACGAAAACAGTCGTTCGCGTCTGCAAAAGCCCGGTATTTGGATCCATCGTAAACAACCAAATCTGAGAATTCTGATAATTGGAAACGTAAGCCCAGGCCCCACTCGTGCCGAAGCTGTTCGAACTTGTGTAATTCGAGGCCATACGTTCGCCTTGTTCGTTCAAAGCATCCGTCGTTACCCTGAGTTTGTATTGTGTTCCCGATCTAAGAACTTTAGAAGGATTGAATGTGATTTTCGGATTTTGACCGAGGTCCAAATTGCCTTCTATGCAGGATAAGAAGTCGTCGTAGCTGACCTGAACCGATCCGGAACAGGTTCCCGCGGTCGTCTGAGAGGTCAATGTTTCCGGGCTCATTCTTTCACTGAACGTAAATTCGATCCCGGTTCCTCTGGAAACTGCCGTTAAACCGCTCGCCGGCGTTTGTTGGGAAATTTTTAGATTGAGATTGATCTTTATTCCGTAGCGATAACCGCAAACTTCATTGTTCGAGTCGTTTAACGCGAGTTTTAAGGCGAGACTTTGTTTGAACCAGTCGCTGGCCGGATCGCACGCGCTTAGATCGAACGTTTGTCTGCAGTCGAGAATGAACATGCAAAAAATATTAAATACGAATAGAAAGAAGAACGCATTCCCGTTTTTGAATGTCCGTTTAACGAATTTATGTTTATTATTTATTTCCATATAATAATCGCTTTGGGTAAGTAGCGTCGGCCGAATTCGTAAGTCAAGACGATCGGGCGTTTTCGGATTATCCGAAAATCGTAGCTTATAAAACGATTCTCGAATCTAAATTAGGAAATTCTAAAACATAGTTTAGAGCGGTTCTTTTTCTCGGATTAACGACTTACGGTTTTATCGGCTACAATCAACGAAAAGCGGCCCTTCCCGCATCGAGTCGATTCGGTAAGGATGGATTGACTGGGAGAAGGTCATCTCCGACAATGAAAAAGATTCTCGTTTGATGCAGTTTGGAAATCACGGGATCGTGCATTGATTCTCGAACTTTTGGGAAAGGATCGAGCTTGCGCGGGTTCTTATTTCTAAACGTTCTTTGCGAGCGACGCACCCATGTTCAGAATCATCATTCGCAGTTTAGGTTTTCCAAAAAGAAGAGTCTTCCTTCCCTGGATCGCGGGAATTTTTTGTCTTGTTTTCTTTTCCCTATACGGACAAACGGAACCGCCGCGGACGACTCCACAAAACTCGACACAACCGAACGTTTCACAAACACAAACCTCCGTCGATCCGCTTCTTCGAGGTTCTTGGTTTGAAGACCAGGAACAAAAAGAAGCGGTCTTATACAACAAGGTGATGAAATTCTTTCGCGGGAATCCTCATTTCGTATGGAAGACCGACCTGCGAGGAAGAAACTACAGATTTTATAAGGACGGAAGAGTGGAGTTCCTCATCGACCGAGAATACGAGGAAGTTTTTCCGGACATATCCGAACTTGACGTTCACAGAAGCGAAGCCAAAACCTTAGCGGAACACGGAGAGCCTTATTCCGCGATTCGATTGTTAAAAGGAATCGGACTTTGTTATCGGTTTCAATTCGGCAAACTCGTACCCGAAGGATATCAAACCGCCACCGAAGAATCGAGTCGTTTGATGAAACACATGGCCCACAAAAAAGAGGACGTGGACGATCTCACCGACCCATACGGATGCACAAAAAAGAATATTCTAAAAATTGAAAGTGAACCATTTCGATTCTCACTCGAAACCGAAAACGACTGGAGACATTTTTTTCCGGAACCGGAAACCCCCGAAAGCGGAAACGAAGGCGATCATATCTGGAAGATCCGAAGATTCTATAAAACGTTACCGACCGAACGCGAAGGCGGAGAATGGGAAAAAATATACAAATCCCAATCCGAAAAATTTCTATATTACAGACCGGACCGAATCCTGTTTACGATCGGACTTACCTATCACCCGGTCGCGGCGGTCTACACATCTAAAAATTATTTCCAACTCTGGGATCTAAAAAGAGGAATCAATCCGCGAACGATCCGAGAAATGAACTTCCGAAGAAAAAAAGAGGACGATTCTTACGTAAGCCGATTCGACACGTATCAGAAGGACGGAAGAAAGGTTTCCTGGATTCTTTTGGAAAAATATTATTTACGAGAGAACCGAGGACTTTTGTTTTCCGTAGCCGGACCGGAAAAACAGATTGATCGTCTTCGTCAGATCTGGTCACAATTGAATCAGAAACTGATCGTTGAATAAATAGGTTATGATTTTTGGGCTCGTAAAAACAGGAGATCGTCCGTATCCGCCGGGACCGCCCTCGCAAAATTCCCATTGGCAACTTTTGCTCATCGGTTTTTGTCTCGTGGACGGAATGGCGCTTTTGTTTATTCCGCTCGGAATTTACGGATCGGTTTTACTTACGGCCGCCTTACTTTTGTTTTCGTTTCTACCTCTTTTGTTTTTGGTTATCCGGCTCAGCACTAAGTTCGGAAATCTTCTTTATATCGCGCTTTTCTTAAGTCTTTTATCCGCGGGAGTTTCTTCGCTTTATATCAGTCATAGCATTGGATTTTTCCTCGGACTTCCGACCGGAAAAAACACGGATCTCGCGCAAAGCAGAGAATTTGGAAACGATCGGATTCTCGTGTTTCGAGGCGTTAAGGTTCTTGAGAACTATGTCTCGTCGAGGTCCGCGATTAGCAGAGCGAAGTCGGAACCCAAACGGGCCAAGACGATTTACTTTCACGTCGCGCCCTTGGTTTCCGCAAACTGGAAGGAGGGGGATCCGATTCACGTTTGGGTTGCTTGCGAAAGAATGGAATTGCCCAACTGCACCTGGGGGAATTCGGTCTTTTTTTGGGGGGAGAATCTCAAAACCCATTCCTTATACCCGTATTACAAACTTTCGGTGCAGGACGCGGGAAGAATTTATAAATTTCCGATTCCCGAGACTCCGACGATCTTTCGCCCGATCGCCGATCCGGAAAAGAAGCTGGTTCGCGCGGGAATGTACGGGCTTTCGGGCTTATTCTTCTTGAACTATTCCTGGTTTGTTTGTATTTTTTTGGGTAAATTCTTTACGAAAGAGAAATAGGGGAGAATGGACCAACCGGACTTTTTCGAAAAGTCGGAACTACGCGGCGCGGGGTGAAGGTGCAACTTAGATCGTCTATCTCAGCTTCGATCGCTCGACGCACGAAAAAAATCTTCGATTTATCAAAAAACTTTTTCGTTTGCTAATTTTGATCCTTTATCTTCCGATATTTATACGGAGACGGGTAGTAGAATCAGATTTTCTCTCCGTCCGTGGATTCTTTTTAAGAATCCCGCGATCCGTCTCTAAAACGATTTTTTATTTTTTGTATTTTGTAACCAGGAGAAATTCTCATGAGGAAGAAGATCATCTTACTTGCCGGACTGCTTTGCATTCTTGCTGTACCAGGTGTCTATAGCCAGCAGACCGGAAACAATCAGGCTGGCGGAAATCAGCAAACAGGAGCTAACCCGGATCCTCTTGAGAAGCTCATTCTCGAGAATTTCGAAGAGGCTGAAGACTGGAGAGCTAAGTCAACGACTCCCCTCGGAGAAACCAAGGTTCTCAAAATGGTTCAAAGAGGTCTGATGAGAGACGTGTTCGACGAGAACACGGTTCCGGATAACGGGGGAGATCAGATCGAAAAGAATCATATCCTCGGCGTAAAAACCAACTATACCAATAGGGGTTTTGACAGAGTGGAAGTTTTTCCTCCTCACGAGTATATCGTAAAAGGAAAAGCGCGTCAGTTGTCCATCTGGGCTCTGGGAAGAAAATTCCGTCACACTCTTTTCGCGAAGCTAAGAGACTACAGAGGAAACACTCATAACATCCGTCTGGGACGATTGGATTATTTCGGTTGGAGAAAAATGACCGCGACGATTCCGGGTTACGTTCCTCAAAGTACACGTTTCGCTCTTCTGGATAAGAATCTACATTTCGTATCTTTATTCGTAGTCAGCGACGTTCACGAAGTGGGCGGACAATTCTACTTTTACGTGGATGATTTGGAAGTTCGCGCCGATAAATCGGATGCGAAGTATCCCGGATCGGAAATTAAAGATAACTGGTAATCTTCAAAAGAAAGGAAGCAGACATGAGAAGGTTCATGAATTCGTTCAAAATTACAGCGGTTCTTACTACGATCCTCGGAGGAGCGATTCTTCTGGGTCTGGTTAACGGACAGAACATCATCAAAAGCAAACGCGGAATCGACACCGCGACCGGGATCGACGTAAGTGGAATGGAACTCAGATCCATCACCGTGGAATCTTGGGACAACCCGGCAAGTTCCGCGGCTTACGGTTGGGAAGTATCCACTGATAAGGATACACAACAACCGCAAAACGGACAACAGCAGTATCAACCGACCGCGCAAAACGCGCAGTCTTTGAGAGAAGTAAAACTGATCTCCGGTAAACCGGGAGACATCAAGAACGTGGACGCTGGAACCGCGAAAGTTCTCGGCGTTAAGTTTCAGTTTACTTTTCCCGGTGACAACGCCGTAACCATTCGTCCTCCGAGAGTTCCCGAATACGAAGTACTTCGCACCAAGTCTTACTTGGATTCAAACAACCAAAGAAAGATCTCCAAAATTTACGGAGTGGAATTCCCGGGTGTGAGCAAGGCGATTTCGGTTTGGGTTTGCGGAAGAGGAAACGAATACAATCTCGAAGGTTGGATCGAAGACTGGAAAGGCGACACTCATATTCTTCAGTTCGGATCTCTCGACTTTATCGGATGGAGACCGCTTACCGTTGGGATTCCTCAAGGAGTTCCTCAGGACGTAAATTCTTATCCGCAAGTGAAGACGATCGTTTTCAAACAATTTAAGATTCGTTCCCGTCCCGATACGAGCGGTGAAACCGTATATCTTTTCTTCGACGAGTTAAGAGTTCTTTCCGACGTTTTCGAAGTTCACTTCGACGGAGCTTCCATCGATTTCGACGACGAAGATTGCAAGAGCAAGCACAAACTCGATAAGATGCTCAAAGCCAAAGTCGACAAAGAATGCGGCGGCGGTGGAGCGGCAGGAAAATAAGATTTCATAATCAACGGGATGTTCTAAATCCCGTTTCATTCTCTCTTGGTAAGGCCGAAACCCGGCTTTACCGGGAAATCCCCCTCTTTCTAAATTCTGGTTTACGGATAAGCCAACTCGGCTATAATTGATAAATACAGGGCTGTCAGAGAGGAATTTAACCCCAAACGTCCCAATTTTCATCAAGCCGAGACTCAATCGGTGGAGTATCCTATGTCTAACGAAATATCAGCAACTACGGAATCCAGACCGGCCAGCGATCTGGATAAGCTGACATCTCTTTTCAACGAAGAAATCTACGTTCGCACCGACGCGAACTCAATTCCTGCATCCAAGTTTAAGATTTTTGACGACCTCATCGAATTTTATAAATCGGCCGGAAAAATAGACGAAGCAAAACAGAAAATAGAAGAATATCTCGGCGAACACGAAGACAGCATTTCTGCACGTTATCTACTCGGAATTCTCTCTCTGGAAAGAGGGGAGATCAGCGACTCCGGTCTTTTAAAAAACCTATTAGAATCTTTTAAAGTAGCGAGTAAGTGGACGATCATCGAACACATCACCGATCAGATCCTGAAATACGGGGATCAAAGACTCGCTTTGAAATACAAGGCAGAGGCCCTCGAAAAGTTAAAGAAGAATAAGGAACTCAAACCGGTTCTGGAAAAACTCGCGAAACACGATCGCAAAAACCCCGAAATCTTAAAAAAATACGCGCTTTCCATATTAGAAGAAAATAAAGAACGCGCGATCACATATCTCAAACAAGCGATCGAAACTTTTGCGAAAACAAAAGATTACGTTCAACTTGAAGAGATCTGGCCGATCATCGTAAGCAACAACCACGAAGACCTTCAGTTTTTCGAAAGAATCGAAAGAATCATGTTGGGTCATCGTGAAAGAACGAGACTTGTAGGTTATCTTTATCCGATCGTTGAACCGTACAAACAACTCGAAGACTGGGACAAGGTCATTTATCTTTTAAAGAAGATTCTCGAACACGAGGCTTCTTCCAACAAAGCAAGAAACGAACTCATCCGCGCTTATAAAGCGAAGTATGCAAATCATTCCCTTCTCGAAGACTTCCTCAAGATGTCCGAGATCGGAAACAATAGAAAACCCATCAAGGTTTGTATCGCCAACTTCGAAAGAAACATCGTGTTCGACACGAACAACTACGTTCTTCATAGAAACTGGGGAGTGGGTAAGATCACTTCGATTTCGCCTAACGGAGATTCTATCTTCGTGGACTTTAAGGATAAAAAGGATCATAAACTTTCGATCCAGATGGCGATCACCAGCTTAAAACCTTTGAAAAAAGATCATATCTGGGTGAAGTTCTACGAAAACAAAGAAGAGATCGTGGATCTTTTCAAGAACAACATTCCGGACTTCTTCAAGGAATTGCTGACTTCTTTCGACAACAGAATGTTGACCGCCGATATCAAGTCCGAAGTGTCCGGAAAATTCTTACCCTTGGCCGAATGGTCGAAGTGGTGGAACAAGGCTAAGAACGTAATCAAAAAAGAACCGAACATCGGTTTTGATCCTAAGAAAAAAGACGAACTCGTTTATCGTGAAAAGGCGATCTCCTTGTCGGAAGAATTGTCCGAGAAGTTCACGCACCAGACCGATTCGAACAAAAAACTCGATATCGCAATGGAAGCCCTGGACAACCGCGAAGACGCGGAAGGTGCGATCGAAGCGTTCAATCATTTTTATTACGAAGAAGAGGAAGCGGCGGATCCTGTTCGCAAGTTAGTCGCTTTCTTGTATCTGCAAGCGGCGTCGGAAGAACTCGGTGACGAGGAAATTCCGAGACATTTGACCGAACAAAAAATCGTGGAGCTGATCAAATCCCTGCCGGTAAGCACGTTAACCGAAATTTCTACGAAAATCGGAAACGTGGAAATCAAAAAGGGTTATGTGAATCTGATCCGCAAACACGCACACAGTGCGGAAGAGGTTTTGACCGGAATTCTATTCGAAGTTCCGATCAAGGTGAACAAATACGTATTCTCCATTATGGAAGAAGAAGGAAAGTTCGATCTTCTGAATGCGTTTATCAAATCCGCGGGCACAAGAGCGAAAGAAGCTCCGGAAGTTTTTATCTGGGTTGCGAAATCCATTCTTACCAAAATCTGGGAAGGGGAATGGATCGTTTCTTCCAAACCGGAAGAACGTCTCGAACTGATTCTGAAAGTTTTCCGTTTGTTCAAACCTCTCACTAAGATCGAAGACAAGGGAACCAAACTCAAAAACGCGTCCAAGGAAATTCTCCATGGAAACGACGACGAGGTTTTACGCGAGGCGATCAACGCGGGAGATTCGGAATACATCCGCAAGTTATACGCTCTTTATAAGGAAGTTCCTTACTTTACGGATCTTGAAAAAGATCGTTTGTATTCTTTGATCGTAGAGTTGAAACCCGACGTCGCTTGGGAAGAAGACGAAGACGAGGATGAAGAGGACGACGACATTCTTACGCGTATTCCCGAAGGTGCGATTCTTGTTACAAGACGCGCTCTCAACCGCAAAAAGGAAGAATTCGAACATTTACTCAACGTGGAAATGCCGGAGAACTCCAAGGATATCGGGGAAGCTCAGGAAAGAGGGGACTTGCGAGAAAACGCGGAATACAAGGCCGCGATGGAAAAACAAGTTCAGCTTCAAGCGGCCATCAAAAGACTCGAAGCCGAAATCAAAAGTGCGATCATCTTGGATCTTACCAACGTCAAAACGGACAAGATCAATATCGGAGTTACCGCGAAACTCAAGAACGAATCCACCGGAGAAGTTGTCGCTTATTCCATTCTCGGGGCTTGGGACGCGGATACTGAAAGACATATCATCAGTTATCAGTCTCCACTCGCTAAATCCCTTCTTGGAAAGAAAACGGGAGATTCCGCGGTATTGAACCTTACCGGCGCCGAAACGCGTTATACGGTTCTTGAGATCGGAAGATTTTCTCTTCAAAGCCAAGAAGACTAAAAATCACATTCAAATATTCGAATGTGCTAAAATCCCGGATTCCGATTTGGAATTCGGGATTTTTTTTGTCCCGATGCCGATGTGCGTGATCGCCACGGGTCGCCCTGGTCACTTCGAGATTTGTCCCAAACGTTTCTACGCGGTTTTGGTTTTGTATGTTTCCGCTTCTTTTTCAGCGGTCAATAACGCAACTTCGACCGGTAGAATATGCCGTTGCATGTAAGTAAGAAGTTCTTCCGCGTTGAGTTTTTGAATCATGGTTTCGGGAATTCGATTCCAGCACTGGTCGAACACCGATCTTACGTTCAATCCCTTCGTTTTGAGATCTCCAACTTGATCGCAGAGAAAGCGGATTCTCACTCGATCTCTTTTGATTATATTTGCCATTTTTCTCTCCTTTACTTGCGAATCTTCCGACAATCTCGCTCCTTTTAAACGAAGCCGAATCGATCCTTTAAGGCCCGTCATTTTGGACCTAAGTTTCCACGTTCCTTTCCAAACAGTTTATTTCCGACCCCGGACAAAAACTCCGTGTTCGAAAAATTTTTAGACGTTTTCTTTTGAAAAAAGTTTTCGCGAGGATTTCAAGTCTATTTTTTTCGTTCGCTCGGTCCCTGAAAATAGATTCAAAATTATGAATATAGATCGGTGCTTGACAGAATTGAATCTCTTTCTTTCGGTTGGTCTATGATCGAAATAAAAAAGAATACGGACCAAGCTCGTTCTCAAAACGAAGGTTCATCGAAGAAGGTTGTCGGATTTTCACAGGAAGGTTCTCTTTATAAAAATTCGTTCGGTAAGGAACGTTCGAAGAACGTTTCCTCTTTACCGATGCAGACAAATCCGGCGATTCCAAAAGAACCGAAAGATACGATGACCCCGAAAGAGGTTGCGGCCTTGTTGAAACGATCCGTTCGTAGAGTGGGGGATTATCGCAGGGAGGGATTGCTTGGAAAGTTTTGGAAACTGCGGGACGGAAGCGTTTTGTATTCGCGGATCGGAGTTGAGGAATTTTTTAGATCTCACTTTGTGGAGTCGGATGATTCCTGCGAATGATTTTAGAATTGAAGATTGCAAACTGTAGAATATTCTAAATATCTTAAGCGATCTCGGTTCTCGATATTTCTCCGCAGTCGGCGCGCTCTTGCGCGCTTTTTATTTTTGTCCATCTTAATATTCGTCGGTTCAATTCTTCCGACAAACTAATCCTGAATCAAAATTGTCTTGTGTTATGAAATAAACAAGGTCTGCGATCTTCATTCTTCCCTGAGTCGATCACTCCCTTCGCTTTGGGACCGTACGGAAATTCAGGTCTATCCCGTGCGTTCACGACGTAGATTTCTTCCGACATGTATCGTAAACTCGGCGCATCGGTTTCAAGGAGACGAATCGGAAACATGAATTTTGAAGATATAGAATCGGCGATGAACAAGATGATTACGGAGATCAAAAAACCGGATCCTCCGATTTCTTTCGTTCTCGCGGATCAAACGGAATTGCCTACGACCTTTCCATACGGCACTTATAAAATCGTTCAACTGAATCAAGATTCTTCCGCGAACGCTTCTCGTAAAATTCAATCGATCGATTCCGCGACTTTTAAGGAAACGTTTAGAATCAATCAAACAGTTTCCATTAACATAATATTCTTACATGACAGTTCGATCGCAACTTGTTGGGAACTTTCCGAAAAGTCCATGGATTGGTTCGATTCGAAAGAAGGTACGATCGAATGCGAGAAGTTCGGAATCACTCCGGTTCTCGTTTCTCCGAACATTCAGGACAAAACCGTTTTAACCGAAAACGCGACGTATCTATACAAAGCGAGCTTCGACATCGTATTCAAATTAAGAAAGTATAATGAAAAACAAGGCGAATCGACCGCGAGCGCACCAACGGTTGAATATCAGGAGGAAGCATGAGCGCACAAACAGTCTCTAAAATTGAGCCGATCAGTATCAATCTATTTCTTAGAAATACTCCGGTTTCTCAAATGGGATTCGGGTTACCTTTGATTCTTGGAGTCAAGGCACCAACCTATTCTTTACAAGTATCCAGCGGTCCGAGCGGACTGATCTGGAAATCGGTCACTTCGGGAAACGTGTTTATCCAAGTTAAATACGTCGTTGCCGGAAACAGCACGGCTCTGAGCGTCGTTCGCTCCGGAACCGGAACGGAAAACGATCCTTATGTTGTTTCGGTTAACGTTGCAACGGATGCGGGCGGCGTCGCTACTTCTACGGCACACCAGATCAAACTTGCCGCGGAAGCGGTTTCGAACATCGCCGGAGCGACTAAAATCGTAGACGTGATCGAAACGGCAAGCGCGGGAAGCGGAATCGTTTTCGCATTCGCTCAAGCGCCTCTGGCTTTCGAAAGATATATGGAGATTTCCTCCGCCGACGATCTTTTGGGGATGGGTTTTGTTTCTTCGGATAAGGAATATCTGCAAGCTACTAAAATTTTCAGACAAACTCCAAGACCGAAGACCGTAGCGGTATTTCTTCTCACTTCTTGGGCGAACGCGGCCGTTGAAATCGCCGCTTTGAGAAATTCGGGAAAAGACGCTTGGTTTAAAACGACTGCGACCACTCATACGAAATCCGAAATACAAGCGTTAGGCGATTATCTCGCATCCATCGAGAAGATGTTCTTTGCTTGCACGGACGACGTAACCGTTCTCACGGGAAGAAATTCCATCTGGGAATACTTTACGATTCATAAGAATCCGGATTCTTTTCCGGAAGCCGCGTGGGTCGGAAATTCTTCTCCTCGTAGAGTCGGTTCGTATAACTACGCTTATCTGCCTCTCGACGGAGTTGAGAATTCCGGTTACACAAATTCTCAAACGAGTTCCATCTTTGCGGACAACGGAAATCTAATCGTTGATTTCGGCGGTAAGCAGGTTCCTTATCCGGGAGTTTCCACCGGGAACGTTTATGCGGACGTGGTTGAAAATCGTTCCTGGTTGAAGGCGCGTTTGAAGGAAAACATCACGAGTCTTTTTTTAAACTCGGACGTCGTTCCTTATACGATTCAAGGGATTCAGATGATCGAAGCGAGAATGCGAGAGGTTTTTTCTCAAGCAGGCGTTCAAGGAATCGTCGCACCCGTCGAAAACGAATCCGATAAAACGCGTTCCGATCTGGGAGATTATCAATATAAGATTCATCTTCCCGAAACGATAGACGAAATTCCGACTAACGATCGCAACAATCGGATTCTTCCCAACATCACTTTCTCGTGCCGCTTGAGAGGAGCGATCAACGAAGTCGACATCGACGGCGAATTAACCTAAGGAGCAATCAAGAATGAACGGTATTTGGGATCCAAAGAAATTAAACGTGAACTGCAACGGACGAGACGTGTCCGGAATGAGTCAAGCGGACGGGTACTTTAAAATCGAACCCGTAACGAAGGAATACATTCTCTCTCAAGTGGGAATCAAAGGAGATTGGAACATCTCGGAAGTATATGATGGAAGAGTAAAGTTGACTCTGACTCTTATGGGAGATTCCCCGGAGAACCAATACTTCTTCGCCTTAGGCGAAGGAAGACTTCCCTGCGTGTTTACGATTAAGGATAAAAGCGACGGAGGAATGTTAGGTTTCTCCGCACAAGGTAGAGTTTGGGAAAGACCGAACATCGAAAAGGGAAAAGAATACAAGGACATGGTCTGGGTGTTTCTTCTTCCCGATTACAAAGGAGTAATCACGGCATGATGACGGATAACGTTTCAAAAGATTCGGCGCAACCGGATAAAATTTTCGTTAAGAAGGAATCCTTGGAATCGGAAGTTTCCGTTTTTCCTTCGGAACCGATTTTGGAGACGATCGACGACGACGCGAAAGTGGCTCAGATTCATTTCGTGGACGGGCGCAGGTATAAACTTCAACATCCGGGAAATAGAAAGGCGCTCCGCTGGAGACAAGAATCGATCTCTTTAACCGAGGGACTCAATCAGGATAAACTGATGGATAAATTCTTCAAGTTCTGCGTTAGACCGATGGGTCATTCCTTCGAACCTACGTTAGACACTATTGAGCCGAATCACGTGGAGGTTTGGCTGAATATAGCGAATCGATTTCTTAAGTGGGAGTTGGAATAGGAAGTTCCCGGATTTAAGATACAACCCTTCCGCGGAAGAATGGATGAGGTGGATTGATGAAGAGATCGATCGTGAGCTTTACTTCTGGAAACCTTTCATCCTCGGTGCGGCGCAGTTTACGAGCAGAGAGCTCGAGAACGCGCCCACCGTTCTTTATATGAAAATATTGGAAGTGGTGGATCGAAGAAAAAAAAGAGAAGCGGAAGAAAAGGCGGAAGAGTTGAAGTTTCTGGCGAAACTGATTCACGGTTCGGGATTTTAAACGCTGATAAGAAGGATTGGAATAGGAAAGAATATGGCCGAGCGGGACGTAAACGTTAAGATAAAAATTTCTGTGGATCCGAAGGATTCTTTTACACTGATTGAGAAGGACGTCAAAAAATTGAAAGAGCAAGTATTAGCTTTTTCTGATGCGATGACTTTGGTTTCTCAAAAAGGCGTTAAGTCCTGGAAGGCTTTGAAGGATTCTGTTTCGAGTTTTGCGAGTAAGAAATCCGAATTATCGACCTTTACGGAACAGACAAAAAAACTCGATTCGAGCCTGAGCGGTCTTTCTTCCAAGCTGAAAGGAATGGCGAAATTACCGAACCCGTTTTCGGAGATGACAAAGTCCGCCGATGCCGCCGGAAAAAAAGTCAAGGAATTGGATTCAGGGTTGGCGACGAATGCCGCAAAGACTTCCCGTCTGAGCGGCGCTTTTTCAACCCTGAATACGGTCGCTACGTCCGTTTTTCAACAGATCATCGTTCCTTCGTTTAAATCCGGAATCGAATTGGATAAACAAAGATCGATCTTAAAGAATCTGGCGGGAGACGGATATTCCAAACTGCAAGCCGCGATCAATAACACGATCAAAACTTCCAAAGGACTTCATACTCAAACGGAACTTACAAAAATCACCGATGATGCGATTCGATCGGGATATTCGATCGATTTTATCTCGAAGAATCTTTCCGGTCTTCAAATGGCGAGTAAACTGACCGGTAATGAATTGTCTTCGTCTATGACGCTGGCTTTTAAAGCGATCGAATCGGGAAATGACGATTTTTTTAAACATAGCGGCGCTCTTTTTTCCGCTTACTCCAAAGACTTTCAGAAGATCAACGGCTCCGCGATGTCCGAGGCTGACAAAAGAATTGCACGAGAAGAACTGATTTTTCAGGCACTTAATAAGAATAAAACATTACAAAACTCTTATAAAGAAGAGATGAAAACCGCATCCGGGATTCTGGAGCGATTTGACGGCGGAATGAACCGTCTATCGGAGAGCCTAGGGACGAAAATGGTGGAATCGATGAAACCTCTCTTCGATATGCTCTCCGATTTAATCGACTACTTCACCACCGGAGAAGACGCGTCCGAACGTTTGCAAACTGCGATGATCCTTTTGGGAAGCGTCCTTGTGGGAGTGTTCGGTGCGCTTGCGGTCGCCGCCTGGAGCGCCGTCGCACCTTTGATTCCGTTCATCGCCGCGGGTGTTGCGATCGGATTGGTCATCGGTGGCATTATTCTAATATTCAAAAACTTTAATAAAATACTGGATGCGGTTAAAAACGGATTCATGAGTCTCTTAACGTCGTTTCAGAATTCTAAAATCGGATCCTGGTTCGGTCTTTTGAAGGCGTCCGGCGCTCCTCCGCCCGCACAAACCGGTAACGTTACCAATGTAAACGACGCGCTCATTACCAAACACGGTGAGATCGTAAAATTTCATCCCGATGACAACGTAGTCGCCGTCAAGGACTTAGGCGTGTTAGGCGGTTCCAAACAGAATCGTAGCGGCGGAGGAATCTCCGTAAATATCGCCAACGTAGTGTTAGGTTCCGCAACTAGAAAAGAAGATGCGTCTGTATTCGCATCCTATTTGGAAAAGGAATTGGATAAAATAGCGTTGAAGATCGGTCTTGCGTCCGGTCTTACGCCGGAGGGAGCATAATGGGAATTTTAACGGGAAGAGATACGATCGCTCTAACGGACGGCGACGATGAAATCGAGATAAACGTTTCCTTCGATTTGCAATATACATATCCCGCCGAGATCACGAAACATACGGTCGAAAAGGAAAAAGGTAAGACCATGTTGACCGATCACGTGATTCCGGGAAACAGAGGAATCACGTTAAGCGCTCTTCTATCTTCGTCCTTCGGTGTTTTGACCTTATCGAACAAAACGGTCGATGAGAAGTTGGAAACATTGATCGCATGGCAGACGAGCGGAACGCTTCTTACTCTTTTAGGTTACGGAACTGGCGGAATCATCAGCCGCGTTTTGTCGATGTTACCGTCCGTCTTTCGTTATGTGGAACCGGACGATCCGGATAAACGATACTTAGGAAGATCGGTTGACGAGATTCCGAATCTTCTTCTCGGGGACATTTCCTTTTCCGAATCCAAGGATACGGGGGACGATATTCCGATTTCGATTTCCATCTTCCCGATTCTGATCGCGGAAGCCAAAACGAGAGAGTTAAAAAGTGTAAAGTCTGGCGGAAAAAAACCGACCAAGACCGTTTCAAAATCCGGAGAGCCTGTTCCGGGAAAAGGTTAGAATTTTATTATATGCCAATATATCAATATTTACCAGTGGATCCGAACGTATTTCCGATCCGCAACACATACGAGATCGGTTCGAAAGATTATGAATTCGAATTCGCTTACAACGAAGTGGGGGATTTTATTACGGTTCTCGTGAGAGATCAGGACGGAGTCGATTTGTTTTCTTCCCGACTTGTATACGGTGTTCCTTTCAATCACGTAGTCGTCGATGAATTTCCGATTTCCATTCTTCTCAAACCCTTGGATCTCGATGATCTTTACCGCGAAGAGTTTAAGGATATCCCGGTTAACCTCGATACGTTGGGTTCCAGCGTACAAATTTATGTGGAGGAAACGTTATGATCGGAAATCCGAAATTATTCGGAAGAGTGGCTTCTTTGGAGATTCTTCCCAAAACGGGAAGCGGCAAAGAATTCACGTATCCACCTTTCGATATCGAATTCGAAACAGAAATCGGGCCGATGAATTTGACCACGGTGACCTTATACAACGTGAATCAGGATACGATGAATCTGATCGAAGGTAAATCGAAAGGAACCGGATTACAATATCCAAGCGCGTTTTTAAACGCGGGTTATAAGGACGAAAACGGTTTGGTAGTTAGCGGTGAAGTGATTCGTCCTAAGATGACACAAGAGGGAACGAATCGTATATTGGAGTTTCAGATCAGTGCGAACGCAGGCGCATGGTCAAGTTCTTATATTATGAAAACATACAGCAAACTTCCCGCAACGACCGTGATTCTTGATATTTTGGATCGCGGAAATCTCAAACCGGGAAGAATCAACATCGCGGATAACAAAATTATAAATTTCAGCGCGAATACTTCGTTAGGCGATTGTATTCTACGTTTTTGCTCTTTGACAAAAACGCAATATTGGTTTCAGGACGGACTTCTACACATAGATTCATTACAACCTCAGAAAAAACCGAGCGCGATCTTTTTGGATGATTCTTCCGGTCTGATCGGCGCTCCGGAAAAGGGACAGAAAACTTGGAAGATCAAAAGTCTGTTTCGACATAAATTCAAACAGAATGTGATTGTCTCCGTAAAAGGGGGAAGTCTCGACGCCGATTGTAGAATCTTAAAGGGAAAACACGTCTTTTCCACGCTTCAATCCGAATGTTATTCCGAACTGGAGGTTCTACCTTTATGAGTCTGGATGAAATGATTCTCGCCGCGATGAAAAAATCTCTTTCAAGGGTTCAGGTTGGTTTGCCTGGAATCATAGATTCCTTCAATTCGAGCGAAATGACGGCTAACGTTAAAATTCCGTTTAAACAGAAAGACGGAACGGGAGAAGAGAAGTCCTTTCCTATCCTTTCGAACGTCCGAGTGGGTACGATGTGGGCCGGTGATTTTTATATCAAACCCGATTACAAACGCGGGGACAAGGTTTGGATTTCATTCTCCACACATGATATTTCGGAAGCGGTTCGAGGTGTAAGTTCGGTTGTCTCCGATTCCTTATTCGATCTTCAAAGCGCTTGTATCGTAAGCGGTTTTAAAGGGGAGACGGATGCTCCTGCGACCACGGCGAATCAAGCCGGTTTAGTGATCGGAAATAAGGAGGGCAAGTCTCTCATTCAGCTGGAGGACGATCGTATAAAAATCCAAGGCGGTCTAGTGGATCTTTCCGAATACGCTGTGTTAGGTGAAACATTGGCCGACCTGATCAAAGCGATTATAGACGTTTTTATAAACAATGCCGGAGCGTTTACTACGAACACTTCTCAGGGAGTGCCTGCGGGTCTCGGAGCTTCGGTTGTCAATCAACTCAATATGAGAAAGGCGGAAGTGGATCAAATTCTTTCGAACAAGGTAAAGATAGGATGAAAGGAATCAAGATTGAAAACGGGGATGTGGTTCGTTTCCAAGGTAAGCCGGTTGTATTGGAAGATGCAGAATACTATTCCCAAAGAATCAAACACGCGATTCGTCTTTCCATCGGTGAATCCGTTTATGAGCCGTTAGTCGGTCTGGATTGGTACACCGTTTTTTCGACGAAAATCCCGAGAGAAAGGGTTTTGGTGGAAATTCGCAAAATTCTGATCAAGGATCCGGAGACCGTATCGGTGAATCGTATCGAAATCGTAGAATCGAACGACTTCGATAGAAGAATATACATTCAATTTTCTGCAAATACTATTTTCGGAATCGTAACTGAGGAGGTTTGATTATGGCCGGTGTGACAGAGCAAGGTTTTATACGTAAGACAAGGGACGAAATTCTTTCCGATCTCGAGGAAAAATACAAAACGAGCTTGGGACAGGACATCGACCTTTCCATTTTGAGCGAGGACGGAATGAGAATGAGAATTCTCGCGGATGAGTTGGATTCGATCCATCAACTCGCGGAGGCCGTTTTTTATTCGAACTTCGCACATACTGCGACGGGAGCATCCTTGGATCGGGTTTTGAATCCTCTGGGAAGCGAACGTCAGCCTGCAAAACGATCCATTGTCGCATTAAAATTTTTAGGAGTGAACGGTTCCTTCGTCGACGTGGGTACAATTTGTCAGACTGGAAGCGGTCTTCAATTCATCACGATTCAATCCGGTACGATTTCAAGCGGATTTGTGATCTTAAACGCACAGGCCATGAATCTCGATTACGGAATCAACGGAGATGTTGCGGCTAACGCGATTAGCACGATCAATACAGCGGTAGCAGGTGTGGATTCGGTAACGAACCCCGATCCGGCTAGAGGTGGAAGATCGATCGAAACCGATATCGAATATTTGAATCGATTCTTTAACGAAGGAATCAACGGAGGTTCATCGGCGGCTAACGTTCAGGGGGTTTTGAATCAGATAGAATCCGTTTTAACCGCGATCGTTTATGAAAACAATACGGACTTCGTCGATGTGGATGGCAGACCTCCACATTCGATGGAAGCCGTGATCGAAGGAGGTGCTCCCGAAGAAATCGGAGAAGCTCTTCTCCGAAACTGGCCCGGTGGAATCGAATCCTTCGGTTCTCAAAACACGACCGTCATCGATACGAAAGGAGTCGCGAGAACGTATTGCTTCAATCGACCCGCAGATGTTCTTGTTTTCGTAAAGATCGATATCGTTCGAGACTTGGCTCTTTGGGTTCCAGGTTCGGAGTCCATCGTTAAAACGAATTGTATCAAAGTAGTCGGCGGCGTCGATACGATCGGAGCGACTTCCACTGCGTTCAAAGGCGACGGTACGGGCGCGGACGTATTCTCTTGGAAGTTGATCGCGTCTCAAAGCGGACTCAGTGAATACGATTCGGTAAAAGTTTTAGGAATCAAGTCAATGACCGCAAAGGTCGCACTGTCTTCGCCCGCGAATCTGGATGAACTTTCGATCAACAGTCGTCAAAGGGCGAAATTGATCACCGCGAATATTCAGGTGAACTTTATATGACCGAGTTGAGCGACATTTTACAAAAATACCCCTCTTCGCTTTTTACGAGAGAGGAAGATTCCCAAATCGGAAAAAAATGGAAGGCCGATCTTGAGTTGTTAAACGAAGTGCGTAACGTGTTTGAGTCCTCGAAAGGCGCTACCGATTTCAGAACACAAAGCGGAGCTATTCTCGATCTGATCGGTAAAAATCTAAAACAACCTAGAGACGGAATGGACGATTTTAGATACAGGGTCTTTCTTTCGATTGCAAGACAAAAAAGAAAATCAAAGGGAGACATTCATTCCATGAATGAGATCGGATCCCAAATTCTTGCCGGAACGGGAACGTTATACGAAATCCAAGAGCTTTGTTACGGTGGAGAACCGTTGCTTCTCGACGGTTTGATTACGTTCAATGGGGAATATCCGTTATCGGGAAATACAAAAAGACCCGCTACAATTCGAGTGATTTTCACCGGTTCCGTAGATACGGTCGTTGTTACGCCGGAGTTTAATAAGGCCATTTCTCAAATTCGAGCGGGTGGGGTGAATTCGATCATCAATTATCGTTTTGAAACTTCGACCTTATCCGGTAGACTTTACAATTCGGCGCTTCGAACCTCTGCGTTAGACGTAACATGGGCGATGAACGGAGTCACCATACTCTCGATTCCGAACGCAAAAATTTTACCGGATCAGATTGCGTTTGGGATCGGTGGCCTAAGCTCCGGAACGCCGAGAATTCCTCAGGCAGGAGATACAGGCTTACAAAACGAGGTTTTGAGAAAATCGATTACAATTCAAAACAACCCGGACGGCTCGAGAATTTTCAAAGCCTCTATAAAACAAGCGGAAGCAATCGGAGCGGGAATTAACGAACTGGGATTGTTTGATCGAGACGGGAATTTGCTTTTTTTGAAAACGTTCCCCTCCAAACCCAAGGACAATTTGATCGTATACGATTTTGCAATTCACGAGGAATTCGAGTGAAGATTGTAAGGTCTTGGTTCAAAGATCCGTAGCATGAATGTATTCTGCACGGTCTCAATGCATAAATATTTTAGAAGATACGTTCGGTTCGGCCCGGCGTTCGATAAATATATGTAAAATTTATAATATTCTAAATAAAATTTAAGGAGTCAATATGGCAATATTCAATCCGTCAAAAACCATTACATGGAATAGAAGCACGCCCGCAGACGGTGATTTGATAGACGACGAGGTGGATCGTCTCTATGGAAACGATCAATATTTGAAGGATAGAATCGATCAAACCGATGCGAATTTTTCCGCGGCTCGGATTCCACTGGGAGGAATCGTAGAGGATAATTTGGATCAATGCTCGTCGGCGTTGTTTAAAGACGCAAACGCACAGGCAATTTCTCGTACGAGTTTTTCCGCGCTTTGGAATTTGATTCACAAGACGGTTACCGGGATTACGCCCGCGACCGATCGAGTCAATCTTACCGCACACGGTTGTGTAGAAGGTCAGTTGGTAAAGTTTGCATTTACCGGGGGCGGTGTTACCGCGCTTACGAAATACTATGTTCGTAATCCGACTACCAATGATTTTCAGATTTCTACGACACAAAGCGGAACTATTATCGATCTTACCGCTTCCCAGACCGGTGATATGCTTACGAACGTAGAATACGGTTTTGGAGACGGTTCGACGACGTATAATGTTCCGGATCGAAGAGGAATTTTTACAAGAGGGGCCGGTGTAAATGGATCGAGAGCTAAGGCATTGGGCGGGAATTACGATGGTGGTTCGATTGGGTTTGAGGGGCAAGATCAGTTTCAAAGATTTTTGATATCAACGAAGCAAATTTTGAATGATTCCTTTTCCTCCGGCGCTTATGGCTACAATGCAATTTGGCTTGGAGGTTATGAGGAGCTTACACCTAAAAATGATCCCGCGGGAGGTGCTGTTCGCCTTGGAACCGAAACAACTCCTGCATACATCGCCGTAAAATTCAAAGTAAGAGTGGCGTGATTAATGTGTCTCCGCGTGAAAGCAAATAAGGAGGTAGATAGTGGCAGTATTTAATGCGACAAAAACGAGAACATGGACCAAAAATACTCCCGCAGACGGGGATATGATGGACGATGAGTTTGATCGTCAATACGAAAGTCTTCAGTATTTGAAAGACCGCATTGATGTTACGGATAACAATCTTTTGAATTTTCTAATACCGATCGGCAGTATTGTAGAGGATAACTTGAACATTGCTCCTTCTTCTAATTTTAAGGAGGCGAACGCGCAAGCGATTTCTAGAGCGACCTTTTCTGTGCTTTGGAATTTTGTCTCTAAGTCGGTTACCGGTATCGTTCCTGCGACCGATCGAATCAATGTTACCGCGCATGGTTGTGTGGAAGGTCAGTTGGTAAAGTTCGCTTTTACGGGCGGCGGCGTTACTGGTCTTACGAAGTATTACGTTCGTAATCCGACTACCAATGACTTTCAAATTTCTACGACGCCTACTGGATCGATCATCGATCTTACTGCTTCTCAGACCGGTGATATGATTACGAATGTTGAATACGGTTTTGGAGACGGTTCGACTACGTATAACGTTCCGGATCGAAGAGGAATTTTTGCAAGAGGGGCCGGTGTACATGGAAGCCGAGCTAAGGCATTGGGCGGGAATTACGATTCAGGGGTTGTTGGAACGGAGGGGCAGGACCAGATACAAGCATTTGGTATCAGAGCGCGTTATGAAAACTATAATCTATTCGGTGGCGGCACTAACATTTCAGTTTTGAATTTTACCGGGGTTGCATACGATACGCTTTTAAATACACTTGTTGCATCTACGTCAGGAACTCCTCGAACAGGTAACGAAACAACACCTGCATACATCGCAGTAAAATATAAAGTGAGGGTAGCATGAATTATATTATCGATAAAGAAACTAAATCCGTAGTTTGGATCAATTCCGATCCGAGTAAATTAGAAGGTCGATCCGCTTGGTCTTTGTTTGATTCAAAGGTGCATCAGATAGCCTATGCGGTACATTACAATCCGAAAATCGGCGATGAGTTCAAAGCCGATTTAGAGGATGGAATTGCAAAGGACTTCGAGAATCAAAAAGTCTATCACAAGACCACAGGCACGGAAAGGGTTCTGCAAAGTTGGGAAGACGAGATTGATCCTGAAACGGAAACATTTGCCGAACCGTTGAAGGACCAAACCGGGAATCCTTTGCCGTTTCAAAAATATACCGGCTCCGAATGGGTTGTAGACGAGAATTTAAAAAGAGAATCCTTGCTTTTGCAGAATAAACAGATTTTTCTTTCGAGAAAGGAATTTTATCGTGGAACGGTCGACTTTTCGGGTGCGGTCTGGGATTCCGGAAAACAATATCTTGAGAATATTCAAAAAACATTAACTCTTTATTCCAAACAAAAAATTTCAGGCCTTCCTGACTGGAGAGATGCGAACAATGCGTTTCATATACTCAGCTCGGAAGATTTGTCCGACCTGGCGGAAAAAATAGAATTAGATCTCTTTCGCGCGGGCCAAACCCTATATACGAAAAAATGGGACGTTGAAGTCAAAATTCTTTCCTTACAGGAAAATGAATTTTTGGATTTAGTTTCCCTTTGGAGTTGAGTTTCTCGTCGGATCTGAAATCGAATTAGTATTAGAAAATTAAAAGAACCTTAGATCGAGATGTATATTCTCGGTCTGAGGTTCATTCGAAATTCTTTATTTAACCAAATCCAAAAAGGTTTTTTCCAAAAGATTTTTTTGAGTCCAAGGGATAAAGTGATTCTCTTCATCCAATGTGATCGTTAGAAGTTGAGATTTTGGAAGTTGGTTTTGAAAGTATTCCAGGTTTTGAAACGGGACAAGAGAGTCTTCTTTTCCGTGAATCAGAATCGTTTTACAAGAAATTTTTTTCCAAAAAGGTTCCAGAGAAAATAACTGCGGTTTCAGCGGAAGCATCTCGTCGTTGCTGTTTCGAATTTCCTGAGGTAACATTCCTTTTACCCAGTTCCAATCGGCGATCTTGTTATACCACTGGATTTCCTCTTCTTGAGAACTCAAAGGCGCCGCTAATAACACCAGAACATGAATTTTGTTTTCGGAAATGGAAGCGATTCTTGCGGCGATCGGTCCTCCGTATGAATGGCCGACTAACGTAATTTTAAGAGTTTCGTTTTTTCGAATCGAGTTTGAAAATTTTCCGATCGCATCGTTTAAAATAACGGCTTGTTTCTCGACGTCCGCGACAACTTCGTTCGGATCGGATTTTCCGAACCCGGGTCTATCCAAAGAAAGAATACAATACTTTTCCGTTAACTTTTTGTTTTCCAAATACCAAGCGTAATTCTGCCAACCGCCGGGCGAACCGTGTATGAATATTAGAATATTCTCCTTTTCGGATTCACAACCGCTTGCGACTGCATAGATATTTTTTCCCTTGGATTCAAGGAAGAGCTCCTTGTATTCCGCGCCGGATTCCTTCAATTCGACGAGGCTTTCTTCCGATTTTTTCTTTAGATCCTCGGGGACACGACAGGATATTCCGATTAGAAAAAGAAAAATTAATGAGAAATAAAATAAAGAGCGGTTATGGAGCATGAGTAGGATTTTCAAAGAATCTTCCTAAACGGGAAATTCTCCCCTTTGAATTTGTGCGTAAAATCTGAGAAACGTCTGATTCGGTTTAAATTCGTCTTCGGGATCGTGCAAACCTTCTCTTATTTTTTTGACGAGATACATATCGATCTCGCCTTTGTTCTTCGCTTTAATTTTTCCTCTATGTTCACATACGAAAAAATCCTTTATCCTTTCGTATGTTTCGCTTGAGATGTTGACTTCTCCCGGAACTCCCGAGCTCTCCATCCGACTCGCGGTATTCACCGAATCACCCCAAATATCGTAGGCAAATTTATCCGTTCCGACCACACCGGCCACCACGGAACCGGTATGAATTCCGAGTCTTAGTTCCCAACAGGGTTGGTTTAGATTTTCACTTTCCCGTTTTTTTAAACGCATAAATTTCTGGAATTCGAATCCGCATAACACCGCGTCGATGCAATGGGTTTTGTTCGTAAGAGGAATTCCTCCCGCGGCCATATACGCATCTCCGATCGTTTTAATTTTTTCCATGTTGTGTCTTTTGGTGATGGAATCGAACTCTCTGAAAAAGAGATCGAGTTCGCTTAACAATTTTTCGGGTGTCATCGTCTCCGCGATTTGTGTGAATCCAGCCATGTCCGTAAAAAGAACGGTGACACTTTCATAACGCATCGGAACTACGTAATCGTTTCTTTTTAATTCTTCGGCGACCGTTTCCGGGAGAATGTTAAGAAGCAGAGAGTCGGATTTTTTTCTTTCTATGTTCAGATTTCTCGTGAGAATAAAGATCAAAATTCCCGTTAAAATCTGAACGAATAAATAATTTCCTCCCGCGTCTATGTATCTTTCCGTATCGTTCGGATACGGTTTCACGAATCCACGATTGAAATATTCCGTTCCGTATAAGAACGCGGTCGCGGCGGCGTATATCAAATATACGATCCATACGTTGTGATTTCTTAGAAGAATCGTCGCGATTACAAGAGCGGGTATGAAGTAATAATGATTTCCGCCGATCGATCCTCCGTTGAAGAACCACATAGAGGATAGATAGAGAAGAATGGTGAGATTGAAAGGCCAAAAGAGGGCGTAGTATATGTTTTTAATTCTCGATAAAAAATACATTCCCATCAAAAGAGTTCCGGAAACGAAATTCAGAAGAAAGATCACCATATAATTTTCGAGATAGAAGGAAGAGAAGGCGCCGAATATGTTTAGAACGCCGTTTAAAAAAGCGATCGTGTTGAACAGTCTGTGTTCCAGTGAATTCTTTTTCGGATCGCCAAATATAAAGTATACGATCTTAAGAATGGAATGAGTCATTTTTTTATCCTTCTATTTTCTTTGTCCGTGTTTATTACGGTTTTTGAATGGGTTCCGATCGGACGAAGTCCACCTTTTGAACATCGGTTTCAATCCGATCTAGGATTCACCTTTCTATCTCCGGCGTAAAAACGGAGCAGGGTTCTTATGATCTCGATCAAACTCGTTTTGGGAATTCCGCGTTTTCGATTTTCGGAACCGATTTTGAACAAAAGATTCCATTGTTTGAATAGAATCGAATACATTTTCCAAATCGAAAAATTAGGATCGTATAAATTCGTGGATTCGGAAGTGATTCCGTTCAATTCTACGATTCCGAATTCTTTTCCTTTTTTGAATGTGTCCTCGGAGCGATAACGAACATCGTATCTTCCGAAATAGAAACCCGAAAATGTTTTCGAAATCTCGTCTATCCTCTCGGTCAATTCTTCCGTTACTAAATGGCTTCCGTCCGTAAACAAAGTCCCTTGACAATGGTTTCCGGCTTCGGCTAAACGTTTTATTTCTCCCGGATTCAAAATCGTATTCCATTCTTTTTTGTGTCTTTCGTAAAAAACTTTCCATTGATATCGGAACCGAGGATGATCGAGAATCAATTCCCCCAAAGATTCTTTTCCGTTTCCTTCCAAGATCGGAAACGTCTTTTGTGTGATTGAAAAGATTCTCCCCTTGTCTTCTCCGGGAAAACGATAGTAAAAAATTCCCGCTTCCTCGGGCCCCGCATGATATTCCTGCGCGATCAGATCCACATTCGTAGACTTGAGAGATTCTAAAACTTCGGAATCGTTTTTTACGAGTTTTAATCCGGCCCCTCTTTGACCGGCGTCCGGCTTGAGTATATAAGGATATTTGAATTTATTTTTTGCGGCTTCCAGAGTCCGAACTTCGAATTCCCTTTCGATATTTCCGTTTTCTCTGGATACTTTCATAAACTTTAATATATGTTTCGATTTCAGATTTTTTAGGATTTGTTCTTTGGATTCTCCGACAAGACCGCCCAGCGGGATTCCCGGATTGGCGGCGCAGATCGTACCGAAACCCCAATGACGGATCGTTAGATAAACTATGTATGGAACAAGGGGCGCATAGAACAGCCAAGCGGGCCAGAATTCAGGTCGCATTAATTTTTTTAGTTCGATTCTTCCGAAAGAAACGGCTTTCTTTGGAAGAATCGATTTACGATTTGCGGACGCCGATTTTTTTCTGAAACTGAAGAGTCGATAAGGCGACTCCAAATTCTTCCGGTAGAGAAACATTGGTTAAAAAGCACTCCGCATAAAGTTTGATGATCGCCATGTGATGAATCGTATGTTCCTGAACGTATAAAAATTCCCGCTTTAGATTGCTTATGGTTTTTCCTTCCAAGCCGGAGTTTGAATCCACGAGATAGACGAGTTCAATGATTTTGTTTTCGTCGATTCTTTCGAGTTTTCCGAGCAGTTCGAAAATTTTATCTCTCGCGGCGAGGGGAGAGGTTTCGTAAAGAGGATTTCTTTTTCTTTGATCGTAGGAAACGCTGGATACTTCGATTCCGTCCGCGAGATTCTCCAATACTTCGATACAATGACGAACGTGTTTTCCTATGCTCGAACCTTTTACCTGAGTGATCTCTTTTGAATATTCGATTTCTTCAATGATCGATAGAAGATCCGTGAGTTGATGGAACGTGCGCTGAATGTTTTTATATTGTAAAGGTAACATCGCTGAATTCTTCGGAAGAGAGCTTTCGAGGTTACAATGTGAATATTTTTTTTCCCGATTTGCAATCAATTAAACCGGAAATTGAAAAAGAAAGACAGAGCCGAAGCCCTGTCCGTTTAAGTTTTCGAGTGGGGTTTAATAAAGACTGAATCGAACCGGTATGAGAACTTTTACCGTGATCGCTTTTCCTTCCAGAATCGAAGGCGAATATCTTTTTTTGTAGAATGCTTCCACCGCGGATTCTTCCAATCCGAATCCGAGCGCCTTTCCTACGGACCGAACTCTCAACACTTCTCCGGTATCGGCGATTACGATTTCAAGAGTTGTAGTTCCGGATATACCGGCGGCTTTCGCTTCGCTCGTAAACACGGGGATAACGTTCGGAGTTAAGTCGACCGGAGCGGTTGCTCCTGAGATGACCGCGTCCTGCGCTCCGGCGATTCTCGGATCTTCCTTCTTTTTCAGCGTATCCGTTAATTCGAAGTCGCCGTCTTCGGGCGCTCCTTCCGCGGGTTCTTGAATCGAAAGGTTGTCTATGAACGCCACTTCTTCCACGAGCTTCTCCAGTCGATTGAATTCGATCGAAGGTGTGTACCAAAAAAGTAGAATCAATATCTGTATGACGAAAGAAAGTCCGATCCATGATTCGTACGGATATCTTTCGATAAAACGTCTTAGTTTTACTTTGAGTTTATTTTGAGTCCCGGTATTCAATGCCAGTTCCTTTATTTCAACCCGCCGCCCTGGGTCGTTTTCGTCACCAGAGAGATCTTCAGCGCGCCTGCGTCTTGTAAGGTTTCGAACACTTGATCCAACTCGGCGTAAGGCAATTCCTTATCCGCGTGGATCAGAACTTTTAAGTCCGGTGTGGTGGTTAGTTTCGCTCTTATGTTATTGATTGCTTCGTTGATCGGCATCTTTATAGAATTATAAAATACGGTTCTATTCGGATCCGCGCTCAAGTAGACGTTCGCGATTTTCTTGTTCAACTGTTCTCCGCCGGGAACGTCCGGCAGAGCGATCGGGATATCCGGGTCGGTATCCAATACGGAAGTAACCATGAAGAATACGAGCAGAAGGAACGCGATGTCCGCCATGGAACTTACGGGAATCGACGGAGGATTCTTTTTCTTTTTTAAGCTCATTGGTTTATTTTAACCTTTTGACGGAGATCAATTTGAATCCCCGCAGTTGTACGGCCGAAAGCGCGTCGAGCATGTTTCCGTATTTCGTTTCGCCTGTCGTTTTTATCAATGCGACTTTGTTCGCGATATCGGGAATCTCCAATAGATTCAACTGCTGACGGAAATCGTTTAGATTTCTGTAATCCTTCGTACCGATGGATTTATTTCTCATCTTGATGGTTTCGCCCGTCACGAGAATTTCGTAAACGTTTTCCCGAAGAACCGTCGTCGGGTTCGCGTTCTTTCTCGGAAGTTGAATGTTCAGACCTTCCTTTACGAAAAAGACCGCGGTCACCATGAAGAACACAAGAAGAAGAAATGCTATATCCGACATCGAGGATGCGGAGATTTCTTCCAATACGCGTTTCTTTTTTATTTGGATCATAAAGATACCTTTATATTACAAAAACCGAATTAACCTTTTTTGGAATTTCTTTTCAGGAATTCTTTGTAGATTCTGTTGGCCGCTTCTTCGATTTCGGAAGTAAAGCCGTCGATTCTTGAAGTAAGGTATTGGTGGAATGTCATCGCGGGAATCGCAACGATCAAACCTGCCGCGGTCGTGATCAAGGCTTCCTTGATACCACCCGCAACTACTTTCGCGTTTACTTGATCCGCGTTTGCGATCGCGTCGAACGCGTTGATCATCCCGGATACGGTTCCTAAGAACCCGATGAGTGGAGCGATTGTCGATACCGCCGCTAAGATTACGAGTCCTCTTTCAAGAACTGTGATCACTTCGGCCGCTTCTCTTTCCACACCCTTTGCGAAAATTTCCGCGTCTCCGGAGGAAACGTCGATACCGCCGGATAAAACCTGAGTGATCTTGTAATCCTTTCTTTCATCCAAGAATCCTTGAACCGCGTCGAGTCCTTTGGAATCCATCGCGTCTCCCAAGTCTATGTTGTAACCTTTAGGAAGAAGTTTCGCTGTGGATAAGAAATAAATTCTTTCGAAGATGATTCCCAATGCAACGATCGAAGAAAGAGCAAGAGGATACATGGTCCAACCGCCGAGAAGAAAAAGATCCACGAATCCCCAGCTTTTTTCCGCTTTCGGAGCGGGTGCGGGAGTTTCGGCTGGAGCCGTTTCGGTCGCCGGAGTTGTAGCTTCGGTTTTAGTAGGTTCGGTAACTTTATCTTGAGCTAAAATTGCGGTAGTGGAAAGGGAAATGAGTCCCGAAAGAATGAGCGCGGTTGCTACCCATTTGAATTCTTTTTTTATGGAAGAAAATTTCATCGATATCTCCGATCAAAATGTGATCGTAATATAGGGGAGAATTGTTACCGCAAGATTACAAAAGAATTACGGGTTTGCGACTTCAGAAAGCGCGTCGGGGTTTCATCCGCTTCGTTTTATGGAAAGAATACGAAATAGTTTCTAAACGAAGACAAGGGTAGAAGTTCGAAAGCGACAAACAAGAAGCGGTTCAAAGAACACCGTAGAAATGAAATGAAAATGGGAAAGACAGGAAAGGATTGAGAATGAAGCGAGAACAAAAGTAAGAACTCGCTTCATCCGTTCGTTTCTTATTCTCGTTTGAGATGATAGAGTTTGTATTTTCCCTTATATTCTAAAAACGTACTGAACGAACGCAGTGTGATGGTCGTGTGATCCTTCGGATTGAGTAGGGTGGTCGCACATCCGAGATGTAAAGTAAACGGTCCGTATTCTTCCGGTTTTCTTCTGCACTGAACGGATTTGAATTGATAATCGATTCCGGCTCCGCTTAGAAAATTGAACTGTTCTTTGATGACGATGTTGGTTTCCATATTCATGTGTTCGTATGCGAGTTCGGGCGTCATGCCGGGATCGCTCGTAAACCTTTCTCCAACGTGTTTCCAGAACATCGTATTGTGTTCTTCCGGACTTAAGATAAGGTTTTCGATTCCCTGAAGATCTTTTTTTCGAAGCGCGTCGATCGCTTTGACCACAACTTCTTCCTTGGTAGGATAGAGATATGTGATCGGATAGTTCGTAAAAAGATTACATTGATAGGCGAAGACGAGGATACAAAGGGAAAGTTTTGCGTGAATGGATGACTTCATGTGTGAATTTTTAAATCCTAAAATATTCCGTAAATAAAAAACCCACTCCGTTGCCGAAGTGGGTTTCGTTTCCTAACTTAGAATGAATTCTAAATCAGTTGCTTGGATAAGACGCCCAACCTGCAGTCCAATCCGCGCCGGAGAAGTCGATCGCTCCATAATAAGTCGCGCTCGAAAAACCCGTTCCAAAGTTAGCCGCCGCCGTAGTGTTACCGCTTACGTTCGCCGCATTTGGTGCGTAGTTCGGAGAAGTGTAGTTGGTAGCCGCGGTTGAAATCGACACCGTGTTATTGGAAGTCACAACCACCGCGCCTGTGCAACCGGAAGCCGCTGAAGCGTCGTTCGCAAAGATGTTCGTTGCAGTTGCAATCGCCGCACCACTGGAGTCACCGCATTTAACCGCCGCTTTTGAACCGTAACCAACGATCAAGAAGTTGGTATAATCTCCAACGCTGATCGCCGCGCCCGCTCTACGAACGAAGATTGCATCTCCATGATTCGTGTCCGCAGGGTTTCCCGATCCAACACAAGTGATGTTTGCGAAGTATGGATCCGCACAATCACCGGCGCCTCTTGCAGAGCTTGTGCAAGAAAGAGCGGAGTTACCATCGCCTTCGATACAACGAGAAGTATCGTCGTTTGCCGCGATGGAAGTTTTGTAAAGGTGAGTGATACCGAATTGGTATTTACCGATAAATCCGTCTGCGAAGTCGAACTGATCGTCCCGGTTACCGGTAGAGATCATGTAAGTAGCAGTGAAAGCACCACCCCATTGTTCGAAACCGTCGTCAAATCCCATGTGGCACTGAACGTGATCCAGAGTGGTTTCTTGACCAACACCCATCAAAGACACACAGTTTCTTTCGTTACCTGGGGAGAATGGAGCGCCCGCGAATTGAACCACAACGTAGCTCAGCTTGCTTGCGCTAGCGGCATCGGAGTAGCTACTTCCACCGAAGGAACCAGTATCTCCTTCACCCACTGCGACCGAACCACGGCCACCGAAAGTTTGGATTGCGTTTCCTTGGAGAATGATTCCTTGCCAGTCCGCAGGAGCTCTTGAGCCCGCGTTTTGAGAAGAAGTAAACGTGATCGGTTCAGCGGAAGTTCCGTTAGCGATCAGCTTTCCACCCGGTTTTACTAAAAGCGCACCCGCTGGAGAAACCGCTCCGTAAAGAGTTGTTCCCGCTTGGATCGTAAGAGTTACACCGCTTGGAACAATCACAGTTCCGCTTAAGAGATAAGGGCTACCCGCTTTTGTAAGAGTTACGTTGCTTCCTAAGGTTCCGCTGATTGTGTTGTAATTTCTTGGATACACAACGTTTAAAGAAACGGTAGAGAAGGAAACGTCATAAGAACCCGCATATTTAGTAGGTTCACCGGAAGGGAAGATAGAAGTCCAGCTGTTCGCTTCTTGTGCGGTGATGTCGAGACCTGTGGAAAGTTCCAAAGGACCGTTTGCAAGTTTACCGGAAACGGGGCTGAGAAGTGTAGCCACACCGTTTTTGGTAATTTTCAAACGACGAGGTTTCAGAGTAGTTCCGTCGCTCTTAGTCACGAGAAGTTTATAAGTATTTCCTAAACTAGAAACGTTGAACTTCACGTGAGAAAAACTTCCGCTTGCGTCCGTTGTAAAAGTCGCGATTACGGTTCCGGATGCTTGAACGGTTGTATCGATTCCAACTGCGGTTGCGGCGGATTCCAGAGTCGTTACGTCGCAATAAATTCTATACTGGTCTTTCGTGTATTTCAAAGGTTCAGCACCGGCGCCAGTCGCGTCTCCCGCGGCAGGATATACGGTGTTGATCTTTGCAACTAAGTCGCTTCCGCATTTAGAAGCAACAAATTGTGCTCCTGCGGAAGAGCCAGCAACTGCGTTTGCCAAACTCGCAATATAAGTAGCAGGACAGTTCGTTCCTGTGTTCACAAGGTTTGTAGAATCGAAGCTATTGCAAGCACTTCCGTCTGCGGCAGTAGCCGCCGCTCCTTGAGAGTTGTTAAAGAGGAACCCGCCTGGGATTACGTTGTTACCGGAAACCCCGCCGTTTGATTTTCCCGCGGCGTTGTTGTTGATCCAGTTCGGAGGAAGAACGGTAGCGGAGCTTTCGCCTCTTCCTAAGATCTGAACCGTAGCATTCGCTAAGGGAGCTTGATTCTTGTCTACTAGGGTACCGGAAATATAAACGCCAGGTTGTTCTTGTCCAAGTATTAGTGCTAATATTGCCAGGTCGTTGTTGCTTTTTTTCTTATGGCAATTCGCTGCGAAGAGGGCAAGTGCCGCAAGTCCCAGAGAGATTCCCATTCTTTTCATGGATGGATTCATTGTGATATGAAATCTCCTAATTTGATGGGTCCTATTGAACAAAATTAATGTTTCAATTGTGTTTCGTTTTGGTTATGATTTGATTAGATTCTGCGGTGCAAAAATAAAAAATCCCGCGATGTTTTTAAAAGCATCACGGGATTCGAGTCGAAAGAGACTTAATTTAAGTTGTATGTTACGGAGAATGTAATCGTAGGTCCGAGACGGTAAGAGTTGATCGTCTCACCTTTGTAACTATGACCACCGATCGGGATGAACGTGTTTCCGATATTGAATCCGGTGTTGGAATGAACCGTAGAATCCAGAATCGGGTTTTCCTGAACGATTTTAATTCTACTGTCGGTCACGTTTCTCGCCGCAATCTTAATGTCCCATTTTTCGAGGAACTTCAGGTTATACACGAAGTCGAGCATACCCACTGGTCTTTCATACGTATCCGGAATTCCGATACCACCCACCGCGCTGATTCTCGGTCCGAACTCGTTGTATAACATGGTGATCGTATGATCTCCCTTGTCGTCGAAACGGTATCTTAAGTTTACGTTATATACGTAAGGAGATTGACCTTGCAGAGGTCTGGAAAGATTCGTAGGTCTCTGTGTGGTTCCGCTCACTTGGTAGTAGAGCCAATCTTGGAACTGAACTTCGGACTTGATGAAGAACGTGTTGATACCGAACGCCCATCTTTCCAATTTCGGAGTGAACATGTTTAGAGATTTTCTGACTTCCAACTCTATACCGTGCACGTAAGCGGATTTCGCGTTGGTGTAAGTGTATCTAAACTGAGAATCCACTTCCATTACCTTCTCGATCGGAGAAGCCATCTGTTTACCGAAAACACCGATCGCGATGATCTCATCCGCGTTCGGAAATTTTTCATAACGGAAATCGTAGTTATGAATGTAAGTTCTCGTTAAGTATTGATTTCCTTTTTCGATCCCGCCACCGAGGACGTTGAAGAACTGGAACGGAGCCATTTCTCTAAAGTCAGGTCTTGAAATCGTTTCCGTGTAGGAAACTCTTAAGTTCGTCTTATCATCCCAAGCATACACGAAGTTGGAAGAAGGAAGAAGGTTCTTGTTTGCGTTGATCGCCGCGGGAGATCTAAACGTAGGATCGATAACGGAAAGTTCATATCCGTTCAGATAAGACTTATAGTTGTAACGATCGAAGACTGCCGCGTTCGGATCAAACGGGTTTTGAGTCGCAACGGATTGATAGTTGTCCTCGTGTCTTGCACCGCCGATAAATCTCAACTTAGGAGTGATCGGCATATCCACTTGCAGATACTTTGCGAATAACTTTTGTTTTGCATTGTATTTATCCGTAGGTTGGGTTGCTTCGTCCACGAAGTAACCTTTGGATCCTCTGTTGAAAGGGCTATAAACCACTTCAGGAGGAATCGGATAGTTCGGATCGGGAATCGCGCCGCCCGCTAAGTTGCTCATGGAACCGGAGCTTTGACCTCTGAAGAAGTATCTCTGAGCCTCGAAACCTCTTTCTCTTTGAACCGCGGAATAACCGATCTTCAATTTGGATTGTAAGCCGTCCCATTGGTTGAAAGGAATTTCATAATCCAATCCGCCGTGTCTGCTCAAGTCTTTTGTCTTAGAGTAGAATTGACTGCTTCCTAAGGTTCCCCCTTGAAGCACCGCAGGCATTTGACCTTCCTGACCGGTTTGAACCGCGTAGATCGTATCTCTCATATCCGGCTGATTTCGGTTCGCTTCGGATTGAGCGAATCTCCATTCGAGTTTCGTCTTTACGTTTCCTACGTTGATGATATGATCGCCGGAAAGTTGACTACTATATAAGTTTCTCATAATGTAGTTCAACTTGTCGGATGCGATTGTCTGACCGGAAGCCAGGTTTTGACCGGAGTAAACCATCACTTCCTTATCGTTGTTCACGCTGAAGAAGTTTTTAAAATGCAATCTGTGACCGTTCGCCACTTGGAACGTGGTGTTGAGAATGGTTCCCCAGTTCACCGATTCGTTGTAGATATGCTGATCGTATTTGTAGGCTCTGTTCAACTGGGTGTTTTTATCGCCCACGGGGATTCCCGGAACGACCGCACCCGCTCTGTTCAGAACGTCGGTTTCTCTTCTGTATTGATAGTCGTTGTTGTAAGTGATCGCGAAGATCAAACCGAGTTTTCTATCACCGCCGAGGTCGAACTTGTTTCCGATGGAAAAGTTAAAACCCTTGTTGAGAGGCGCGTTCATCTGAGTCGGAGTCCACTGGTTGCTGAACTGCAAAGACCCGAGAGTAACCGCGGCTTGATTGTAACCGTATTGACCGGAACCAACCGCCTTAAACGGAGCGTCGGGAAGAATGTCCACCATACTCGGTTTGGATCTGTTTCCTTCGGACAAACCGAGCCAGTCCTGACCGCCGCCGCTGTATGTTTTAAAGTTTTGGAATGTAGTATTGTTGTTATAACCGGTTTGTAATCCGACCTTCACGAAAAATTGGTCCGGATAATCCTTGGTTTCGATCTTAACCGTTCCACCTGAGAATTCCGCTTGGTCTTCTGGAATGAACGTTTTCGAAACGACGATGTTTTTGATCAAAGAAGCGGGGAACAAGTCCAAAGGAACGATTCTTTTGTTCGGTTCCGTGGAAGGAAGAGGAGAGTTGTTCAACAACGTGTTGGAGTATCTTTCCCCTAAACCCCGAACGAAAACGAAACGACCGCCTACCAGCGTAATCCCGGTAACACGTCGAATGACGTCGCCCGCACTTGAATCCGGAGTTTTCTGGATCGCCTGAGCGGAAATACCGTCGGAAACCGCGGCGGCTTTCTTTTGAAATTTTAATAAGGACGCTTCGGTGTCGTTTAACGCTCTGTCTTCAACGACCACTTCTTCGAGTTTTTTAACGCCCATTGCGACGTTAACTCGAACGAGTTTACCTCCGCTGACGGTCACCGATTTCTTTTGAGTCTCCATACCCTGCATGATGAACTCAACGGTGTAACTACCGTCGGGAACTCCGGTGATTTCGTAGTTACCATCGACGTCCGTTCTACCGAACTTATTGATACTTCGGATAACGGCGGTAACCCCGAACATCGCTTCCGCGGTCTGAGCGTCGAGAGCTTGACCTTGCACCTTTCCGGTGCCTTGCGCGAAAACGGGGATACTAAAAATGCCGAGAGAAAGAATAATTCCTATTAGCGATTTCTTATAGATCTTCATAAATATTTTTAAATTTGTCCCGAATAACTTTTCTGTTTAGAGACTAAATTCACCGATTTCTGTTACGAACGGATTACGTACAGATTAAGAATGGAATAAGAACTAACGCAAGAACGGAGGTCGAGATCCGTTCGTACGGGAATTGACACGAGATTGAAATCAAAAGGAAGCGGGAGTTCCCCGCCTTGAGGAGAATGATTCGGGCTTGAAGTTAGGGGTCGAGAGTAGCCGGGGCATTTCGCTTAACAAAATCTTCCAAATCCTGAATCGGAAGCGGCTTCGAAAACAAAAATCCCTGGCCCATGCCGCAACCCTGGGCCTTCAAAAGATCTCTTTGGTCTTCGGATTCGATTCCTTCGGCGATCGTGTTTAAGTTCAAACTTTCCGCCAAAGCGAGAATGGTTTTGACGATCGATCCGTTCGTGGAATCCACACTTAAGCCCTTTACGAAGGATTGATCGATCTTCAGAGTATGCAAAGGATATTGGCTTAAAAAACTCAAAGAGGAAAAACCGGTACCGAAATCGTCCAGGGAGAGGGTAATTCCCGCCTTATGAAGAGAATTCAAAACTTCTAATGTAGAAACCGGATCGCCCGCAAGGGCGCTTTCCGTGATTTCAAGCTCCAATTCTTCGGGTTTGGTATCCGTTTCTTTTAGAATATTCAAGATCGTTTCCGTAAGAAATTTCTTGCGGAACTGAATCGGAGAAAGATTCACCGAAACGAGAAAACCCGGATTTCCTTTCTTCTTCCAATTTTGCAGATCGATACAAGCGCGTCTCAAGACCAATTCGCCGAGTTCTATGATCAAACCGGTTTCTTCCGCAAGAGGAATGAATTGAAGAGGGGAAATAACACCAAGACTCGGATGATTCCAGCGGACGAGAGCTTCCATTCCGATCAATCGACCCGATTGAAGATCCACTTTCGGTTGATAAAGAACGGTGAACTCGTTTTTGGCGACCGCGTCTCTCAATTCTTTTTCGAATGTAAGTTTCTCTTTCAATCGATCGTTTTGTTCCGGAGTAAAAAACCCAAAGTCGTTCCCCGAAGCGATACTGCCGTGAAGTGCGGTTTCCGCTTTCCAAAGAAGTTGTTCGGAAGAATTTCCGTCCTTCGGAAAGAACGATATTCCCGCGTTGAGATGAATGTAAATCTCGGCCCCCGCGATCGGAAGAGCTTCCTTAAAGCCCGATAAAATTTCGGCAACCTTGGTTTCGACTTCGGAGATCGCATTCGGATTGGTGCGGTAGAGTAGGGAGAATTCTCCCTCGCCGCTACGGCTTAAGATTAAGAAGTTATTTCCCAGGTCCGAAAGACGTTTGCCTATGAATCTCAAAAATAAATCGGCGGAATGATTTCCGAACGTGTTTTTGATTTCTTTCCATTTTTGAATTCCGAAGGAAACCACGGCAAGGTTTGAGGAATCTTCCGAGGAATTTTTGATTTCGGAATAAATTCTTTCCACGAACGAATCCCGGTTCGGAAGACTTGTGAGCGCGTCGTAATTGGAAAGATAATTGATGACGTCGTCGAGTTTGCGAACCGTAAGAGATGTTCCGGCCATGAGCGTTCCGGCTTCGTCCGTGTAATTCGTGGGAAGATTCGGAAGGACCTTTTCGTTCAGATATTTTTTAAGGGATTGCGAGGTAAGAGTGATGGGTGTCAACAATCTGTGAAGAGCAAACAAGGTCACTCCGGTTCCGCCTAACGTTGCCATGAGCGCGATGAGAAGGGTTTGAAAGATGGTTCTTACGTCGTATCCGGTGTTGATTACGTAATAAATCAAAAGTGCGATCAGAGGAACGTGGGTTCCCAAGAATGCGATGAGCAGAATTTTCGCGGTATACGATTTAAGAGGTTTGATCTTGGAGAGAGTTTCGTAAAGCCCCAGGTTTTGTTCCTTCATTCTTTGGATCCTTGGTTCGGAATTTGAAATCGCTCACAGGTTTTCATTTGGACTCTTTTCATTACTTAAGTGTTTTCGCTTCTTTCGATCCAAGTTTTAACGACGCTTCAGTCTTTCAACGGAAGAATCCTTTGCGTCGATTCATTCTTTCCTAAATCGTTTTTAACCTTAAAACCTGTAAGAATGTCAGAAATTGCAATGTGCTTTGACTTTTTAGTTTGAAAATTTGATTTAGAAGGGGCTTCTCAGATTTTTTTCTTGCATTCGATTGAATTTTTTATATAATAACTGTTGTTCTATAAAAACAGTTGTTCGAAATTAAGGAGAATTGCTTTGCCAAAAGTTGTGGACCACGAGCTTTATCGGATATCGATTCTGAAACGTTGCCTTGGTTTATTCGCCAAAAAAGGATACGCCACCGTGACGATGCGGGAAATTTCCAAAGAGCTTCGGGTTTCCACCGGCTCCTTGTATCATTATTTTCCGACAAAGGAAGTTTTGTTCGAGGAAATGGCGAAGTGGGTCGTGCGAGAGGACGCGGCGCAGTTGGAAGAGGTGAGAGGTTCGAGTAAACTTTTGAGTTTTCGGGAAAGGCTCGAACTTCTTTTCGAATTCGTTCGCGAAAGAGAAGGGCATTTTCAGGATTTAGTTCTGATCGCGTCCGATCTCTATCGTTTGGACGAATCCGAACCGGCCCGTGCGATTTTGAAAGAATGTTCCCTCGTATTTCGAAACGCGATCGAAAGTCATCTTGCGTTAAAAAACGAAGAGATGGAAAAACTTTTTTTCAGCGTTTTAATCGGTACGGTCTTTCAAAGAATGCTCGATCGGGAAACTGCGGACTTCGAAAAGACATTCGCTCTTGTAAGAGGTTTTGCTCCTTTGATTTCGTTCGGTTTATTATCGGAACCTAAAAAGGCGGGGAATGATTCTCCATAGAATCTTTTGCCCGATCCAAAAAAAACGGAGAGAATAGTATCATGACCAACTTAAAACGTTATTCGTTTATCGTTTGTTTTTTGGTGCCCGCGTTCGCGGTGCTCGGTTATTTTTTAGGAGGCGCGTATAACTTTCTTACCTTTGCGATCGTTTTCGGTTTATTGCCGATCTTGGACGTGGTGGTGGGCGCCGATCCTTCCAATCCGAAAGAAGAGGACGTTCCCGCTTTGCAGAACGAATTCTACTTTAGATTTTTAACATATATTTGGGCCTGGATTCAGATGGGACTCGTTCTTTGGTCCTTATACGAGGTGCAGACCAAAACTCTTTCCACTTTGGAATGGTGGGGTTTCGTTCTCGCGATCGGAATCAACACGGGCGGAATCGGAATCACGGTGGCGCACGAGTTGGGTCACAAAAGCAAGAAGATAGAACAGTGGTATTCCAAGTTCATTCTGATGACGGTTTGTTATATGCACTTCTTTATCGAACACAACCGAGGTCATCACGTTAACGTTTCCACGTTCGAAGATCCGGCTTCTTCGCGTAAGGGAGAATCGTTTTATAAATTTTATCCGAGAACGGTTTTCGGTTCTTATTTTTCGGCTTGGAAGTTGGAGGCGAAACGTCTTTCCAAAGCGGGCAAGTCATCTTGGTCCATGGACAACGAAATGATTTCTTCTACGATCATCCCTCTTTTGTTCATCGCGGTTGCGACCGGAGCCTTGACCTTGTATACGGGACGTTTTTCTTGGGAGGTTCCCGCGTTCTTCTTTGTTCAGAGTTTTATCGCCTTCTCTCTTTTGGAACTCGTGAATTACATCGAACACTACGGTTTGCAGAGAAAGGAAATCGCTCCGGGTAAATTCGAAAAGGTTCTGCCGATTCATTCTTGGAATCAGAATTTTGCGATGAGCAACGCGTTTCTATTTCATCTTCAAAGACATTCGGATCACCACGCGAACGCCGGAAGACGTTATTCCGCTTTGAGACATTTCGAGGAAAGTCCCCAACTCCCGTACGGTTACGAAGTTATGGTTCTGATCGCCCTTTTTCCTCCTCTTTGGTATAAGATCATGGATTGGAGACTCGAAGATTGGAAAAAGAAATATTACGGCGATTCGGTCGAGTTGAAAGCCGAAACGAAACGGCCGATCAAAAACGCAATTGCTTAGAATTTTGTGGATGGAAAGTGTTTTCCGTTTTCCCTGCGTGAGCGATCGAGACGGGGTCGACAAATTGGATTCTAAAAAAGGAATATTCAAAAAATATAAAATTTAATTTGTTGACCGGAGTCGAGAGCGCGACTCCGCGCTGGAAGGAAACTAAAGTTTTCGCGGAGGCACGCCCCGAAAAAAATCGGATTCTTTTAAAAAGCCCCGTTTTCGTTCGGGGAATCCTTCGTAAGAAGTTGACCCAAATCCCAAAGTTCAGCGACCTTATCTCCTTCAAATCGAAAGATATGAACGACCGCGATGTTCGGTTCCTCCGAATTTTGACGGACCACGAGCGAATGTGTGATCACCGTATCACCTTCTTCGAAACATTGTTTGATTTCGATTCGTTTGTTCGGACTTGCCTTGTGGGCTTCTTCCATCGCGGTCAAAAGAGAATTTCGATCCCCTTTGAAGTATTGGTTGTGATGGATAAAATTATTTGCGATGAATTGATCGTAAGCCGCTTGAACGTTTCCGGAGCCGGCCATCTCTAAAAACGAAGTCGCTTTTTTCTTGTTTGTCATTGTTTCGTCCTCGGTGTTCGTCGGAATTCCGACGACCTTTTTGTAAAATTGCGGCCCCACCCTGGGGCCTTATTGTGGGTGGGGGGTGAGGTGGTGGGAAAAGCCGATGGTATCGGAAAAATCCTCTTTGATCAACCGTAATTCTTTCGCGTGTGTTCGTCGGAACTCCGACAAACGCGGGTTATCCGACTACTGTTTGGAAAGAATTTTCACCGTTCTTTCCAGATCGTCCCGATGTTGTTTCAGATCTTTTTTGAGAAGAGCGGGGATTTCCTTTTGTTCCTTTAAGAATCGGTTCGTTTTATCGACGAGGGTTTGGTTCGGTTCCACACCCGGAAATAAGATGTTTCCAAACGCGGAAGAAAAGTGAGAATCCCGATCCTTATAAATTCCGATCACGGATCCGAAGTATAAATCCTCGTACGATTTTAACATTTCTTCCTGATGATCCCAATAGAATCCTCGCATTCCGTAACGAAGCGTGTCAGTGGAATGTTTTGTTTTAGGATCCGTGAATTCTTTCCAAGCCGCGGCCTTGGATTGGAGATCGGGATAAGCCACTTTTGCGCCGTATGCTTTTTTAGCTCCGAGATCGGAAGTGTCCTTGGTTTCCTCTTGAGCAATGAGAGCTAACGCGTCCTTGTTTCCGAACGCGGAAAGTCTCGTAAGAATACTCCACCTTCTTTCTTGGTCGATCTTGATTCCGGGGATCGTCGTTTTTGCGTCCAATAGATCCTTGAGATAAGAAAGTTGGTTCGGTGTTCTCGATGTTCCTTCGAGCATTCTATACCATACGATCTTTTCCTCTTCCTTTGTGGAAGGATCGTTCAGACCTTTTTTGGCGAGTTCGTTTAACTTCGTGGACCATTCTTCCCTGTGTTCTTTTTTTAAGTAACTTCCAGCGATGGAAGACGCCTTGGTAAGAATGTGACTGCTTCGAACCGCGAGATCCTCTTCGTAAATTCCCTGAGAGAATACGAGTTCGAGAAAATCCTTGGGGGAAATTTCAGCGTCACGCGTCATCTGCCACAGAGAGCCCCAGAGAATTCTTCTCGCAAAACGATCCTTCAGTTTGTTAAGCGAAGTCTTTAGAAGTGCGATTCCGTCCTTCGGAAGATATGTTTTGGCGTAGGCGAAGTCGTTCGTGTTCAACACTACGATTTCCGAAGAACCCGGTTCGTGTTTGTAAGGGAGAATGGTTTCAGTTCCCTTTACGACAACTCGGTCCTTCCACGCGACTTCGAACGATTCTCCCTTAAGCGAGAATATGGTTACCTCGAGCGCGTGTGTTCTATAAAGTCCGTTTTTTTCGGAAGGAAGTTGTCGGATTAACAGATGATCTTCTTTCCATTCGGGAAGAAGAGTGTTTACTCCGGTTGTGTCCAGCCATTCCTTGCTCCATCCTCGAATGTCGATTCCTGAGGTTTCGGACATCGTATCCAAAAAGTCGGTTTGAACCGTATTCGAATTCGCGAATTTTTGAAAGTATTTCCGCATCGCCTTACGGAACGCGTCTTCGCCGATATAATACATAAGCTGACGCAGAACGGACGCTCCTTTGGAATAGGAGATTCCGTCGAAGTTACTGATGGCGTCTAACGTGTTCTCCGCGCTTCCGGCGATCGGATGGGTTGTGGATAACTGATCTTCGCGATAAGCCCATTCTTCCCTTACGTAAAAATGTTCGAGAGCGTCCGGAAATAATTTTCCGTGAGACATCGCGTAATAGGAAAGATAATCGGCGAAACTTTCGTTCAACCAAAGGTCGTTCCACCATTTCATCGTGACAAGATTTCCGAACCACATGTGAACCATCTCGTGATAGATCGTATTGGCTCTTCCGAGATATTCGGAATAAATTCTCGGGCTTCTGAAAATATAATGTTCGGAAAAGGTGACGGCGCCCACGTTCTCCATCGCTCCCATGTTGAACTCGGGAACGAAGATCTGATCGTATTTTCCGTACGGATACGGAAGATCGAAATAGGATTCCAAAAATGAAAACGATTCTTTCGTGATTGCGAAGATGTTCTCCGCGTCGAGATATTTTGCGAGAGACTTTCTGCACAAAATTCTCAAAGGAATGTTTTTGTATTTATCTTCCCAAACCTCGTAAGGTCCAGCGATGAGCGCGAACAGATATGTGGAGAATAAGGCCGTTCTTTGAAAACGGATCTCTACTTTTTCCTTTTTGATTTCCTGTTTTGCGGGAAGTGTGTTGTGAACGTATTTCCAATCTTTCGGACCCGCGAGTGAAAGTTCGTATGTCGCCTTCAAATCGGGTTGATCGAAACAGGGAAACATTCTGTGCGCTTCGAACGGTTCGAAGTCCGTGTGAAGATATTCCGAGTTGTCGGACGGATCCTTGAACTGATGAAATCCCGAACCGCTGTGATTGTAATCGTTTACGTATTTGATTTTGATTTCATTCTTCCCCGGATTGAGGGAGTCGCCGGGAACGTCCAAGGTGGAATCGGTCTTCGTATAACCGCCGAATTCTTTTCCGTTTAACAAAAACACTTCGATCTTTTTCGTCACGAAGTCCACTTTGAGTTTTCCCTTTCCTTTTCCGGTATAAAAGAAAAGAATTTTGGTTTCTCCCTGATACGTGGACGATCCGGCGTTCAGATCCAGACGGATTTCGTAGCTGACCTGGTTGACCAGGCCGGCTCTTTCTAAGGCTTCTGTTTGCGTGAGTACGTTGGGAGCATCCATAGATCGATTCTACCTATATTTGAAAATTAGAATACAATAATTATAGAATATCTTTCAATTCCATTTTGCGGAGACGCGGCGTGATCGCGCCCACGAAGGCCACGGTCAAAAGCGTCAAGGCCCCGCCCGCGACGATGGATCTTCGAATGCCGAGCCATTCTGCGGTAACCCCGGATTCGAATTCTCCGATCTCGTTCGAAGAACCGATGAAGATATGATTCACCGCGGAAACCCTTCCTCTCATGTGATCGGGAGTGTGCATCTGAACGATCGTATGACGGATCACAACGCTGACCATATCGAACGCCCCCGCGGCCGCGAGACAAAGAAAGGAGATTCTATAATCTTCCGAAAGTCCGAAAAGAATGATACAAATTCCGAAACCGAAAACGCAGGAAAGAAGAATCCATCCCGAATGTTTTTTAGGAGGTCTTGCTGCGATAAAGAACGCGCAGAGAACCGCGCCGACTCCTTGAGCCGAACGAAGAATTCCGAAGATCTCCGGGCTTTGTCCTAAAATCTTTTCGGTAAAAGAAGGAAGAAGGGCGACCGCTCCTCCGAAAAGAACCGCGAACAAGTCGAGTGAAATCGCACCGAGAATGATCTGATGTGTCGAAACGAATTTCCAACCTCCGCTTAAACTTTCCCAAATGCTTTCGCTCGTTTCCGGTTTTTGCGGAACCGGTTTTCCTTTTACGAAAAGCATCAGCGTTAAACCGAACGTCATCAAAAGAAGATCCACGGAATACGCGAAGTAAAGACCCGCGACGATGAGCAAACCTCCCGTCAAAGGACCGAGAACCAAAGAAGTCTGCCAAGCGATTCCGCTCCAAGTCGCGGCGTTCGGAAAGGTTTCCTTGTCCACGAGTTGTGTTTGAAACGCCGCGGTTGCGGGATTTAAAAATCCTCTCGCGATTCCGGAAAGAAAGATCACACCGTAGATCGGATACACTCCGAAGTCCGCGAGGATCCAACTCATATTAGGAACTACTAATACAAGAAGAAGTAAAGAACAGATCGATAAAAGACCGAGGGCCGAGGTTACGATTTTTTTTCTCGGAAAAGAATCGATGATCAAACCGGAAATCAATGCCATCGCGATGGAAGGAATCGCTTCCGCGAGACCGATAAAACCGACGTGTAAGTTGCTACCGGTGAGATGATACATCTGCCAACCGACTACGGTGGTTTGAATGCTGATGGAAAGAGTCACCATAAACTTACCGAATAAAAAGGAACGGTAGTCGGCGACTCTTAGGGCTTGAAAAGGATCGTGTTTTGTATTTGTTTGGGTCATTCTAATTCTGAATTGGGTTCTTGATAAAATACATTCCAAAAGCCGCAACCATCATCCCGTGGTGGAGAATATTGTCGTCTATCAGTTTGGGAATGTTCCGAAGGGGAGTTTCAAAAATTTCGATTTGTTCGCTGTCGTCCAGATCTTGATCGTGAAGTTTACGAACGTTTTTCGCAACGAATGTATGGCACCAGTTGTTTAAGATCGCGGGATTGCCCGTAACCTTTCCTAAGTATTCCCATTCTTCCGACACGTAACCGGTTTCTTCGACGAGTTCTGCTTGTGCGGATTCGAGAAGAGTTTTTTTCTCCGCGATGCCGCCCGGAATTTCCAAACTGAAACGGTGAATTCCGTGTATGTATTGATCGATGAGAAGAATTTGATTTTCCGGCGTAAGTGCGATCACGTTGACCCAGTCCAGGGATTCTAAGTGAAAAAAATCCTTCGAAACTTTCCGGTCGGTCGACGTCGTATGCCAGGAAACGAGTTTGAAAATGGGGGTTTGGATAATGTCTTTACGATTGCTTTTGGACCAAAGATTCGAGAGGGGATCGTATTCTTCCGGATTAAAGGGTTTCATTCTCATCTCCATTTTTTCGGAATAGGTTTTTTTCTCCAAGAGAGAATTGGAACCTTCGGAAGAATGACGTTTTTTAGGAATCGGAAATGTGGGAACTCATACTTTTCTCGAAAACTTCGCCATGGGAAATGTGGGAACTCATACAAGTTTTGGGAATTCAAGGTGTACAGGATTGACAGAATCTTTCCCACTCCAATTATGTCACATGTCCCATGAAGCTCAATCCTGAACAGGAAAAGGCGGTTCGCCACGTAGACGGACCGATTCTCATATTTGCCGGAGCTGGCTCCGGAAAAACGCGCGTGATCTCGAATCGAATCGCGCATTTGATCGAAAACGCGGGAGTTCCCGCGGGAAAAATCGTGGCCCTTTCCTTCACGAACAAAAGCGCACGGGAAATGGAAGAGCGGGTCCGCAAAATGATACCGCGTCAAAAGCTCAAAGGAATCATACTTTCCACGTTTCACTCTCTCGGACTCAACATTCTCAAAAAACATATCGGACTTTTGGGATACAAACATCCGTTCCTGTTATTGAATCAGAACGATCAGGAAGGATTCGTAACTACATTATTGATTGCTAATAAAGTAGAACTCAAAAAAACGAAAGTCCCCGAGATCCTCGGAAAAATATCCAGGATCAAAAACTCCGGACCTTCTTATCGGGAATATCTGGATTCGTCTCTCGTAGAATCGGATCAGATCGCGAACCTCATCTTTGACAGTTATCAGAATTCTTTGAAGGAACAAAACTCCCTCGACTTCGACGATCTCATTCTTCTTCCCGGAATTTTGCTCAAAGAGTTTCCGGAAGTCAGGGAAGAATATCACAAGAAGTTTCAATACTTCATGGTCGACGAGTTCCAAGACACGAATCAAACCCAGTATGTTTTTCTGCGCGCGCTTATGGGGGAGAATCGAAATCTCTGCGTGGTCGGAGACGACGACCAATCCATCTACGCGTTCCGAGGTTCGGACTTAAGTTTGATTCTCGGTTTTGAAAACGATTTTCCCGAAGCCAACGTTGTGCGTCTTTTGGAGAATTACAGATCCACCCAGGTGATCATTCAAGGCGCCAATTCGCTTATCAAAAACAATCTTTCGAGAAGATCCAAGGAATTATTCTCCTCCATTCCCGGAGGAAGAAAGATCCGTTATATAGAAAGAATGGACGAGAAGGACGAAGCGGCTTACGTCGTGGATTGTATTCGAGAAGAAATGATCAAGGACGCAAGAATCGGAAGTCAGATCGCGATTCTTTTCAGAACCAATTTTCAAACGCGTCCCTTTGAAGAGGAACTGAGAAGCAGATCGATTCCTTATAAACTCGTGGGCGGATATAACTTCTTCGATCGTAAGGAAGTTCGGGATATGATCTCCTACATCCGATTGATCGCGAACACGAGGGACGACGCATCTCTATTAAGAATTTTGAATTATCCGAAACGCGGAATCGGACCGGGAAGTATTTCTCTCATCCACGAAAAGGCCGCGCACATGGGAGAATCCTTATACGAGATTCTTTTCCGAGTCTGCGAATCTCCCGATTTTATACCGAGTCTTCAAAAGAAGATTCAATCCGAGATTTACAATTTCGTAAACCTGATCGAACGGACCAAAAAGAAATTCTCCACCGCGCCTAAGATGTATTTTGCGTTTCGTGAATTCATCCAAGAGGTCGGAATCGAAAAGGAAATTCTTCTCGAGGAAAAAGAAGAGAAGGTAGCCAAGGCTCGTTCGTTCAATCTTTCCGAGCTCGTAAACATGATGTCTTACTTTGAGGAGAATTACGATTCTCCCGAAAAACCGACGTTATTCGATTTTATCAACCGTCTGAATTTGCTCATGGAGGACGAAACTCCTTCCGAAGATGATAAGGAAGACAATCGGGTCCAGCTCCTCACGATTCATCAATCGAAGGGATTGGAATTCGATTCGGTTTATGTCGCGGGAATGGAAGAGGGGATTCTCCCCAATTCCAGGGTGCTTACGGAAGAATCTTCCGTGGATGAGGAAAGGCGTTTGTTGTATGTGGCTATGACCCGTGCTAGGAAGCATTTATGCTTGACAGGGGCCGCAAATCGACGCAAATTTGGGGAGCAAATGGCTACCCAGGCCTCCCGGTTCCTTACGGAAATCGATTCGGAGACTATGGACTGGGTTTCCAATGATGAGGTTCGACAACAGGAGACAGATGACTTCTTCGCCGAGCTTGAAAAATTGAAAACAGGATCGTAGACATGACTTTTTACAAAAATATATTTACTCTGGTGATAATATTCCTTCTTTCCGCGTGTGCAAGCGGTCAGAAATCCGTTGACTCGGGTCTTTCTCAGGAATCCGCAGTCCGTTCCAAAATTCAAGGAATCGATTCCCAACTTTCCGTTTCCAATTTAGACGAAAAAAAGCGTTCGTCCTTACTCATGGAAAAAGCAAAACTTCTGCTTCAAATCGAATCTTATAAAGAAGCTTCCATCGTTTTAAAAGAAATCCAAAGTTCTAAAGAAGGAAAAGGTCTCGAACACTTAGACCACTACCTCGGAACCGCTTACTTGGGCATCAACGACACCGAAAACGCAATCGTTCATTTTAGAAAATCGGAATCCGTGGATAAAAATTACGAGTCCACAACTCGTAAAAAGATGTATGCAAAAGCCCTCTACCAAGAGGAAAAATACGGACTCGCTCTCGGAATTTTAGGACGCGCATCCAGAGAGAAAGAATTTGAAAAAGACATTCTCTTTTACGAAACCGTAGCCAATAGTTTTATGCGGATCAAGGAATTCAAAAGATGTCAGATGGTTCTGGAAGAGGGACTTCAGAAGTTTCCGGAGAGTCCGGTTCTGAAAGAAATCCAGGAACAACTTTCTCAGGTTCTTCCAAGATAACTCGCCCCATTCTCAAATTCAGTCTATTTCAAAAGGTTCGGCAGAGGTTTCAAACCTTTGCCCCTGTTGATATTCTCCGCTTCCTCGGATCTTTCTTTCTTTTCTTAAAGGAAAACAGAAGAACGAAAATCATTCTCATTTCGTTTGTGATCGTGGTTTCGGTTCACGCGATCGTAGTCGAGTCGGTCGGCTACTACGTTCGAAACTATCTTTTGGATCTGCGCGGCTTAAAGGAACTTTCCAGAAACTTCATCAACAAGGAACTCGGACGCGCGGTGACGCTCGGAGTTGTGGAATACGATTTTCCGAACGCGGTCGTATTCGAAGACTTTCGGATTTCCTCAGAAGAGGATTTCGCTCTCAATCATATTCTTTTCAGAACCAACAAGATCCAGTTTAAACTCGGAGGTTTGTGGAAAGGACAACCTTATATACGCGGGATCGTGGTGAAAGATTCCTCGATCAACATAGATCTTCAGGATCAGATTTCGGGAGAATTGATCGACTACGTCCAAAAGATCAACATTCCGGAAATCCGATTGATGAATACGACGATCACGATTTCCAGAGGCGGCGAAGAAGTATTGAACGCCCTCAAAGGAATCGACATCGTCATCACCAAACGCCCCGAAGGTGTCACCGTCGCCGTGAGCGATTCTCTTTTTCCTTTGCCGTATTCCAGATTTATCCAAGGAACTTTCGAAACCAAGTTCGGCTCGGAAGAATCCAAAAGTATATTCCGTTTTCAGAATGTAAAAGCCGAGAAAATCCGAGGAATTTATTCGCTATTCGGAAAGATGGCCTTGAGCTCCGGAAAAATTTCGGGAGAATATGAGATTCTTCTTAACGGAAAAAACGTTTCCGTAAAAGGAAAGAACGAGTTTACGAACGTTTCCGGAAAAATTCTTCAGGATCTTCCCTTAGGTTTAAAAGTTCCGGATTTGAAGGACGCCGATCTTGTTCACGAGATGGATCTAAAACTCGACGAAACGGGCGAAAAACAGATTCACACTTTTACAAAAGAGGAGAATCTATTTCGTCTAACGTATTCCGCGAATCCGAAAAAACTCGCGAGCTGGGAAGTTTTCGCGGACTGGAAGAATATTCAGGAGTTAAAATCCGTTTTCCAACTTCCCGGGGATCTCGAAATTCTCGAAGGGCAATTAAACCTGAAAGGGAAATGGGACGAATCGGGCAACTACGGCGATTGGATCAAAGGCGGAGTTTCTCTGAGTCTTTTGGGTTTTCATTGGAAGGATCCGTTCTTCGACGTTCAGTTGGATCAGGCGAATCTAAACGTTCTTCCCGGAAATTTGATGGAGTTTACCGCGAAAGGAAATCTTTTTCAAGAACCGATTTCAACGAAGATTACCGGCAAAACCGGCTGGAAAAAATCGGTTCGAGGCAACGGGACTTTTTATTATCCTTTATACAACGATTGGAAATGGGATCTTGAACTCGATCGTATTTCGGTGAAGGACTTTCTTCCGGTTTATCATTCTTGGAAGAATTGGATTCGCACCGATATCAAAACCCGTCAGGAAAAACTGGTTCCGGAAATCCGTTGGACCAGAACTCCATTTTACAAATATCTAATAGAGTATCTTACGTTCACCGTTCACTGGAAGTTGAAATCGTTTCGATTCAAGGATAAGGATCTCGGAAGGGTCACCTTGGACGGAAAAGTGATTCCGTTCTTTTCAAGATTGGATCTAAAAGGGTTTCAAGGGGAGAATCAATTCGTAGAAGCGTTCGCGAATTTTACCTTCGGTCAGGACAATCCGTATATGGATCTGAGACTGAAGGTTACGGAGATGCCTTGGGAAGAAACGGTGAACGGTTTCTGCGGCGCGTTGCTCGTGCCGGAAACGGTGACTTCCGATATTTCGATTCGTTTGTTCGGGGACGACTTTTTAGCGCTCCACAATTCCTTAAACGTTTTGAACAACGTGAGTTTCAATCGTTCCCGTTTTCAGGACAAAAGATCTCTTCCTTTGAATCTCAGAGAACCTTTCGACTTCGGATACGAACAGAATATTCTTCCCACATTATCGTATTACAGAAATATCTTTTGGAAAAACGAAACCGCAGATCTTACCGGTTACGGCGCCGTGGAACCAAATCGGATTCGGATCAGCGCAAACGGAAAGTTGAACGATACCTTTATCGGCAGAAAATTCAGGGAGGAATCCGGAGAATGCAAACTGGAATCAACAGGAGACAGATAGTTTTAGTCGTCGCCGGAGTTCTTCTGACGATTCTGCTCGTTTTCGGAATTTATCTTTATATATTCAAAAAAACTGATATTCCTTTGGGGAAAGACTCACAATCGAGAATCGATTTGATCGGAACCTGGAGGGTTTCTCCTATCGTTCCTTCGATGCAGATTCGGTTTATCAGCGAAAAAGAGGCCATTCTTCTCGAGGAAGACAACGAGACTAAGTTGTATTTGATCGAGGACGGGGACGGTCTTCAACTCAGAAGAAGAGGGGAAGAAACTCCGAGCGGTTATTTTTTATTTCGCGAACTCAAGTCGAATACTTGGCAGGGACTTTGGGGAGACGACCTGGTCGTATTAAAAAGACTTTCTTCGGATAACGGTTCCCGTTAAACGTTATACGCGCTTTCCCGATAATTGGTTTTCACAAAGCCGATCTCAAAAATATTGGCTTCATGAAGTTCGTTCGGCCTTTGATTCTTTTTTTGATTTCTATGTTTGTCCGATGTAATATGGGCGCTTCCCCGGAGGGCGTCGTATTTCACGAGGTATGCGTAAACGAATGTAAGAAATCCGCAAAGAGTTGTTATTCTTCGATTCCGATTTTATATTTAAATAATGCGACATCCGGTTCTTTCTTCGGGGTTAACGCGGACAACGAAACGATCGGTTCCAATGATACGTTTTCAAACGCACAGTTAAAACCTCTTCCCACGATTCAATCGACTTCTTTGACCGCGAATATCAATCCGGCGGGCGAATACGACTTCTTCGTTTATTCTTCGAGTTTAAGTTCTTCGTATAAGATTTCCCTTATTTCCGGCAACGTATCCTGTGATCTGTTTGTAGGTCCGTATCAAGGTTCGAATATGACTGTCAATCCGAGCGGAGGGTTGATATCGAAAGGTTTTTTGAGCGCTTCCGGAATTACGACGAACGTAACCAATACGGAATATCTTTACATACGTTGTACGTCCGCTTCCGCCGGAGAATATAAGATCGGTTTTGAAGATATGACGAACGGGCCCAATTCGAGTTCTACCGCGAAGACATTTACTACGGTGATGCTCGCATCGACCGTAATGTTTTGCAACGATACGAAAAAAAGCTGTCTACAAGGTTGCGAACTCTTTCAGTAAAAAGATAAAAACTTTCGGATTATGATCTGAAAATTCTTCTAAGAAAAGTCCGAGTTTTTTAAGTCGGTTCTCCGATTTTTTCGACGCTCGCGACGCCGGTTCTTTTGTAAATTCCCTTGATCAATTTCGTGATTTCTCTCGAAGCGTGTCTGGAAGAATTCTCGTTGCCTAAGGCTTCCTTGACCTTGCGGATCTCTTCGATCGTTTTCGTTCTATACTTTTTGTTTTCCAAAAGTGCGATCGATTCTTCCACGATATGAGCCGGTGTACATTCCGCTTGAACGATTTCTCTGCAAATTTCCTTACCCGAAAGGATGTTCACAAGACCGATATGAGGGGTTTTGATGAACAAGGAACCGATCACATAGGTCAACATGCTGACTTTGTAAAGTATGATCATCGGTTTTTCGAAGTAGGCGACTTCGAGGGTTGCGGTTCCGGAAGTCACTAAGACAAGATCCGAGGCTTCGATCGCGCGAAGAGAACGGTCGAACAGATATTCGATTTTCAGGTTTACGTATTTCGTTTTAGCAAGTTCGATCTGCTCGAGAATATAAACCTCTTCCTTCTGGTTGATATTCGGCAAAAGAAAACGAACCTTCTTTTTTTCGTTCTCGTAGTGATCGGAAAGTTGTCCTGCTGTCTCCAAAAGATCGTTCAGAATTCTTCGGATTTCACCGCTTCTAGAACCGGGCATCAAAGTGATGACCGAATGAAAATGAGTTTTGTCTTCGGGCTCGGCAATAACCGCTTCCTTACGGATTTTTTCCCGAAGTCGAACCGCAAGAGGATGCCCCACGAATTCGCAGGGGACTCCGTAACGATCGTAAATATCTTTCTCAAACGGAAATAGAACGAGCATCAGATCTATATTGTCTCGGATCGTATAGATTCGATTGAACTTCCAAGCCCAGAGTTGCGGAGAAACATAAAAGATGACGGTGATCCCGAGTTTCTTCAATTCTTTGGCCAGACGAAGATTAAAACCGGGATAGTCGATGAGAATCGCGTGTGTGCAATTCTTTTCGATGGCGACGTCGAGAAGTCTTCCGATCAAAGCCTTTAAGAATCTGTATTTAAAAAGAATCGCTGAAAATCCTATGATGGAAAGTTCTTCCATGGATTCAATCGAAGTAAAACCTTCTTCGATCATTCTTTCCCCGCCGACGCCGAACGTTTCGAGATCGGGAAAGTTTTTCTTGAGTTCTCGTATGAGTTCTCCACCCAAAAGATCGCCCGAATGTTCTCCCGCTAACATGAGAATTTTCGGATCTTCCTTCTTGATCGAAGCGGTAATCGAACGTTTGGATGCGGGTTGATTACCGGATTTTTTGGGTTGTAGAGTTGATTTTCGTAAGGTTGCCACTGCCGATACTCAAGATGTGGATTTTTAATTTTTCTGCAAGGTTAATAAATTCTTTTGGATGTACGATGATCGTTTCACCCGTGCGAAGCGCCAAGATTCCGCAGTTGTTTTCATACATAGTCTTCAAGGTTTCCTCGCCGACGGTGGGAAGATCAAAACGATGATCCTGACCCGGTTTGGAACTTTTACACACGACCGCCTTTCCTTTTTTCGCGTAAGAACCGCCTCGTTTGATCGCGAGATCGGTTCCTTCCACCGCTTCCACGGCAAGAACCGATTTGTCGAGAACCACGACGGTTTGGCCGATATCGAGCGCGGCCATCTTCTCCGCATATTCCATTCCGAACGCGACGTCTTCGAGTTCCTTTTTGGAAAGGGATTTTTTCGTGTATCGTCCTTCGGGAAGAAAGAGGGATTTTAAATACGTCTTTTGGGAAATGATCGTGATCTTTTCCTTTGCGAACTCGTCCGAAACCGTTTTGAAAATCGAGTAATCGTGTTTGTTGATCATTCTCGCCAAAAGACTGATCGCTTTCAGATCGAATTTAAGGTTTTTGAATATGATTTCCTTTTTGACCTTTCCGAGTAGAAGAAGACGATCGATTCCCTGTTGTTTGCACAACTTCATAAGGGCTCCGATCTTGACGATGTGAATCGGAAGATTTCGATTTCCGTAATTTCCGGGTTGGAAATCGGATTCGATGATGGAAAGAAAGATCGGATCTTCGCCAGCCGCGAGAGCCTCTTTCATTCCGATATGAGGTAGTTCTCCCGCTCCGGCGAGAATTCCGAGTCGTCCCAAGTTAAAACCGAATCAGTCCGAAGACGCCGAGGATTTTGCGGATTCGCCCGAACCCGAACCGCTCTTTTTGTAATCGGTCACGTAAAAACCGGTTCCTTTGAAGATGATCCCGGATCCGTTGGAAATCATTCTTTCCACGTCCCCTTGTTTTCCACAAAGATGACAATCTTTGACGGGATCGTCTTTCATCGCGTGAAATATCTCGAACGTTTGTCCGCAGGCTTTACATTTGTAGTCGTATGTCGGCATGGAAATCTCTCTATTAGAATATTCTAATTTACTATCGCTTATTACGGGACGAACTTGAATTGAAAAACGCTCAAACTCGAATCTCCATTCTCTCTCGCCATGGGAAGACAAAGTCTCCAACGAATTCCGGAACTTGAGTCTATCGATTCCAGTGAATCGATTCCCGAAAGAACCCTTTTTTCCGAAACGATCAAACCGCCCTGAAAACCGGAACCGCCGCTTTGTATATTTAGACGAAATCTCTTCTTCGAAAAGTTGTCTCCGGTGATGTATCGATTGCGGTTGATGGAAATACTTTCCTTATCCATTTCGATTTCAAAGGCCTTGCGTAAGTCGCCCGGCGAACCGGCGAATAACGTAAAAACCGGAAGGCTTTCGTCTCCGCCTAAAAATGCGAGATAGAATTCAAGATCGCGAAACGGTTCTTCGACGGAACGGCAAACCAGATCGTATTTATTTTTGGAAGAATGGAGAACGATGCCCGTGTCGCCGTCGAGAGCGATCTTTTCCGTGGGATGGTATTCACCTTGGAACCCGTTCGGAGGCGAAGATTCTTTCCAAGATTCGAAATCCCAAACGGGAGAACGATCCAATGCGCGGAAGGATTCTTCCATGTTTTGGGAGATCGAAAGATCCGAGGAAATATTTTTCAGAAAGCCCGAAAAGATCCAGCCGACGCTTCCGTTTCTCAGATCCAAAACCTGATTCCAGTTTCCGCGTTTGCCCGCGATCGTTTCCGTGCGGGAATCGCGATCGAGAATGAATACGGTTTCTCCGCCCTTAAATTGAAACGCGATCGGATTTTCGGTTCCCGGTCCCGTTCTAACGTTTAGATTCTTTCCTTCGATTTTCGCCTTACCGCCGCTAAACGGAGAATCCTCTCTTCCCGAAAAATATTCGAGCAGTCGAGCCAGTTTTGTTCTTCCGGTTTCGTCCAGTTCTTTCGCGCTTCCCGCGGACAAAGATTTGAGAAGGGCTTGGTTGTATTCGTTGTAAAGCGGAAGAGGGTTGGAAGAAATTAATTTCGTAAGATAACGGGAAAGAATATCCTGAGTTTCGTATTCGGCGCCTAAGGTGAGTTTTTTACAAAGGGCTCTTGTTTTTAAAAAAGAACCGTCCGGTAAAAACGAAAAGAATCTGTCCTCGAACGTGAAGATCGTTCTTCCGCCCACTTCTCGTTTTGAAAATTTAAGCCCGGATTTGTCCGCGAACTTCTGTGCGACTCTTTCTTTCTTTTCGGCGGAGACGGTAAGAAGTTGCGAGTTGTATTCCGCAAGAGACATGGACGCGTAAGAATAATCTTCCAAGTCCGGATCCTTTTTGGAAAGAACCTCTAAAACTACGTCGTCCCAGTTTCCTTTGGAAAAATTCTTATAAACGGAATCGGTTTTGCGCGTTGCAATTTTCCAAACGAGAAAACCGAGAAGAATGGAGGCAAAGAATAGGCCGAGGGCTACAAAAAAACTCTTTCTCAATCGTACCTCGGCCTCTTTCTATCAATCTAAGTTCGGGAGTAGTTTGTCTCGTTCCACTTGAAAGCGTTCGAGCAAGGAATTCTTCGCGAGATAATAACGCAGAAGATCGATGTTGAAGTTCACTTTCGCCTGAGTCAGTCTGAGCTCGTCTTGAACGTGTGTGTCTAACGCGTTCTTTACGGAAACCGCGTCGGCTCTACCTTGACGGAAACTACGAAGAACTCCGTTGTAGTAGCTGTTACTTTCCCTTTCGGTGATGATGTTGTTTTTAAAAATTCTATGGCTTGCTTCAAGAGCTTCGATCCGAGTTTTTACGTCGTCTCTCACTTCGTTTTTCAATTCTTCTTCTCTCAGTGTAGCCTGACGCATTCCGATGTTTGCGTCGCGAACTCCCGCGAAAATTCCTTTGTCCATGATCGGATAGACGAAGTTCATTTGTCCGGTCCATTCTTTATACTTCGCGGTTGTGATTCCGTGGGTTGAATCTACGTAATTCTCCTGAGGAGAAACGATGTTCTGAGCCTGGCTCGCTCCGGTTCCGGAAAGAGTCAGAGTAGGAAGACGATCGTTGTTCGCGTTTTTTAACGCCGCTTCCGCGATGTCTTTTTGTTTCAGAGCGTTTAAAAAGTCGGCTCTGTGTTTATAAGCATATTCTAAATCTTTTGTATATTCCGGTTTTTCAGACAGATCTTCGAGAAGATTGGTTTCTTCGGAAAGAGTGGTTCCGTCCGGAATTTTTAAGGAACGAACGAGTTTACGTTTTGCTTCTTCTTTTTGAACCTGAGCGGTTTCCAATTGGTTTTCCGCTTGGGCAAGAAGTGCGTTCCACTGATTGACTTCGAAACTCTCCGAAAGTCCGAGGCCTTGTTTACGAACGGTAAGATTGCGGATGTTTTTGGTATTCTCTACGAGTTGTTTGTATGTCTTAACGGCTTGGGTTTTAATGGAATAGTCCCAAAAGTCGACAAGAGAATCCACGATTACACCGGAGATTTGTTGAGATACTTGGTTCTTTGCGATCTCTGCTTGGGACTCGAGAATTTTTACTTCGTTTCTTCCCTTATAACCGAAAGAGTTTTTGAGTAAGTCCTGACTGATCGTCGCTCTTACAAATCCCGTATAAAGAGGAGGAATTCCCAATGCCGCAAATCCCGCGGGAGTTGTGGCCGCGTTTTCAAACGCGTTCGAGTCGAATCTTCTCGTTCCGGCTTCCACTTTGAAGTAGGTTCCGGTCGTTTGAAGAGTTTTTTCGATCCCACCCTTGATGGTATCGTCGGAGATCTTCGTTCCTGAGAGGAGGTTCGCTTGGTTAAAAGGAAGAATGGACTGACTCGCTCTTCCGTCCGCTACCAATCTCCAGGAATACTTGGAATCGTTTTTTAGAAAGTTCGTATCGGATTTCGCCAATTCATAACGAAGGTTCTGTAAGCTATAATTACTTTCGAGGGCGCGTTTTACGGTTTCTTCCGTGGAAAGTTTGAGCGTCGTGTTTGTTGTCGCACCTTCCGAGAAAAGTGTCGTAGACAGAAGAAGAACGAAACTTCCTAAAAGTATCCGGGAAATTTCCCGAACTTTCGGAATCCTTGTTTGAGAATTTTTGACTTTATTTTCCATTCCGTGCTCCTTCCGTTTTGGACCCTTGTAAGAATAGACCCTGGTTAACCCAGAGCCTTCTTCATTTTTTCTCCAACTTCGGCGATAGATTGGCAAACTTGAATGCCCGCTTCCTGCATCGCTTTCATTTTGGAGGCCGCAGTTCCTAAACCGCCGCTGATGATCGCACCCGCGTGCCCCATTCTTTTGCCTGGAGGAGCGGTTTGACCAGCGATAAAACCTACCACAGGCTTTTTTACGTAATTCTTGATGTATTCTGCGGCTTCTTCTTCGGAAGTTCCGCCGATTTCACCGATCATTACGATTCCCTTGGTTTCAGGGTCTTCGTTCAACAATTTGATCGCTTCGGTGTGGTTCATTCCTGGAACAGGGTCCCCGCCGATTCCGATACAAGTGGATTGTCCCAGACCTTGTTTCGTGATCTGAGCAACAGACTCGTAAGTTAAGGTTCCGGAACGGGAAACAATTCCAACCGAACCTGGGCTGTGGATAAAACCGGGCATAATTCCGAGTTTTTGTTTTGCGCGAGGAGTGATTACTCCGGGGCAGTTTGGTCCCACAAGTCTGGTTTTGGAGTTTCTAAGGACGCTGTAAACCTTCAACATATCGTGTGTAGGAATTCCTTCCGTGATACAAATCACGAGCGGAAGTTCCGCGAGAATTCCTTCAATGATCGCGTCCGCGGCGAATGCCGGGGGAACGAAAATAACAGCGGCGTTTACGCCTTCGTTCTTTACGGAATCTTGGATCGTGTTGAATACGGGAACCTTATCTTCCCATTTGCTTCCGCCTTTTCCGGGAGTAACTCCGGCTACGACTTTCGTGCCGTAAGCGAGCATTTGTGTCGCGTGAAAAGAACCTTCCTTACCGGTGATTCCTTGAACTACGACTTTTGTATTTTCATCTACTAATACTGCCATGTGTGTTCTCTCTTATTGAATGAGTTTGGCAATGGTGCTTGCCGCTTCACGGAGATCGTCGACTCCGGTAATTTTCAGTCCGCTTTTGTTGAGGACTTCTCTTCCGAGTTCCGAGTTGGTTCCTTGGAGACGAACCACGAGAGGAACCTTAAGATCCACAGCCTTAGCCGCTTCGATGATTCCTTCGGCAACCATATCGCAACGAACGATTCCGCCGAAGATATTTACGAAGATTCCTTTTACGTTCGGATCACCGAGGATGATTTTGAATCCGTTGGTTACGGTGGTCTTGTTCGCTCCACCTCCTACGTCGAGGAAGTTTGCGGGTTCCGCACCGGCGAGTTTTACGATGTCCATAGTCGCCATTGCGAGTCCGGCGCCGTTGACCATACAACCGATGTTTCCGTCTAACTTGACGTAGTTGAGGTTGAACTCGGAAGCTTGAACTTCGAGAGGATCCTCTTCGGTGATGTCTCTGAAAGCCGCGTTGTCCGCGTGACGGTAGAGAGCGTTTTCGTCGAGGTCGATTTTACAGTCGCCCGCGATGATTTCGTTTTGTTTGGTAAGAATCAGAGGGTTGATTTCCAAAAGAGAAGCGTCTTCTTTGATATACGCTTCGTAAATCGCCATCACCAAACTTTGGAAAGATTTGTGGGATTCGGAAGGAAGTCCAAGATCGAAAGCAAGTTGTCTTGCTTGATTTACTTGGAGACCGATTCCGGGATCGATTGCGATTTTCAGGATTTTTTCAGGATGAGTTTCCGCTACTTCTTCGATTTCCATTCCACCTTCTGTGGAAGCCATGATGATGGTTTTGCGAATGGAACGATCGAGTAGAATACTTAGATAATATTCCTTTGCGATATCGATTCCCTGTTCCAGATACACTTTCAGGACTTTCTTTCCTTCAGGTCCGGTTTGGGGAGTGATGAGTTGCATGCCGAGAATTTTGTCTATTGCGGCGGTTGCATCTTCTTTCGTTTTGGTTACTTTTACGCCGCCACCCTTTCCGCGTCCACCTGCGTGGATTTGCGCTTTTACAACTACGACAGAACCACCGGTTTTGGAGGTAACTTCGTCATGGGCTTTGGATCCGTTTTCTTTCTTATCGATTACGACACCAAATGGGACGTTGGCTTTGTGCCTTCTCAGGATTTCTTTTGCCTGATACTCGTGAATTTTCATGAATTAACCTTCATTGAACTTAGTTCAGTGCTTTTAGTAGGAGGTAAAGTTTACTCTAAATTTATAATGTTTTCGGCGGGAACTCTGGTGTCAGTAAAAAATTCAGAGGATTGGCGATTCGGTGCGGAAGTTTTGGGCCCGAATGATTTCAAGGGATTGGGATCGGGGAAACTTGTGGGAACTCCGCGTAAGCAAGTCAGTTCAGTTTAGCCTTTCGAAAAGTAGCCAGGTTTGAAGTAATTTTGTGGGAACTCTTACAAACTCTTTAGAATTTCCCGGATGATCTCGCCCGGATCGGTTTCCGGAGAATTTTTCAAAACCTTATCCACTTCCTTGCTCGCCGTTTTTTCCTCAAAACCCAATTGAACCAAACCGAGAATCGCGATTTCTCGTTTTCTCGAGAAGGCCGCTTCTTCGGGGGTTTGGGAAGAGGTCGGTAGAACGACCGAAAGTTCTTTCGAGGAACCCGATAAGAAGAGTTCCAACTTTTTCAGATTCTGCTTTACCTCGAAGAAAATCTTTTCCGATGTTTTGCCTTTTACTTTGGGAATCTTTTCGAGTTCCTTGGCCTCGCCGGATTGAGCGATTCTATATAAGTCTTCCGCGGAAAAAAAGGAAAGAATTTTGAGCGCCGTCAATTCTCCGATTCCTTGAAGGCCTTTGATGACCTTGAAAAATTCTTTGTCCTGTTCGGTTAAGAATCCGAAAAGCCTCTGACCTCTTTCGCTCATTGCGTGAAAGATATGAAGTTGAACGTCCTTTGCGGAGGGAATACTTTTGAGTTCCAGGTAGGTTTTAAAGGAAATCGTAACCTCGTACGTTACTCCGCCGGTTTCGATATGCGCAAAACCGACTTCCAATTTTTTGAGAATTCCTTTGAGCCCTGAGATCATGGTTCCACACGAGGCTTTCGAAACTTAGAGTAAAGTGAATTTTGTAGGATCTCCCACAGATTTCTAATCGAAGTTCTTCTTTACATCAAAGATCGATGATTTCGCCCATCGTCCAAACTTTAAGAGGAGGTGCGGCTCCGTTTTTTTCGGAATGCAACTTCTTGAGATAAAGAGGAGCCTCCGAAGGAAGATCGTCTCCCAGCGCGAACGTTCCCCAGTGAACCGGCAAAAGAAGAGAAGAACGAAGAATGCCGCTTGCTTCCAAGGCTTCTTTAGGTCCGATATGCGCGGCTTCCATGAACCATCTCGGTTTGAACGCGCCGATCGGAAGAAGGGTCGCCGAAAATCCTTGAGGAAAACGTTTTCCGATTTCGGAGAAATGTTTCGAAAAGCCGGTATCACCACCGAAGTATATTCTAATATTCTCAAATTCGAATGCGTAACTTCCCCAGTGATACTGATTCGTGTCGGTCAGTCCCATTCTACTCCAGTGTTTTGCGGGAAGAAAGTGGATCTTGGTTCCGGCGTATTCGGTAACGTTCCACCATTCTTGGATGACCGAGTTTTCAAAACCTTCGTCCTTTGCGAATTCTCCCATACCGGATGGAAGATGCAGAGTCACTTCCGGAAATAATTTCTGAATTCTTTTGATGGAATCTATATCCAAATGATCCCTGTGGGCGTGGCTGATAACTACGACATCCACACCGGGAAGGTCCTCGGGTTGGATCGGAAGTTCGGTAAGTCGCTTAACAAAAGGTGGAACTCCGGTAAAGATCGGATCGGTAAGAATGTGCATTCTTTTGCCGTGAAAGTTCGCGGCGATCCACACGGTTGCATGTCCGAGCCAGATAATTCTCACCTTACCTTCGGGCGCGAGAAAATCCTCTTTCTTTCTTGGAATCACATCCGGAATTTTTTCCAGGTTTCCTTCTACGGCTGGAGGGTCGCTCGGACCGAAGAGTTTCCAGCGAATGACCGCGAGGAAACCTTTATTCAGTTTATCGTCATCTTCGATATTGTGATATTTGCCGTCCTGAAAGTGAGAAGACCGAACTCTTTCCGGGTCCACTGGAAAACAGGTTTGAAGTAAGATAAGAATGGTGAGGAGTAGAAGAATTTTTTTCATAAGGCAGATTGAAACGTTCGATCCCGAATTTTTCACCAGGTTCCTGAATCCTGGAAAGTTCTGCGAATCTTCTTTTCAAAATCGAAGGGGAGAATCCGGTTTTTTCGTTCTTGCAAGAATTTATTTTTATTTGGTCCGACAAAGTGTCCGAAAGAAAAATACTTGAAATGTAAAATCGGCCCTTCCCCGAACAAGAGCAAGTCTTTGTTCCATAAAACAATGAGTATGTTCCCCGAGCGGACCCGCTTTTTATTTTTCTATTTCTTTTGCGATCGTGAATGTTATCCTCGAATTGATTCGAAAGAAAACATTTCGATTTTGAAAAGGAGAAATTCAGTGAAGCTTTTAACTCTTTGGGGAATTTCAGTTTTAACATTCTTGAGTTTGTTGTCCTGTTCCAACTACGGACTCAACCAAGATCAGGCCAAAAAAGACGACGATAAGAAAAAATGTCAGACCGCGACCGCGGCTTATTTAGCTTGTTCGGCTTCCAATCCCACGATGGGCGCTTGTGATTCGTTGTATCTGGGCGTTCTTGCGGTTTGTAGCAGTGGGGGCTCCAGCGGCGGTGGTGGAGGCGGAGGAGGGGGCGGATATTGATCCTCTCCGTTCTTGATTCCGAAAGGAGAATATTCTAAAAACTGAATGTTGTTATGATAACGCGAACAAACGAAGGTTCTGTTCGCATTCAAGCCCGGGTTTTTGTGGATCGTTTTCATTCTTTCTATTGAAACCCGGGTTGGAATTTTTTGAAATTTCAAACACGGTCGATCCATACTTCGAAACATCGACCCGATCCACGATTCGATCCGTAATTTTCGACCATTTTCAATTGCATGAAATCGCGATCCTTTTCAAAAAGGAAAAAGTCCCTTTTTTAGATTGCAGATGTCTCAGGCTCCTCGTAGAAATCTTCCCGAAAAAACAAACCGAACGATCGCGTTTTTGTTAAGCGTATTCTTTCTTTGTATTTATTTTTGGAAGCCTTTCAATTCTGCGATCTTCGGCTTGTCGTCCGCAATGTTTTGGATCGATTTCATTCTCATCTTAGCTTCCACGATCTTCTCCTATACTCTTTGGGCCTTGATCCACGAATGTGTTCATGGAAACTTTTCCAACTCCCGCGATGAAAGTCATCTTTCGGGAAGAATTCTTTGTATTCTTTTCGGAACTCCGTATCAGGTCGTAAAAACGGCTCATCTCATGCATCATAAATTCAACCGTGCGGAAGGGGAACGAATCGAATACGTCGAAGCCGACGCGGGGCCGATTCTTGTTCAAAAAGTTTTTTACTACGTTCGTCTGTTTTTAGGAACTTACTTTTTGGAAGTTGCGGGCGGTTTTCTTTTGAGTCTTCCGCTTTCTTTTACGACGCGGATCGCCGATCGATACGTTTCCAAGTTTCCGGTTCATAAGGCTTTCTTTAAACAGATTCAAAAAACGGAAATCGTTCGAGAACTCAGGATCGATTCTTTATGGATTCTTCTTTTGTTCGGAACCGCGTTTCATCTTGGCGGTTCTTCCTTTTCGTTTTTGTTATGCGTATTGTTTCTGAGAGGGTTTATCGTTTCTTTCTTGGACCATTCTTATCACTACGGAAAGGAATTGGATAACGTTTATTCTTCCTTCAACCTATCTCTTCCGAAATCTTTTTCCTCGTTGTTCCTCCATTTCAATTATCATCGAGTACATCATCATTTTCCGGGTTGTCCTTGGAATCGTCTTCCGATTCAATTCGAGAATTCCCGGGATTCGATGGATCTTTCTCTTGTGAAACAAGCGTTTCGACAACTGAAAGGCCTTTTGATTCTTCCCGAAAAATCTCGAAACTCCTAACTCAATTTGATTGTCAAACGGGGGTTTTTCTACATTCTGTCGCTTAATGTCCTATAATCATAAGAACGTCCTCGATACGGAACAATTCTCAAAGGCGGATCTCGATTTTCTCATCGGTAAAACGAGAGATATGGAGCGTTTGGTCGAACAGAACAAAGCCTTCGGCATCTTAACGGGAAAACTTTTGGCTTCGTTGTTCTTCGAAGCCTCCACAAGAACGAGACTTTCGTTCGAAGCCGCGATGGAACGTCTCGGCGGACGTGTGATCTCCACCGTGGGTTTTCAATTCTCCTCCATCTCGAAAGGGGAAACGTTGTATGACACCATGAAGATGATCGAAGCCTACGCGGACATCGCGGTGATCCGTCATCCGGTCGAAGGTTCTTCCAGAATCGCCGCGGGTGCGGTTAAAATTCCGGTCATCAACGCGGGAGACGGAGCGGGTCAACATCCGACTCAAGCTATTCTCGATCTTTATACGATCATCTCCGAAAAAGGAACGTTAGACGGCTTGACGGTCGCGTTTATCGGCGATCTCAAATACGGAAGAACGATTCATTCGCTTATCAATTTGCTCAGACACTATAAGGTTAAACTTTATCTGATTTCTCCTCCGGAGTTGTCGTTGCCAGATTCTTATAAGAAGGGTTTGGAAGGTCATTCTCTTACTCTGGAAGAAACCACGGACATCAAGGCCGTTTGGGATTGTGACGTCGCATACGTTACGAGAATCCAAGAGGAAAGATTTCCGGATCATAAAGAATACGAACGACTCAAGGATCTTTTTAAGATCAACAAGGAGTTGATTCTCGCTTCCAAAAAGGAAACCACGATTCTACATCCTCTTCCGCGTGTGAACGAACTTTCCACGGATGTGGACGACCTGCCGAACGCGGCTTACTTCAGACAAGCGAGATACGGGGTCGTGAGTAGAATGGCCTTGCTTTGTCTTTCTTTGGGACAGGATTTCTAATCTTCTTGGAGCGGAAACTCTGGACATACGAAGAGGCTCGTAAAATTCTACCCGTAGTCAGGGAGATTACGGAAGGATATTATTCTTACGTATCGGAGATGACCGTTCAACTTCGGGAAAAAATTTTTCCCGAGAATGAAATGGAAAACAAGGAGGAAGAGGTTCGAAGATCCATCTTCGAATGGTCCTCCAAAATTCAGGAATATGGAATCGAAGTCAAAGGTCTTTGGCTTATAGATTTCGACAACGGTAACGGATATTATTGCTGGCACCTCGGAGAAGAGGATCTTCTTTTCGAACACGGTTACGAAGAAGGTTTTGCCGGAAGAAAATTAATCGATAGGGAAAACGAAGATGGCGAACATCAATGAGAATTATTTAAAATTAAAAGCGGGATATTTGTTCCCCGAAATTTCAAAACGAGTCAAGGCTTACTCCGAAAAAAATCCTTCCGCAAAAATCATTCGTTTGGGAATCGGAGACGTAACTCTTCCGATCGTTCCTTCCGTCGTAAACGCGATGGTCGAAGCTTCCAAAGAAATGGGAACCTCCGGAGGTTTTCACGGTTACGGACCGGAGCAAGGATATTCATTTTTACTAAAGTCGATCGCGGACAACGATTACGGTTCTCTCGGAATCAAAATCGACGAAAGTGAAATTTTCGTTTCCGACGGATCTAAATGCGATTGTGGTAATATTCAAGAAATCTTTTCCACCGATGCGAAGATCGCGGTCGCGGATCCGGTTTATCCGGTTTACGTCGACACGAACGTGATGGCCGGAAGAACCGGTGAAATCGGAGCGGATGGAAGATATTCCAATCTGATTTATATGCCCGCGACAAAGGAGAACGGATTTCAACCCGAGATTCCGAAAGAAAAAGCGGACATCGTTTATCTTTGTTATCCGAACAACCCGACCGGAACCGTAACTACGAAAGAATCCTTAAAGGCTTGGGTGGAATACGCGAAGAAAAACAATTCCATCATTCTTTACGATTCCGCATACGAAGCGTTTATCAGCGAACCCGGCGTTCCTCGTTCCATCTATGAGGTAGAAGGCGCGAAAGAAGTCGCGATCGAATTCCGTTCCTTCTCCAAAACCGCGGGTTTTACAGGATTACGTTGTGCTTATATAGTAATTCCGAAAGAACTCAAAGGCCGCACGCGCGGCGGAGAAGAGGTCAGCATCAATTCTCTTTGGAGCAGAAGACATACTACCAAGTTCAACGGAGTTTCCTACGTGACTCAGAAAGGCGCGGAAGCTTGTTATTCTCCTCAAGGTAAAAAGGAAATTCAAGAATCCATCGCATACTATATGTCGAATGCCGCTAAGATACGCGAGGGTTTGAAAAAAGCCGGTTACGAAGTTTTCGGCGGAGTCAACGCTCCTTATATCTGGTTGAAAACTTCCGACAATCTTTCTTCTTGGGATTTCTTCGACCGATTGTTGGACAAGGCTCAGGTGGTCGGAACTCCGGGCTCCGGGTTCGGACCTGCGGGAGAAGGTTACTTCCGTCTCAGCGCCTTCGGCAAAAAAGAAGATGTGGAAGAAGCGATCGCGAGAATCTCCGCGCTCTAAGTTTAAAACTTAGGGTCGGTAGACCGTCCACATTGTTTGTTGTTGAAAAAGGGGCCTTGCCAGTTGCAAGTCCCCTTTTTTTATGAGAAAGTATGAGTTCCTACATTCTTTGATTTGCAATTCAAAGTAGGAACTCTTACATTTTGTAACTAAGATCGCGACGCGAGCGATCCGTCTAACGATGAACCTTCAAAAATTCCTACCTAAAAATCCTTTCTTACGACAATTCGTAGAATCTTTCATACTATTGGAAACCGAAGAAGGAATGGAGAATCGAATGATTCCCGGGTTTTCATTCATATTATATTTTCGTTATAGAGGAAGAATGGATCGAGTCGATTCGACCGAAAAAAAACCGCTTCCTACGGCCGGAATCACGGGACTTCAAAATTCGCATCGATTGATTTCGTATTCCGCAAAAACTTCCAATCTTCTCGTAACGTTTAAAGAAGCCGGAGCTACCGCATTTCTGAGAGAATCTCTTCACGAATTTTACGGAAAGACGATCGCCTTACGGGATGTTCTTACTCCTTCAAAGATCGAACAAGTCCAAGAACAACTTTACGAATCCAAGAACGACGAGGAACGAATCGAAACGATCGAGAAATTTTTAATCGCCGAATTGGACGAAATCGAAATGGACGCGTCCATTCTGGATTCGATTCGTAAAATTAAAGCGACATCGGGAGAACTCAGAATCAGGGATTTGATCGCCGGGTTGCCGATGAGCACGGATCTTTTTGAGAAAAAATTTCGGCGCATCGTGGGCGCTTCCCCGAAACGTTTTTCGACGATCGTGAGAATGAAACGTTTCATTCAGGACTATTCTCCCGCGAAAAGTTTTACGGAACAAGCGCAGACGTTCGGATATTTCGATCAGTCACATTTTACAAAAGACTTCAAAACGTTTACCGGACTAAATCCAAAGGAATATTTTAAAACTCCCAGACAATGGTAAGAAAATGAATTTTTACAATTTTTTCAAGAACGCTCGGGTTACACTTCTTGAAAATTGGAGATTCAAATGCACACAATTCTCATCGATCAATTTACCGTTCCACAAGAAGCCAGGGAAGAATTCTTAGAAAGGCTGAATATCAACCGAAACTTCATTCATACTCTTTCGGGATTCGTTAAAGATTCCGTATATGAAGCTAAGACCGAAGAAGGAAGATTCAAAGTTGTGACCGTGGCCGTTTGGGAAACCGAAGAAAAATTTCAGAACGCGAAAAGCGCAGTCGCTCTTGAATATAAACAACAAGGTTTCGATATCAATGCGATGATTCAGCGACTCGGGATGACGATCGAACGGGGAATCTACAACGAGATGCAGATTTCCTAAAGTATACGTTTACGGCGCACAGTTTCCGTTGAATTCGATCGCACCGATCGAATAACCGAAGGACCCAAGTGGCACCGGACTTGTAGGCGTCGTATTGTTCGTTCTCGCGTTTCCGAAAAGATCCATCTGATAGAGTTGTCGGATCGGAGGCGCGTAGCCCGGATCGATTCCGCCGTAAACGGAATTACAACGAGAAGACGCGCTCGGTTTAAAAACATCGGTCGCACTCGTCGAGTTGTCAAAGATCGGATTGTGCGAGAAATTCTTTTGAGTCGCGTTCGTCAAAGGAGTGATGCAGTTAAAGGAATTGAGCAATGCGTTCGGCTCCGCGCCACAAAGTTTAAACGGAGTTCCGTTCGCATCTACCTGAGTTCCGCAACCGATCAGATTATTTCCCGCAATGTTCGACGCGGCGCTTATGGAGTTCACGTCGTAATTCATACATTTACTCGTGGTCGCACCGGGATTCGTGATGACCTGATTGTTGATTACGTTTAAATTGAGAGGACTCGAAGTGGATTGATGATGGATTCCATAAGACCGATTCGTTCCGCTTCCCCCGTAAATCGTATTGTTGATAAAGATGAAGTTGGGAGAATTGATCGACAATGCCTGAACCGCAGACGACGAAGCCGCAGTGACCGGAGTTGTCGAAGTAATATGATAAGAATTGAATATATTATTCACCAAACGCAGTGATTGGGTCGTGTTCTCTATGCTGTTGTTGATCATGATCCCGAGAGAAAAATCCAAACCGTCGTTGACGTTCAGGTGAGAACCGCCGCTGATATAGTTGTTCGAGATCACACCTTGGGTTCCTTCTAAGATTCTCATACCGGCTGATAAGGAACTTCCGCTTCCCCCGAGAATGTAGTTCCCCGTTACTACGAAGTTCGGACCTACGTTGGATGCGTAGATCGCCGAACGAACGATGAAAAGACTATAAGCGGAAGTCGTGTCCGTGGAACCTAACAACGTATTGTCGCTCAGAATCAGAGAGAACGCTCCCGTGTTCAAGTTGCTCAACCAAAGCCCAGTCGACCAAGGATTGTTCGAATTCGTTATGACCGTAAAACCTTGGATTAGAATATTTGAATTCATCGTGAACGTGCCGCCTGCGATCGGCGTGCAGGTGCCGAAATCGGACGAGCCGCAACCGCCAAATCCCACGTCGTCGCGGATGATCGACGGAAATGCCGCGATATCTCTCGCTAGGAAGTCGTTTCTAAAACCTCCCAAGAGTTGGAGTTTATCTTTCAAAAGAATTCTCTGACTCATAGAGATCATGGAATACGTCCCTTGTGAAACGAGAACAAAACAAGGAGTCGCAGTCGTACATTGACCGATCGCGTATTGAATTTCACCACAAGCGGTGGCGATCGTACTACAACTTCCCGCGCCCGCGCCTCCTGGCCGAACGTATTTGATCTGGTTCGTGGCCGCAATTCCAAAACGAGCCGGAGACGTTATCTGAAACGGACGATTGGTTCCCGACTCGGTACATCCCGAAAGTTGAACACACTGATCGAGTCCTCCGGGCCAAGTAGTGTTCGGATAAATCGTGACCGTATTGCCCGAATAATTCGGCGCGTTGAGTGCAAGAGCGGATAACGCTAGATTGGAAGAACACGGTCCCGAAGAAGGGGTCGGAGTAGGTGCGGTAAAATTGCAACTCGAAGGAGTAACCGGTTTTGAAAACGTAAACTGAATGGAAGCCCCGTCGTTCACAACGGTTTGGTTGATAGGATTCGAGCTCATCAGACTCAAACAGTTTACGTTCAACGTGACCGGCGCGTTATTGATCGTTCCCGTCGCGGGAGGAGCGGTTTCGATCACGCAGTTGTGTTGAGTCGGGCTCGAAAGAATCGAAACCGCATACGTTCCCGTATCGGGTACTTTACCCGCAAAAGAATAATTTCCGTCCACGGTGATATTCAATGTGTCTACGTTTCCACTCCGAAGCGAAAGGTTTCCGGTCGCGGAGGCCGCGATTCCGAACACATTGAGACTAACGTTGAAAAAACTGGTTCCACAATTGATTTCCACGAGATTCGAACCGAGTCCGACCGTTCCCGTAGGATTCGTAATGACGCAGGTTTGATTCGGAGTGGAGACCGGTTGTAAAACGATCGAAACCGTATAACCGGAAAACTTAGATTTCTTTTTTGGAAATTCAAAATCCCCGTTCCCATCGATCGTAAGATTTTCGGAATCCTGATTGGAAATCGTAAAAGAAGCTCCGCTTGCAAGTCCCTGAACCCGAAGTTTTAAAACCGATGAAGAATTGGCAAAAAAGTAATTTGAAAAAAGTGCGGTGTCTATGATCGACATGCCGTTTGGTTTGGGCACGCAGGCGATCAAGAAGAGCAGACAAGAACTGAAAAGGATTCGGAGAGTTGCGAATTTATAAAAACTGATCATCTATTTATAAAAATAATTATTCTGAAGGTGCAACAAATTGACTGTGAGTTTTTACTCGCTTTTTTCTAAAAAGGATTCAGAAAATAGGTTAAAATGACCACTTTGGAAAAGTGGGAAAGAATAGCGGATTGGCGAAGGGAAGCGGTTCTCGATTTAAGATTTCCCGGATCTCAGTGGAAAAAATCTCCGGGAAATCGATCGATTTTCAGAGAATGTTTTGAAACGGAGAATTCTCCGAAATCCGAAAGGAGACAAAACTTTCTCCATGAGTGGCAAATAAATAATTTCCGCTCTTGTAAGCGCATTGTAAGGAATCCATACAATAAGAATGGTCCATTCTCGGGTCGCGTTCTACAATCTCGGAATCTTCGTCTTCATCCTCGTCATCACTTTCATCCTCGTATCGATCGTGATCGTATTCAGGATCGACTTGTTTCGGATTGCTCGCAACTTCGAAGTATTCTTTTTTGTCGCCAGTTTCGAACTGTTGAAATAAGGGTGTAATCTTATGTTCGGAGCGATCAAAAATCGCATAAGAATAATCGAAACCGAAAAGAACGTTTCCGTTTGAAAGAGAAAAACAAACGTTAGGACTTCTTTCCATTCGAATCGGATCTCCGATCTGTTTTAGATTCTCATCCAAGATTAGAATCGAAGAATATTCTTTTTTGCCCTTTTTGATTTCCCCGTAAACAACCGCTCCCGAGGAAATCGAAAAAACTTTTTTGGAAGGACTGAAGTTGGGGAATTCGATTTTGGAAATAATTTGAACCTTGTCATTGATTAGAGAAATCTCATATAAAAACTTATCGGCGCTGAGCCCGTTGGTAAGAATGAAATGATCCTTAAACGATACTAAACGCTCCACGAAACCCTTTTCTATTTTTTGTTTTTCGCGAGGTTGGATTTCGTTCGGATGATTCAGATCCACGATTCCGACTCCGTCCCAGTTCATAGCGAGAATCGCTTTCCCGTTTACGATCGTCGCATCGTACATATCGTAACCTAATAGAATGTAGGAATCTATCGGTTTCGGATCGGAGACGTTCTCGAGATCGAATGTGTGAAGCGCTCTTTGGCTTTCGGTTGCATACAACGTGTTATTTTGAATCGCAAGACTTCCGATCGCGTTTTGAAACGGAATGGAACGGACTAATTCGGGTTTTTCCGGATTCCTCAGATCGATCACGTGAAGTTCTTTTGCGCTCCCGTAGAGTTGGCAGACAAATGCGTGATCTTTATGGACTATGAATCGATTGGCGCTCGGGAGTTTGAGTCGGCTTAAGAGTGTTAGATGATTGTTTTTCATGAAAATCTCAGTTTAAAGAGTTTATAAAATTCTGATAGACTTCGTTGTTTTTTAACGGGTCAAAATCGGCTTCGGCGGCGATTTTTGCTTTGTTGTAATGACTCGGTTCCAAACTTACGGCGTCCTTGAGATGAAGAACGCTTTGTTCCGGATCTTCGAGTTTTGAATACAAACACGCGGCGTTGAACTTTGCGAGCGCGTAGTATTTTTTGAAGATCGTAGCATACTGTTCATCCAAGGAGCCGCCTAAAATCTTATCCGCAAAATCATCCGCGTGATCTTTTTGATAATCGAAACGACTCCAATCCATAGAAAATAATTTTTCGAAGAGTTCCTTTCCGCGATTTAGATTTCCGTTTTGAATGTGTATCACGCCCAGGTTCGTTGCGATCAAAACGTATTCGGGTTTTCGAACGTCCGCCTTTTTCAGGATTCCATCCAGAATGGACTCGAGTTCGGGAAGACGATTCTCCTTTTGAAACGCCCAATGAATCGAAAAGAAACAATGAAGAACCGCATCGGGTTCGAGTGCTTTTGCGGTTTTTAAAATCACGGAAGAATTTTGTAGATCTTTGAACTTCGCAAAAAGAGTTTTTGCCAGGTCCTTCGATGAGATGTCCCTATAATGTTTGATGAAATAACCGAGATGATCCTGAAACGTGCGGTTCCCGAAAAGTTTTTCCTTAAAAGCGGGGTCTTGAAAAAACAGTTTAGAAAAAGCGAATACGTTTTCCTTTTCCGATTCCCAGTCCAACGATTGAAGAAGTTCCTCGGAAAAATTCGCCGAATTTTTGAGTAATTTGCCTGCGATCGAAAGATTGAGGGAAAAGTTTCCGGGTTTTAAAACGGCGACTAATTCATTTTCGGAAAGAGAATCGATTTTTGCGATCGCTTCGTATTCTTCGATTTGGGATCGTATCCAGAGCTTCTGGGACTCTATTTCAATTTTTGAATATTCATCTTCTAATACGGACGAGAACGGATCCGATTCGAATGAGTTCAGTCTTCCGTCGAATTTTCCGTCCGTGTAAAATTTATGTTCGAAAACTTTTTTGACCTTCTTGTAAAAGCCGTAAAATTTTCCGTTCTCGATCGATTCCCAATTCTGAAAATCGGAGAGAAGATACAAGAAGAACGCTTTTTTTAATACGAAATCGTCCTTCCAAAGAGAGCGGAGAACCGATTTTAACTCTTGAATCGCCGCCTGTAGTCCCTTGGTTTTTTCGATCCAAGAAACTTTCAAAAAGAATAATAGAGGGTTTCCCGAAAGTGTCGTGATGGTTCTATCCAGCAATTCGAGAGTGTTTTGATCGTCCCTTAAATAGGTTTCGATCGGTTTTGCCGCGATCCCGCATCGCAGTGTGAATTTTTGCTCCTCGTTCAATTCTCCCGTTTCGCTTAACAAATTTAAAAGTTCGGTGATTTCCGAAACGGTTTGAAAGAACGTTGCCCGATTTTTTCCGGCGGAGTTCTTTAGTTTTTCATAATAGAAGAATGCGAATTTTCTAAGAGTTTCTCCGGGTTCGTTTTTGAGGGCCTTGAGTAAAAGATAGAAGATACGTTTTCGATCGGATTCTTTTTCGATGTTTTCGTAATATAAGGAAAAGCCGGGATCGCTCGGATATAAAAGATTCTCCCATGTTTGAGCGGAGCCGAGAGAATCCGGAGAGGTTCGTATCGTTTCCTCGAAACGTTTCCATCGATCGGCCGGCGCTTGTTTGGCCCATTTATGATAGAAGTCCTCCATATAAAATTCGTTTCTTTCGTGGAGTTTATGGATCAAAGGATGGATGTCCTCGCATCCGATTTCGTAAAAAATGGGAGCGAGGTTTCGCGTAACGTCTTCGTTAAAATGATCTTTGTTGTATCGTTCCAAAACTTCCGTCAAAGCCGGAGCCGTGACGATCGCCTGATGTCCGAGTTCCATCAATCGATTTTCGAATATAAAATCCCAGGGATCGCCGAACCAAGGAAATTCCTCCGGAAGACAACGAATCAATTCGATCATCTGTTGTAGATATTCTTTCGTGGCGTTTTTTAGAATTGGGTTGATTTTAGAATCCCAATCTCCGGATTCCAAACGGGTTCGAATTTCCATCGCCCTTAATTTGAATCCGGGATGCGAAAGTTCCTGCAGACGATTTAAGGCTTCTTCGAAGGAACCTCTCAGTTCGTCTTTTCGATTTTCGGGAATTCCCAAATACGAATCGGAAAGTGTATATGAAAATTCTTGAATATAGGGGAGGGCCTCCTTATACGAATCTTCGAGAGGTTGGGGAGAATTGAAAAAAATCTCCTTTTGAAAATCGATCGCGGTTTGTAGATGCGGATCCGAGTTCAAAGACGCAAGATCCCAGAAAAATCCGGAAAAATATGAGGACGGAAAAAGCTGAATCTTTTTCCAAAACGCGCCTAAGTCCAGATCGCCCAGTGCCAGATCCGAAACATCGGTAGAAGCCATATCGGAGGCGGTGATTTCTTCCCTTGCATATCCTCTTTGCCAATCGGCCTTTCCGATGACCGTGTCCGTTCTTTGAAGGGATCGTTTTCCACCTTGCAAAAGCAAGGCTTTCCACTCCGGATGAGAATCCACGAGTCTTAAAAGAGTTTGGTATTCTTTTTGATCCGGTTTTTCCAAAAAGGAAAGGCTGAAAAGAAATTCTTCGCTTTGCGGAACCGACTCGCTTGTTTGGGAAGAAGATTCAAAAATTGTAAAGTACGGATTTTCTTTTAAGGAATCCAATTCCAACCTGGGAATCACTTCCAATAAAAAAGGTTTTTTGTAATCGTAACATTCGCTCGAATCGATCAAGATGTAAAACGGAAACGCCTTCGGGATTTTTGCGAAACGTTCGTTTGACAAAAGGGTTTCGAAGATCTTTCGAATCGTCTTTTCGAATAAAAGAAGTTTAATATGAACGTGAAGATCCTTTCCTTTGAGTTTTTCTCCGAGGTAACTAACGTTGTATTTTCTATCGCCGAGATCGTATATAAAATCGTAGGACTCGGAACTTTCTCCTTTCGGATAAGAATCCGCATCCCAGATGAGTTCGTGATTGAGCCCGAAAATTCCGGAGATTTCGCGAGTTTCCAAATCGAAATGAACCGAATCCATAACCGCGGTACAGAATTCGTAGTCGCTCATCTTAAAATGAAATCCGTTGAACGGTCTGAACTTGTGAGAGCGCAGGCTTTCTTCGTTGATGCTGTCTTCCAGATTTTCAAGAATTCGTTCTATACGACTTTCCAAAGGCTCCGAGAAATGAAACGAGTTTATCATTTCTTGAAAATGAGAATATAGGGTTTGTTGTTTTTCGCCGTCTTCGTCGTGAAGAAAATCCGTAGGACTTCCTTTTTTATACTGATTGGGTTCGTTTTTAAAAATGAAGTCGAGAAGGTGCATGGCTCCTTCGAAATCAAAGTTTTGTAATTTTTCGAAATAATGAGAGTAGTATTTCGATGTAGTTTCTTGATTGAAGTCCGTCGGTTTAAAAATCATAAGAGACCGTCTTTGTCGGAAGTGTTCGGTAGGATAACAAAGAACGATTCAAAAGTCTTTTCACTTTTTCATTTTTATTTCTATTGAATTTGAATTCAATAGAAAGTGACCGCTTTGCTATAATAGATTCGTAATCGTTTTACAATTCGATAATTTACTTGGAAACGATTCTCGGGTCGTTTCGGGTCTTTGTCCACTTTGGGTTCCGTTTGAGTCGTAAGGTGTGGGAACTACCACATTCTCCGGAAATCTTTTTCGTGGAACCGGGTTTCCCGCTTCAAAAAAGAGAGGAATTTTCTGACAGACCGGAAAATAAGAGTATTCTGACGCAAATTCGGCAGTTGGAAAAAAACTTTTCTACATGAAAATAGAAGCAATCTACAGATACTTTCTCATCACCCCCGCCACACATTTGCCGGTTGTGAACGAGTCGGGAGATCTTGTAGGTTTATTATCCCGTAAGCAGATTCAGATGGAAATGGCCGATCTAAGTTCATCGGAACGAGAATATTCCGAACTTCCCGAATCTTTTTTAGAAACGGAAATCCCCGAATCATTTTTCCAATACTTTCAACGACAAAAGTCGATTCCCGTTCTTTCCAAAACCGGCGAAAAAAAGGAAGAATGGGATAAGGTCCAAGTAATGGCCGGGCTTGGCAAACTTGTATCCGCGAACCGCCCGACCGAATCGCCCGTCACCGAGGAAAAAAAACAAGAACAGGAGCAGAGTTCCCGCTTTTGGTTCATGGAACTCATCTTACAAAACTTTCCCGACGGACTTCTCGCTACCGACTTGGAAGGAAGTTCGATCTTTTACAACGAAACCTTCGAGCAGGAGATTCTTCCCAAAAAGTATTTTAGGGATTCGATTCTACAAGCGGAACGATTGCTCAAGGAAATGAGTAAGAATCTTCTGGCCGATTATCTAAAATCGAACGAACTTCGGTTGGACGGAAATTCTCCCTTTTCCTTGCAGACATACGTAACCGATCTCGAATGCAACGTAAGAATCATCGTTCTCAAACAAGGTCCGAAGATCGTCGGTTATCTTTATCATTTCGTTTCTCCTCGTTCCGTTTTGGGCCGTCAGGATGAAAGCGGTTTGGAATTTCCGTCGGTGAGCGATGCGTTCTTTCAAAAACTTCCTCTGGAAACCATGCTCAAAGAAGTGGAAAGTTCGTTTATCTTTCATTCGTTAAAGCGAAATCAGGACAATATATCGCATACCGCACTCGAGTTAGGCGTTCCTCGAACCACTCTTCAAAATAGAATCAAGTTTCTGGAACTACAAAGTCGTTATTCTCTTTCCAGGGAGAATCCGATTCCCCGTAAAAAGGCGGGTTCTTTCGTTTCTTCCGACGAGAAGAATGAACCACCGACAAAGTCCGCTTCGGAAACATCCAAGACCTCTAACGTTTCGAAACCTTCTTCCTCGTCCAAAAAACAAGGGAAGAATCCGTCAAAATCCAATTCTTCTCAAAAGAAGAATGTTTCCTCAAAATCGAACGTTTCAAAGGCTTCCGCAAAAAAAAGAAAACCTCGCTGAATAATTTCGTTGACAGCCTTCCTTTAAATCAGTTATCTCATGAGTAGAGCCGATCTTTAACAAGATCTCTTCTCCAACCTGTATTTTCTAAAATAAAATCTCAAAAAGGCGAATCCTTCCCCTTTTTTAAAACTCAAGTAGCTCCTAATATGGCAACAGCAAGACGAGACAATAAGAACAGACACCACCACCAAAATAATAACCACAACCAAAACGATTCCGAAACGACCGATTCTTCCATCGAAGAAGAAGGTTCCGGTCAGGAATCACAGGACTTTGATTCCTCCGAAGGCGGAGATCAAAGAGCCCGCAAACGCAAGAGGGGCGGTTACGATGGTCCCACTCCGGCTCCCATCGATCTCGTAGAACTTAAGAAAAAAGCGATCGCCGATCTGATCGAAGTCGCAAAAGGTCTCGGTGTTGAAAACACCGGCGGTTTAAAAAAACAAAACTTAATCTTCGCCATTCTTCAGGCCCAAGCCGAAAGAGACGGTCAGGTTCACGCGGCCGGCGTCATGGAAAAACTTCCGGATGGTTACGGCTTTTTAAGATCTCCGGACTATAACTACGTTCCGGGTCCGGATGATATTTACGTTTCTCCTTCTCAAATCAAACTCTTCGGTTTAAGAACCGGGGATACGGTGGAAGGTCAAATCCGTCCTCCGAAAGAATCCGAAAGATTCTTTGCGATGCTTCGTGTGGAAACCGTAAACGGTTATACTCCGGATGTTGCGGGCAAACGCGCTCTTTTCGATAACTTAACTCCTCTTTATCCGAATGAAAGACTCAAGATGGAATACGATCCATCCATGCTCGACACGAGAATTTTGGATCTTATGTGTCCGATCGGAAAAGGACAAAGAGCGCTCATCGTTGCTCCTCCGAGAACCGGTAAAACGATTCTCATGCAGAACATCGCAAACGCGATCACTTCCAATCATCCCGAATGTACTTTGATCGTCCTTCTGATCGACGAACGTCCGGAAGAAGTTACCGATATGGCACGCCACGTTCGCGGTGAAGTGGTTTCTTCTACGTTCGATGAACCGGCTCAAAGACACGTTCAAGTCGCAGAGATGGTGATCGAAAAAGCGAAACGTCTCGTGGAACACGGAAAAGACGTCGTTATTCTTTTGGATTCGATCACTCGTTTGGCTCGTGCTTATAACCAGGTGATTCCTACTTCCGGTAAAATTCTTTCCGGTGGGGTGGATTCGAACGCGCTTCACAAACCGAAACGTTTCTTTGGAGCGGCCAGAAATATCGAAGAGGGTGGTTCTTTGACCATCATCGCAACCGCTTTGATCGACACCGGTTCCAAAATGGACGAGGTGATTTTCGAGGAATTCAAAGGAACCGGTAACATGGAAATCCACCTGGATCGGAAACTTTCCGACAAACGGATTTTCCCGGCCATCGACATCAATAAGTCCGGAACTCGTAAGGAAGAACTTTTAATCACTCGAGACGTTCTTCAGAAAGTGTTTGTCCTTCGAAAAGTACTTTCTCCTATGAGCATCACGGAAAGCATGGAATTATTACTGGAAAAAATGCGTCTTTCCAAGACAAACGACGCCTTTTTGGCCAGTATGAATACCCAATAAGCGCTTACAAAGGGAATTTATGAAAACCGGAATTCATCCAAACTATAGAGTAGCAAAAATCAGCTGTGCATCCTGTGGAACCGTATACGATACGAGAACTTCTATCGGAGACATCAACATAGAAATTTGCGCGGCTTGCCACCCATTCTTTACCGGAAAATCCAAACTTGTGGATACGACCGGTCGAGTTGACAAGTTCAAGAAAAAATACAAGATGCAGTGAGAGTTTTCTCTCTCCAATTCTTCTTTATGCCGTCTAAAAACCGGGCAGGGAAAATTTCATGAGTGTAATGGACTTCGCACGGTATAAGCAGATCAACGACGATCGAATCAACTATCGAGAGATGGAGGATGCGACCGTCGTTTCTAATTATAGAAACGTAGGTTGTGGAGACGGCTACCGCATTTATCTCAAAATCGATTCCAGCGATCACGTCACGGACGCAAGTTACACAACAACCGGTTGTGGATTCGGAATCGTCGCACTCGCGATGGCTACCGAATTTGCAAAAGGCAAAACCATCGACGAACTCAAAGTAGTAACTCCCGCCGATCTCGAAAAGATGTTCGAGTTTCCCGAAAGACGTAAGAATTATCCCGAGTCGGCAGTGGCCGCGCTTTTACAAGCAGTCCGCGATTACGAAAGCGGAGAAGGGGTTCCCAAAGAAAAAAGAATCACCGCGGGCAAGGCACTGGAGATTCTCAAAGAAAAAGGTTCCCTCAAAGACGAGGACCTTTCCAGCATCATATTAGAAAAACAGAATTTTGACGGGGTTGATTTCTCCGGGGCCAATCTCGGGCACGCGTTCCTCCAGAATTCTTCCTTTGTGGGCGCGAACTTTTCGGGCGCTAAACTCAGAGGTTCCTTCTTAAACAACGCGGATCTGAGAAACTCCAATTTTAGAGGAGCCGATCTTCGTTGGGCAAAACTTGCCGGCGCTAATATCGAAGGCGCGGATTTTACGGACGCGATCTACGATATCGGAACAAGGCTGGATCAAAAACAAATCCATCTGTTTAGCGTGATGAAAAAAGAAGGAAAAGATCTTTATCTTAACAAAGAGGCCGAATGAAAGCGGGAGATAAGTTAAAGATCATTAAAAGAACGTTTCTTCACAACGGAATTTTTGTTCACACCAATACGATCGTCGAAGTGATTTCTTTCGAGGACGAAAAGTTGGTCGTTCTCTTTCACGACAAAGAAGGTTTCACTCATAACATCGAATCGCTCACGCCGGCCGATGTAGTTCCGGCTTAAGTCGCTTCTTACATTCTTAAGAAGTCTCGTTGTTCCTTATCTTCTCTTTCTCTTCTGCGTTTTTCCTTTTCTTGTCTGATCAATTCTTCAGGCGTCCAGGATCTGGCAGGTTTGTCCTTTTTTAAGTCTTGAGAAGAAGTGTTGCCCGTTTTGGTTTCTTTTTTTTCGGATTCGTTCGGTTTGAATTCGGTTCTATTTTGATTCGAAGTGGAATCGGATTTTTCCTGAATTTTACCCTGTTCGTATTTCTGTTTTTTCAGGTAATCGCCGGGATCATAACCGGTTTTGGAAGTTCCCGAAGTCTTTGAATCTTTTCCGGACTGAGCGTCCACACGATCCAGTTTTAAACCGGACTTGGTATTGAGTCCCGTATTTCCGTTTTTCTCGTTTGGAGTAGTGCCCGAGTTCGAACTCGTGGTGTTGTTTGTATTGGAACCGGTCGTAGATCTGTAATTCGGATTTCCGTTGTCGTACTTTCCATAGTTCGAATCGTTTGCGGAAGAATTCGGATCGGAACCCGCAGTCGAAGATGTGTTGGAAGAACTTGTATTGTTCGAATTCGAACCGGAGGTTGTAGAACTATCCGTAGTAGAACCGTTGTTAGTGGATCCGGTGGAATTATTAGCCGCCGCTTGCAACGATTCTGTAGTTTGAATGCTCGCCGCAACCGGAAATAATTTTTCAAAACCGTCCAAAGATTTGCGAGGCAACATAGGAAACGGATTGCTCGGATCCGCTTTGATCGTTCCGGAAAGAACCGCGTATTCCAGAGTTTTTTGATTCTTCTTTTTTTCTACGTTTACGATTCCTTCCACAAGTTTTAAAACCCCGTCGCCGGAACGGATTCCGAGCGAGGAAGGATTCTCCTTGTCAGTCGGCCTTCTCGTTACCTGCAAGCCGCCTACAGAAATTTCAAGATTGGCGCGGTTGTCCAAGTAATCGATAAAGACCATGGAGTTCTCGGCGATCATGATCTCGGTTCCGTCCAAAAGTCTGAGTTTTACTTGAGAACCTTCGGCGGTTAAAATCGTGTCCCGGTTTTGAATCGAGTTTCCGACCTCGACTTCTTTCCAGACGACTTCCGAATCGTATTTTCTTTGGATCGTATTGGATTTATGAAGAATGGTTCCGATTACTTTTTGCGAACCCTGATATCCGTACTGAGTATAATCGTATATGAATACCGCCGTAAACAACACCACGTTGAATACGAGTATAAACAGGATAGGTCGGTCGCCTGAAAGAAATCGATCTTTCATATCCGTTATTTAGACCCGCCCGGTTTGAATTCCATTCCGATTTGTTTTCGAAGTTCCTTCAGATTTTTTGGACAATTCTTATCCTTTGTATGGCCTAAAACCGCGTAGATGGTTTGCAGGGATTGTTTTCCCTTTACCTTGATGGGTTTTAGTTTTTCCAAATTGAAGATACCTTTTACTTTTTCGTAAGAGTTTCCGGTAATGAGAATATCCGCTCCGAATACTTTTGTCAAAGATTCCACTCTGGAAGCGAGGTTCACGGTATCTCCGATGACCGTGTATTCCAATCTGTCTTCGGAACCGATTTGGCCCGCGATGACTTGTCCGGTATTGATCCCGATTCCGATAAAAATTTTCGGTTTTTTATCGGTTCCTCTTCCTTTGTTGAATTGAAGAAGGCTCTTTCGCATATCGAGCGCGGCGTTGATCGCTTTTTCGGTGTCGAAATCGGTATGTCCCAATTCTCCCCAAACCGCCATGATCGCGTCTCCGATGTATTTGTTGACGCTTCCGCCGTTTGCGTTGATACACTTGACCATCGCGGTAAAGTATTGATTTAAGAATTCTACAACTAGTTCCGGTTCGATCTTTTCGGAGATGGAGGTGAAGTTACGGATGTCCGAAAAGAGAATCACACATTCTCTTTTGTCTCCTCCGAGTTTGACCTCTCCCTTGAGAACCATTTCGGCGATGTCCTTGTTTACGAACTTTCCGAATGCGTCCTTCATCTTGTCTCGATCCGAAAGTCCTTTACCCATTTCCACGAAAGACGCGGTGAGTTTTCCGATTTCGTCTCCGGACTCGGGTTCGAGGGTGAGTTGAAAATTTCCCTGTTCGATTTCTTTCGATGCGTCCACGAGTTTGAGAATCGGTCTGGTCAATCTTCTCGAATAAAAGAATACGAATAGAATGGAAACGTTCACCACGACGAACATCAGATAGATGTTTCTTTTTTGAATGTTATAAACTTCTTCGAAGGCTTTCTTTTCGGACGTGCTCGAGATCACTCCGAGTCCGGCGTATCCGATTCTTCTAAAAGAACCGAGATAGAATTGATTGTCCTTTCCCTTGTAACGGGTTTGTCCGTTGCTGATGGAACTTTCCAATAAATTTTTAACGATCGGATCGTCCGATAGGTTTGTCGGCTGGAGAATCAATTTCGGATCCGAATGTGCGATCAGTTTTCCGTCCTGGCCCACGAGAAAAAATTGAGTGATCCCGGACGTTTTAAAAGAATCTAATATAGAATCCATTCTCACGAGAGAAACCACAACCGCGGAGTTCACCCCGTCTCCGATCACGACGGAAAGATAAAGAACCGGTCTTTGAAAATCGGGTGAAACGTTGAAGACCAATGGTTTTCCGATCTGAGCTTTTTTTTGTCCGTTTAAATATTTACGAACGATTTTGTCCGCGTCTTCCGCGTTGGTTTTGAAATCTTTGAGAGTGGAGTCGCTCGCGATCCGTTTTACTCCGACGTAGTCGGGTCCTTCTTTTCTGAAAATCTTCAGATAAAAAATATCCTCTTCGTTTTGGAGGATATCGTTCGATTCTTCCGTGCCGGCTACGGATCTTGCGAGAAGCAAAGAACGTTTTGTTAAGGATGCGATATCCGAACGCACTTTCTGACTGATCACGTCGGTCAGTTTCAAGTTGTTTTCCTTGATTCTTACCTCGTTGTCCGATTTGAAAAAGTACGTGGCGAGAGCGATGATCACTCCCAGAGAAACGAGAATGATGAACGAAATGATCACCATCAGTTTTTGGCGGATATTCCAGTTGTACAAATTGAGAAATGAATTCATAACGTTTCCGTTCGGCTTGTATCCGATAAAAGAGTCTATGTCATTCTGAATAATCCACAAAACAACACTATTTTGCGGATTCTCTTAAAATGATCGGATTCCGGGGTTCCAGAATCCAGTAAAATAACTATTTATACTTAGGTCTCTACTCTATAAAAATATCGGAAGTGGATTAAAGAACGGAATGGGCCTCGGTGGATTTGATAGGTTGGACTATGAGACGGGAGAAAAGCGAAATTTATTCCCGGGAATGAAATACAATTCCTCGGGAACGTCATTCGTGCTTAAGCGTTCGATTCTTGCCAGAGTCCGTTCTCTTTGATGAGTTCCACGAGTTTTTCGTCCGCGATTTCGCTCGGTACGTTTTTCATCACGATTTCCTTTCCTCGGTAGAGATGCACCTTTCCAGGACCCGCGCCGACGTAACCGAAATCCGCGTCCGCCATTTCCCCCGGTCCGTTTACGATACAACCCATCACGGCGATCTTAACCCCTTTGAGATGTCCCGTTCTGGATTTGATTCTCGCTGTGGTTTCCTGAAGATCGAAAAGGGTTCGTCCGCAGGAAGGACAGGAAATATATTCCGTCTTCGTTAAACGAAGTCTTGTGCCTTGCAAAAGATCGTAAGAAAGTTGAAACGTTTCCTCGATATCTTCGAGCGACGGAGTTTGAATTCGGATCAAGTCCCCGATCCCGTCGATCAGAAGTCCGCCGATTCCGATCGCAGAATCATACAAGGCCTCTTCCTGATTTTGAAAAGATCCGTGAAGAAGAATCGGGAATTCGTAACGGCTCAGAATGGTTGCGAGTTTTCTATAATCGTAAAGTATTTCCCTCGTATCGATGGAGAATAGAACGTTTTTGATTCCACTTTCGGCTAACGTTTCCGGCAGACCCTTAAGGGATTCTATCTTGTCTCCGCTCGTATGAATTTCGCTGTACAACCCCGCGTTTTGTCTTTCCTTCAGATAGGCCAACATCTTTTCGCCGTCTTGGAATTGTAAAAACGGATCGAATACAACTTTCGGAAATCGTTTCAATTCTTTCTGAAGTTTTTCGTTGAGAGAAATGTTCTTCGCGAGAAAAAGTCCGACCGGAATGGACAACGCGTTCGCGGCTTCGGAAATTTCCTCGAGTTGATCTGGTTGGGGAGAATCGACCAGAATACTTTCCGGTTCGATCGACAGGGCTTTTCCGTATTGATAGAGTTTTGCTACGTTCGCAAGAAACGAGTTTGTGTTTTCAAACGGAAGAATCGTTTCGACTCGAACCGGATGACTGTCTCCCGCTTCGAAGTTTCCAATTTTGATTTCGCTACTGTAAAATCTTTCATACGAAAACGGGTTTCTAAATTCGGAATATCCTTTCGCTTTTTCTAAGTCCGGTCTTCTCGAGTTGAACTTGTCCGCGAGAAGTTTCGCAACGGGAACTTCCAACACGGGATCTTCGGTGAGAGAAACTCGGATCGTATTACCGAGTCCGTCCTCCAACAAGGAACCGATTCCGATCGCGGATTTGATTCTTCCGTCTTTTCCGTCTCCCGCTTCGGTAACTCCCAAGTGAAGCGGATAATCCATCTTGAGTTCTCCGAATCTCGCGGCGAGCATCCGATACGCCTGAACCATAACCTGAGGATTCGAGGCTTTCATGCTTACAATAATATCATAATATCCTAAACTTTCCGCGATGGCGATAAACTCGATTGCGGATTCCACCATTCCCTGAGGTGTGTCTCCGTAACGGTTCATGATTCTGTCGGAAAGGGAACCGTGATTGGTTCCGATTCTCATCGCAACTCCAAGTTCCTTACAGCGCAGAACGAGAGGGGAGAATACTTCCGAAATTCTTCCCAGTTCGTCGTCGTATTCCGAGTCCGTATAATCGCGCACCGCGAATTTTTTCTTATCCGCAAAGTTGCCCGGATTGATTCTTACCTTTTCCACATACTCGACCGCTTTCATCGCGACGCTCGGAGTAAAATGAATGTCCGCGACAAGCGGAACCTTACTTCCCGCTTTTTTGAGTTCTTGTCGAATCGAAGGAAGATTGTCCGCGTCCGCTTGAGAGGGAACGGTAAGTCTTACGATTTCACAACCGGCGCGTTCCAGTTCGAGAATTTGTTTTACCGATCCTTGTGTGTCGGTCGTATCGCTGTTGATCATGGACTGGATGACGATCGGATTGTCGCCTCCCACTTTTACGTCCCCGACTTTGACTTCTCTGGTTTTTCTTCTTTTATAACCGAACGGCGTGTGATTGTATCTAAAATTCATTTCGTTCCAGAATTCCGGTCAAAAACCGGGTTCCCTCATTTCTTAAGACAGTTTTGCGGGGATTTATCGCCCCGTCATTCTCGTTTTTCCCGCGATTCCGCGCGTATTTTTCGTCTCGGAGGATTTGATTCCGGGTCCCTCGGCTCCGATAGTACAAACACATCTTTGGAAATAAATTGATTATGGATTTTCCTTCTTTAAAACCCGCCGAGACCTACAAGATTCGGGTTACGGTCGCCATTTACAGGGGCAATATTCTGTCTTATAAGAACGACGTCATCATTCCTTCCGAATACTTTCGCAGGACAGAGGCGAGGGCGCATATTCAGAAAGAAGTTTCGGAACGGCTTTTGCATTCTAACTTTTTTCGTTCTCCAAGACCCGACTACGATCTGGTTCGTTATACGGAAGAGGCGACCTGCAATACCTTTTTGCGTTATCGGATTCTTTCTTTGAAATCGGGCGAGAGTCTGATTAAGGAAAGAATCTAAGTCTTTATCCGGTCCTTTGATTGTTCGAAAATTCTTGAATTCCTGAAAACGAGGCGAAAACTGACCAATCAAACGAACCGGATCGCAAAATTCGTGTTCGTTTCCGCGGACCTAAAGCCGCGATCGATCGTATGTCCGGAAACGATAAGAAAATCATAGAACAGAATTCCCACGGCGAGTTCGAACTCACCGCTTACGGAGAATTTCTCAGTTATTTTCATACCCATATTCAATTGTTCAACGGCTTGATCAGCGGTAAAAAAATTTCTCCCACCGATCAGGAAGCTCTCAAACAGAAATTACGTTCTTATATCGTAAACAATATCCAAAAGACCGAACAATTCTTCGATCATCTTCCTAAGTTTGCTGAATATCTGGGAATGTCCCAGTCCGATCTTTCCTCGTTCATGACGAAGAACTTCATGAACACACACGCGGGGATTAAAAACAAACTCATCGAGCAGGAAAAAACGAACGCCGGAAAACCGAGAAAGAAAAAGTATTCCCGCATTTCGGAAGAGATCGTGGATACGATCGGTACTATAGTCGCTCCGGGAAAACGATTCATCGGTATGGAAGGTTACGTGGTCTTAAGGGACGACGCGACCGGAAAAGATTTGGAACCGTCCCTCTCTTCATTCGGAGAACCTCCTAAGCCTGGAGAAGAAAGCGCGGTTCGCAAACCCGCTCCGCCTCCGGTTCCGTTGAAGAAGGCTCCCGAAAAATTGATTCTTACGGAACTCGTGGAAAAATTCGGTTCCGAGTTTTCGGGTTCTGCACTCGTTCTTCAAAAAGAGGAACTTGAAGAGGACGACGTCGCGAGCAACGTTTCCGTCGGCGGCAACGAAGAATTGTTAACCGAAGTGGAGGATCTTCAGTTCGGTGGATTCGACGAACCTTCTTTTTCGGATGAGGAAGAAGAACCGATCGTTCCTTCCGAACCTCCCGTGATCATTCCGTTTTCCAAATATATGGAAAGTGTAAACCGAGTCAGACAGTTTCAAAAAGACGGACAACCGGACGCATATAAAAAATGGGTGATGACACTTCCACCGGAACTCAGTGCGTTGATGCAACTTCATTCTTACGTGTTGAAGGAAATGAAAAACGAACCCGTGGATTGGAACTCGATCGTGTCTTCGATTTCTTCGAGAATCGGTTTGAAGGATACGAGACTTTGGAAGGTTTTGGATCTGACTCGAACCTTCGCAGAACTCAGGGCCGGATTGGAAAGAGCCTTTGTCGCATCCAAGACCGCGGGACCCGGAATGGAAGAGCTCGTAAAAAAAGCGTGGCCTCATATCTTGAAAATTTTCGAAGAGTATCCGGACACTTCTTTGTTGCGTCAAAAATTGGATCAACTTTTCACTCGCATTCCGGATGCGACTCAGAGGAAAAAACTTTCCGATCTTTTTCTTCCCGTTCTTCAGAAGTTATAAATCAAGTTAGAATTGCTTAAAGATAAGGCAGTTTGTACCCATCTTCGGGAAACTCTCGCTTCTTTTGAAATGATTTCAGTCTAATTAAAGTGATCTAAAATTTTTAGATCTGGAGATGGATTTGAAACTGTGTTATATTCGGAAACGAGAGGGAAGAATGGTCTGAGATTTTTATCATCCGCTTTGTATCGTGGAACGATTCGTATTTCAATCCTATCTTTTAAAAGAATGTTTTCAATTTACGCAACTGTCAATTTACTGGCCGTAGCTGGGGAATTTTGCTGAAATTTCAGCCATAGGCGCGCCCGACGCCCGTTGTTAACCAGGGAATTTGTATCATGAGGGATCTCGGCAAATGAATGATGTAAAAGAACAATTGCAACTTCAAAATTATCTAGAGGAAAACGGTCTTTATGAAAAGTCGTTCGAACATGATAACTGTGGAGTAGGATTTGTTGCTTCCTTTCAGGGAGAGAACAGTCACAGAATCGTATCTATGGGACTCAAGGCAGTCGCTTGCCTTACGCATAGAGGAGCCGTGGACGCAGATATGGTGACCGGAGACGGCGCCGGTATCATGATTCAGATTCCTAAGAAGTTGTTCGCAACTTACATCGAAGAGATGGGTCATAGAAGACCGAACGAAGATTCGATCGGCGTCGGAATGATTTTTCTTCCGAGAGAAGATATCGATAAACAGGACATGTGTCGCAGTCTCGTTGAGTCCGCGCTCATGGAATTCAACTTTAAACTTTATGCATGGAGATACGTTCCCGTAAATCCGGAAGTTCTCGGACCGAAGGCGAATCAATCCAGACCTCAGATCGAACAGGTTCTCATCGGCAAACCGGAAGGAATGTCCAACGAGGACTTCGAAACGAAGTTATTCTTAATACAGAAAAAATTGATGAGAGACGCGGATCGTCTTTCATTGGCGGGAGATCTTTATATCTGTTCTCTTTCTTCGGAAAGAATCGTGTTCAAAGGTCTCTTCAACGGAAATCAAGTTTCCCAGTTTTACGAAGACTTAAACTCGGAAAATATGGTTTCTCCGTATTGTATCTTTCACCAAAGATATTCCACGAACACTTTCCCTTCTTGGGCTTTGGCGCAACCGTTTAGAATTCTCGCGCACAACGGAGAAATCAATACGATCGTCGGAAACAGGATTTGGATGCTTGCGCGCGAGGAAGAACTCGAGTGCAAAAAATGGGGAGAATATCAAAAAGAAATTCATCCGATCATCCGTCCTCACATGAGCGACTCTGCAAGTTTGGATAACGCGATGGAAGCGATCGTTCGTTCCGGAAAGGACGTTCTTCAGGCAAAGGCGATGCTCGTTCCGAACGCTTGGTCCAAAAACCTCACGATGTCGGAAGAGTTGAAAAGCTTTTACGAATATAATAATACTCTTATAGAGCCTTGGGACGGACCTGCCGCTCTCGCGTTTGCGGAAGGCGACTGGATCGGAGGGGCTCTTGATAGAAACGGACTTCGTCCGGCGCGTTATGCGGTCACCGAAGACGGTCTTTTGATCATGGGTTCCGAAGCGGGACTCGTTCAGGTAGACGAGGAAGTCGTAACCAAAAAAGGACGCCTCGGACCCGGCGAAATGATCGGGATCAACTTAAAAGAGAAAAAACTATATCACAACGAAGATATCAATTCTCTTTTCGAAAAGAAATACGATTACAGAGAATGGTCCAAAGAGAACGTTTCGTATCTCAATCAGGATCTGGATTCTTCTATGAACGAGACGATCACCTACAAAGGCGACGATCTCAGAAGAAGACAGGTGTTGTTCGCGTATTCTCCGTTTAAACAAAAATCGGTGATCAAACCGCAGGCGGGTCAGGGTAAGGAAGCGATCAGTTCCATGGGAGACGATACTCCTCTGTCGATTCTGATGCTTTCTCGAATCGGTCTTTACACGTATTTCCGTCAGAGATTCGCGCAGGTAACCAATCCCCCGATCGACTATATCCGTGAAAAAGGTGTGACCTCTCTTTACACTCGTCTTGTCAAAAAGATGAACCTGTTCGGGGACGAAAAACCTCAGAACTGTTTGGTTCTTTCTCATCCATATCTCACCAATCTGGATCTGAAAAGAATCCGCGAGATGGACGGGAAACCTTATAAAATTCTTACGTTAGATGCAACCTTCGAGGCGCATATCGAGGCTGAGGAGAATGTAAACCGCAACTATCTCGAAAAATCTCTCGACGCGCTTCTCGAACAGGCTCTACAAGCGGCTAAGAGCGGAACCAACATTCTCGTTCTTTCCGATAAGAAACTTTCGAAAGAAAGAGCTCCGATCCCGATGGAACTTGCGGTCGCGGCGGTTCACAATCATTTGATCCGCAACAAAACCCGTTCCGCGGTATCTATCCTTGTGGAAACCGGTTCTGCATTCGAAATTCATAATGTGGCTGTGTTGCTCGGTTACGGAGCTTCCGGCGTAAACAGTTATCTGATCTGGGACACGTTATTCGATCTTTGGGAAAAGGGAGAATTCGACGCGGAAGAAAGCGCGGCTCGCCCCGAATTCCACAAGATTTGTGAGAACTACCGTTACGGCGTGGACGACGGACTTTTGAAAATCATGTCCAAGATGGGAATTTCCATTCTTTCCTCGTATGTGGGCGGACAGGTTTTCGAAGCGATCGGTCTTTCCAGAACTCTTGTTTCCAAGTATTTCCCGGGAACGTATTCCAGAATTTCCGGAATCGGAATCGGTGGAATCGAGCAGAACATTCTTAGAAACCACGAACAAGCATTTTACAAAGAACTCAATCCGGACGATTTCGTTTCCGAGAAGGACGATCAACCGCACCGTTGGTCTCCGAGAGTCGTTAAATTCTTACGTAAGGCCGCGGTCGACAACGACTACGAAGCTTTTAAAGAAGCGACAAAAATTCTCAAAGAAAGCGATCCGATCAACATCCGCGACTTGTTCGACTTCGTAGCAAGAAAACCGATCCCGGTCGAAGAGGTGGAAACCGTTACCGAAATTCAAAAACGTTTCCTCACCCCGGGTATGTCTCACGGTGCGCTTTCCATCGAAGCGCATACGGATCTTGCGATCGCCATGAACCGGTTAGGCGCTAAGTCTTCTTCCGGCGAGGGTGGAGAGAATCCTTCCCGTTACGTCGTGAACGAAAAAGGGGATCTCGCGAATTCTTCCATCAAGCAGATCGCTTCGGGAAGATTCGGAGTTACTTCCGAGTATTTGAACTCGGCGACCGAAATCGAAATCAAAATCGCACAAGGCGCAAAACCCGGAGAAGGCGGTCAGCTTCCCGGTAAGAAGAACAACGAGGAGATTGCGACGAATCGTCACACTCCACAGGGAATCGATTTGATTTCTCCTCCGCCTCACCACGATATTTATTCGATCGAGGATTTATCACAGCTCATCTACGACTTGAAGATGGCCAATCACAAGGCGCAAGTTTCGGTGAAGCTTGTTTCCGAAGCCGGAGTGGGAACGATCGCGGCCGGTGTTGCAAAAGCGAACGCGGATGTGATTCTCATTTCCGGTCACGTGGGTGGAACCGGAGCGGCTCCGATCACATCGATCAAGTATGCGGGTTCTCCTTGGGAACTCGGTCTTTCCGAAACACATCAAGTTTTAGTAATGAACGGACTCCGTGATCGTGTGGTTTTAAGAACGGACGGCGGTATCGTATCCGGAAGAGACGTGATCATTGCGGCTTGTCTCGGCGCCGAAGAATACGGCGTGGGAACCGCTTCGCTTGTCGCACTCGGTTGTATCATGGCGAGAAAATGCCACTTGAACAACTGTCCGACGGGAATCGCGACTCAGGATATCAAGTTCCGCGCAAAATACAAAGGATCCCCAGATCAACTCGTGAATCTATTCACTTGCCTCGCATTGGAAGTGAGAGAATATCTCGCGGAACTTGGATTCCGCTCCATCGATGAAATCATCGGAAGAACCGATCTATTGAAACAGATCACACGTTACGAGAAAGATCGTTTGGATTCGCTCGATCTCAATCCGATTCTGGTTCGTCTGCCTTTGTTCTACGATCCTACGAAACAGAAAAAAGACAGATCGATCCGTAAGGAACCGATCGGAGAAGTATTGGACGATCGTATCATCAAGGACGCGGAAAAAGCTCTCGAAGGAAAATCTTCTATGGCTCTTTCTTATCTTGTCCGCAATACGAACCGAACCGTGGGTGCGAAGATCTCCGGTTTGATCGCAAGAAAATACGGATCCAAAGGTCTGCCGGGAAAACTCGAAATCATTCTGGAAGGAACCGCAGGACAATCCTTAGGAGCATGGCTCGTGAAAGGAGTTCAAGTGACTCTGCACGGTGATGCGAACGACTACGTCGGAAAGGGTCTTTGCGGCGGTGTGATCGTGATCAAAAAACATCGTAAGTCCAAACTCAAGGCTTATGAAAACACGATCATCGGAAACACTTGTCTCTACGGCGCGACATCCGGAAAACTTTTCTGTTCCGGAAGAGCGGGAGAACGTTTCGGAGTTCGTAACTCGGGAGCGGAAGCCGTTGTCGGCGGAGCGGGAGATCACTTCCTTGAATACATGACCAGCGGAACCATCGTTTGTCTCGGAAGCGTGGGTAAAAATATGGGCGCGGGAATGACCGGCGGTAGCGCGTATTTCTTCCAAAAGGGATGGGACATTCAACCTCTTCTCAACAAGGAATACGTAAAAACCGTGGACTTGGAAAACGGAGACTACGAGGTCATCAAAAATCTGATCTCCGAACACTCTAAGTTGACCGGTTCCGATTTATCCGAAGGAATCTTAAAGGATTTCGACGGAAACAAGAATTATTTCGTGAAGGTGGTTCCGAAATAATCTCTTCGAAGGAATGAACGAATTCTTTTCTTGGAGGGTCTTACAAGGGTTAGGCGATCCAAGGGAAGAATTTTCGCCCTTTTGATTTTTGAGAAAGAGTCTTCTCATTGAAGAATTTTCTAGGAGACGTCCGGCGCCGCGCGTTTTAACGTTCGATGTCGGCTAACGTAGGGATTGTGGCCGAGTTGCGATGCGCGGCGTCGGCCTTCGATCCGGAAAAATACAATGTTAAGAATACACATAGCCCTCGCTTTTTTTGCCACGATCCTCCTCTTTGCGGTCGCAAACCGACAGCAGAAAAAAGAAACAGAAATCGATTTTAAATTTCCCGATACGGAAGAATCCGTGGTTCTCGATCCAGTATCCGGCGTTCAGATTCCGGTTACGAGATTCTCCTTCGACGATCTAAAAAAAAGGGCCAGAAGTATGGCTCATGGACGTTATGTGAAACCGCAGTTCGTATCGACTCGGTTTTTGCAGGGTTTGAGCTGGGATCAATATAAGAACATCCGCTTTCGCCCCGAGTCTTCGCTTTGGAAAAAAGAAGGAAACCCGTTTCAGATACAGTTCTTTCATCCCGGACATTTGTACAATACGAACGTGACGTTAAACGAAGTCCGCTCCGACTTTTCGAGATCGATTCCTTACGACGAATCCTATTTCGATCTGACGAACTTGAAAGTGCAGGGAGAAATTCCCGCAGATCTGGGCTACTCAGGATTTAAGATTCACTATCCATTGAACACGCCGGAACATACGGACGAGTTCACCGTGTTTCAAGGCGCGAGTTATTATAGAATGGTTTCCAAAAAACAAGTCTACGGTTTGTCCGCGCGCGGGATCGCGATCAATACGGGAATGCCTTATCCCGAGGACTTTCCGGGATTCACACATTTTTGGATCGTTCATCCGGATAAAACGGATTCGACCATTTTCGTCTATGCGCTGTTAGACGGAAAGACCGCGACGGGTGCGTATGAATTTCAAATCTCACCGGGAAAGGTATCTTCCGTGCATGTGAACGCAGAAGTGACTTTGCGAACTAAGGTGGATCGTTTCGGAATCGCTCCATTGACTTCGATGTATTGGTACTCGGAAACGAAAGGAATTCCAGAAGGACAGATATATCCCGAGTCACACGATTCAGACGGGTTGATGATCGAAACTGGAAAAGGGGATTGGGTCTGGAGACCCTTGGACAATCCGAAACGAGTTACGATCCATTCTTTTCAAGACGAGAATCCAAGGGCTTTCGGGTTGATACAAAGAGATCGAAACTTTGCGAGTTATCAGGACAATTCGATGAAGTATCATCTTCGTCCTTCCGCTTGGGTGGAACCGGAAGGAAACTGGGGAAAGGGAAGCGTACAACTTTTACAGATTCCCACGGTCCGCGATTCGGACGATAATATCGGAGCGTTTTGGGTTCCGGCTTCGTTTCCGGCTCCTCTTCAACCGTATGAATTCGCTTACACCATCCGCTGGTTAAACGAAGATCCTTTGCCGGATGAACTCGCAAAAACCGTTTCGACGAGAATCGCGCCCGTGCCCGGAGAATCCGATATGCGAGTTTTTTACGTCGATTTTTCCGGCGAAAAGTTGAAGGCCCTCGACGCGTTTACTTATCTGCAGGCGTCGATCGATACGGGGGAGAATTCAGAATTAACGGATTATAATATTCAAAAAATTGAAGAGACCGGGGTATGGAGACTTACATTCCGAGTCGTTCAAAAGAATAAAAACAAACCGACGGAACTCAAAGCCGTTTTGAAAAAAAATCAGGAAGACCTGAGCGAGATCTGGACGTTCACTCTTGAATCCACGATTTGAATTGAATTCCCGATTTCGGGAACATCGGGAAGAACTTTCCCGGGTTTATACGAAGATAAAATTGTATTGTATCGCGTCCGGGATTTCCGATCCGATCGAATTGCATTCGAGACTCGATGAATTTTTAATTTCCATTGAAAGGGAAATTCTCCCCGTTGTTAAAAAGGAAAAACGTAACTTGGAAAAGGAAGCGATGCGTTTGTTCTTGAGTTCAGGAATTTTGAATTCCGATCCGAAAGATTCTAATACGTCTGCGCTTCCCGCGATAGAGCCATCGAGTATGATTCCGAACCCGGTCGACTTCGGGCCCTTGGGAGAATTAGCGGAGCCCAAGGAAAAACTGGAACCCGTAGCGGTCGTCTTGTCCGTTCTTTTTTGGGGAAGCGTGTATTCATTCTTATTGTACGGGCTGTTGCGGTGAACGTTTTCGAAAAAACGGGGCATTCGATCGATTCGAAAACCGTAAGCTATCGAAGATTGACATTCGGCGGATTGGTTTTCTTTTTCGTAATCATCGGAGTTTTTTTAGAGGTTCAATTCTTATCCTTTCAATCGATCAGTCCTTTTGAATGGGCGACTTTGATTTTGTTCTGTATTTTGTTTCCGATCATCTCGTTCGGAGCGGCCACGGCGCTGATTGGATTTTTCCAAAAGCTCAGGGGAGGCGATCCTCTTCGTATTTCTAGAATATTAGAAAAACAGGATATTCTTGAGAATGAATTCCCGCCCGTGGCCGTGGTCATGCCGATTCATTGCGAGGACGTCGCGAGGATTTTCGCCGGGGTCGAGTTGATGATGGATCAAATCTCCCAAAGCGGTCTCGCGCAAAACACCGATTTTTTTATACTGTCCGATACCTCCGATCCGAATCTTTGGGCCTTGGAGGAAAAGGCGTTCTCGATTCTAAGCCGAAAACCTTCCAACAAGGGTAGAATCTACTACCGCAAACGAAGAGTAAATTTGAATAAGAAGTCCGGTAATATCGCGGACTTCTGCAGAAGATGGGGCAAACGATACAAATACATGATCATCCTGGATGCAGACAGCATCGTCACGGGAGAATGTATGAAAAATTTAATATTTCTAATGGAGAAAGCCCCGAACGCGGGGATCATTCAAACCGTTCCCGAGGTGATCGAGGCTAAGTCGGTCTTTCAAAAACTTTCCGCGTTCGGGGCGTGGGTCGGAAATTCCGTGTTCGGAGCGGGTTCCTATTTTTGGCAATTGCGTTCGGGACCGTTTTGGGGGCACAACGCGATCATTCGATTACAGCCGTTTATGAAATATTGCGGACTCCCGGGATTACCCGGAGAAAGCGCAATCGGCGGAAAGATCTTGAGTCACGATACGATCGAAGCCGCCTTGTTCAGAAAGGCAGGATACGGGGTTTGGTTTGCGACGGATTTAAAGGGATCGTATGAAGAAGCTCCGCCTAACATTCTTGAGGCGCTCAAACGGGACAACCGTTGGTGTCAGGGAAATCTACAGCACTTCTGGTTTTTGTTCGGGGGCAAGTTGCGATTTTCGAGCAGGCTTCAGATTCTTCTCGGAATTTTTTCGTATTTTAGTTCTCCGCTTTGGGCCTTACTTTTGATTTCCTCCTCTCTGACTACGATCGAGGACGTGGACTTTTTTAGATTGGCGCTTTTACCCGAGGATTGGATCGCATTCCGCGACGATCTTTATCTTCCGGTTGCATATACATTACAAGGTTATACTTTACTCATATTGTTTTTACCGAGAATCCTTTCCTTTTTGGAAGTTTCCTTTTTTCGCAGGAAAGAATGGGGATCTTCTTTCCTTTCCTGGATCGTTTCGTTCTTTTTGGAATTTCTACATTCCGTTTTGATTGCGCCGGTATATATGGTTCAATATACGAGATTCATTCTTCTTACATTCTTGAATCGTAAAATAGAATGGGGTCCTCAAAATAGGAATGCGTCTTCCGGGCCGGATTCGAGAGCGTTGGCGCTCACGATTTTGCCTGCTTCGTTTTACGGTTTAGGAATCGGCACTTGGATGTTTGCAACGTATCCGATTCTATTCTTTTGGTTTTTACCTTTGTTGGTCGGTTGGATTTTTGGGTATCCGATCGCATTATTAACTTCTTATTTTCCTAAAAGTAAAAAAGGTTCTTTCGGAGTTCTGTCCAATCCGCCCGAGTTAAGGGAGAATCGTCTCTTGGAAACTTTACGTTCTTTTGAAGTCGAGTATTCTCGGCTCATAGGAAATTCAGAAAATCGAAGGGGGATTTTTCTTTGTATCGTCGATCCTTCCTTGAATGAATTTCATCTTTCCAGGCTGAGAAAGCGAAGATCGGAATCTCCGGTTCGAAAAAATTATCTGAAGAATCTAACCGTCAAACTTAAAAGCGAAGGTCCCTCTTCGTTTAAGAATCAGGAATTGCTGAGAATTCTATGGGATTATGATTGTATGGCCGATTTGCATTCTTGGTTTTGGACCGAGGACGTGAGAGAGCTTTCTTCCTGGTGGAAAAATTCTTTCGCGGATTATAAACGCGGTGTTTTGTTAAGCGAAGCGGATTCGGTTGTTGCTGAGGCTTCAGTTTTCGTCGAAATTTAGGAATCGTACCAATCTCGATAATCCAACATATAGAATGTGTCGTGCGGTTTGCATTGTAATCTCCTTACGATGCTGTTATTTAGAAGATCGAGTTCCAGGATGTATTTGTAGTTCTCGTGAAATGTAGGACCTCCTTCATTCATAACGCGATCGATAGAATTCCCGACTCCCGATGCTTCCAACAACAAAAGATAATTAAAAAGAAAACAACGAGAAACCCCATGCACGTGCGCGAGCGTGCCGAACAAAGCCCAGCTTCCTGTGCTCAGCCGAACGCTAATCTTTTTCATTTTTTCTTTTCCCGGACTTGGCTGATATAAAGTCTTACCGGCCTTAGTTCCCAATCGTTTTGTCGTCGAAAGAAATTTGGAATATCTCCTCAACAACGAAGGAATCTTTTTTGCAAGTCTCCGCCTTTCCAGATCGGAATATCCAAGCAAAGTTTGCTCGGGAACGAGAAGTGTAACAACGTGGCTCTTCCTTTCCTGAAGAAAAGATCGAATCTCATGATTCGAATGTAATAAATAATAAAACGCCCATACAAGGAACGGTTTCAAAGAACGACTGCGCCGAGCGCCGCCGAGGCAGTTTCATAATCTTTTTTCAAAAAAAGAGCGGTTCTAAAATTAAAAAATTCTAAGAAGAGGAAATGCGAAAATATAAAAGCGAGCGAACCGCGGCGGTCTAAACCAACTTCAAAAAAACGGCCACGGCGTGTTTAACGTCTTCTCGGCCATCTTTTTCAAACAAGGGAGAAGGATTTCCTTTCCAAGAATTCGCCGTCCGAATCGAAGAATCAAAACGAAACGAAAACAAATCCTCGTTGGAAATATGAGCGGATGGAATTTCTTCCCTTAAACTGTTATGAAGATACGGAACTTCCGGAAAGTCGCCCCGATCCGTGTAAAGGACGAGAGTTTTCGAATAAACGGCTTCACTCAAAATACCGTAACCCGGTTTTGTAATCACAAAATCGCAGGCGGTCAAAAGATCGGGATAGTGAACATTAGAAAGTTTTAAAATACCGTTTCTTTGTTTTTTGGGAATCTGCATCAGATCGAAATCAGTTCCCGAAAGAACGATCGTATAACGATCCGAATCGAATTCTTCCCAATGAAAGTGAGAGGTTTCCACCCCGTAAGCGCCGAAAGAAAATAGAAGATGAACCTTTTCATCCGAAAAGCCGAAGTGATCTTTCGCGGCCTTTTTACTCAGATGAGGTCTTCGACCGACCAGGCCGATTTGTTTTTGTTCCGCGAGAGAATGCGCGGGACAAGCAAAAGGAAGAATCAACCCGAACGTCGCGTGATAGTATTCTTCGAACAAAGTCCTTGAAGCCTGTTCGAACACGGAAGATTCCTTAATATAACCGGAATAAATGAAATCCCAGGTGAAATTGCCCACAAAAAGGGAAGGGACCTTGATCTTATCCGCGACCATAAACGGAAGAGAGGCCGAATCGGAAATGATCAGATCGGTTTCAAAATCTAGGCAGGATTCAATTTCTGAAATTTGAATATACGATTTTTCTAAATTAAATTTTTCCAGGTTTTCTTCGGTGGCGCGAATATCGATCGACAACGAATCCCTTTGGACCATACCCACGTCCACGACCTTTTTGCGTATGTGGAGACGTTTTACGTTCTTGGAATCGTCTTCACCGAGGGATAGAGTGGATAAGAATTCTTCCCGAACCGTGACAAGATCGACTTCCAAATCGGGAAAACTACGTAGCAGATAAAGAATGATCTCCATCGATCGACTGATATGACCGAATCCGTGACCGCTGACGTAATACGTGATTTTCATTTCTGAATCGAGCCGTGCCCTTGACGAATCACTTCATACATGACGATTCCCGCCGACATAGCGAGATTCAAAGAATCGGCTTCTCCAAACATCGGAAGGGATAGGTATTCGTCGGAATGACTTCTCGCGTAGGGTGAAAGGCCGTATTGTTCCGAGCCAAACACCAACGCGATTTTACCTTTTAGGTCGCCGTCGAAATAAAGTTTTTTAGCCTCCGGTGTTACGGCTAACGTTCTATAATTGTTTTTCTTGAGAATGTCGTAGATAGCGGCGGTTTCCCCGAGATACACGTCGAGAGTGAACAACGCACCGGTGGACGCTCTGATCACGTTCGGATTGAATAGATCCAAACGCGGATCGGCAACGAGAACGGTGTGAAAACCGGCGCCTTCGGAGGTTCGAAGAATCGTTCCCAGGTTTCCCGGTTTTTCCACACCCTCGATCATAAGAATCGGTTTAGAATTTTTGAATGTAGTGGATTCTTTTTGAAAAGTGTCCAAGTCGGTCGCAAAAAATTGTGCGGTCGCTATCAAACCGTCCGGTCGATCCCGATAAGAAATCTTTTCGAAAACTTTTTTCGGAACGCGAATGTTCTTCGCCCCGATGGAACGAATGAGAGAAAATTCGTTCTCTCCCAAAAAACATTCGGGAGAATAAAGCAGATTCTGAAACCGAACCTTGCCGGACTTTTGCGCCCTTAGAATTTCACGATAACCCTCTATAAAAAAAAGTCCCGAGGATTCCCTGTGTTTTTTTTCCTTAAGGTTGGAAATGTTCTTCAACTTCTCGTTCGAGAAGCTGGTGATTTCCAAAAACGCAATGTCCTTTTCCTCGTTCAAAGCGAAAGTCTCTCCGATACATAGATACAGTTCGATCCTGCGGGGTAAAGTCTTCCGCTTTCTTCGGGAATGGAAAGTTCTCCCAAATGAAAACGTCCTTTGTTGCGGATTCTTCCTTCCAAAATTCTTTGCAGAGCCAAAGGGCTGAATCCGGTGGAATGACAGGTCAAAACGATAAAGTCGGGTTTGTTGTCGCAGAGTTGCATCAATAGATCCATCAGTTCCGGAAGATCCTTTTCTATCTTGAAAACTTCTCCGCTGGCTCCTCTTCCGAATGTTGGCGGATCGAGAATAAAACCTCGATAGTCTTTTCCTCGTTTGATTTCGCGTTTTAAAAATTTCAAAACGTCCTCGACCATCCATCGAACTTTCTTGTCCGCGAGTCCCGATGCGGTTGCGTTGTCCCGGGCCCAGTCTACCATTCCTTTGGAGGAATCCAAATGACAAGCGGAGGCTCCGCCGTCCAAAACGGCGAGTGTGGAAATTCCGGAATAGGCGAAAAGATTCAAAACCTCTTCCTCTTTTTTGAGCCCGGAGGAAAGTTTCTGGATTTTTTTCCAATTCTCAAGTTGTTCCGCGAAAATCCCGAGATGGCCGAACGGAGTAAACTTGATTTTAATAGAATATTCTAATATTTGAATATAAAATTCTTCGTCCACTTTTTTGTTCCAAGTCCAGGCGCCTCCACCTTTGTCGGAGCGGACGTATTCTCCATGGACGTTTTTCCAGAGATTCGGTTTTGTGGCGGGCCAAGCGGAAACGGGGGATGGACGTATGATTGTATAAGGTCCGATTTGTTCGAGTTTTCGAAAGTCCCCGGAGTCGATCAATACGTAAGATCCGTCGAGACTCGGGGCTTCAGTTTTTTTTACAGTTTTCATAGATATGTACCTTAAAATAATTTCCTTCGGGAAAATTCTTTCTCACGGGATGATCGGCTTCCGGTTTCAAACTCGTAAAATATTCGAAGGTGATTCCCTTCGTTTTTAGAATATTCTTTGCAAGCGTTTCCAATTCTTCGGAAGCGATTCTTCCCGAACAAGAACAAAGAATGATCGTTCCCGATTCTTTCAACGATTCGAGTGCGTTTGCGAACAGATATGAATAGGATTTGAGTGCGTTCTTTTTGGATTTCGCATCCGGAGTAAGATTCGGCGGATCGATTACGATCAGTCCGAACGTTTTGTCTTTAAGGACCTCTTCCAATTCTTGAAAGAGATTCTTTTGAACGAATCTATGTTTGCATTTTGTTTCGTCTTTTCGAATGCTCAGTACTCTTTGAAAAGAATCGAGAACTTCCTTCGATCCGTCGACGGATAAAACCGAATTTGCGCCGGCCTCATCCATACAAATCGAGGTCAGCCCCGTATGTGAAAATAAATGAAGACAATCTCGGCCGGCGCTCAGCTCCTTTTTTTCCAATAGAAATCTACGAAGATTCCTCAGGTCCAAAAAGATTCCTCCCTTTTGTCCGGGGAGTTCCACGGGAAATCGGATCTTTCCGAGTCGGATCGTCTCTCTGATTTTTACCGCCGAACGGTTCGGTGTGTTCGAAGGGGGCTCCGTCTGCGTTGTATGTTCCGTCCGCTCGCTTCGCTCGCGGCCGCCAGACTGAATTTCCCCTCTCCAAAGCCGCACGCCGCGTAGGCCGTTCGTATCGTTTTCCGCGACCTTATCTTCTCCGGTTTTTTCGGGAGGATCGAACAAAATTCGTTTCGGTTGCGGTTCTTCTAATTTAGAATTTTTGCATATATCATAGAGATTCCATACGAGCCATCTTCCGTATGCGAGCAAGGACGAAGAATAAATTCGGACAACCCAGGTTTGTGAGATTCGATCGACGGTGATACCCGGAAAAAAATCGTTTTCTCCGTGTAGAATTCGATACGCGTTCGTTTCTGCGCGCAAAGCGGCCCTTCGTTTGAGAGCGGAGACCAAATTCTCCCTTATTTTTTCTTTGGAAAAGAAAGGCGCAAGCTGAATCACTCGGATTCGAACAAGGCCCGTGCTCGAATAAATTCCCGTGGCTACGGGTTCGTTTTCTGTCGAGACAAGATTCAACCACTGACCGTTTGAGAACGTCGAAGTTGCGGTGGAAAGATTTCCGCTAAAGATCCAGGGATGTTTACGTTGGATGGAAAGTTCGCTCTTCCGGTTCAGTTGATATCTACGGAACCGGAAGTTTTTTGAGGGAGAGTTCAGGCTTTTTTCTTGGCCTCTTTGTAAGATGTTTCCATCGCGCCTGTGTAGATCTGTCTCGGACGACCGATTTTCATATCGGTGGATTCGATCATTTCTTTCCACTGAGCGATCCAACCCGGAAGACGTCCCATCGCGAACATTACGGTAAACATATTCACCGGAATTCCGAGCGCGCGGTAGATGATACCGGAGTAGAAGTCCACGTTCGGATAAAGTTTTCTTTCCACGAAATAAGGATCGTGAAGAGCCGCTTCTTCGAGTTCTTTAGCGATATCTAATAAAGGATCTTGAACGCCGAGTCTTTTCAACACGCTGTCGCAAGCCTTTTTGATGATCTTCGCGCGAGGATCGAAATTCTTATAAACCCTGTGACCGAATCCGGAAAGACGGAAAGAATCGTTTTTGTCCTTCGCTTTTTCCACGATCTTCTTAACGGGAAGTCCGCTTGCTTGGATTTCTTGGAGCATCTCCAATACTTCTTGGTTCGCTCCACCGTGTCTTGGTCCCCAAAGCGCGCAGATTCCGGCCGAGATCGCGCCGTAAAGGTTCGCCAAAGAAGAACCCACCAAACGCACCGTAGACGTGGAACAGTTTTGTTCGTGATCCGCGTGCAGAATGAGAAGAAGGTTCAGAGCTTTTACGATTTCAGGATCGATCTTATATTCTTCGCTCGGAACGGAGAACATCATATTCATGAAGTTCGAACAATAGTCGAGGCTGTTCAAAGGATGAATCGTAGGTTGTCCGAGTGATTTTTTATACGCGAACGCCGCGATCGTAGGAAACTTCGCGAGAAGACGGATCATGGAGATATGTCTGTGTTCCGCGTTTTCAGGATCGTAAGAATCCTGATAGTAAGTGGAAAGAGAGCCGATCATCGAAGACATGATCGCCATCGGGTGACCGTCTTTCGGAAATCCGTTGTAAAGACGTTTGAGATCCTCGTGGATCAAAGTGTGCATGGTAAGTTCTTCGTTCCAGCGTTTGAGTTCCGCGTCGGAAGGAAGTTTTCCGTAGATCAATAGATAAGCGACTTCGGTGAACGTGGAATTTTCCGCGAGTTGTTCGATCGGAATTCCTCTGTATCTTAATATGCCGAGTTCTCCGTCGAGAAAGGTTACCGAGCTCGTGCAAGCTCCGGTGTTTAAGTATCCGTTGTCCAGGGTTACGTATCCCGTCTGCTGACGGAGTTTTGAAATATCGACTGCTTTTTCGTTTTCGGTGCCTACGATGATCGGGAGTTCGTATTCCTTCCCGTCGATCTTCAGAATTGCTACCTCGGCCATGTTTCTCTCCTAGAGTAGTGTTCGTTGTTTTCGCCGAATTTTAGGATAATCCGACGGCTAAAAAAATTGCGCTTAAAATCGTTTCAGATTCCTATCCTATTCTTTCCGTCAGATAGACAATCCAAAAAATCAAAATTTAAAGATTCTTATACTTCCGCAAGTTCTGATAGTTGTAATAGTTCGAACTTACGATTCTACAATAATCCCTAGGTTCCTTTATGGGGAGTTCTTCCAAGAAATGATTGAAGTCCCCGTGGTAATGATTTCGTTTCCATTTGCGAAGATTTCCCGGTCCACCGTTGTAGGCGATCGAAGCCCACTGAAGATTTCCGTTGGATGCGACTAGATAGCGCAAAAACCGCGCGCCCATTTCGATCGAAACCTCTGGATCAAAAAGAGAATAAGAATCCAGGTTCATTCTTTTGGCGAGTTCTCGTCCGGTGGGACCCATGATCTGCATCAAACCTCTCGCGTTCGAAACCGAGATCGCGTTTTCCTTAAAGAAGGATTCCTGACGCATGATCGCGTAGACGATGTCCTCTTCGATTCCCACGTTTTGAGAAATGGAAGCGACAAGTCCTCTGTGTGGTCTCGGATAAATTCTCCCCGCGAGTTTGGAGGGAAGAAGAATGACGTCGTCGCTGAGTTTTTCTTTTTTCATCAGCGCTCTTGTGTGAAAGACCGTGAGATAGGGAGTTCCGGTTTGTTCACCGAGCGCCGCGAGAATTTCTTCCTTTTCGGTTTCTCCGATTCCTTGTTGAACCTTATATCTCTGCACCAAAGAAAGAGCGTAGGCCATCTCGCCGACTTCCAGATATTCCTTTGCCGATTGCAGATAACGGTTCCCTCGAATTTTAGAATGGGCGCCGTCGATTCTAACGCCCAGTTGAAACGCCGCGGCCTGAGTCGCAAAGTCCAAATCTTTTCCGAGAATCTTTCCCGAAAGTTCGGGAATTCCCGCGGTCAAGGAAAGATATTCGAAAAGGCTGTCCTTGTTCCAAGTCGGATTGGAAGGAAGAGGAAACGCGGAGATCTCGTCTTGAAATTCTTCGCGGATTACGCGCGTATAATAAGAACCCGGAATATGTTTGTAATACGATTTGAGCCAGGTGTTGAGTTCTTCGGTTCTTCCGTTCTTCTTCAAAAAACGAAGATACCAATACACAAGTCTTCCTTTGACCGGAAGATCCGGAATTTTTCGAAGAGCGTCTTTCCAATAAGCGTCTCCTAAAAAGTTTTCGTGGTTTCCGGTGAGAAGATCGATCAGTTCGTCTTGTCGTATTAAATTCGTGGGACTTTTTTCCAAAGAGTCTATTAGATTTCTGAAATATAGATCTTTGTTCCCCTGTTTCTTATAAGCCCTTGCGTAACTGTAAAGAATCTCGTCGTTTTTTTCCGCGTTCGCGTCGTTTAACAAATCGAGGGCCTTTCCGGAAAAACTCTGATTCGTAAGTTCCCTCGACATGGCCGCGGTAAAATCGGGATTGGACTTTGCAAGCCCCGAATTTCTTCTAAAAAAGTTCGGAAGCGCCTCGGGTTCGTACGCGGCTAAAACGCGAGCCGTATTTCGAAAGGCTTCTCCCTTGGAAAAGGAAACCCGTTCCAAATCTCTGGAAGAGATCAGATGTTTTTTTTCGGAAACGTCCAAGTGAGGAAGAAAAAGCGCGGCGCGTTCCGGCGTCAGGGAAGAATAAAACGTATGACCTTTCCAAACCTGAAGGTCTTCGAGAATGAATTTTTTGACCGAGGAAAGAACGGAAGGATCTTCGAGGATCGAATAAAAGATCGATTCCGCTTTTTCGGTGTTCCCCGATTTATAAAGAGATTTCGCATAACGATACAAAATCATCGGGGAGAATATTTCGGCTTGTTCCCGATCCGAAAAACTTTTGGCGAAATCCAGACATTCCTGGATCATTCCCGCTTCGTAATAAATTTTAAAAATTTCGGAGATCGCGTTTTGACTGAGCGGATCGTTTTCCCTCGGAAATTTCTTGAGCAGGCCGATCAATTCTTCCTTGCCGAGAATTTTTCTATGAACCGTTTCCTCATAGAGTTTCCAGAGTGAAAGTCTTGTGATGACCGAGTTTCCGGGCAGGGGAGAATTCAGGATTTCCAAAAGATCCTGACGTCCCGGAGACGAAACCATTCTCCCTTTGAGAAGAGAAACCAGATACGAAAACTTTTTGTCCCGGCTTCCGTCCGGATGTTCCTCGTGATACCGAACCAGGGCGTAGACCTCGGATTCGGTTCCGGGATTGCGATCCCGAAAAATACGATGGATTTTTTGAAGACTGTAGGATTTGATCAGGTATTTGAGATCATCGTTTGCGTAAAGGTTGCCGAAAATGAAGAGGAGTAGGCTGGTTAGGGCGAATTTTTTCATTCGTATTCTTTACTTACCTTTTCGGCCTAAGGACTCAATCGCAAAAAGGAAATTCCAATGCAAATCCTGGAAAAAGAAAAAACGAACGATGTCTGGACCGAGTTTACTCTTTCTTCGCACGCGGAAAAAACTTCCGTGGAAGAGAGGATTCTTCCCGTTCTTTCCAAGAAAAAAAAATCGGAAGGACCCGCTCCCCGCAATCCTGAAATCATCCGTCTTAAATCCAAAATCCTGGAATATTTTTCGGGAGCGTTGAACCAGTTTCATTCTCCCTTTTCCAACATAAGAATCGATCTTCTCGGAGAATTCCGTTTTCATTCCGACGCGACTTCTCCTTTCGAAGAGGAAGGACTTTCCGAACGGGAAAAAAATCTTTTGAAGATTTTTTTCGAGGAACTTTTGGACAAGGCCTTGGAAGAACACCAAGCCGACCCCGAGGTTTTTCAGGTTTTGGAATCCTTTCTTCTGCACGAACAGGAACTCGACGAATATCAGGATCTGACCGGAGTATACGATCAGGATCTTCCGTTTATCGTGGAAGCGAAACAACTCCTCGCGCTTATGGGAAAAATTGAATATTCGGAATTTCTAAAGGACAAGGGAGAATCCCGTTTTCAAAAATACGGAGCGCTTTGGAAGTTCGGCGGCCTAAGCGTCGAAGACCGAGAAACGATTTATGATCTCGTCGTGACCGGACAAGAACCGGGTTTGCTCGGACTCGCTTGGCTTCTTTTTAAACACGAGACAACCGGTTTTAGAACCGTGTTTCCGATCGAAAGAAGAATTCTTACGATGATCGAAAGTCTGAACTCCGACGAAAAAGAATCCTTCTTTAAGGCGTATTCTTCCCGTCACGGTTATCTGGAGAACTACTTCGTATTAAAAAGAATCCGTCCACAGGAATACAGAAAGGCTTGGCTCGAAGGAGAAAAACAAAAGAACGGAAGATCGGTTCTTCTCGGTTCTCTTCAGGAAAATATTCTCGCGGGTCAGGACGAATCCTTAGAGAAACGTTATGCGATCTTGAAACAGAATCATCTTGTTTATACTTTAAGTCCTTTCGAACTTTTGATCCTTTTGAATTCCACCGAATCCTCGAACGTTCAAAAGGAAATCGGAGGAGTGGAAGAACGACTTCCCGATTCTTATCTGACAAGACGAGCACGCGCCGTGCTTCATTTTTTCAAAAAGGATTTCGAGAAATACCTGGAAGCCGCGGAACACTGCGGTCGTTTTCGATATTCTCCGGAGATGCTTTATCTGCAAGGTTTGTCCTTTGTGGAAATGGGCCGGACCGACGAAGGCCTCGGACTTTTGGAAAGTCTTCTGCTGAAGTTTCCTGATTCGGATTATCTCCGTTTGGTTTTGGAACGATATAAGAAGAATTGAAACCGTTGAAACACGAAGGAAACCCGGGAACTTCCCTTGACAGATCTTCGTCGAAAACGGAGAATTGAAGTCGATCGAAGTTTCCTAAAAAATTTAGGATCGTAAGAACAATCCATGGCAATCAGTCACGAACAAATTCTCGAGTTGCAGAAATACCAGAAGATGATCCATCAACTGGAAAAGATCGCAAAGGGATCGAAGAACGACGAACAACGTTATCGAGTTTCTCGGGATTTGGAAAAATACAAAACGAAGATGAAGGACATTTCTCCCGAAGGAATTCCGGACAACCTCGACGTGGCCGCCGAACAGATCAAACGATACAAAGACAATCCGAACGAATCCGGTCGTGTTCTCGCCAAATATCCGGTGATGAAAATTTCGCCGAACTCCAACGATCCCGAGGTCAATCAGATCGGAACCTGGATCAACGTGATGGACCGGGAATATCTTCCCGTATTAAACGAGACCCACGTACGTTTCGACTTCTCCCATACGAACGAAAAAGACGGCGTCGTGAAGTATATGGAGAATATCCGAAGAAACATCAAGGTTCTTACGGAAACCATCGAAGAATTTCACGCCGCCGAAAAACAGGAATTCAGGGAACAGCTCAGCAGAATGAAGAACAAACAAACCCGGATCTTCATCGCAGAAGCCTTCGAGATGTTCCAAAAATTCAACGAATTCTTAAATAAGGTCATCAAAGAGGCGAAGGAAGTCGGAGGTGTGATCATGAACTTGGAAGATTCGATCCGATTCAATCCGAGATTCGAAAGAGCCACCGAACTGGAAGGAAAGAGCATCATGGACGCTCTCAAGGAATTCCAGGAATTCACCGCCGAGGCTCTTGAACGAATCAACGTTCCGAATATTCGCTGATTTCCGAAGCTCTTGTCCTACTTGCGCCAATTTTCAAGACGAGGTCTTGAAAAATCCTTTTCCGTTTGGCGGGATCTGCATATTTAGTGATTTTAACTCCCTCCGAAAGGACATACAGGAAAGACAGGCGCATGGCACTCGTTAAAAATTCATCCGAAGTTACGAACTCCACCATCGGAGAAAATTCCTACTTCAGCGGAAAATTCTTTATCAACGGATCTCTTAAGATCGACGGAAAATTCGAAGGTAAGTCCTTACAAGCGGAACAGCTTTATATCGGCGTTACCGGTAAGGTAAAAACCAACATCACCGCCGCCAGCGTTATCATCGAAGGAATCGTAATCGGAAACATCACAGCAAGAAACAGAGTGATGCTTCTTCCTACTTCTAAAATTCTCGGGGACATCCGCACTCCGGAGTTGATCATCCAGAACGGAGTGATCCTCGAAGGACGTTGTATGATCTCCAACGACCTCAAACATTCCGCAAAAGATCTGATCGATCTCGAGTATTCCAAGGATTCTCTCAGCGTGGAAAAAATCTTCGGTAAACAATCCGGAACCACAAAAGAATAATCGAACTTTTTCTTTTCGGGGAAGAATTCACAAAGATCTTCTCCGAATCGAAAATCAAACTTCCGAAACAGTGAACCGGATCCTGATTACAGAAGGCGACCCTTGTGGAATCGGACCGGAGATCTTCCTCCATTCACTTTCTCTTTTAAAAAAAATCTCCAAAACAAGACCGATCGTTTACTTTCATTCGGGTAAGTTTCCGCTTCCGAAAGAATTCGTTTCGATCCAAACGGCGGGTGCGGTGGATACTGCGGATGCCGCCGAAACATCGTCTCAAATTTTGAAAAAGGGTTTGTTTGCGGTTTCGCATAACGCGCTTACCAAAAAAGAAACCGCTTCTCTGAAGTTCGGCAAACCGTCCGTATTATCCGGCAAGTCCGCCTTGGCTTCTCTTGCGCTCGCGGTGCAGTTTCAAAAAGAAGGGGGAGGGGATCTCATCACTCTTCCGCTCAGTAAGGAATGGGTGATCGCATCGGGGGCTTCTACCTTTCGCGGTCATACCGAATTCTTAGCCGAAGAATACAAAACGAAAACCTTCATGCTCATGTCCGGAAAGGATCTTCAGGTTCTTCCGTTGACGACTCACGTTCCTTTGGTGCGCGTTCCCGAGTTCTTGAAAGAAATCGATCTTGTTTCGCTTGCGGATTCCATTCTTTCCTGTGAGAAGATCGATCGTAAAAAACCGGTCGCATTTTTGGGTCTCAATCCTCACGCGGGAGAAGGGGGCAAGGTCGGAAAGGAAGAAGCCGAAATTCTCGAGCCTATGATCTCGTTTTTAAAAAAGAAGGGTTTGAAAGTGGAAGGTCCCTTGTCCGCCGATTCCATGTTTGGCGATTCCGCGAGAAAAAAATTCGGTCTTCATCTTGCTTGTTATCACGATCAAGGTTTGATTCCTTTTAAAATGTGGGAAGGAAAGAATGGGGTCAATCTGACTCTGGGTCTTCCGTTTATCCGGGTTTCTCCCGATCACGGAACCGCGTTTGATATCGCCGGGAAAGGGCTTGCAGATCCGGCCAGCTTTGTAGAATGTCTGCACCGAGTTGTGAGGTAGTATGCCTGGTCTTTTAGAACAAATCGTATTTCCGATTTTCCTTTTCTGGTTTTGCGGTCTGACCTTGGTTTTGTTCCGTTCGGACTTCGAGTTCGTCTGGAAAATCATTTTTGTTTTCGTTTTTATCTTTTACTTCTTTCAGTATTTTCCGGAGTTAAAGGCCAGTTACGAACGTTTGACTGCGAGTTATCCCGTGGAAATTCTTTCCTGGGTTTACGGAGTCGGTAAGGGTTTTTATTTTTTTCTATGGTTCTTATGGCCCGTGGCCTTGTTTCGGATTTTTTATTCCGCTTCTCCCCAGGTCAGCAAATCTCTTGCGAAGGCGCTTGTGAGTATGACTTTGATCTATTGGGGCGGTTTTATCCTCTACAATAACTTTTCTCCAGAAGTGGACGGTTTTTTAAATACAACCTTTTTGAAATTCTTGAAGTTTTCCACCAAGTAACTCCTGTCTAAAGTGTAGAATGAATCCACTCTATTTACAATCGTTCGGAGAATCGGAAGAAGCTAAGAAACATTTTTTAACCGCCTATGAATATCAAACCAAAGGCAATCTCAAGCTCGCTTCCAAACACTATAGAAAGTCCATCGCGGTTAAACCCACCGCCGAAGCGTGGACGTTCTTGGGTTGGTCCTATTCCCTTGCGGGAAAATTGGATCGTGCTATCGAATTCTGTAAAACCGCGATCGAGACGGATCCTACATTAGGAAATCCTTATAATGACATCGGGGTTTATCTGCTTCAGCAAAAACGATATCAGGACGCTCTTCCTTGGTTCGAGAAGGCGAAATCGGCTCCTCGTTACGAGGTTCCGGTTTATCCTTATTTCAATGCGGCTTCTTGTCTCGAGATTTTAGGTCATATCGAGCTGGCGCGTTTGGAATACGAAAAGGCCATTCAGATCCAGCCGAATTATCCGCCTGCCAATCTCGCCTTGAAGCGGATTTATATTCGTTACAACTGAGAATGTAGGATCTACTACATTCTCCTCAAAGACGATTCTGTTTTTTCTTTCGTTTGCCGCTCGCGGCCTTGAGAGTTTTTGATTTTCGATCCGTGGAATCGGCCTTTTCATCAAACTGAAAATAAAATTCGAAAGGTTTTCCGAAGATTTTAAAAAATCTCCAGAACTCGATTACGTCCAGACGGCGTTCGCCGGATTCGATTTTGGAAATGTAAGATTGCGGTTGGCCTAAAAGTTTCGCGACTTGGATCTGAGTCAGATCGGCGTCCTTTCTTGCCGCGATTAAATTTTTACAGAAAATTTTCGCTTCGGTTGAATAGAGGGATTTATACAAAACGAGATCATTCTACATTCTGAAATAGAATATACCAAAATCGGATATTTTACCGACCAAACAATCTGTATGCTAAGAATTTGAATACTCAATTCTCCGGAAAACAAGGAAGTTTATAGACTGAGGTTGAAATTGAAATCGGAACTTTATAGAATGAAACTCAACGTTCCGGAATGAGTTGCGAGTTGTAATTTGATTTCAGCAAGTCACAAAAATGATCCGATCTAAGAACGAATTTTGACTCGTTTCCAAATCACGAAATACGCCACGACGTAAACTCCCAAACAAATCCAGAACACAACACTTCCCGGAATTCCCGCGGCCCTGTGAAGACCGAAAAAAATCATCGCCGGAAGATTGCCTAACGTGAACGCGATTGAAACCAATCCTTTGCGCGGCGTCTTCACCGCGACGAGCTGATACAAATGTCTTCTGTGCGCTTTCAAAATATTCTCCCGATCCTTTAAACGCAGAAGAATCGTAATCACACCGTCGACAAAAAACACGGGAAGCAAAAAGAAAGCGGAGCTGATTTCGAACTGAACCCAATTCTTTTCATCGACATACAAAAGCGGAAGCACCGCGATCGCATAACCCAAGGGCAAGGATCCGGAATCTCCCATAAACAGATGGGCCTTGGGAAGATTGAAAATCAAAAATCCGAAAAGTCCGGCGCAGATCCAGATGTAAAACGTCGGAAGGTAAGAATGAAACAAAAACGAAAACGCAAATACGCCGAGTAAAAAATGAGAAACGAGATACGTATCGAGTCCGTCCATAAAATTGCAGACGTTTACGACAAACAAAACGTAGACGATCAGAACCGCCGTGGAAAGACCCGGAATTGCGTCGAGTTTGAACCCGAGCAAAGTGAAATTCACCGGAACATACAAAAAGAAAAAAATCAAAAAGACGATTTCTAAAAGCAAACGGATTCCCGCCCCGAGAGAAAGAAGATCGTCCGCGAGACCGATTACGAAAAAGAAAAGAAGACCCGCAAAAAAGAAGATCGTTTTTTCTTCCGCATTCTCGAAACCGCCAAACCAAACAAGGGCGATCGAAAAAACTCCGAGAAAGATCCAGATCCCTCCGGACTTTTTCGTAGTTCCGACGTGCATACTTCGTTCGTTCGAGACGTCGCTGATGCCGAACGTTTCCGACCTGAGATAAATCCAGGACAAAATCGCCGTGATGAAGAACAAAAGAACGGAAAGAATTCCCGGATTCCAGAAATGAGAGATTGGTTCCACTGGCATTCCAGGCTAGACGGAAGTTATCTCCCTGCAATCAGAAATCGAAATGATTTTGATTGCCAAATCCGGCTAAACTCGGGAACCTAACCTTATGTTCCAGGGCGTTTACACAGCAATCATCACACCTTTCAAAAACGGAAAAATCGACTACGACAGTTATTTCAAGCTTCTGGAAAAACAAATCAAGGCCGAGGTCAACGGAGTTGTTCCTTGTGGGACAACGGGAGAATCTCCGACGCTTTCCCATTCCGAACACGCGGAACTGATCCGCGAAACCGTGAAGGCCGTCAAAGGTCGGATTCAAGTTGTGGCGGGAACGGGTTCTAATTCGACAAGAGAAGCGATCGAACTCACGGAAGCCGCGTGTAAGGACGGGGTGGACGGAATTCTTTCCGTGAATCCGTACTACAACAAACCGACTCAAGAAGGACTTTTTCAACATTTCAAAGAAATCGCGGAACATTCTTCCGTGCCCGTGATGCTTTATAACATTCCGGGAAGAACCGGCGTGAATGTTCTTCCCGAAACCGTACTTAGACTCAGCGAAGTAAAACACATTCGTTCGATGAAGGAAGCGACCGGGGATTTGGGTCAGATGTCCAAACTCATTTCACTCGTGGGTCACAAGATGACCGTTCTTTCCGGGGACGACAATTTAACCCTTCCTCTTATGGCCGTCGGTGGAGTGGGGGTTGTGTCGGTGGTTTCCAATTTATTTCCGAAGGCGCTTGTACAACTTGTCAACGCGTTTCATGCAGGTAATCTCGCGGAAGCCAAAAGAATTCATTACGATTTTATCGACATATTTTCGCTCGCGTTTATGGAAACCAATCCGATTCCGATCAAGGCCGCGATGAGTTGGTTCGGACATTGTTCTCCCGAAATTCGTCTTCCGATGACTCCACTTTCGCAGAATGAAACGAGCGCGAAATTTAAAAAGATCCTCGAAGGTCTGATCTCAAAAGGATACGAATAAGAAATGTCGGAACAAAAGTTTCAGATCGCTCTCATCGGAGGATCGGGAAGAATGGGTCGCGCCATCATCACCGTTCTTTCTTCGTCGAATAAATCCTCTCTTTCCTCCGCGGTCGTAAGCGGAGGTTCCGTGTTTCACGGAATGGATTCCGGTTTGCATTCCGGAATCAAACAAAACGGAGTGAACTTTACTTCCGACATAGAATCCGCGATCAAAGGTGCGGATTGTGTCATCGACTTCAGCACACATCAGAACTTGGATTTGACCCTCAAAGCCTGCGTTTCTTTGAAAAAACCGGTGGTCGTAGGAACGACCGGGCTTACCGAACTGCAAAAGGATTCCTTGAAAGTCGCGTCGAAGGAAATCGCGATCGTATATTCTCCAAACATGTCGATCGGCGTGAACTTGTTGTTCAAGTTAACCGAAATCGCGGCCAAGGTTATGGGAGAAATCTCGGACATAGAAATCCAAGACATCCATCATCGTCATAAAAAAGATTCTCCGTCGGGAACCGCCGAGAAGTTAAAGAACATCCTTCTGGAAACGTTAGGCAGAACCGAGAAGAACGTGGTTCACGGACGACACGGAATTCTAAAAGAAAGGGACCCGAAAGAAATCGGAATTCATACTCTGCGTGCGGGAGAAGTGATCGGAGATCATACCGTTTATTTTTTCACTCCCGAAGAAAGAATCGAAATCACACACAAGGCTCAGGACCGCAAAACATTCGCGGTCGGATCGGTGCACGCGGCCGAATTTTTAGTGGGACGTAAACCCGGACTTTACGATATGTTTGCCGTATTAGGATTGTAAGAAAGGGAGAATCGATTTGTTTTTTTTCAAGAACATATCTCTCTTTCCCCTCGGTAAAAACCCTTTTATTATCATCGTAGACGTAATCATCGTCAGCGTTTTAATCTATCAATTTTATACCACGATTCGAAGAACCAGAGGGATTCAACTTTTACTCGGGGTCGCTCTCATCTGGCTTCTCGGGATTTTTGCGAGTTACTTCGAACTCGAACTTCTGGATTGGATCATAGAAAACATCCGCCCGGCGCTCGTGTTCGCGATTATCGTTCTTCTTCAACCGGAACTTAGAAAGATCACGGCGGATCTTTCTCGGATGAAAATCTTTCAGCCCTTTCTTTTGAAACAGATGACCGACTTGGAAGAAATTTCCGAGGCCGTAAAGATCTTGGCGAAAAACAAAACCGGATCGCTCATCGCGATCGTCCGAGAAAACAGCCTGAAAGAAATCATCGATCAATCCGTACAGCTCGACGCGATCATTTCCACGAGTTTGCTTTTGACGATCTTCAAAAAAAATTCGGCGCTCCACGACGGAGCGGTCATCATAGAACAAAACAGAATCGCGTGCGCCGGTGCATTCTTACCCATGACTCAAAACTTGGACGACGCGAGAATGGGCGCAAGACACAGAGCGGCCATAGGAATTTCGGAAGAATCGGATTCGATCGTAATCGTAACCTCCGAGGAAACCGGAGAAATTTCGGTATGTTATGACGGTGAGATCACACATCCCGTAAAACCGATCGAGTTGAAAAACCTCGTAACTACGATCCTTCAGAAAAAAGATACCGGCTCCGAAAAACACAATTCTTCTTCGGAAGAAAAAACGGGTGAACGATGATGTTGAAACGAATTTTCAACAACTGGCAGGCCAAACTCGGATCTTTGATCCTTGCGATCGTATTCTATGTTAATTTACAAAATTCTAAAATACTCGTAAAAGAAATTCACGTTCCCGTGGAATATCCGAAACTCAGCGGTTCTTTGAACGTGTCCAGACTTTCGGACAAAACCGTTCCGGTAAAAGTGGAAGGTGTGCGCGAATACGTGAATTATTATTCTCAGTTTATGAAGGCGCACGTCAACGCGAGCGAACTCAAAGCGGGGGAGAATCTTGTTTCCGTTTATAGAATTTCCGGGGCTCCCGCCGGTTTGCGAATCACCAAACTCAAGGACAAGGTGAAGATCATCGTGGAATCGACTTCGGGAAGAACGCTTCCGATCGACGTTCGATTCACGGGGGATCTTCCGCCTAACTACGTCAAGACGAGCCATTTCGTTTCTCCTTCGGTGCTTCACGTGAGCGGACCTCCTGGAATTTTGGACGATCTCGGAAAAATCAACATTCCTCCGATTTCTCTCAAGGACAAAACGGAATCCTTTACGATCAAACACAAACTGCCCGAATTTCCGGCAACGGTTCGAGTTCGAGACAACGTAAAAGAAGTTACGGTTCGGGTGAACGTATTCGCAAGCGCGTCTAACGCGGGCGAAACTCTTTTACTCGGAATTCCGATCAAATGTCAAAGTTTGGATAAGAATCTCGAAGCGGAATTTTCCGAGCCCGAGGTTTCGGTCAAACTTCAATCCAAAACCCCTCTGAAAAGTATCCAAGTCATCAAAGGACTTTCGGCGAGCGTGGTCTGTTCTCATAAATACGATCCTAAGACAAAAAAGATTCTTCCCGATAACAAACCCGCGTTTGCGAAGATTCGTCTAAACAAGGCGCCTTCTTTGAAAGCGGTGGACATTCTCGGAGTTTTTCCGGATCGGATTTCCATTCTTTATAAGATCAAACCCGATCAGAATAAATCCGGAAGCGGGGAAGAATCGGATACGGGAGACGAGGAGAATACGATCGAACCGGATTCCAATCCGGAACTGATCGAGGAAGAATGAAGATTTCCGTAGGCAACGATATCGTAGAAAATTCAAGAATCCGGGACCTTTTGGAAAAACACGGAGAACGTTTTTTAAAACGGGTTTTTTCCGAATCCGAACGGGAATACTGTTCCAATCGAAAAGATCCGATTCCTCATCTAAGCGGAAGGTTCTGCGTCAAGGAAGCGTTCATCAAGGCGATCGAACCGGGAGACAAGGTCATTCTCGACATGAGGGAAATCGAACTTTTCGGAAAGGAATTCGGAAAAAAAGAATTGGTACTCCATGGAAAATCCAAAGAATTGTTTCTTACCAAAGGTTACAGCGGTTGTTCGGTTTCGATCAGCCACGCTGAGAACTATTCGACCGCAGTCGTGGTGCTTTATAAGGAGTGAACGATGATCTCGGAAACAATGAAACAGACCATTCAGTTTTACAACGAGGGTTTGAGTTTATACAAAGTCAGAAAGTTTACGGAAGCCTTAGAAAAATTTAAAAAGGCCAGCGAGTTGACTCCGGACGACGGGCCGTCCAAAAAATACATCGGCCGATGCCAGGCATTTATCGCAACTCCTCCTCCCGAAGACTGGGACGGAGTTTTTGAAATGAAAACGAAATAAGAGAATCCATGTCCAAAAAACCCGCAACCAGAACCGCTCGTCCCATCACGGAATACGGAGCAATTTCCACCGTTCTCGGAAGAGAAACTTCCTTTTCCGGAATTTTAAACTTCCAAAAGCCCCTTGAAATCTCCGGAGAGTTTCAAGGCGAGATCGAATCCGAAGGATTCCTCCTTGTAAGCGAGGGCGCTAAGGTCCGCGCGAACATCAAAGCCGGCACCGTGATCGTAGGCGGAGAAATTACCGGAAACGTAATCGCGACCCAAAAGCTCGAAATGCTCGCGACCGGAAAGGTAAACGGAAATATCAAAACTTCCAAACTACAAATTGCAGACGGAGTGATCTTTGACGGGAACTGTGAAATGATCCAGCCCAATAAAGATTGACCCACGCTTAAACCAGTAAAAAGTGGTATCTGCTAACCCGAAAAAGCCTACGGACAGGGCTGAGATAGGCAAAATAGCCCTCATTCTGCTCCTTGGTTTTTTCGCAGGAGCCGTGACGGGAGTCATTCTCGATCGCCTAACCGGCGTTTCTTTTTTCTCTTCCTATCTGCTCCAAGAAGCAATCAAATTAGAACTCTACGTAATCAAGGTCGAGATACAATTTACCCCTGCTAGTCTTATGGGACTCGTAGCGACGTTGTATTTCGTACTAAAAAAGGGGTAAAACAATGTCAGTGATTTCAATGAAAAACCTTCTGGAAACCGGAGTACACTTCGGACACCAGACTCGCAAATGGAATCCCAAAATGGCGCCGTATGTTTTTACGGCAAGAAACGGGATTCACATCATCGATCTTCAAAAGACCGTTCAAAAAGCGAAAGAAGCTTACGACGCTCTGAAGAAGCAAACTTCCGACGGAAAGAAAGTTCTCTTTGTCGGAACAAAGAAACAAGCGAGAGGCGCGATCGAAAGAGAAGCGATCCGCTCCAATATGTTCTTTATCAATAACCGTTGGCCGGGTGGTCTTCTTACAAACTGGAACACAGTTAAGAAGAGTATCGCACGTCTGAAAAAACTCGAAGGTATGGAAGCCGATAACAGCTTCGAGAAAGAAGTAAAAACTAAAAAAGAAGTTCTTACCCTGAGAAGAGAGTTGGAAAAACTCCGCAAAACTCTCGGCGGGATCAAGGACATGGCTACCATCCCTGAAATTATGTTTGTGATCGATCCTAAAAAGGAAGAGATCGCAGTGAAAGAAGCCCGCAAACTCGGTCTTACCATCTTCGCAGTGGTTGATACCAACTGTGACCCTGAGCTGATCGATTATCCGATTCCGGGTAACGACGACGCGATCCGCGCGATTTCCCTATTCCTCGAAACCATGTCTAACGCGGTGATCGAAGGAACCGGCGGAGTCGTGGAACAACCAAGATTCAGCGAAGACTTAGATTCCGAAGCTCTGGCTCTGGAATACCAAGGTGAGTATGATGAAAGCGGTAAGTTCATTATGGACGAAGACGCGGACGCTAAAAAAGCCAAAGCCGCGGCAGAAGAAGCCGCTAAAGCGGCGGCAGAGGCTGGCGCCAGCACCACTGTAGAAGTGGATAAAAAAGATTAAGGGATTTTTTGCAATGGCAGTAACCACAGATTTAATCAGAGAACTCAGAGAGAGAACCAGCGCAGGGATGATGGACTGCAAAAAGGCTCTCGAAGAAAACAACGCGGATATCGAAAAGGCGATCACTTGGCTTCGTGAAAAAGGGATCGCTAAAGCCGCTAAAAAAGCGGGAAGAGAAACCAAAGAAGGTAGAGTAGTTTCCTACATTCACGGTAACGGAAAAATCGGAGTTCTTGTCGAACTGAACTCCGAAACCGACTTCGTTTCTAAAAACGAAGACTTCGAAGCTCTTGGAAAAGAAATCTGCATGCAGATCGCGGCGATGAATCCTCTTTATCTCAACGAAGAATCCATTCCTGCGGAAGATCTGGAAAAGGAAAAAGGAATCATGAGAGCTCAGCTGGAAGCGGAAGGCAAGAAAGCGGAGCAAATCGAAAAGATTCTTCCCGGAAAGATCAAGAAATACATTTCCGAGGCTTGTCTCGTAAATCAGTCCTTCTTCAAAGACGATTCCAAAACCATCGACGACCTAGTAAAGGAAGCGATTGCGAAATTCGGTGAGAATATCATTCTCGCTCGTTTCGTCCGCTTTCAGGTGGGTGGACTCTAAGTTTTGGGAACGGAAGCGAAGTATAAGAGAATTCTAATCAAGCTCTCCGGAGAGGCTCTCGCCGGAGAGGGAGAATTCGGGATCGATACCAACAAGGCCCATTCTCTCGCGGAAGAAATTAAAGAAGTTCACGACCTCGGAGTGGAAATCGCTCTTGTGGTCGGGGGCGGAAACATCATTCGCGGAACGAATCTCGCAAAAGCGGGAATCGATCGCGCGACCGCCGACTACATGGGAATGTTGGCGACCATTCAGAACGCTCTCGCTCTTCAAGACGCCTGCGAAAAAAAAGGACTTTATACAAGAGTTCAATCGGCGATCGAAATCAATTCCATCGCGGAAAGTTACATTCGCAGACGCGCCGTTCGTCACCTTGAAAAAAGAAGAATCGTGATCTTTGCCGGAGGAACCGGTAACCCTTATTTCACAACGGATACGACCGCAAGTCTTAGAGCAGTCGAAGTAGGTTGTGACGTGATTCTCAAAGCGACGAAAGTCGACGGGGTTTACACCGCGGATCCTAAAAAAGATACTACGGCTCAACGTTATTCTCAGATTTCATTTATGGAATCCATCAATCGCAGATTGAAGGTTATGGATTCCACCGCTCTCAGTTTGTGTATGGAAAACAACATGTCCATCATCGTTTTCGATATTTTTAAACGCGGGAACCTCAAATACCTGATTACCGGAAACAACATCGGAACCCTGATCTCTAACTCGGAGGACATTCAAATCGATGGCAAGTGAAGAAATCATTTCTGGAATGAAGACCAAGATGGATAAAACCATCGACCTCGTGAAAAAAGATTTCGGGACCATTCGTACCGGAAGAGCGAATCCTTCTCTCGTGGAAGACATTCGAGTCGACTACTACGGAACCTTAACTCCGATCAATCAGCTTGGAAACATCTCCGTTCCCGAGCCGAGAATTCTCGTGATTTCCCCGTACGATAAGGGAGTCATGAAGGATATCGAAAAAGCGATCCAGACTTCCGGTCTCGGCTTACAACCGTCTAACGACGGTGTGGTGATTCGTATCATCATTCCCGAGTTAACCGGTGAACGACGCAAAGAACTTGCAAAAGTCGTAAAGTCCAAGTCCGAAGAGAAAAAAGTCGCGATTCGTAACATCCGCAGAGACGCGATGGAAGATCTTAAAAAACATACCGAAGGTATGTCTAAAGACGAGATTCAAACCGTTCAGGATCAGATTCAAAAAATCACGGATTCTTATGTGGATAAAATTTCCGCTCTGACTGCAGAGAAGGAAAAGGAAATCACTACGATCTAACGTGGGCTTGTTCGAGTCCAATCTCCCCAAACATATCGCCGTCATCATGGACGGCAACGGCAGATGGGCCACCGCCCGAGGAAAATCCAGATCGGAAGGTCATCGGGAAGGTGCCAACGCGATCGATCGTCTGATGGACGCGAGTTTAGAGCTGGGCCTAAAGAATATTTCCTTATACGCGTTCTCGACCGAGAACTGGAAACGACCGATCACCGAAATCCGTTCCATCTTCGGTCTTCTCATCGAATTTATAGAAACCCGTTTGGACACGATTCACGAACGTGGAATCAGAATTCATCATTCCGGTAGCCGAAAAAAATTAACCCGAGGCGTTTTGGACAAGATCGACTTCGCGATCGACAAAACCAAAAAGAACAAAAACCTCACGGTCAACTTTTGTTTGAACTACGGTTCACGGGACGAACTTCTACGGGCGGCTCAGGAGCTGTTTTTGGAAAGAAAACGGTCCAAAGTTTCCTTTGAAAAGCCCGTGAAAGAAAAGGAACTCGAAAAATTTTTATATACGTCCACCCTTCCTCCCGTAGATTTACTGATCAGAACGGCGGGGGAGCAAAGGCTCTCGAACTTTTTATTATGGCAGTCCGCATATGCGGAACTGTATTTTACCGATACTCTCTGGCCGGATTTTGACAAAACATCTCTGGTGGATTCCTTAAAATGGTACGAAACCAGAACCCGAAAATTCGGAGGACTTACGAATGGGTGAAACGTCCAAAAGACTCGCTTCTGCGGCTGTGCTCGTAGTACTTTATCTTTTTATGATATTCTATGCGGGTTATTATTACCTGCAGACTTATTTGATTCTTCTTGTAGGCGGCTACGTCGGAATCAAGGAATTTTACAATCTTGCGGATCGCGGGGACGACGGTAAACCGTTTCGGGGAACGGGAACGTTCTTTATGTTTCTCATTCTCACGTTTTATTATTTCCGTTTTATGGGCGCTCAGAACAAGTTCGAGCCGCCGCTTTTCTTTTTGATGCATATCAAGTATTTCATTCCGCCGTTCGACGCGGTTCCTGCGGCTCTGCTTTTGCTGTTTATCATAACGTTTACTCTGCAGATCACCAGACGCCCGTTAGACGGAGCGATCTTTTCGGTTTCTTCCACGTTTCTCGGAGTGTTTTACACCGCGGTTCCTCTCGGACATCTGATGCTTTTACTCGGAATGGGGCAGGGGATCTACTACATCATTCTCGTTTCCGTGATCACATTCTTAACCGATGCGGGCGCGTATTTCGGAGGAAGATGGTTCGGAAGACATCCGGCCGGTCTTGCGATTTCCCCTAAAAAAACCTGGGAAGGTTACGCGACCGGGATCGTCACCGCGATCGGTTCGGTTTTTATCTTCAACGCGATCTGGGAAAATTTCACACACACGGCTTCGGCGATTTCCGGAGTGGAAGTATTTTTGATTTCGGTTATCATTTCTCTCGTGAGTGTGATCGGCGACTTATTGGAATCCGCTATGAAACGAGACGCAAAGATTAAGGATTCGGGTTCTTTGATTCCGGGTCACGGAGGAATGCTCGATCTCGCGGACGCTCTTTTGATCACCATTCCCGTGTTGTATTATTATCTCCAAATCAAGGGGAATCTTGGATTCCAAGTCTAATCGGTATGACAACCTCCGTCTGTCTTCTGGGTGCGTCGGGTTCCGTAGGAGAATCCACTCTAAAGGTACTGCGCGTCTACCCGGAAGAATTCAGACTTCATTCTTTCAGCGTTCATTCCAATCTTGAAAAAGCGAAAGAGATTCAGAAAGAATTCTCCCCCGACTTTATCTGCGTTAGCGACAACCGCGCGGACAAATCCGTTCTCGGAAACAAAATCGGTAAAACACAAATCCTTTACGGAGAATCTTCCCTATCCGATCTCGTAAAAGAACCCGACGTGCAGATCGTGATCACCGCGATCGTGGGTTCGGTGGGTTTGCGCCCGACCATCGCCGCGATCACCGCCGGAAAAAGATTAGGAATCGCTAATAAAGAAACGTTAGTCACGTCTGGACCTCTCATCAATTCCTTGATTGCAAAACACAACACGAAGGTCGTTCCGGTCGACTCGGAACACAACGCACTCTTTCAACTTCTCGAATCGGTAAACAAAAACGCTCTGGAAAGAATCATTCTCACCGCGTCGGGCGGGTCATTTCGGGACTTACCGATCGAACAGATCGCGTACGTCACAAAGGAACAAGCTCTTCATCATCCTACTTGGAACATGGGTCCGAAGATCACGGTCGATTCCAACGGAATGATCAACAAAGGTTTGGAAGTCATCGAAGCGCATTTTTTGTTCGGTGTTCCGTATGAAAAGATCGGAGTTGTGGTTCATCCGCAAAGTGTGGCGCACGGAATCATAGAACTCAAGGACGGAGCTTCCTTTGTTTACGCTTCTTATCCGGATATGATCTTTCCGATCGCACATTCTCTCTTTCATCCGGAACCTGTCCCGAAATTACTTCGGTCTCATCCTGCAACGGATTGGGGCAAACTCGAATTCAGAGAACCCGATCCTAAACGGTATCCGGGGCTGGGGCTCGCATTCGAAGCGGGAAAAGCGGGCGGAACGGCTCCCTGTATTTTTAACGCGGCCAACGAAGCGGCCGTGGAATTGTTCTTAAAGGACGGAATTCGTTTTGCGGAAATTCCCGATTACATTCGGGCCGCGTTAGACGAAATTCCGATCGAGTTTCCGGATTCTCTCGAGGAATACGAGGAAGTCGATCGAATCGCCCGAGAAACCGTCAGAAAACTGAAAGCAAGGAAGGCAGTATCCGCATGTTAATCATGGTATTAGGCGCCGTATTTATGTTGGCGATTTCTATTTTTATCCACGAGTTGGGTCATCTTCTTTGCGGAATGCTCGTTGGCGTTAAGGCGAGAATTTTTTCGATCGGATACGGAAGAGGGATTTGGAAAAAGAAGGTCGGTGAAACGACCTATCAGATCACGGCGATCCCGGTCGGAGGTTACGTTCTTTTTAAGGGAGACGATTACGGCGGAGAAGTAAAGGGAGAACCGGGCGAACTTCTTTCCACACCACCTCTCAAAAGAATGATCCCCGTTCTCGGCGGACCTCTGTTCAACCTATTTCTAGGTTTTGGAATATTATTAGTTTTGAATTTTCTCGGACACAATCCTCCGGGAAACAGAATCTTCATCGATCCCGCCGATCAGGAATTCTCCGCCGCGTATCAATCGGGGCTTAGAACCGGGGATAGAATTTTAAACATCGACGGAAACAAAACCGAAAAGTTCGAAGACATCGTGACTAACGTAGGTTTGTCCTCCGGAAACGCACTCAAGATCCAAGGCGAACGCGACGGCAAGGCGCTGGAATGGAGCGTAACTCCTCGCATCGTATACAATCCGAAACGTTCTTCCGGAATTCCCACGATCGGCGTGGAACCGTTCGGAGACAGAAGAGTGGTCGCGACGTTCAGTTATACGGAACAGTTTCAACACTGGCTTTCTTCCAAACTCGATAAAACGCATGAAGCGGAGAATTACTACCAAGAACGTCTGAAAAAAGCCGTAGAAGGCAGAGACATTCCCGCGGAAGTTCTTTTGGAAAAAGAAAAGGAAGAAAAGGAAAATCTTCTTCGTTCCCGAGCGCTCAGTTACTTAAACGACGGGGACGTGATTCAAAGCATCAACGGAAAAACGATTTCGACGGTTGGCGAACTTCAGAAAATTCTCGGGGAACACCAAAACCAAAAAGTCAGCATCGTCATCGATCGTAAAACCTATCCTTTGGTCAATCCTTGGTCCACCGAAAACGTGACCGTGGAAGTTCCGGTACTCGGAGCGAATATATTAGAATTTAAGAATTTAAGAGATCAAAAATATCCCGAGCTGAAACTCGAATCGTATCAGTTCGCAAGTTACGATCCCGAACTCGGTCAAAAACTTTTGAACTTGGCCGTGGACGGAAAAACGTTCCCGAGTTTCGAAGAACTTCTCGCTTATATCAAAAACAAAAACGGCGAAACGATCACCGTGGATATGGGAAATCTCAGATTGGAAGCCGAACCGAAAATTCGTCCGATCGGACTTCTCGGATTCAGACCGAACATGAAGTTCAATCCGGAGCCGATGGCGCGCGATCTCGGATTTTTCGAGTCGTTCACCGTTGCGGGAAAGGACGTTTATGAAAACGTGGAAACCACTCTCAAGGGAATCGGTATGTTGTTCTCCGGAATTCTTTCCGTAAAGGACAGCCTTTCCGGACCGGTGGGAATCGTTTCCTACGCGGGAATCAGTTTGGAGATCGGATGGGAAACCTATCTCGAGTTTGTCGCAAGGATCTCGATTGCTCTGATGATAATGAATTTACTTCCCATTCCGATGGCGGACGGTGGACATATCGTATTGTATGCGTATGAAGCGATCACCGGAAGACCACTTCCGGGAAAAGTGATCGAGTCGATCTTTCGAATCGGATTTTTATTCTTACTCGGGCTCGGACTCTACGTCACCTTCAACGATGTAATGCGAATTTTCTAAAACGCATGAAAGCATCGAAATATATTCTTCCCACAGAAAAAGAAAATCCTGCGGACGCGGTAGTCGCGTCCCATCGTCTTATGATCCGCGCGGGACTTGCACGCAAGTCTTCGGCGGGTTTGTATTTTTATCTTCCTCTCGGACTTAAGATTCTTCAAAAGATCAAACAGATCGTTCGCGAAGAAATGAACAACACAGGCGCGCTGGAATTCGATCTTCCGATTTTAACTCCTTCCGAACTTTGGGAACAAAGCGGAAGATGGAACGCGATGGGAAAGGAAATGTTCCGCATCAAGGACAGACACGATCTTTCTTATGCGCTCGGACCCACACACGAAGAATCCTTTAGCTCTCTCGTAAAACCTTTGTTGAAATCATACAAGGATCTTCCGATCAACGTATATCAGATCCAAACCAAATTCCGCGACGAGATTCGTCCTCGTTTCGGTGTGATTCGTTCTAGAGAATTCGTGATGAAGGACGCGTATTCCTTTCATATCGACGAGGCTTCTCTCGACGAAACGTATCAAGCGATGCGAGTCGCTTACAGAAAAATTTTCGATCGTTGCGGATTGAAAACGATTCCGGTCCAAGCGGATTCTGGAAGTATGGGCGGCTCCGCGTCGGAAGAATTTATGGTAGTTTCTCCCATCGGAGAAGAAACATTACTTTTATGTAATTCTTGCGGATACAGCTCGAACAGCGAAAAAACTCCGTTCATATTCAAAAAAGAGAATATAGCTCCGGCCAAACTCGCCGAAAAAAAAGAGATCGCAACTCCCGGTAAGAAGACGATCGCGGAAGTCAGCGCGCTTTTGGGAATCACGGAAGCCGAAACGATCAAAGCGGTCGCGCTGAAATCGGATAAGAAAAAGATTCTCGTCTATTTGCGCGGGGATCTTGAACTCAATCTTCATAAACTACATTCTCTGCTCAGAATCGTGGACTCGGAACCGATGACCGACGCGGAAATCCGCGAACTCGAACTCGTCCCCGGTTTTATCGCACCGATTGCACCGAACGACAAGGTAAAAGTTTTATACGACCGTTCTTTGCAAAAAGATTATCCGTATGTGGTCGGCTCGAACAAAGAAGACTTTCATACACAGGGTTTCGTTCTCGAAAAAGAAATTTCCGGACTTCCCGAATTCGCCGATGTCGCATTAGCAAGAGAAGGGGATCTTTGTCCGAACTGTGGAACTCCTCTCAAAGCCGAAAAAGGAATCGAAGTAGGACATATCTTCAAACTCGGCGAAAAATACACGAAGGCTTTCGGGATTCAGGTTCTGGATCAAAACGGAAAAGCCAGAACTCTTACGATGGGTTGTTACGGAATTGGGGTCAACCGCACGATGGCTACCGTCATCGAACAGTGCAACGAAGATAAAGGAATTTTCTGGCCGATCAGCATCGCACCTTTCGAAGTCACACTCGTGAGCATCACAAAAGGCGAGGAACAGTATTCCAAAGCGGAAGAATTTTATAATGTTCTAAAGAACGAAGGAATCGAAATTTTCTGGGACGACCGCGACGTGGGACCCGGATTCAAACTCAAGGATTCCGAACTGATCGGATTTCCGATCCGAGTTACGATCGGAAAAAAATTCTTCGAAAACGGAGAGATCTCGATCTACAACCGCAAGACCGATAAAGAAGAATCTTTTGCGTTCACCGGATTCGAGGATCTTGTCGCAAGAGTGGAAGCGCTTCGTCAGGAGCTCTTCGGCGAATTGGAGTAGTTATGGGAAAAGAACATCATTTCGGAAAAGAGGGTTACTTCGGAGAATTCGGCGGACGTTATTCTCCCGAAATTCTTCACGACGCGCTCGTGGAACTCGAAGCCACGTATAAAAAACTGAAGAAGAGCAAACACTTCAAAAAAGAACTCGAGTATTATCGCAAAAATTATATCGGAAGGCCTTCTCCGCTTACTCATGCCGAACGTCTTTCCAAGGCTTGGGGCGGCGCGAGAATCTGGCTGAAACGCGAAGACCTCAATCATACCGGAGCGCATAAGATCAATAACACGATCGGTCAGGTGTTGATCGCAAAGGCGATGGGTAAAACAAGAATTATCGCCGAAACCGGAGCGGGACAACACGGGGTTGCAACCGCGACCGTGGGCGCGATGTTCAAAATGGAAACCGTAGTTTATATGGGCGACGAGGATCTTCGTCGTCAGGAACTCAACGCGATCCGCATGAGAATGATGGGCGCGAAAGTAGTCGGAGTTTCCAGCGGAACCGCGACTCTCAAGGACGCGACGAGCGAAGCGATGCGCGACTGGGCATTAAACGTTTCTAATACACATTATATCGTGGGTTCTTCGATCGGACCACATCCGTTTCCAACGATCGTTCGCGATTTTCAATCCGTGATCGGAATTGAATCCAGAAAACAATTCAAAAAAGTAAACGGAAAACTTCCGAACGCGGTCATCGCATGTGTGGGCGGAGGATCGAACGCGATCGGAATGTTTTACGGATTCCTCAAAGATAAAAAAGTAAAACTCTACGGAGTGGAAGCGGGCGGTTATTCTACAAAACCCGGAGAACATTCGGCGACGATCCAATTCGGAAAAACTGGATTCCTACACGGAACCAAAACTCTCGTGATCCAAGACGAGGCCGGTCAGATCGTTCCCGCTCATTCCGTTTCCGCCGGACTTGATTATCCGGGAGTCGGACCGGAACATGCGCACTTTCATAAAAGCGGAAGAGTGACATACGCGAACGTTGACGACGAAGGTGCGTTAGACGCCTTTCTTGAAGTTTGCCGTATAGAAGGAATTATTCCCGCGTTGGAAACATCGCATGCGTTCCGTTATGCGAAGGATCTCGCGAAGACGATGGGAAAAAAAGAAGATATCTTAATCTGTCTTTCCGGAAGAGGGGACAAGGACGTCGCCGAGGTTGCAAGACTTCGCAAAGGAGAATTTGTTTGAGCGCGATCGCTTCCGTATTCTCACAAGAGAAAAGTGCATTCATTCCTTACATCTCTCTCGGTGATCCCGATTATGAATCCTGCGTAGCTTGGGCGGACGCGCTCATTCGAGGCGGCGCCGGAATTTTAGAACTTGGAATTCCGTTCACCGATCCGACCGCGGACGGACCCGTAATTCAAAAGGCGTTCAAACGCGCGCTTGCACATCCGTTTTCCATGAAAAAAATTCTCGAGATCACCGCGGAGATTCACAAGTTGCATCCGCAAACTCCGCTTGTGTATCTGACTTACTTCAATCCCCTCTATTCTATGGGACTTGAAACCTTCGCGGAGATCGCGAAAAATTCCGGCATTCAAGGATTGATCATTCCCGATCTTCCGTATGATACCCCGGAAGCGGAAGAATTCTTCACTCAACTCGAAAAAAGAAAGATCGATTTCATCCATCTTGTAACACCCGCAACGACCGAGGAAAGAATCAAATCTATGAAGTCTCTCGCGTCCGGTTTTATCTACTACGTGACTTCGTACGGAGTTACGGGAGAAAGAACCGCGATCGCAAACGGACTTCAGGAAAGAATCAAACTCGTAAAAAAATTGGTCTCCCTTCCGGTCTGCGCCGGTTTCGGAATTTCTACAGCCGATCAGGCGAAAGAAATTTCCGCATACGCCGACGGTGTGATCATCGGTTCCGCGGTTCAGAGAATCATCGAGGAACACGGCTCCGATCGGGAAACCTGTGTTCAGAAATTATTTTCCTACGCTACGTCCGTGCGTTCTTCCATGAGATAATTTCCGGGCGAACCCGTAAAATATTGACGAAACTCCGACGGATTGGATACTGTTCCCCGATCTAATCCGGAGGAGCGCATGAGCGAAACCAAACTGAAAATCACTCCAATCCATATCGTCTCTTTAATTTTGGGACTATTGGGTATCGTTCTCATTTCCTTTACCGCCTTTTTTCCCAACTTCTCGCTCAACACGGAATTCTTACTGAGCGGATTCGGTTTGCTCGTAGTCAGTTCTTATCCGATCTACAAGTTCATCGAAGCGAACACCGCCGATAAACAGAAGTCGGGAAGCGTCTGGCTCGCGGTCGTAGTTTCGCTTACGATGTTTTTTCTGTATCAGATCTTCACTCCACTTTCCGAGTTGGAAGAATCTTCGGTTTCTTGGAGATTCACACTCTTAAGAGCGGGAGTCAACAAGAGCGAAAAGGAATCCGACGAAGGAACGATCGAATACACTCGTTACAATCCTCCTCCCGGTGCGAGACAGGACATTCAGATCATCGGGATCACCACCACTTCTTTGGAAAAACTTCAGGGAAGATGGCCTCTTCCTTGGAAATATTACGCAAACATCATAGACATTTTCAAAAACACTTCCAACCAGTTGATGTTCGATATTTTCTTCGTGGATTACAAACCCGGACAAACGGAAGAAATGTCCGAGGCTCTTGCAAAAAATCCGCAGGTCATGTTTGACTACCCGATGGAAACGAGTTTGGAATCGAAAAGTTCGATTCTCAATTTGGAAAAAAGAATCGAAGTTCTTAGAAAATTCAAACTGGAAAACGTGGAAGATCCGGGCGACACCGGAAGATCCTGGTTGAAATTTCCTCAGCCTCCGATCGAGCCGGTCGCCGACAAGGCATCCGGATTAGGATTTGCGAATATTAAAAAAGATGAAAGCGGTTTGAACCGACGTATGCCTCTCGTCGCAAAACTTCTGAACGCCGGACCTCTGCGAGAAACGGAATATTATCCTTCCATCGACTTGATCATCGCTTGTAACTATCTCGGAGTGGACGTAAAAAGAGACGTTCACGTTGTGATGGGGAAACACGTTAAGATCAAGAATATCCCGCAAAAAACCCTGACCAACTTCAACCGCAAAACCTTGAAGATGGAAACCAAGGATATCATGAATCGTCCGAACGATACGCGCGAGATCACGATTCCGATCGACGACGACGGACAGATGCAGATCAACTTTCCGGGCGGACTCTATTCTTTCCGCGCTCATGAAATTTTCGAAGCGGCCACCGAATGGAACGAAGAAACCGCGTCCCAGTTCCAGAACACGATCTTTCTAGTGGCGATGTATTACGCGACCGGAGCCGGAGCCGCAAAAGATACGCACTTATCTCCTTTCGGAGACATGTCGGGGATCGAACACCACGCCGCGGCGATCAATACCATTCTCAACCAGGACTTTCTTTTCGAACTTCCGCTTTGGGGAGAATTTTTGATTCTGATCATCGTGGGTATTTTGGCGGGAATCATTCAACCCCGACTCAAAACTTGGCTTGCGTTTATTTTCTTCTTAGCGACCGCGTTTTTGTATTCCGTGATTACGCTCGTAAACTTTTCTGAACTCAACTTGGTGCATTTGTACCCGACCGTGATTCTCGAGCAGTTGTTTATCTTCATCGGACTCATCGGGTTTAGAATCTTAACCGAGGAAGAAAACGTAAAATACATACGAAGCACGTTCTCGAAATTCGTTTCCAAAGACGTCGTGGACGAACTTTTGAAAAATCCGGACAACTTAAACCTCGGCGGTTCCAAACGGGACATCACCATCTTCTTCTCGGATATCCGCGGATTTACTACGATGTCCGAAAAAATGGGACCGGAAGAACTGGTTCAATTCTTGAACCAATACCTTTCCGAGATGACCGAGATCATCATTGAATTTAAGGGAACGATTGATAAATACATGGGCGATGCGATCATGGCATTTTGGGGGGCACCCGTGCCTCTGGAAGATCACGCTTATTATGGATGTGCGGCCGGACTCGCTCAAATGAGAAGACTCGCCACCCTTAAGGAAGAATGGAAGAGCTTGGATCTCCCCCAAATGGATATCGGAATCGGACTCAACTCCGGTCCTGCCGTCGTCGGAAACATGGGGAGTTCCCACAGGATGGATTACACCTGTATGGGAGACACCATCAACCTTGGATCCAGATTGGAAGGAACGAATAAAGAATACGGAACCCATATCATTATCTCCGAGTACACCTACGAAAAGGTAAGGGACAGGGTCGTCGCAAGAGAACTGGACTTGATTAAAGTGAAGGGAAAAACTCAACCCGTTCGCATTTACGAATTATTGGATTTAGTGAACGAGGATGACCTCAAACTTTTAAGAAAACCTTTGCAGGCGAACTAAAGACTTATAAAATTAGAATAGAAAGTTTTCATGCAACAGGAACCAACTCTGCTGGATAACATCCATTATCCGGCCGATCTCAGGAACATACCTTTGGAAAAACTTCCGAAGGTATGCGAAGAGGTTCGAAATTACATCATCGACACTCTTTCGGGAGTGGGCGGACATTTTGCGAGCAATCTGGGAGTGGTAGAACTCACGGTCGCACTTCACTACGTTTTCGATACGCCGAAAGACCGGCTCGTTTGGGACGTGGGTCATCAAACGTATCCTCATAAAATTCTCACCGGAAGAAAGGACAAACTCAAGACCGTCCGAAAGTTCAACGGACTTTCCGGGTTTCCCAAAAGGGAAGAATCTCCGTACGATCTTTACAACACCGGTCACGCGGGAACCTCGATTTCTCAAGCGCTCGGAGAAGCCGCGGCTCGTGATCTCGTAAAAGACGATTACAACGTGGTCGCGATCATCGGGGACGCGTCGATCGCAACAGGTATGGCTCTCGAAGCGATGAACCACGCTGGACATTTGAAGAAGGATATGATCGTTATTTTGAACGATAACTTCATGTCCATTTCCAAGAACGTGGGTTCGATCTCGAATTATCTAAACAACATCATCACATCCCATTTCTACAATCACTGGAAACGTATATTTTATACTTTTCTAAAGTGGTTGCCGATCATCGGACCCGCGACCGAAAGATTTTTCAAACGTGTGGAGAAAGGGTTTAAGGATGTATTGACTCCCGGCGGACTTTTCGAGGATCTCGGATTCGGATATATCGGACCCGAGGATGGACACGACGTGATCCGTCTCGTAAAGATGCTCGAAAAAGTGAAGAAGATGAAAGGACCGATTCTTTTACATCTCATCACTCAAAAGGGAAAAGGATACGATCCTGCGGAAAGAGATCCGATCAAATATCACGGTGTTACTCCGTTTCGAAAAGAAGACGGCGCTATGGACAGCGGAGATTCTTCCAAGATCGCTTACAGTAAGATCGTAGGAAAGATGTTGTCCATTCTCACCGAAAAAAATCCTAAGATCGCGGCGATCACACCCGCGATGATCGAAGGAAGCGGGCTGAAAGAATACGCCGAAAAATTTCCGGAACATCTTTTCGACGTGGGAATCGCGGAACAACATTCGGTTGCGTTTGCGGGCGCGATGACCAACGGTAATATCGTTCCTTATATGTGTATTTATTCCACATTCTTAACTCGAGGAATGGATCAACTCGTGGAAGACGTTTCTTTGATGAATCTTCCCGTAAGATTCGTGATTGATCGCGCGGGTTGTGTGGGACCGGACGGGGAAACTCATCAAGGTTTGTTCGATCTTTCTTATCTTTTAGGACTTCCGAATATGGACGTCTTTGTTCCGTCGAACGGACAGGATATGATCGATTCTTTGCGATGGATGGAAACGTACGATAAGGCTCCGATCGCGATTCGATTTCCGAAGGCGAGCGTGGATATAAAAACCCTGGACTTTTACAAAGAATCTCCGATCAAACCCGGAACGTTTCGTGTTCTCAAAAAAGGAACGGACGTCGCACTTTTGTCGATCGGTTCCATGCTCGACGAAGCGAAGAAGGCTTCCGAAATTCTCGAGGCGAGCGGATTCGGAGTCACACTCATCGATCTAGTTTGGTTGAGACCTCTCGGAGCGGAAGCGCTCAACGAAGAATTGTCTCATGTCAGACATTTTGTAATCCTCGACGAAAGTTATGTCGACGCGGGGGCTTCCGGTTATCTTCTGAATCGGATTTCACCGGAGAATTTGTCGAAATACGTCAAAACGTTCGGGTTTCCTCCCGAGCCGATTCACCACGGAGAAAGAAAGGAAATTTTCCAAGCTTACAAACTGGACGCGCCTTCGATCGCCGAACAGGTAGCGGAAGCTTTGAAAAAAAACTTAATCAAGCCTTGAAGGTTCCAAACCGAAAATCAAAGTAAAAACGGGTTATGGAATTGGAAAACTTTACTCCTTCGGATTTTCTAGAAGCGGCGAAATATTTTTACAAAACGGGCGATTCGGACAGAGCCGAATATCTGTTTAAACTTTCTCTGGAAAACGAAGAAAGCCACGAAGCCTATTTCTTTTTGGGTTTAATGGAAAATCAAAAAGGAAACCCCGAAAAGGGTCTGATGCAATTCTACAAATCCGTGGAAGTCAATCCGAACTACGGAAATCCTTGCAACGAAATCGGAATCATTCTTTTGAGAGCCGGTAAGGAAACCGAAGCCGTTTATTGGCTGAAAAAATCACTTCGTTGCGAACTCAACGACGCGCCTCATATTTCCCTCTACAACCTTGCGACTCTTTATAAAATCTGGAATCGTCCCGAAAGATCGCTTCAATATCTGCATCGTGCGATTTTGATCAAACCGGATTTCGAGGAAGCCAGAAAACTCAAGGAAGAATTGGGATCTGCGATTTGATCGTTGTCGGGATTTTGTAGAAGTTCCGACAAATTTTCCGTAATACAAAACAGCCCCCACCCGAGTTAGGGTGGTGGAGGTGGGCCTTGTGGGAAACGTTCCGGAAATTTCCCTATATCAGAAAAATAACTGAATCACAAGAACAAATTTGGTTCTACGGTTTGTCGGAGCTCCGACAAACATCATTCTTCCTGAACGACCGAGCTAAACTCCGACGGTAGCGGAACTCTCGGGGATTCTCCCGATTCCGGAATCTCGATTTTTTCACCGCGAAAACGAATTTCAGTTCCGTTTTTCGTTTCTTCCAAGTAAGGACTCAGGTCGGAAAGACAATTTCGATCCGGTCTAAACTTTAGTTTTTTATAATGTGTCGTTCTTGCAAAAAGACAACCGTCCTTGTCCAACGCGAAAATCAATTCATGCAAAGAATAAGAGATTTCGGACTCCGAAAGAAAGACTAACGTGTCTTCCGTTTCGTTGCACGAGACGAGATGAATCGGATAACCGTCCAGTTCGAGATATCCGTTCTCTATAAATTCTCCGAAACGATTGTCTATGTAGATTCCGATCTCATCCTCTTTTAGATTTTGGCGAAAGTAGGAGAGAACTTCCTTTTGATCGATTCGATTTCCTCTGAAAATCCAGCGATCCTCGCTATCCACGAATATTTCACTGTTGAATTTGCGGGGAGAATTGGAACCTTGAGCGTCCGCTGAATCGGAATTCTTCATCGCTGATTGTCCTTATAACGATAAGCCACACCTTCGATCACACCCATTTCGTTGTTCACGAATCCGATGGCGACGGTGTTCCCGTCTCCGTTTCCGGATTGAACGAGAGTGGGAGGTACGTTTACGATTCCTCTTCCCGTAAATATAACTCCGTCCATGTGGTTGGAATACAGCTCTTTCTTGAGATCAACAATCAGATATTCGGGGATTCTTCCGTCCGCAAAAGAACGAATTATAATTTTACCATAAGTGCGATAGGGCTTCGGAGGAGAAGAATTTCGGATTTCGATTTCGTTCCAGGAGCTTTTATGAGAAAAACCGAATTCTTCTCTCAAAACGGTTTCCGGAATAAATTCTACGGACTCGCAAGAAAAAAGAGTGGAAAGTAGAATCGGTACCGAAAGAATCTTCGCAATCCGTAAAAAGAAGCGAAATCGGGAAAAAGTTTCCGTTTCCGGATGCATGATTCCATTCAGAAAAATTGGAAATAAGGCGCAAGTGTTTTAATCTTGTTTCTCGTTTATCGAGAAGCGAGTTGTTCAAAATAAAATAGATGTTATGATAAAACGGGATAAGGGAAACCAGTTCGGATTTCGATCATTCGAGTCGTACCGTCCTTAAAACTTCAAATGGAAGACACAGAGTTAGAAAAAAGATCGAGAGAAAACGTATTAAAGATCGGTTATTGTTCTTTGGACGAAATCGAAGAAAAGGTCAAAGCGTTCCGAGTGATGAACCAGAACGCGGCTAAAAAAAGATACATCATTACAAGAGAACCGATATTGGATTCCGTCGGTAAACCGATTCTCGCTAAGGCCGCGGAAATCGACATCTCAGCGGCGAAACTTCTTCGCAGACAGTTTAAAGGCGCTCAGATGTTTAAGACGTTTCAACCCGACGAGGGGATCGTCATCATCTCCGATATGACTTCCGCAGAAGGGGTTTCCTTTACGATGGATATCGTAACTCAGATCATGAACCTCGGAGGCGGGGCTTACGAAGGTTTTATCGATCGTGTGGACAGCTTCGGCGAGTTCATCAATCTTTTGAAAAAGTCATTATTCCCAAAACTGATCATCATCGGTTATATTCCTCAGAGTCAAGTTCAGTCGGAACTGTTGAATTTCGTTCGAGTAAAACGTGTGGATAATTATCTGCGTGCGATCGAACTTTCACACAGTCTTTTTAAGCCGACTCCGTATTTTCCGAAAATCAAACAGGTGGAAATCTCACAACACGATCCGAAGAGTTGGGGACGTTTTGTGGTCGAGATCATCCGAGAATATACCCGACCTTATCTTTTGGAAGAAGTTTAAAGTCTAAGCCGTTTTCGGTTCTGAACCACAACGGCGAAGTTATCCGTTTAAACCTTATAGAATTCTAAGTTGTCACGCAACGGATCGGGAAGACTTCCCAACGCGTTGATGTACTTCTTATAACGGTTTTCCAATTCAGTATATTTACGATTTCTAATATTGATGAATCGGTTGTGAATCTCGGAGAAAGCCGGGGTTTTCGAAACCTTATCTCGGACTTGTTTGCTGAAAGTAATATGTCTGTAGAAAATTCCACGAACGACCTTGTTGAGACGTTGAACCCCGTCCGATTCGTACTTCATCCAAAGCTGATAGTCGTTCGCGAAGATATCCCTGTCGTTCCGAAATCGTTTGAAGTCGCCCGCTAACTTCTCCTTGATTTCGATCGAAAGATCCTTGTTCTTTTTAAAGAACTGAATGTAGTCCGTATAATCCGCAGTAATCGAAGGGTTTCCTACGTTGTTCCATTCCGCACCGAGAATGGACTTGGTAAGTTCCCAACGGAAAGCCGCGAGCGCGTCCGCTACCATCGTTTTGAGATCGCCTTGTGCGAAAATCGGAAGAACGATTCTTCCCGGACTTTCTTTGGAACCGGCGCCCCGATGAACGGAAAGATCTTGCCACATCATCACCTTGGTTCCGATGGAAGGCACAAGAATAAAATCCGGGATCACAGCTTTCTGAATAAATTCTTTTGTAATACCAAGATCGTTGTTATTGTAGATCACTTCTCGATGGAAGATGGAATAGTCGACCGCCAATAGATCGTGCACCACATCCTCGAGAATCTTTTTTGTCACGTAGGACTTATCGATCGCCATCTGGCTATGAAACTTGGTAAGAATCGGAAAGTGAGTCGCTGGACTTCCTGAAGTGAGTCTAACGTTGGCCTCGTAAAGAGAAGCGAATTCGAACTTGAGTCTTGTTTCCGGATTGTCCAGTTCTGGCGGAATGTCGGATTCCTTTTTGATGTTGATGGTTCTATTCTCCATCTTCACCTTTTCGAAAAAGTTCTGTCCCATCTCGTCGAGGGAGGTCGGTATTTCCCTTTTATAAATTCTCTCCAACCACTCCGTTCCGAGCGAAATCGGAATGTCCGAACTGAAAGTCGCCGGATCTTTTTGAGTGTACATAAACGCGATCTGCGAATCGTCGAGCATCGTCTCGTCGAAGAAACCGTATTTCAACATAAGATCCACGGCTTTCGGAACGTTGCGGTTGGACTTCATGTATTTCGAAAAACATTCCTGATACATATCCCAGTAATGTCTGCTCAGAGTTCTACGAACTTTTCTGTTGTCCCCTTCCGGATCGAGAGGGTTTTTCAAACTCTTAACCTTTACCATCAAGGCTGAGAATTCTTTTACCTTCTCGGCTTCCAAACCGGAGAATTGAATGATAACGGAAGCGGAGTTGTCGAGTTCCTTTCGAATCGCGGCCACGTCCACGCCCGCGGCGATCGTGGACGCGGAAGGAGCTTGAACCTTCGGAGCGGTTTCTTCCATCTTTTTCGCAAGAGCGCCCGCTTTCGATTGAAACGCCTGTGCGTTCGGAGAAAGACCGGAAACCGGAACTCCGAAAAGAGTCTGATGCCCGTTTTTATACTTTTCGATCTTAGTCGCAACGGCGCCTAACACGGGCACTACGTATTCCGCGGGAGCGGTTCCGTATCCCGAGGACGTGATATCGAGTATTAGATAGAATTTTTCTACGAGGCTATTCTCTCCCACGAAGAAGATACGAAACGCATCGTCCAAATCGGTAAGACACGTTTTGAGAATACCTGAGATTTGATCCAAGACGTTTGAAAGTTTGGAACAAACGTAAGTAAGCATGGAAGGATCCGCGGTGAATAACGCGTTGAGAATCTTAGGATCCTGCATCACAAGTTTTCGGATAAAGTTGAATTCTCCGTCCTGAAAATCGATTTCTTCCGGATACAATCGAGTGAGTTGGGATTCGTGCTCTTCTTCCAAAAATTGAGGACTTGGTCGGTCGGGAAGAAGACCTCCGTTGTCAAAAAATAATTTCAGATTTTCTCTGCACAAACGCATGACCGGATCGACCACTTCGGCGGAAACTTCCGGGATCGGAGCGCCGGGTTTGATGTCCGGAAACACGTTCGGATTAAATTGATAGTAAAGAATGGAAAGGTTGTCGTTTACCTTTTCGATGTCCGACGCGATTTTACGAATCTGATTGGATTTTTTAAAAAGTTCGGTGATTTCCCGAAGCAAAGTTCTCGCGACCATCAGCCCGAGTGAAACTCGAGACCCCACACTTTTACCGATCGTTTCGCGGTTCATCGCGTATGTGGAAATCACGCAGGCTTCTTCCGCTTGAAGATGGAACGGATATCTTCCGCTCGTAAAAAGCGCAACGGAACCCGGAGTCAAATTGGCTCCGTTCAATTTAAAAAGTTCGAGCTTTCTTCCGCCTGGGGCATCGGTCAAATAACGAACCGTTCCACTGTGAAGCACGTTTAGAGTATTTGCGGGAGAACCTTCCGGAAACAATAAAGTTCCTGCGGGAGCTTGGGCTTGTTGTTGTGGAACTGAGGGATCAAATGCCATAATTAGATTATCGAGGGTTAAATGAAAAAGAAACTATTTCTTATTCATAGAGAAAAGACTTTTTTTAGAGAGGGAATTAAAAAACCGACCTTTGAGGATCACGCGGTTCGAATAAATGCGGAAAAAATAGAATCCCTTCTTTGAGAATTCCGATCGATTCCCGTTAAACTTGACTCCTTATGCCTCTTGAAAACCATACGGGAAGAATGAATAAAATCGAAAAGTTACTCCGCGTTTCCAGGATCGGAATGATCACCAATCAAAGCGCTTTTGGGCCGAACGGAGAATATCATTTTCAAGCCGTTCATAAACGTTATGATCTGAAAAAAATCTTTCTTCCGGAGCACGGACTTTTCGCAGAACTACAGGATCAGGTTTCGGGTTCGAATCTGAAATACAATCTGGATAACGTCGAATTCGTCAATCTCTACGGGGATCACGAATCGAGTTTGGTTCCCGATTCGGTTTCATTGGACGGATTGGACGTAGTCGTCATAGACATAAGGGATGTCGGCGCGCGTTATTATACGTTTCTGACGACCGCTTATTATTTTTTGGAGGAGATCAGTAAGTGGAATTCTTCCGGTAAAAAAGAAATTTCCGTGGTCGTTTTCGATTCTCCAAATCCCGCAGGAAAAAAGATAGAGGGTTCTCCGCTCGGAAAAGAATTCGAATCCTTCGTCGGCGTACGAACGGTTTTACACCGTCACGGATTGACTCCGGGAGAATTACTTTCGTATTATCAAAAAGAATTTTCCTTAAACGTTAAGATCAGAATCGAACGTAAGAATTGGTATAAAAAAAGGGATTCCGAATTTCTTTGGATTCCTCCTTCTCCGAACATTCCGTTTCGTTCGACTTGTTTCGTATATTCGGGTCAATGTCTTTTGGAAGGAACCAATCTTTCGGAAGGAAGAGGAACCACAAGACCTTTTGAAACTTTCGGCGCGCCCTATATCGACGAACAAAACGATAGAATTCGCAAGGCTTTGGAAGAATCTCAAAAGGGAAGTGCGGTTCTGCGGCCTTTGAAGTTCATTCCCACATTTCACAAACACAAGGATACGATCTGCGGCGGTTATCAGATTCTTTTAAAAAAACCGGAGAAGTTTCACAGCCTTTTCTTTTCTCTCAAATTGATTCGTATGTTACGGGAAGAATATCAAAACGGTTTCGAATACAGAGCCGGTGCGTATGAATTCCGATCCGATCGTCCCGCCATAGAATTGCTCGTAGGAGATCGTTTCTTACTGGATTATCTGGACGGAAAACACGAAGATTCCATCGTATTCGATTATTTGAATGAACAAGAACGGGTTTGGAAGAAAAAATGTAAGTCGATCTTGTAAGTTTGAATTACAAATCGATTATGATCGAAACGTTTCTTACATTCTTTTTGCAAAAAAAATCGATTCTAAATCGAACATTGAACCTTTCATCGTGAGTTTTACTTACGTTTAGTAGCTATGTTATAATCTGAATTCTATCCTTTGTCTTCGAAATACAAAATCAGTCGTTTCTTATGTGTTAGAAAAGAAGCCTGAGCATTTTTTTAGGAGACTGTAATGAAAGAATTCTTACATAGGAAGGCAATCAAGACAATCGTTTTGTTTGCATTGTTCCTGTCGTTGTATTGTGAAGGAAAAAAGGGAAGCGACAACTCGGCATTGTTGTTGCTTTTGAATTCAGGGTCGTCGTCCGAAACAACCGGATTGACCAGCGCGGATACTTCCGTAGTCGTACAGGAAACGGAAATTCAATCGTTGGAATCTCCGCAAAATTCCGAAAAAAAAGAAGGAAAAGCGGAATTGATCATTCTCAATCCGTATTTCTCGGTGTGGAAAGACAACCAAGATAAAAACAAATGTATTTCATACTTCTCTTTTACGGTTAAGAATATCGGTAAAGGAATCTTGAATGCGAATTCCACGTTTGAGGCGAACGTGATTTCGCATTATAACGTTAAAGGGACATCGACGAGCGGAGGAGGATCCCGCGGTTTAAATCAGTTAAAACCGGGAGAAACTCAGGACGTGGTTTTCTTTGCAGGTTATCCGATCGGGGACATCGACGATCCACGACACGTTTTGAAAGTATCCACGGAATTTCACGGCGTTCAGGACGGTGCGATCGCAGAGAGTAAGATTTCTCTTTCGTCCTCGAATTGCGCTTTGGAAACGAACGAATCCGGTTCTCCGGACTTGGCGGTTGTTCTGAGCGGAGTCGACGATGTGCTTCCGGGTGAGGACATTTCCTCTAAATTAAAAGTGAAGGTTCTCAACAACGGAAATTCTTCAGCGGAAGGAAGCAATCCGCATAACAAAGGTTATATGGTAGATTTGATTCTTTCCAAGGATTCGATCGTTCCGGAAGGTTATGCGTCTTATTCGAGTAATTTTAAAGAGGACGTTCTGCTTGGCGGCGGAAGAATCAGCAACACTCCGGATCTCGCGGGAGGAACATACGCATTCGTCAGCGAAGGAGCGAATCTGATTCCGAAGGACGTTCCTTTCGGTAATTATTTTCTTTGTGCGAGAATCGATCCCGGTTCGAAAGTCGCAGAGTCGAACGAAACCAACAACACCGTTTGTGTTCCGATTCAAGTGCAGAGTACGGACCAACCAGATCTTATCGTTCCTCGCGCTTCCATTTATCCGAGTGGAATGAAATGTAGGACCGGAAAACCGATGATGTTCATCACCGCTGAAGTAAAGAATATCGGCAAGGTTGCAAGTCCCGAAAAACTAAACGTGGGTCTTTTGAACGCTTTGGATTCTCATGGAGAAATATGGGGTCAGGGCAACGGAGTTTGGGGAAATGGAATCGGTCTTCAATCGATTGAACCCGGGCAAACCATAGAGGTTACGTTTCCGATTTATTATCTCGTCGTCGATCCGATTCACATGGAAGGTAAACACGTTTTTGATTTAAAGGTCAACCGCGGGAATTGGATCCACGAATCGGATCTGAAGAACAACACGTATAAAAAATCCCTTGAGATTACGATTCCGGAAGGTTATTGCAAAGATCATCCGGGTTGATTTCGTTTTTTAGTTTTGAGTTTGAATTTCTCTCCAAGCCGGGTCCGTCAAAACCCGGCTCTTTTTTTATTGAAGTTTTTGAAACGAATTCATTCGATCGCCGATCACTTTTTCGTCCGGGGCAAGCGCAAAATCGCGCGCGCAAATCAATATAAGTTTTTTATCATGATCGATCGTGTAGATACTCGCATAAACATACAATGTGTTTTTTAAGACGTATTCTTCCTTTAGATGTTTGTCAAACCCGCTTTGCCAATAGATCACCGGCGTGTATCCGGAGATTTTTAATTCGTCCAGTTTGTTTTCGAATACGAATAGATTTTCTTTTCCGTAAAATTGTTTTTCAGTAAACGTTAAGGACATGGTTTCGGTTAACGTTTTTGGATATTGATTCAGTTTTAAAGCGAACCGGATTCTATCCAAATCGGGATGATGGTGGATGGTGAATCCCTTCTTTTCTTCTTTTTCAACTTCCCAACGATGATAAAAATCCTTTAGGGCTTCTTCGAAAGATTTAACCGGTCTAAACGATAAAAAGTCGGTTTTATGCGGAAACATCCAATCGGGGGAAAAATACCAAAAGTCATTTTGTTTCACCGGTTGTCTTTCCGAAAGACGAACCATAAACGGCAATAGTGTTTTACTTCTCGCGGTTACATACGAGTCGGTTGTTCCGATTCCGATTTGTGTCCCTCTTTGGACTTCCTGTTCCAATGTTAATCCCGATTCGATCGTTGAAAGATTTCCATAGACCATTTCATACGAGTCCGTCTCGATCCGATCGTTTAAGTAGGATTGTCTCGAAGTTTGTACGGATACGTCGTATTGTCCGTTTTCGTTTTTTTGAATCGATTTGATTCTACCGCTCAGATCGGATACGACGGAAACATTTCTCTCCGTATTCAATCTGAAACCCGGATAGACGATCGTCTCCTTGTTCGTTGTTTGCCTTTGCGCGCTTTGGCAACCGGTAAAAAACAAAACGAAAACGATTAGGCAAATCGACAAATTCTTGAGTCGCATTCAATTTCTCCTGAGAAGAATCGGGGTTAGGTGGATTCTTTCGAATTTGTCTATGGCTTCAATCAGATTTTCCCGTGTTTCTTGGAATATTCCGAGAACTGAATGTTTGGAAACGATTCAGGATTTTAAAAAATCATAGATGAAAATTAAAATTATGAATATTGATTTTTCATAAATTCTCGATCGCCAAAACCTTGCGATCTTCTTTGTGTGAAATTCCAACTTCCAATTTTAAACCGCTTTGAGAAGCGGTTCTTCTAAACATTCTATCCACGAAACCGTCCGGGGACTTCACTCTACAATCCGGAGGAAGGGCGTTGGCCGCCTCGTCGTTCAGTTTGAATCTTGCGAACTCGATCTTGCCGGGATGAAGGGTTCTTTCGGGAACTTCCCATGCGGAATCCAAACAGTTGAGACCTTCTTTAGTATTCAATGAAATTCTAAAGTTCCAATCCGAGTTCGGAAAACGAATCTCTTGCGCGGTCTCTTCGTTTTTTATAAACAGGAACAGGGTCGGAAAACCTTCCTTTCCCTCTCGGCTCGACTTAACGTAAAGAGTCACCGAATCCATTCGCACCTTGGAGGAAGAGGATTGAACGGTGAACGCGCCCGGGTTCATGGTTTTTGCAACCATTCCGATCACGAGCACGACCAATACCAGGTTTAGAATAAAGACCAAACGAACCCTTGAAAATTTACCGCCGCCGGATTGTTTTCTACTTTCCGCTAAAAATTTTTTGAATTCTTCCGGAGAACGGGAATGATAACCGCCGCCCATATCAATCACCACCTTTTGTCAATAGTTTGCGGATTCCCGAGGCCGTTGGAAATCCTTTTGATTTTTTTGCCGCCTGTGTAAGTAAGGAAAGAGAACGTTGAACCGCTTCCGGGATCGTAAAACGTCTGGAAAGAAAGAAGGAAACGATTCCGGCTAAAAGATCCCCGGTCCCCATCACCGCGAGTTTCGGCTCGGGTTGATCCCAGAGAAAAATTTTGCCGTTCGGATCTATTAAAAAAGAGGAATGTCTTTTCCAGAGAATGTACAATTTAAAGTTTTTTGAATATTCTTTTGCGAGTGAAAGTCCGTGATCCACGGATTTTATCTTTGTGTCTAAAAGATTTTCGAGTTCTCCCGTGTGCGGAGTCATCAAAACATTTTCGTGCAGAACTCGATTTTTATAAACGGAAATGGCTCCCGCGTCGATCACACAAAATTTATCCTCGGGTGAGGGAAAAATCGGACATTCTTCCGTTTTTAAACCGGGGCCTAAAAGAAACCCGGACGTCTTTTGTACAAAAGGATTCGAAAGAATTTCGGAGGATTCCGGAATTGCGTTCACCATCAAGGACGGATCTTTTTTTAAAACGTTTCGAACCGTTTTTTCGGACGGGGTCAAAAGAAGGGAAATTCCACCGCCTAACTCGTGAAAGGCGAGCAAAGAAGAAAGCGCCGCGCCAGCCATTCCCTGGGAGCCGCCCACGATTACAAGAGAACCGTTTTTGTATTTGTGAGAATCTTCTTTTCTGATAAGCGTCTTCGAAAGAATCGATTGTGGAATTTTTTTCCAAAGAACCTTGTCCGTGGATTCGATCGGAAATCCGATTCTGTGAAAACTGATTTTGACCTTGCCGGGAAGGAAACGGTTTTTCCATTTTCTCATTCCGATTTCGGCTAACGCGTCCGCTTCGAAAGGCGGTTTTGAATCTTCTTGAAAACCGGATACGACGTCCAGGCTGAGAACGAAAAGTTTCTTAGGATTTTTTTCCTGGCGCAGTTTGATTTCGGAAAGGATTGCATCCAAAGGACTTCGAAGCGGAAAACGAAAGCCAGTTCCGAGCAAAGCGTCGACCAAAAAGATTCTTTCGCTTTCACGATTCCAGTCCGAGTTTAAAAAATTCTCCAACGGAAGAATTTCTCCTCCGACATTCAGAAACGCTTTTTTGTAGGTTGTCGATTCTTCCGACAACGCTCCTTCTTTGAGATAAACAAAAGGACGAATTCCTTCCTGGATCAAAAAGAAGGCGAGGGCAAGTCCGTCCCCTCCGTTGTTGCCGTTGCCGCATAGGATACAAACGCGGTCGTATTTAAGGATTATTTTTCTGTATTTTTGGTAGATTGCATGGGCGGCAAAACCCATGAAGTGGGAACCGGAGATTCCCGAGTTTGAAATCGTTTTTCGATCCAGATCCCCGCTTTCCTGATCGTCAAACAGGGGTTCTGAATATTCGAAAAACGTTATTTCCATTTATGGATTTCCAGATAGCCCGATTTGATTCTCGCGGAATAAATTTCGTCGTTTAGATCCATCCAGGTTTCTCTCCAGAGTCCTCTCGGAGGAAGATAATTTAGACGGATATTGTTTACGTGATTTCCCTCGTCGTCGTGAACCTGAAGACGGATCGAACTTTCCTCTTCGGTTTCCGTTTCCCATATAAAGAAATTATTATCTTTTAATATCCAATACAAGGATTCGGAAGGGTCTTGAATCTCCTTCAGAAGGGTCGCCGACTTGGTTTCGAAATCGTATTTGAAAATCTTACGGGACTTGAATCTCGAATTCTTCTTATCAAAAACGCTGAACGAGGCCACCGCGTATTTTCCTTCCAGATGCGGAAGAATGGTTTCCAATCTCGCTTGGGAAGTTTCTGTATCGGAGATCACTTCCGAAAAGGTGGATGCGCCGATGGATCTTTGTAAAACTCCGTTGTCATAAACGGAAAGTTTCATGTCCCCGTTTTGTTTGTGGAACACGAACAGAAGATCGTCTTCTCCGGTTTCCATTCTTTCTATATAACCGAAAGGAGTGTTTCCGGAAATTCCTTCCACATAGATCGTATTCAAAAGTTTGCCCGCGTCCGAAAAATGGAGAATGGTGGACGGGATCGCTTCTCTGTATTCGGTGTCGAAAGTTCCGCTTTTCTTTAAAAAAATATCTTCCGTCGTCGGATCGACTTTCGGTTGTTCTTCTTTGCCCGCTCTGGATTGAAGATAAATTTCTTCGTCGCCGTTGACCGCAACAAGTCCGATCTTTCCGATCTTTGCCGTGATCAATTTGTATTTATCCCCGACTTTTTCTTTGATACTTCCTAAGATGAATTTCAATTCTCCATCCGTTGAAAAAACTTTTAGAAGGGATTGTTCGAAATCGGGAACATAGATCTTGCTTGAAACGACCGGCAATGTTTGTGGAAGGTTGGTCGGAACTCCGTTCAAGATTTTAGCCTGAACGTCCGCGAGAGTATTGCCTAACTTGATTCTCCCATACAGATAAGAATTGTAGTTATCCACCTTAAAGCGCGTACAACTTAGAATCGAAATGCTGAATAAAACGATTCCAAAGAAAAGAATTCGAGACCGGATCTTTTTACCGGTGTTACTGCTTGAATTTTGATGAAGATTTCTCATGAAAGCCTGATTGGATCTAAGAATGTAACGATACCATTCCAACACATAGATTGGAAAACAAGCAATAATCCGGGGATTTCCAAAGGCGTGGGAATACGGGGGTTTTTTTACTTTACACCGTAGCTAAATTTGAATAGTTTGATTAGGATATCAGGAAAAATTCATTTTTTTTGAGTTTTCTCTCTAAGGCCGGGGTTTGACAGTAAGCAGGGAAGAAATCAGTGTTATTCTGGAAGGCGTCCTGCAATTGCCTGTTAAGCTGTACTCATTAAAGGTCAACCAAAGGCCTAACCACTCGCTGATCGAGATCGTCTTGGACAATCTTGAACATGCGTATGGTTCAGTCAGCCTTCTGGAATGTGAGCATGTTTCCAGAAAACTGAAAGAAGAGTTAGAACGGATCTCACCGGATCTGGATTACACTCTTAAAGTTTCCTCCGCAGGTGCGGAAAGGAAGCTTGACCTTCCGGGAGACCTGGATCGTTTCCGGGGAATACCGGTTCGTCTGATTTTTCTATCCGAAGGATCAGAGAATCCCCAGGAAGGAATTTTTCGGATAGTGGGACGGGAAGGGGATCAGGTGATTCTGGAAAAATTCCAGAAGGGTAAGAAATCTGCCGGAAAAAAGCAGACGACCCTGAACCTCAAGGATATACTGAAAGGGAATCTCTACGTAAGTATTTGATATGGCAGTTAAGAAGACACAATCGGAAGGAAATCTGTTGGAAGCGATCCAACAATTTTGTGCGGACAAATCCCTAGATAGGGAAGCCGTTATGGGAGTCATTCGTGATTCTCTCATAACCGCGTACAAGAAAAAGTCCGGACTGGAAGGTTTGGAAGAATCCGAAGAATCGGAAACATCTTCTTCTCCGGTTACCGTAGAGTTTGCATCCGGTAAAGACAGCGTAGTTATAGCAATAGCAAAAACGGTAGTGGATGGAACCCCATCCTCTGCTCTTGAAATCGGTTTAGAAGATGCTCAAGCGATTGATGCATCCGCTCAGATCGGTTCGGTGGTTTCCTTCCGTGAAAAACCGGTGGAACTTTCAAGAATCATCTCCAGCCAAGCCAAGCAGATGGTCTTTCAAAGACTGAAAGATATGGAGAAGGAACTTCTCTATAACGAGTATAAGGCGAAAGAAGGCGAACTCACACACGGCTATTTCCAAAGATGGAAAAAAGACGCGATGAGCATCGATCTTGGAAAAGTGGAAGGCATCATGCCTCGCCGCGAACAGAATCCCGGTGAAAAATATCACAGCGGGGACAGACTCAAAGCAATCATTCAAAGAGTGGAACTTCGTCCGAGAGAACCGATCCCGGTGATCACCCTCTCCAGAGCTTCCGCAGACTTCGTTCGTAAACTTTTCGAAATGGAAATTCCGGAAATCTACGACGGTCTTGTTGAAATCATAAATGTAGCCAGACAACCTTCCATCAGAACAAAAGTTGTGGTGCGCGCAACCCGCGGAGACATCGATCCTGTGGGCGCTTGCGTAGGTATGAAAGGCGTTCGGATTCAATCCATCGTGAGAGAACTCGGTAACGAGAGAATCGACATCGTGGAAGCTTCCGACGATGCGGCCGAATTTATCGCAAACGCGATTTCACCTGCGAAACCCGTAGAGGTTAAAGTGGATGGATCGGGTAGGGAAGCGATGGTTGTCGTTCCTGACGATCAACTTTCTCTTGCGATCGGAATCAACGGCTCCAACGTAAAACTTGCTTCACAGTTAGCGGGTTACAAAATCGATATTAAAACCGTAGCACAGTACAACGCTGAACTTGCATCTCCGGAAGCGAGGGAAAGACTCGAAAGACTTTTTTACACTCCGACAGAGGAAGCAAAGGTTCAGGTTGAACAAGAAGAAGAGGACGAAGGATTGACTCCTTTGGAAGATCTTCCCGGTCTCTCAGCCCGTATCGTGGGAATTCTGAAGAGCGAAGGAATCAAAGATCTGGAAACCCTGATCGAATACAGCCAAGACGATCTGGCTAAACTGCAAGGAATCGGACATACGACCGCCGGACAGATTCTCAAACTACTCAGAGAATCCATAGAATGGGTGGAGGATAACTGAGAAAACCCGAACGGGTTTTTTCAGAGCCGGGGTTTTTAGTAACTTCGGAAAGTCAGGGTATCAATTATGGAAGATAAAAATAAGACGATCAAGGAAACGCTCCAGGGCGCGGCGGATGCGGGAAAACGCAAGAAGCTGATCATAAAGAAGAAAGGGGACGAAGCTCCGTCTCCTTCTCCCTCTGCATCTCCTAAAAAAGAAGCGGTTGCCGATTCTGCTCCTGCAAAACCGGTTACCCCGTTGCCTCCAAGAGGCGATTCCGGTCAGTCGCCGATCGTCCGTCCAGCTCCTTCCGCACAAAGGGAAGTGAAAAGGGATGAACCACAAAGAAGACCGGATTCCGGTCCAGGTGGTTCTACGAATAGACCTCCGAGAGACAGAGACTCGCAAGGACAAGGTGGAGATTCTTCCTATCCAACCTCTCGTTCTCCTTTTCAAAAAGAAGATTCTAACATTATCGTATCCAGACCGACTCAAAGACCTCAGGGTCAGGGCGGCGGTGGTTACCAAGGAAACCGTGGTCCCGGACAAGGTGGTGGCGGTTACCAAGGAAACCGTGGACCCGGACAAGGCGGCGGTGGTTATCAAGGAAACCGTGGACCTGGACAAGGCGGCGGTGGTTATCAAGGCAATCGCGGACCTGGTCAAGGCGGCGGTGGCTATCAAGGAAATCGTGGACCCGGACAGGGCGGTGGCGGTTACCAAGGAAACCGTGGACCCGGACAGGGTGGTCCCGGTGGAAATCGTTTCGGCGGTGGTCCGGGCGGACGTCCGATGCCGATTACTTCTGCGGAAGTCGAACTTTCTCAAGCGAGAGGTGCGTCCGGTGCGAACAAAAAGAAAGACCACGGAAAGGAAAAAACCACCCCTGATAGAAGGGATTTTTCCGGCGCGGAAAACACGAAATTCTTCAAACAGAGATTTAAAAAGACGAAGGTTGCCGGTGTTTCCGGGATCTCCGTTCCTAAAGAAATTACAATATTAGAAAATGTGCAAGTAGGCGAACTCGCCAAAAAGATGAACCTCAAACCGGGGGACGTCATCGGAAAACTCATGAAGATGGGAATGATGGTGACGATCAACAATATCATCGACGCGGAAACCGCGGGTCTTCTTGCGGACGAATACGGTTGTAAGGTAAAAGTCGTTTCCCTCTATGAAGAAACCATCATCGAAGAGGAAAAGGACAAAGAAGAAGATTATATCACTCGTCCTCCGGTCGTTACCATCATGGGTCACGTCGACCATGGTAAGACGAAACTTCTCGATACGATTCGCAGAAGTTCCGTGATCGACACGGAATCGGGCGGAATCACACAACATATCGGTGCGTATCAGGTAAGAACCGCTCGCGGTTTGGTTACCTTCTTGGATACCCCGGGTCACGAAGCGTTTACTTCGATGAGAGCGCGCGGAGCGAAGGTTACGGATATCGTAATTCTCGTCGTTGCCGCCGATGACGGAGTAATGCCTCAAACGTTAGAAGCGATCAGTCACGCAAAAGCCGCGGAAGTTCCGATCATCGTTGCAATCAACAAGATCGATCTTCCAACCGCGAATCCGGACAAGATCATGCAGGAACTCGCAAACCACGGTCTTCAATCGGAAGAATGGGGCGGGCAGACCATGTATGTGAAGATCTCTGCGCGTGAAAACATTGGAATTGATAAACTTTTAGAAATGATTCTCCTCCAAGCGGAAGTAATGGATCTCAAAGCCAATCCGCAAAGAAGAGCAAAAGGAACGATCATCGAAGCGAAACTCGATCCGGGTCGCGGTTCGGTGGCTACCGTTCTGATTCAAAACGGAACCCTTCGTGTGGGAGATCCTTTCGTTGCGGGAGTTTTCTCCGGTCGTGTAAGAGCGATGTACAACGATCTCGGACAACTGATCGAGGAAGCAGGGCCTGCGTTCCCGGCTCAGGTGACCGGTATCGACGGCGTTCCCGATGCGGGCGCTCCGTTCGACGCGATGGCGGATGAAAAAGAAGCCAGAAATATTTCTCAACACAGAATCGAATTCGAAAGAATCGGTAACGCCGGAGCGGCGGCCGGAACTTCTTCCAAAGTAACCCTTGAGAACATGAATGAGTTCATCAAACAAGGCGCTTTGAAGGAACTCAAGGTCATCATCAAGGCGGACGTTCGCGGTTCTGCGGAAGCGATCAAAGAATCTCTCGAGAAACTTTCCACACCGGAAGTGAAGCTGAACGTGATCCAGTCCGGCGCGGGTGCGATCGTGGACATGGACGTTATGCTCGCTTCTGCTTCGAACGCGCTCATCATCGGTTTCCACGTTCGTGCGAATCCGAAGACGATCTCTCTTGCGGAAAAAGAACAGGTTCAGATCAAGTATTACAATATCATCTATCAAGTCGTGGACGAGATCAAACTCGCGATGGAAGGACTTCTCGAGCCTGAAAAGATCGAAGAGGTTATCGGCGCCGCCGAAATCCGCGAAATCTTCAAAGTATCCAAGGTCGGAAACATCGCCGGTTGTATGGTTACTTCGGGAAGAATTCAGAAATCCGCGAATGTCCGCGTAATCAGCGACGGAGTCACCAAGTTTGACGGGAAACTTAAATCCCTCAAGCGGGTCAAAGACGACGTCAACGATGTGGTCTCCGGTTTCGAATGCGGTATTCAAGTGGACGGATTCAACGATTTCAAAGTCGGCGATATCATCGAAGCTTATAACGTAACCGTAATTAAGCGGAAACTTGAGTAGGAAAACCCGGACGTGAATCCGATCCGAAGAAGAAAAATCGAAGCGGAAGCCGTTCGCACCGTTGCGATGATGATCCTATCGGGAAAGGTTAAGGATCCGAGAGTTCATATGGTCTCCGTACATCGTGCGGAGATATCGGACGACGGAAAGAATATGAGAGTATTCGTAACCGCGATCTGCACGGACAAAAAAAAGTTAAAAGTATTGGCCGGACTCAACAGCGCATCCGGTTTGTTTCAGACCACGTTGTCCGGAAAGTTAGGACTTAGAATCACACCTAGAATGCAATTCCTCTGGGACGAGGAATATATTCAGAGTTTGGATGAATCACTCAGGCTTACACGAAAACCCACAAATCCGGACTGAGTCCGGATTCTTACTGATCCACAAACCGGAAGGAATGACCTCTTCGGACCTTGTGGTAACCGCTCGTAAAAAACTCAGATTCAAAAAGATCGGACATACCGGGACCTTGGATCGGGCCGCAAGCGGACTTATGATTCTTCCCGTGGGAAGTTGCACCAGCTTTTCCAGCGTATTTTTGGAAAAGGAAAAATCCTACGAGGCTTGGGTCAGACCGGGAGAATCCACCGATTCAGGCGATAAAGAAGGGGAGACCTTAGAATCTCTTTCAAAAGAACAAACGGAAACCTGGTTCGCACAACATCAAGAAAAACTAAAGAACTTGTTTCAAGAGGTTCCGACTTGGGATTCTCAGGAAGCTCCGGAGATTTCCGCGCTTAAGGTAAACGGAAGAAGAAGATCGGATCTTTTTCGTGAAGGTGTGGCGCTCGTTCCGGCGGTTCGAAAAATCAAAGTATATCAATATGAATTGGGAGAATTCTCCCCCGAATCCATCTTCTTTAAGATCCGAGTTTCCGCGGGAACGTATATCCGAAAGATCGTGATGGATATTTCCGATCGTGTAGGGTTTCCTCTTCGTCTGGAACGATTGGTTCGTACGAGCATCGGGAAGTTGAATCTCAGTCAGGCGAATTCTTACGAAGATCTTTTGCAGGGAAAGGTTACGATTCATCCTCCCGAGTCGATTTTGGAATTCCCGACCTTGGAAATTCCGGGAACGGAGGTTCGTGCGGTTCTCAATGGCAGAAAGACAAAACTGGAATGGATCCCCGGAACCGAATTTCTTTTGGTTTCACCGGAAGGAGAGATTCTCGCTTGGTGTAAGAAGGAAGAACACGGGATTCACGAGTTAGATTATAAATATTTAAGAGTCTTTCCTAAAAATTAGCTTTAAAGCGGTGTATATCACCTGAAAAATGGTAAAAAGGTATATTCACGATATGATAGCTACTGAACAGAAAAAACAAATTATCAGTAATTTTGCCCGCAAAGCGGGAGACACCGGTTCTACCGAAGTGCAAGTCGCTCTGATTGATGCGAGAATCAAAGAACTCAATGAACATTTCAAGTCCCACAAGAAGGATTTTCATTCTAAGACCGGTCTTTTAAGACTCGTAAGCAAAAGAAAGAAACTTCTGGATTATCTCAAAAGAACCGAACTAGACCGTTATAAAAAGCTGATCGAAACTCTCGGACTTCGTAAGTAAGCGAGTCCGTCATGACACATACAATCTCCGGCCAGTTCGGCCGCGATAATATCGTTTTAGAAACCGGAAACTGGGCGAAACAAGCGCACGGTTCCGTCGTTTATAAATCCGGAAATTTAGTTCTACTTGCTACGGTTTGTGCGGCTGACGACGCGAAAGAGGGACAGGATTTTTTCCCTCTTACTTGCGAATATACCGAGAAACTTTATTCAGTCGGTCGTTTTCCAGGCGGTTACTTCAAAAGAGAAGCGAAACCCCCCGAGCACGAAATTCTAACATCCAGAATCATTGACAGACCGATTCGTCCTTTGTTTCCGGAAGGATACTTCTGCGAAGTTCAACTTCAAGTGCAGGTTCTTTCCGCGGACGGAGACGTTTCCGTTGCGGGTCACGCGTTGAATGCGGCGAGCGCCGCATTAGCAGTTTCTGATATTCCTTTCAACGGTCCGATCGCGGGCGCAAGAATCGGAAGAATCAACGGAGAATTGATCCTCAACCCGACCACAAAAGAAATCGTAAATTCCGATTTGGATCTTGTGGTTGCCGGAACAAAAACTCATATCGTAATGATCGAAGGAGAAGCGAAGGAACTCAGCAATGAGGAAATGCTCGCGGCTCTTCGTTTCGCTCAAAAATACATCGCGGAGTTCGTTACACTTCAGGAAGAATACGCTAAAAAAATCGGCGTGGTCAAAAGAGAAGTAAAACTGAGAGCGCGCGACACGGATCTTCTTGCAAAGGTAAAAGATTACGCGTTCGCAAAATTGACCGCGGCGAATCAAACTCCGGACAAAACTTCCCGCAATAAAGAAATCTCCAACGTAAACAAAGAAGTCGTAGAATACTTCAAACAGACCGTTGAAGAATCCGACAAGATCAAGGATATCAAAGCGTATCTTCACGAATTGGAATATGAAATCGTTCGTGAACAGGTTTTGACTCAGGGAACTCGTTTCGACGGAAGAAAGTTAGACGAAATCCGTCAGATCTCCGTGGAAGTGAATCCTCTTCCGGGTCCTCACGGTTCTTCCGTTTTTACAAGAGGTCAAACCCAGTCATTGGGCGTTGTAACTCTTGGAACGGGTTCGGACAATCAAAGATACGAAACCCTCGAAGGACAAAAAGAAAAGTCCTTTATGCTTCATTATAACTTCCCTGCGTTTTCCGTGGGCGAGGTTCGCAGATCTTCCGGTCCTGGAAGAAGAGAAATCGGTCACGGTAATCTCGCGGAACGTGCGTTAAAACTCGTTCTTCCGAGCGCCGACGAATTTCCTTACGTGATCCGAGTCGTTTCCGAAATTTTAGAATCGAACGGTTCCAGCTCCATGGCTTCCGTTTGTTCCGGTTCTCTCGCGCTGATGGCGGCGGGTGTTCCGATTAAGGGAAGCGTTTCCGGAATCGCGATGGGACTTTTCTCCGATTCATCCGGTAAGTTTGCGGTTCTTTCCGATATCGCGGGTCTCGAAGACCACTTCGGAGATATGGATTGCAAGATCGCCGGAACCAGAAAAGGAATCACCGCTTTCCAAATGGACTTGAAAGTGACCGGAGTGAGTTTCGACGTTCTGGAAAGCGTATTCACTCAGGCTCAAAAAGGAAGATTCCATATTCTTGATATTATGGAGAAACATATCTCCAAGGCGTCCGAGACGTTAGCCGGAACTGCACCGAGAATCATCGTTAGAAATATTCCTAAGGATAGAATCGGCGAGTTGATCGGGCCGGGCGGTAAAAACGTTCGCGGTATCAGCGAACTTACCGGCGCGGAACTTTATATCGAAGACGACGGTAGAGTGACGATTTCCGGTTCGAACCAAGAGTCCGCAGAAAAAGCGGCTAAGATGGTCGACGGATTCTTTACCGAAGTGGAAGTCGGAAAAATCTACGAAGGAAAAGTAAAACGAATCGCCGACTTCGGCGCGTTTGTCGAAATTCTTCCCGGAAAAGAAGGTCTTTGTCACATCTCCAAGATAGACTTCAAACGAGTGAACTCGGTGAAGGACATCGTAAAAGAAGGCGACATCATCCGCGTGAAAGTTTTGAACGTGGATAAGACCGGAAAAATCGACCTTTCCAGAAAAGACGCCCTCGAAGAAGAACAACAGGCATAAGAATTCTCTAATATTCTCTTGGCGCAGGACATTTCACAGTTAGTTCATAGAAAAGTTCTGCCCGGGGGAATCACCGTTCTCTTTCAACAAGCCCCTCACACAGTCAGCGTATCCGCCGGAGTTTTTGTTCGCGTGGGCTCCAGGCATGAAACCGCAAAAAACGCCGGTTACTGCCATTTCCTCGAACACATGCTCTTTAAGGATACAGCCAAACGTTCCGCGAAGGAACAAGCGGAAGATATTGAAAGGGTCGGCGGTTTTACCAACGCCGCTACTTCCAGAGAATACACATACTTTCACGTTACCGTCGCGGGTAAACATATCGGTCTCGGCTTAGAGCTGTTAGCCGAAATGATCTACGAACCTCTGCTCAAACAATCCGATATCGAAAACGAGGCAGGGGTGATTTTGGAAGAATTGCAGGGTTACGAAGATTCTCCAGAGGATTATATCCACGATTTTTATTATCAGAATTTTTTTCCGAAGAATTCTCTCGGACGGGACATCATCGGAACCAGAGAATCCGTCTCCGGTGTAGATCATAAGAAACTATTAGAGTTTTATGATACGTATTATCATACGGAGAATATGTTTCTTTCGATTTCGGGTAACTTCGAACCCGATGAGATTTTTTCGATCGTCGGAAAATACTTCGGCAAACCCAGAAAGAAAAAGAAGGAAGGGAATTCTCTTTCCTTACCCAAAAAGAAATGGGGTTACTTTCCTAAAAAGAAAAAACTCGAACAGGTTTATTTCATCCTAGGCGGGGAAGGGTTTGCGAGAGGCTTTCACAACGCGTCCAAAGCGAGTTTGTTCACTCATATTCTCGGAGGCGGAACTTCTTCGCGTTTGTTCCAGAAGGTTCGGGAAGAGAAAGGGCTTTGTTATCAAATCACGGCTTATCCTTCTTCGTACGCGGACGTCGGAATCAACAGCATCGTTTGTTCGACTTCGAAGGATAAGTTCATTACTTGTATGGAGACTATTTCCGACGAGATCAAATCGATTTTGGATCACGGTATTTCCGAAAAGGAACTTCGGGACGCCCAGTCCAATCACGAAGGAACTCTTTCCATCAGCTACGAACAAACCGAGTCTCGGATGAATACGATCGCGTTGATGGAACTTTACTATGGTAGAAATTATTCTTACGAAGAAAGGGTGAAGGAGATTTATTCGATCGGCTTGGAAGATCTGAATGATTTCGCTCGATCCGTTTTCGGAATTCCTAAGTTTCACCTTTCCGCGTTAGGCAACCTCGGTCCGAAAGAGGAAAAAGCGGTTCAGAGAATTTTCTCTTTGTGACGTGCGTGCAGGTTGCGAGGATGTTTAGATGGGGAGACGAAGTTAGGTGTCCTTACCACATTTTACTTGTAACTATCCTTTCTTTGGTCAAGATCAACAAAAATAACTAATAGCTCATTATCCTTTATTAGATAAAATAATCGATATTTTCCGATTCGATATCGATAAAGTCCATCAAAATCACCTTTAAGTTTCTTAATATTGGGTCCAAAGAATGGATTTTTTTTTAGAATTGGATACACGTAATCTGAGAGTTTCTTTTGAAGCTGAGAAAATTGACGATCTCTTAGTTTACTTTGAAATAACTCCGTTTCCGCTATTTTATATTCAACGGACAACTTTGTATTTTCCCTGACTTGCTTCCTTTATACCTTTCTTTAAGGATGATACTAATTGTTTGTTAGAAAGGATCTCATCCATTTCTTCATCCGAAGCATAAAACTCGTTCGTTAAATATTGAATAGTCGCGTTTTCGACGAAATTCGAAATTGTTCGTCTCTCTCCTTCAGCAGCTTTTTTGAAAATATCGTAAATTGGATCATCAATTCTCAAAGTGATGGTTTTTGACATTGCTTATTTACCTTCATTTTTATTCAAAATACAGCATTATAATTCATTTGTCAAACCGCTTTTGAAACCGAAAACAATCATTCATTTCTATCGTTTTTATTTCGAAAGCATATCTCTTACAAAGTCGAAGTTATGCGCCGTTACCGCCACTGACAGACTCACACGTAGCATGTTACTTAAATCCTTATTCTTGAAATAGATCAGCTCCACCAATATCGGTTAGGAGTGTTCAGCAACTGATTTGATGTCATTGAGGTCCTGCATGATTGCTTTTTTGATCGCGCTCTTGAAGAAGATCAATGGAAGAGCCTTCAATCGCGCAACGAATGTTTGCGGTATGGTCTCATGAATACTGGTCAGTATAACACCGTCTCTGCCGATTGAGATCCGATTTGTAGCCAAAAAGACAAAACCACTATCCTCTGCTCGGGTCGTGTAGGCCTCATTTTCCTTCGCCTCCGTAATCCACTTCGCTACCGTCGCCAGTTCCCCGAAGAGCATGCGTGACTCTCGCCACTTGAGTCCTATCAGTCCGTATGTTGGCCGCTCGACTATTTCGATTCTCTGGATCCCACTAACGATCTCAGCCATATTCTCAATGTTGGTCATTACGGCCCAAACTGCGTTAATAGGGGCGTTAACGGTCACCTGTGCTTTCACGATCATAGTGTTGCTCCTAAGTATTTAAGGGAATATATAAATATAGAACTTAGACTCTCGTTTGAACGTAAGCTACCCGAGATAGGCCAGACCGGTTCAGTTCCGAAGAAAAAATACATAAGGTTCTTACCAACCCGGGACAAATTTACTAGTAACAATATATTTACTAGTAATCACAAATTTTTGGCGGTTTGAATCTAACTACCGAGGGTTGCGTAGCAATTCCGAAACGAAGCGTCAGAGCTGATAGTTAGCTGAAGTAAAATGTATTTCTACTTTCGTCTTCGAGGGCGACGTTTCTTACTAAAAGTAAATCTTCTGCGAGTTCTAGGAAAATATGGTCTTTTTCCAAATTCTCCCGCCTTCGAAAGTTCTATTTCAAATCTTGGAGTGAACGATTTATCAGAGATTTCTATTGAATGAATTTTACTATGAAGAAATATCTTTATCGAAACAGATTTAGATTTTCCTCCGGTTAAATCATACCCATAAAAATATTCCTGTCCAATCCCATCTTGCCTAATTTTATATGTTAAGGAGTATGGCTCAACCTCTCTAACATACCCTTCATAATTAATTATTAAAAGTTTTTGATCGTATCCTGCATCAATAATTTTGTTTCGTTTATCGGGAGGAAAGAAGGCCAAATCACCACGTGAAGAAAAAGTTTCGGGAAATAATTCACGTACAAGTGATTCAAAATTGTGGATAGCAGCATTGAAATCAAATTTCGATATTATCGGGGCGATTACGTAATTATTCCATGCTTCATTTAGCTTTTTTAAGGGTAAAGACAATAAAATATCTCTAACCACTTTAGGATTTCTCGCAAAGATAGTCTTCTGAAGAAAAACCCCAAATATTTCTGCTTTATCTAGAGGTATCGTTGAATTAAAGAAAATTGAGTAAATTAAATCAAATAGATCTGCGATGTGCCGTCTTTGTAAAAGACATTTTATTTTATCAGCCAAACTCTCTTCAAGCTTTAGGCACTTTACCTCTGCAGAACAGGAAGATGAATCTGAATATGGATGAATAAGTGGCCTACTTTGAATCGGAAGAAAAATCCTTTGCATCTCTGCAATATCTAATTTAGCAGAAATGGTTATTCGTCCAGGTTTCCCAAAAAAATCTCTAAAATATAATCTTGCTTCGTAGGCCTCCGAGTTATTAAAAGTTTGTTTATACTCTACTTTATTTCTATTAAGATCAAAATCGATACCCGACTTTTCAGCTATATTTTCGCATATTTGATTCAATTCCTCAATTATAAACTCCGAATTCAAGGGCGTTTGAAATCCAAAGTCCAAATCTTTAGAAAACCGTGCATTGGACAAATACGCTTTTCTATATAAATTTCCTCCCTTTAGAATTAAATAATCTTTTAGACGACTTTCCGAATATATACCATTGAGAATCCAGCCAAATACATAATCTCGTTCCACGTCTGCCGGATTAATATTATATTCTTTAGATTTATCTTTGATTTCGTCTTTTGTAATCATGATATTAAAAGAGTCGCATTTTATTACGCTTAACGAAGCGAGGGGAAGAAGTTAGACGCCGTCAAGCCACTTATCAAATTCTTGTGAAATATTTTCTATTATCGTACTTGCAGATCTTACTTCTGGAAAATCCTTTAATGAAAGGGATTCGGAGATAACAGGAAATTCATCTATAAATTGTAAATCATCATGAACTTCTAATGAAAAGTAATGAAGTAATTCTCTAACACGAGATTCTTCAGTTGTCCAAATCTTTATATATTTAAAAGATTCTACAAGGACTTCGTTTAAGCTATATTCATCATTATGAGCGATGCCAAATGCCAAAAAACCATCATTTAATAATTCAAATCTATATTGTAAAAAAAGGTTTAATAAATGCTTTTTACTAGTATACGGACTTAAATTATATTCTTCATCCTTAAAGCCAATAATCCCATAGCTATCGTCGGGAATTATGATTTCAACAAGGCCAAGAAATACAGACCAAAGTTCATCCGCGTTTACATTTACTTCAATATAAGCTGAGAATTTTTCTTGTTCCGTAGGATTACAAATTTTGTATCCCGGTACAATTTTTGCCCTCTCACGATTCGTATTGATCAATTCGATATCATAACCTTTCGGATATTCCGTTGGATGTGGGGGACGAATTCCAATGGGAAGTATTAATTTCATAATTTCTTTTTGATGCCACCTAACCGCAATTCATGCAACGTTCGTATAAACGCGCATTACATCCACACCGCTGGTTGCGTTGGATGAAAACTCGAACATACGAACAATTTGCACAAACCGCTAATCTGCGTCTAATTAATCTTCTATGATTGCGAAGTAGTTTCCTTCGAAATCGGGAAAGTTAAAAACTTTTTTACCGTCCGGAAAATTCACCATATCTCCCACCGCGATTTTTTCCTCTTTGAGTCTTTTGTAAAGAGCGTCTATGTTTTCGTCCGTGGATAACAGGATGGACGGAGTTCCCAGATTCATGTCCGGATTTGCGATTGCTACGGCGGCCTTGTTTTGCAGAACCAATTTGGTGGAGTTGGGTCTTCCATCGGACAAGATGATCGCGAACGTTTCGCCGTATTCTTCTCTCCCTTCCACCTTATAACCGAAATGGTTTACCCAAAAGTCCGCGATTCTTTTCTGATCGTTTACATAGAGCATCACTTGATTGAATTTGATCATAATGTTTTCACCTTTTTGAATTTGTCTTTATAGCCGCGACTTAGAAAGGTCGCAACGAAAAAATGTTTCGTAAAATTTCAATTTCATTTTTATCCGTTGGTGGCGTTTTGGAGAAGTTCGCCTAAACGCAAAGCAAGCTCAGTGGATGCGTTTTCTCCGTTTATCTGCGAAGTTCGTATAAACGCGGAACGCGCGGACGACTGCTTTCGCACATCCCGCATTTTGTAAACGTGGACTGCTTTGTGAAATTTCCACCACCTGATCTCGCACCACAGGAACCATCTTCTCCGAATTCCAAAGCCTTAAAAAGATTGTTCAAGAAATTCGAACAAAAATGATGGACTCACTTCTTCCTCCGGACCAAAACGAACCGTTTCAAAAAGGAAATCATAACACCCATGAAAATCGCAGTTAAAAAATTAAAACCGAACGCGGAACTTCCTGTTCTCCAAACCAAACATGCCGCAGGATACGACGTTCACGCTTGTTTGGATGAGAATCTTACCTTGGAACCGGGCAAGGTTACGCTTGTTCCCACCGGACTTTCCTTTGCGTTGCCCGAAAAATATCATTTCGAAATCAGACCACGGTCCGGATTTTCGACGAAGAATAAAATTCTCATACCGAATTCTCCGGGAACGATCGATAGCGACTACCGCGGCGAATTGATGATTCCACTTTTAAATTTGGGAGATTCTCCCTTTGTTGTAGAACACGGGATGAGAATCGCACAACTTCTGATACGCGAAACTTGGTACACAGATTGGGAATTGGTTTCCGAATTTACGGATCAAACGGAAAGAGGGGCGGGCGGTTTCGGTTCCACCGGACATTGAGGATCGTTTTAAAAAGAACGAAATTTTTTCCACGTTACGTGTTGTTTTGTTAAACGAATTCGATTCTTCTTTTGCGGAGAATTTTGTATCTCCGAACGAGCGGAATCGGATCTGCAATCGGATTCGAAATGGAGCGGAAAACGTCATTGAAAAAATCGGAAACGTCCGACGATGAATTCGGAATTCGCGAATGGATCAAAACTCTTCAATATCTTTTCGCTTCCGGTTTTTTTTCGGGAATCGTTTGGACGGATCTCGATCTTAAAACGGTCTTTCATCCAAGCTTTTATTATGCGGCGTTTCTATTTCCCGGAATCGCTTTTTGTTTTGTATTTTATCTCATTCTCAAGTGGTTGCCGAAACGAAATTTTCCGTTCGTTCTATTTTGTGTTCTTACCAATCTTTTATTCTTAGTTTCCGTTTCTCTCTATGCGCTTTCAAACTCTTTCGTCGAACATCATTTATACGAAAAAATCGATTCGAGTTTCATAGCGCAAAACATCGTCTTTTTAAAATTTTTTCGATTCTTTCTGATTCTTGCCGCTTCTTCCTTTTTGGAAATCAAAATCATAGAACATACGACCGGGTTCAAATTAGAAATCCGTTATGTATTCTTCATCGCTTTGGTCTCCGGGTTTTTGGCGGTTGCTGTTTTTTTTGAGAATGCGGATTGGGTTCGAAACTTTTTGGATTTTTTCCGCTTAAAGAGCGAGGAGAATTCGGAATTTTACGATTCGAGCGTCATTACAATCCGGTTTGCGTGTTTTGTTTGGACCATCATCCACGGATGTCTCGCGGTCGTTTTGATTTGGGTCGGGGATGAGGAACCCGAGTCGGATTTTTTGCCGGTAAATCCGGATTCTTAAAGAGAATTTACCATTCTTGAATGCGGATTTTTTAAGACCTAGAGCGGACTCTAAGCCGAGAAGATCGATCGTTTTTGATCGTAAGACGTTATTGTTTGAGTCTAACTGAAAAAGATATCGGAGTCATTCAAGAATTCATGGATACACATTTAAAAGGAAAGGTGGCGCTCGTAACCGGTTCGACGGTCGGAATCGGTTTTGAAATCGCAAGACAACTTCTTCAGGAAGGTGCGACGGTTTGGATCAACGGAAGAACGCCGGAAAGGGTGGCGAGTTCCGTAAAACTTCTTCTCAAAGCGGTGCCTAACGCGAAAGTCCACGGGGTCGTCGCGGACTTTGGAAACAAGGAAGAGGTCGACGAGATTCGTTCCAAAATTCCGAACGTGGACATTCTCATCAACAACGTGGGAATTTTCGAACCGAAGGATTTCACCGAAATCCCCGACGAGGATTGGTTTCGATTCTTCGAAGTGAATCTGTTAAGCGGAGTTCGTTTATCCAGATTTTATCTGCCTCAAATGCTCAAACAAAATTGGGGAAGAATTCTTTTTATCTCCAGCGAATCCGGAATTCAAATCCCGGAAGAAATGATCCACTACGGAGTGACGAAGAGCGCGCAGATTTCCTTGGCGAGAGGGCTCGCGGAACTTACAAAGGGGACTAACGTGACCGTGAATTCGGTTCTTCCCGGACCAACTCGTTCGGACGGAGTGGGCGGCTTTCTCGAGAATCTCGCTTCGAACAAAAAAGTTTCCGTGGACGTAATCGAAAAAGAATTTTTCAAAACGGCCCGTCCTACTTCTCTTCTTCAAAGATTTGCGAGCGTCGAAGAAGTTGCAAATCTTGTAACGTATCTTTCCAGTCCTTTGTCTTCGGGAACCAACGGCGCGGCCCTACGAGTGGACGGCGGCGTGGTTAAGTCCGCATTCTAAGATGAAGTTAAGCGTTCTCGATCAATCTCCGATTCGAAAGGGTGGAAGCGCGAGACAGGCGATCTTGGAAACGATCGAACTCGCAAAACTTACGGATCGACTCGGTTATACCCGTTATTGGGTATCAGAACATCATAATATTCAAGGACTTGCAGGTTCCACTCCTGAGGTTTTGATTTCTCATCTCGCCGGCGAAACTCAAACGATCCGAGTTGGAGCCGGAGGAGTGATGCTTCCAAATCACAGTTCTCTCAAAGTGGCCGAGAATTTTAGAATGTTGGAAACTTTGTTTCCGGGGAGAATCGATCTGGGTTTAGGTCGCGCTTCCGGAAGCGATCGGCTCACCGCTTCGATTTTAAATCCGGGCGCTCAGTTTGTTCGAAACGACTTCGGTCAACAACTTCTGGACTTACAGTGTTTTCTAACCGACACGGCCGAGGAAGATTCCATCCAAACAAAGGTCAAAGCGATTCCGAAAGCGGATACGGTTCCCGAACTTTGGATTTTGACGTCGAGCGGGGAAAGCGGTTTGCTTGCGGCTCACTTCGGTCTTGCGCTTTCTTTCGCGCATTTCATCAATCCGTTCGGGGGACCGAACGCGGTGAAGGCTTACAAGGAAAAGTTTCGTCCGTCGGATACTTTGGGTTTTCCTCAGGCGAGCGTCGGAATTTTCGTTCTTTGCGCCGAGTCCGAAAGTAAGGCCGCCGAACTTCAGGTCGTGATGGACCGACAACTTTTGAACATCGGAAAGGGGATCAGCGAGGGAATTCTCCCGTATGAAGAGGTGGCTCGGCATTCTTATTCCGAGTTTGAAAAGGCGGTAATCGCTCAAAATCGGGGGAGAATGGTGGCCGGAACTCCGGACAAGGTTAAGGAAGACATTTTGGCCCTCGGAAACGAGTACGACGTCGACGAGGTGGTCGTAACTACGATCTGCCACGATTTCGAGGATCGACTTTCTTCTTACCAACTTTTGGCCGAAGCGTTCGAACTAAAACCGGTCGGCGTTTAAGAAAATTTGGGTCGGAACCCCGGCCCATTCTTCCCTTCCAAAAAACGGAAATTAAGTCTCTTTTCTTTTCCCGGGCTCATTCCGATACAAATAGCATGGAATCCAAAGACTTAAAACCAGCCTGGAATTTGCAAAACGGGAAGATGATTCTTCCTTATGTCTTACTCTTTGCCGGAATCATTTTGACCCTTTCTTTGGGTTCCTTCGACGCGGGGGAACAGGGAATCCAGCACAACTTTTTCGGAAGGCTCGGATTCTATCTTTCTTACGGAATGTTTTTTATGTTCGGAGCGGCTTCGTTTTTGCCCGGACTTTTTGCGATCGGACTTGGATCTCTCAGGCTCGTGAAGGACGGATTTGAACTTACCAATCGTCTTTTCTCTCTTCCGGTATTCTTATTTTGTTTTACCGTAACGCTTCAAATTACCGGACATGTGTCCACGATTCCTTTCGCCTCTCAAGGCGGATTTATCGGACAACTTCTTTCGAGCGGACTCGAGTTCATCTTCGGTTCCACCGGAAAAACTCTGATTCATCTCGTGTTCTACTTCTACGGGTTAATACTTTTGTTAAACGAATCGCCCCTTCACTTTTTGGGAAGAATTCTCGGAACCGCCGGAGCCAAATACAAGGAAGGTTTTCAATCCGGGTTTGGTAAGAATGGAGAAACCTTAAGTTCTCTCTTTCAATCGGCGGTGGATCGATTTCAAAAAAAGGACGAGGCTCCTCCTTGGTTTTCTTCACTGAGTAGCGGGGATCATTCTCCGGAAGAACTCTATCAACAGATGAGAATTCATAAACGAAATCAAAAGTCGAACCAACCTTCCGCGTTGCAGAACGCGTTGCATTCCACTTTCGGAAAAGAAGGAAGACTTTCCGATCTTCTTTCCAAAGTCGATACGAGTTCGATGGTAAGCCAAGAAAGTTCAAGAATTCGTTTTCAAAATCACGGAGCATTTACCGGAAACTTCGAAGAACAAGGCGCGGTGTTCCGTTTTCAATCGGTTTCTTCCTCTCTTTCCGAAAAGATCCGAGACGAAAAAACGTTTCAGGAAAGTTCGTCGAACTGGGAAATCGTAGACTTTAGAACATCACAATCTTCGAATATTCTTTTCCGCCGCGAAGCCGCGTCGAAGACGGAACCCACGGTTGAAACGGCGACCACGTTAGTCGTTCCTTCTCTTGAGGAAGAATACGACCAAGAAAAATTCGAGGAATCTGCGGATTCGTACGATTCTTCCCCGGAAGAAGAGGACGAAGAAGAAACAAACGCGATCGAAGATGAAGATTCTTCCGTAAACGAAGAGATCATCGACGTTGTTCCTTCCATCGTGAAAACTCAGGATTCTTTACAAACTCATACTACTTCGTTTGTTTCCGAAAAGAAAGAAGCGAAATCGGAACAAACGCTTCCGTTTCCCCCGGTTACGTTGATTCCGGAAGTGAAATCCAAACGTTCCATCTATCACGTTCCTTTGAAGAGTTTAAAAACGACCACGACGAAGATTCAAGATCCGTTGTTTAAGATCGAATCCGATAAGGTCGCTCGTAAGATCGAAGAAATCATTCGTCAATACGGATACGAATCTCAGGTCGTTTCCATGGAAAGAGGACCGATCATCACTCGTTACGAATTGACTCCTCCACCCGGAGTGAAACTCGGAAGAATCACGTCACTCGCGGACGAACTTCGTCTTTATCTAGCGGTAAAAAACATTCGTATCGTCGCACCGATTCCGGGTAAGTCCACGATCGGGATCGAGGTTCCGAACAGTCTTCGTGAAGACGTTTTCTTAGGAGATATTCTTCATCAGAATTTAAGTCTGCGTCCTAAGAAGGATCTTTCGATTCTCATCGGGAAAGATATTTCCGGTAAGTTGGTCAGCATCGATCTCAACAAACTTCCTCATTTGCTCGTTGCGGGAACCACCGGTTCCGGTAAATCGGTTTGTTTGAATTCCATGATTTCCTCTCTTGTGGTTCATCTTTCTCCCGAAGAAGTTCGGTTTATCATGATCGATCCGAAGATGGTGGAACTCACTCTTTACGAAGACATTCCTCATCTTTTGATGCCGGTCATCACGGATCCGAAAAAAGCGACCCGCGCGCTTTCTTGGGCGATTCAAGAGATGGAAGCCCGTTATCATTCCGTTTCCAAACTCAAGTGCCGCGACTTTAAAGCGTATAACGAAAAGGTGGAACAAGGCGCGCACAGAGACGGATATAAAAAGATGCCTTATATCGTTATCTTCATAGACGAGTTGGCGGATCTGATGATGGTTTCGGGAAAGGACTTGGAAGACGGAATCACTCGGATCACTCAAAAATCCAGAGCGGTCGGAATTCATTTGATCATGGCGACTCAACGTCCTTCCGTAGACGTCATCACCGGTTTGATTAAGGCGAACTGCCCTGCGAGAATGGCGTTTCACGTCGCACAGAAAACGGATTCAAAAATCATTCTGGATCAGAACGGAGCGGAATCTCTTTTGGGCAAAGGGGATTTTCTCTACAAATCTCCGACCGCCGCGGACCTGGTACGAATTCAATCTCCCTATGTTTCCGAAGAGGAAATCGAAAAGATCGTAGAAGAGGCCCGCAAATACGGTAAACCTTCCTACGTGGAATTCGATCTGGACGAGGAACCGGATTCTTCCCAAGTGGACGAGGAAGACGAGGAACTTTTCGAACAGGCTTGGGAAATCGTTCGGACCGATCGCAAGGCTTCCGCGAGTTATCTTCAAAGAAGAATGCGGATCGGCTACAACAAGGCCGCGCGTCTTATGGAACTCATGGAAGAGCGGGGCTACGTCAGCGCTCAGATCGGTTCCAAAGGAAGGGAGATTTTAAGAGCCGGCTGAGGTCGGTTTGTCTGAGTTCCGACCGAGCTAGTCAAAACCCGGCTTCCAAAATTTTAGAAAGTGACAAGGTTCCCGAGGCGTCCGATGGTAGTAAAAAAATCCCGGGAGATCCGGTTTTTCTCATGAAAAAAACAATCATTCTCTCTTTTTGTATCTTATTCCTAGCCTTAGAATCTTCTCTCCTGGCTCAACCTTCGCACAACTGGAATTCTCCGTCCGAAGTCGTAAAACAGGTGAAGAAGAAATTCAGCGAACTGAACGCTTACAAGGCCGATTTTCAGGTCCAAACCGTTTCCAATAAGAAGAGCAAGAACATGAGAGGAGTCTGTCTTTACAAAAAAGGCGGAAGAATCCGTTATCAGTTCAGCGATCCTTCCGGAGACGAAATCGTATCCGACGGTAAAACGCTCTATATCTACATCGCCCGTTTGAACGCGGTCGGCAAACAGGATCTTACATTAAATAAATCGAATAAATCCGGTCCGATCTTCTCCAGTTTTACGGACGAGGGTCTTTCGAGAATATTCAGAAAGTATCACTATAAATTCGATTCCATCGAACAACCTCAGGTTTCTCCGAAAGACGGACGCAAGTATTTCGTATTAAATTTGGAACAAAGGGAGAAGGTCGGCGGTTTTGAAACCATGCTTCTCTATGTGGACGCACAATCCTACTTCATCCAAAAAGCGGTCGCGAGCGACGGAAGAGGTAAGGAAACTACAATCGAATTTTTGAATATAGAAACGAATCCCGATTTGGAAGACGGACAATTCAACTTTCACATCAGCGGAAACGCAAAAATCGTAAATAACCCGCTTGTGTCGGAACAATAACTTTGAGTCCCGGAAGGAGCGAAACTTTGAATCAGAAAAGAGTAGGGCAGATTCTCCGCGAGGCGAGAGAAGAAAAAAAACTCAGCGTTAAGGATGTTGCGAAAGAAACCAACATCTCCGTGAAATACATTCTCGCTTTGGAGACGGAAGACTATTCCCAGTTTCCGGGTGAAACCTTCACCATGGGTTTTTTAAAGAATTACGGAAGTTATCTTAAACTGGATACGGGACAACTGATCAATCTTTACAGAGGAGAAAAGATCGAAGAATCCCAAGCGCCTCTCGAAGAACTGACTCGTCCGACCACTTCGTATTATACGAAGATCAACGTGGATAAGAACAAGATATTCACCATCGTTTCGGTTCTTGTCATTCTCATTTCGGCTTATCTTCTCGTGGATCTTTTTATGGGTTCCTCTTCCGGCGATGATAGCGTGGAAGAATCCGGTAAAAAATTGGATATCCCCGAAAACATAGACTTCTTATCCAGATCGATTCCGGACAACAGAAGCGAATCCTTCATTCTCACTCCGGACAAGGGTGTTAGTTTTTCAGTAAGCAATCAACAGTGTAAATTGTTCATCGACTCCGTTGAAAAAGGCGGCGCGTTAAACACGGCGGTTCTTGCGTTCAACGTTTATCCGGAACTTACGGTTTATAAGTTCCGTCTGAGCGAAGGTCAGGAGAAAGTATTGAGTTATACGATCCCCGAAATCTCAAGCCTTAGACGTAACGTAAGAATCATCGCACAAGCCGTAACCGAAAACTCCGCGAAGGTTCTCGTAACGTTGAGCGAAGAGGAACAAAAACAGGAAAACAACAGCGCGACCGATAACACCAAGACGTTAGGCGATGTTCCGATTCAAGTTACGTTGTTCTTCAACAAAGCGAGTTACGCCGAGTTCATCATAGACGGTCAGATGGGATTCAGAGGTCTTGTCCAAGCCGGTGAAACGAGAAGTTTGGAAGCGAAGGATCGTCTTGAGTTGAAAGTGGGAGACGGTTCCGCGGTCGAGATGATCCAAAACGGAAAACCAAAGATCACTCTGGGACGTCCCGGCAAATTGGTTAAGAAGATTTTCGTAAAAACGCAGAACCCTTATGATAGCACACAGTCCATCATCAAGGAGTTGGGAGAATAGAATTTTTTGGAGAAGAAGTTCTACATCACTACACTCGGTTGTCCGAAGAACACGGCGGACTCCATGAGTATGCACCATTCTCTTCTGGAAGAGGGTTTTACACCGGCTTCTCTTCCGGAGGAATCCGACTTTCATTTTATCAATACCTGCACGTTCATCCAATCCGCCACTGAAGAAACGATCCAAACGATTCTCTCCGCGGCTCAGGTCAAAAAACAAAATCATCAAAAGTTAGTCGTCGTTGGATGTTTTGCGGAACGTTATCCGGACAATATCAGCGCCGAAATCCCCGAAGTGGATTTGTTTTTCGGAACGGGAAGATACGCTCAGGCGGGAAAAATCCTCAGGGAAAAATTCCCGGACATCGCTCCTCCCAAACTCGAGTTCAACGATGATATATTAGAAAGATTGAAACTATCTTCCGGAATCGAAAACTATTCCAAACCCTATGCGTATGTGAAGGTTTCGGACGGTTGCAACCGAGGTTGTTCCTTTTGTATCATTCCGTCCTTTCGCGGAAAGTTCAGGGAATCTCCGGTTGAGGATATTATCCGAGACGCGGATCGTGCGATCCGAGCGGGCGCGAAGGAAATCTGTCTTGTTTCTCAGGACACGGTTTACTACGGAAAGGATTCGGAGGTTCTGCTCGATATGGTTCGCAGGGTTTCCGAGATCGATTCTCTGGAAATATTAAGACTTCTTTATCTATATCCGGATAAAAAAACGGAAAAGTTGATTCGACTCATGGGTCAAACGCCGAAGATCGCTCCGTATTTAGAGTCTCCATTGCAACACGTTTCCTCCAAAATTCTAAAGAGTATGAACCGCGCCGGAGAAAGTTCCGCGTTTAAGGATCTATTCTCCCTTGCAAGAGAAGTAAAACCGGGTCTTGAAATCCGCACTTCGTTTATCATCGGTTATCCGGGCGAAGACGCGGACGACGTGGATCAGATTTTGAGATTCATCGAAGAGACAAGACCGGAAAAGGTGAATCTGTTTTCTTATTCTCCGCAGGAAGGAACCAAAGGTGCGGAGTTTAAACAAACGGTTTCCGAAAAGGAAAAATCAAAACGAATCAATCTGATTCGAGACGCACATCTTGCGATCCTCGAAGAAATTCACGAATCTCGGATCGGCAAAACGTATGACGCGATCGTGGATGCGATCGAAGACGGTCAGGCCGTAGTCCGCAGATTGCAAGACGCGCCCGAAATGGACGAGGTCGTTTATGTGGACGATTCTTCCCTGATTCCGGGAACGATCGGAAAGGTGAAGATCGATTCTTTTTACGAATATGATATGAACGGAACCTGGGTTTCCCGATGAACAAATCTATTTTCAATATTCCTAATATTCTTACAATGCTCCGCGTCGCCGCGGTTCCGTTTTTTGTATTCTTTCTTTTTCAGAAAGAACTCGAATTTCATATCGCCGCCTTGGTTCTTTTTATCGCGGCGTCGCTCACCGATCTGATTGACGGTTATCTCGCGAGAAAATGGAATCAGGAAACGGAATTCGGAAAGTTTCTCGATCCTCTGGCGGATAAGATCATCGTTACGGGTTGTTTTATCACGTTTATCTTTTTACAGGAACAGATCGAGTTCTGGATGGTTTGTCTCATCATCGGAAGGGACATGCTCATCACGAGTCTTCGTTATCTTGCGATCCGTCAGGGACAATCGATCCGAACTTCCATGCTCGGAAAGGTGAAGACCGTGTTTCAGATGGGAGCCATCGTTCTCATTCTCGTTTTTTTCGTACTCGTATCCAGCAAGAAAAGAATTCTGATCAACGAAGCCTATGCTTCCGGAAAAGAATCGGGTCTTACGGTGTTCGAGATTGCGACCGGGAACGCGATTTACTTTTTTCAAAACCCGGACAAATACAACGGTATCGGGGATATCATCTTCGGTTTAGGAGCGTTCGTTCCGTACTGGGGAATGTTGATCACCACTGCGATCACCGTAATTTCCGGAATTCGATATTTCGTAACGAACAGCAAGGTTTTAGCGCCTTCTAATATCAAAAGGATGTTTCAGAAACGTGGAGCCTAGAACAGCCATTCTCAAACTGATCGATCGTAAACATCTGAGCACAGAGGAAGCGGAAGCTTTTATGGGCCAGGTGATGCGCGGCGAAGTTTCCGAAATTCTTCTTTCCGCATTCTTAACCGCGATGCGCGCCAACGGAGAATCCGTCGAAGAGGTGTTAGGTTGTACTCTTGCGCTTCGTAAAAACGCCCTCAGACCCAAGACCGTGTTCCCGTTCGATTTGTTGGACACCTGCGGAACCGGAGGAGACGGACAGGGAACGATCAATATCAGTACTCTTTCCGCGATCACTCTCGCGTCTTTGGGGATCAAGGTCGCCAAACACGGAAACAGATCGGTTTCTTCGCATACCGGATCGAGTGATATTCTTACGAGACTCGGTTATAAAACCGAAAAGACCCAGGAAGAAGTGGAATCTCATCTTGTCTCCCAAGGGTTTACGTTTTTATTCGCGCCGATGTGGCATCCATCCATGAAATACGCGGGTCCGGTTCGAAAGGAACTCGGATTGAGAACCGTATTTAACATGATCGGTCCTTTGTCGAATCCGTTCTCCCCTCAGTTTCAAATCATCGGTGTTTACGAACCGGAACTGATGGAGCTGTTCATCAAGGTTCTGCAAGCCTTGGGCCTCAAAAAGGCGATGGTTTGCCATTCTCGGGACGGGCTGGACGAGTTCTCGATCTTTGCGATCACGGATTATTCTTTATTGGAGAATGGGGTCATCAGTCGTCATTCTTTTGATCCTTCTTCGCTAAACCTGCCGACATTAAAGAAGGAAGAGGTTTACGCTTCTTCTTCCGATCACGCCGAGGCATTGGCTCGCAGAGTGTTGAAGGGAGAAGAGATCGCAGGTTCATACGCGGTCGCTTTGAATGCGGGCGCAGGACTTTTCGTCATGGGAAAGGCTTCGAGCATCGAAGAGGGAAGTAAAATCGCCTTGGACGCCATACTTTCGGGAAAAACAAAGAAGTATTTCGAAGATTTAATTTCCAAAGAGTAAACTGGAAAAATACTGGTTAGAATCCTCGATTCAATCTATACAGGGAATAAGAAATGACTTTGAATTCAATCATACTATTACAACTGGCTCAGGCCGCTGGAGAAGGCGATAAGTCTCCTTTTTCAACTCTGCTTCTGATCCCGATCATGCTCGTTATCATGTATTTTCTCGTGATTCGTCCTCAAAGAAGCGAAGAGAAAAAACGCAAAGAGATGATCGACAACCTCAAGAAGGGCGATGAGGTCGTAACGTCTTCCGGAATTCACGGTAAAGTCGTGGAGATCAAGGACAACAACGAAGTTGTGGTTCTGAACATCGCGAAGGATACGAACGTTTCCTTTACCGCAAGCACCGTTGTAAAAAAGAAACAAGCAGACAAATGAAAAAAGCGGCGGTCTCCATTCTAATCTTTTTATTTCTTGGGAATTCGATTCTATTTTCCCAGGACGGGGAAGAAATCGACTTCCTCGAAAAGGTCGCGGAACCGAAAAAGACCGCTAGCAAAAAATCCTCCGGATCCTCTTCGTCTTCTTCCACGAAATCCTCCAAGAAGAAGGAAAAGAAAAAATCCAAAAAGAAAAAGAAGAAGTCTTCCTCCACTTCTCCCTCCAATCCGGAAGGAACCAAAAAGAACGTGGAACCGAACGGCGGAGAAGAATCTTCCAATTCCTCATCGAACAATAATACCCAAAACAATTCGAACAACACGACCGGTTCGAACACTTCCAATTCTTCGAACAACGGAAAACAATCCGCTTCGAAAAACCCGGAAGAACAACAGCTTGCAAGCGCGTCTAACGTGGACACGGGCAATCTTCAGAAACCGTATTGGGTGAACGAAGAAATGAGAATTCGCCCGAACAGCCTTCCGGGTTATACCGCTTCCGCGGAACCCGCGAAAAGCGAGCAGGGACCTTCCTTTCAAAACCGTCTTGCCGACATACTCAAGTTAGGCGAAGACAAGAAGAAAGAAGAGGAAAAAAAGAAGGTTCAAGAAGGACAAAAGTCCGGTTCCTTTTTCGGTTTTCTTTCGGAATATAAAAAACCGATCATCATCGTCGTCTTTATACTATTATTCGCTTTGTACAGACTGAAAGCCGGTAAATCTCGCGGAAGTTCCAGCCGAAGATCCCCGGTGACCATCAATAAAATGAGAAGAGACTAGGAGTTTCACCTTGAAATCTGCGACATGGATTTTCCTGCCGCTCGTTATTATTTTAGCGGCAACGGTTATACTTTACCCCAACTTCGCAACGAGAGAGTTGGAAATTGCGGTAAGAAAAGAATTCGTTCAACTTCCCGAAGAACAGAAAAAAGCGATTCTTACAAAATTCGAAGAACGTTGGAATCACGAATACAAACAATCCGATTGGGCGATTTCTCCGGCGCCGACCTCGCTTAAGGACGAACCTTTCCTTTTAGTAAAAGGTAGATTCATCACTTCCGCGAAGATCAATCAGATCTCCCAGGAAAATCCAGAACTGATTCTCGAGGCGAAGAACAAACTTCGTCCTACGATCGTGGAAGAATGGATCACAAAAGGACGTCCTCTTACGATCAAACTCGGTCTCGACTTACAAGGTGGGATGAGAGTCGCGATGAAAGGGGATTTCGAAGACTACGCTTCCAAACTCCGTGAAAGTTATATTAAAGAAATTGATAATTTAAACAAGACGGTTGCGGATCCTTCCTCGGACGCGAAGGAAAAAAAGAAGGCGAAGGATCGTCTCGAAGAGATCGAAAGTTATTTCGAACTTTCTCCGAGCCGTAAGTTGCTTGAACTCGAGAAGGCGAAACTCATCATCGATAACCGTCTTACGAGCCAAAACCTAACCGAACCTCAGGTGAGAATTCAAAAAGATCAGGATTCGATCGAAGTATCGCTTCCGGGTGTGACCAATTCTTCCCAAATTTTGGAAATCATTCAGAATACCGAAACCGTGGAATACCGTTTGGAAGAATCGGAAAACTCCGCCGGTCAGGGTTTGACGTACGCGGCGATTATCCAACAGGAAGAAAACAAGGTCCTGGAAACCGGCAAACGCGAAGAAACCGATATCGTTAAATATCAGAATATTATAAAACAGAAATTGGGAAAGGCGGAACAGGATCGTTTCCTCCAAACTCTGGAAGATAAATATAAAATTCCAAAAGACAAGTTTAGAGTTTTTGCATATTGGGCGAGAGGGAACAATCAGAATTCCCCGTTGCTTCCGAGAAGATTTATCGTTCTCGAAAAAGCGATCGCTCTCGACGGAAGGGACATGCGCGACGCAAGACCTTCTTTTGAAAACAATTCCTTCGGTTATATCGTATCGTTTACGTTGACGAGTTCCGGCGCCGAAAAATTCTTCGAAATCACTTCTCAAAATAAGGGAAGAAACCTAGCCATCGTTTGGGGTGATAAGGTTGTTTCCGCACCGACCATTCGAGGCGCGATCGCGGGCGGTGTGGCTCAGATCGACGGGTCTTTTGCAAAAGAAGAGGCTGTGGATCTTGCAAACGTAATCAGCGAAGGAGCTCTTCCGATTCCGTTGCGAGTTCTTGAGATGAGATTTATCGGACCAACTCTCGGGATAGAATCCATCGAAGTCGGTATGAAAGCCGTAATGATCGGATTCATTCTCGTGATGTTGTATATGTTGTTCATCTACAGACTTTCCGGAATGGTGGCTAACATAGCCTTATTTGCGAACATCATCATCTTAAGCGCGCTTCTTTCCCTCATGGGATTCACTCTGACCCTTCCCGGATTTGCGGGGATCATCCTGACAGTCGGTATGGCGGTCGATGCGAACGTAATCATCTACGAAAGAATCAAGGAAGAATTGCAAGCCGGCAAATCCGCATCCATTGCGGTGGCGCAGGGTTTTGACAACGCGTTCTGGACGATCATAGACAGTAACGTGACCACGTTGATTTCCGGAATTCTGATGATCCGTCTCGGAAACGGACCGATCAAAGGATTTGCGATCACACTTTGTTGGGGTATCGTCACTTCTCTTTTTACGTCCTTGTTCCTCAGCCGAATGGTGATGGATCTTTTGGTCAATAAGCTGGGAGTTCAAAAACTCCAGATCGGCTTTAAAAAATTGGAGTCTTAATCAAAATGTTTGATTTTATAAAATATAAATACGTTTCCATCGGCGTTTCACTCGCCCTAATTGTATTCGGATTTACTTATACGTTTGTGGTTCACGGAGGATTCGCCAATTCTCTGGACTTCAACGGAGGTCTTAGAACCGTAATCGAATTCGACAAATCCGTGGATCGTAAGAAACTCGAAACCTATTTCACCGAAAACAATATCGAAGCGGTTCTTCTTTTATTGGATAAGGATAAGAATCACTACCAGATCGATATCGGTCTCGGTTCCGTGGACGCGATTCTCGGAAAATACAAACAGAAGAATTCCTTAAAGCCGGAAGACAAGGTCGACGTATCCGGAATCGACGCATTGATTTCCATTTTGATCGCGGACTTCGGAATCGATAAAAGTAAGGTCTTAAGCGCGAACCAAGTGGGTGCGGTTGTGGGAGGAGAACTTTCTTCTACGGGAACCACACTTCTCGGTTTGACGATGGTCATCATTCTCGCTTATATCAGCTTCCGATTTCAATTCAAGTTCGCGTTGGGTGCGATCCTCGCGTTGACTCACGACTTGATTTTGACCGTGGCTTTCATCGGATTTTTTCAGATCAAACCGAGCGTTCCGATCATCGCGGCTTTGTTGACTCTTCTCGGATATTCGATCAACGATACGATCGTCGTTTTCGATAGAATCCGCGAGAACGCGGCCGGAAATCTGAACGAAACGTTCGGACAGACGATCAACTCCGCGATCAATCAAACTCTCGGAAGAACGTTTAACACCTCTTTTGCGACTTTGATTTCGATCATCGCGATCATCATCGGGGGCGCGACGGAACTATTCGATTTCGCTTACGTGCTTACATTCGGGATTATCATAGGAACTTATTCTTCGATCTTTATCGCCGCCCCACTTGTGGACATTTACGATCACGTAATACGGCGGGTTCGAGGCTGATGACTTTCCTCCCGGAAACGTTTCGGGAGGAAATGCGTAAACTTTCCTTCTTATCGACGGGCGAAACTTCCCCCAATCCGCCCGTTTCCTGTCTGATCACGGACATACACAATCGACAAATTTTAGCGTATGGAAAAACCTCTCCGACCGGAGGACCGCACGCAGAGAGAAATGCGTATGATCAATTCGTCAAAAACGGATTGGCTGGAACGGCGCATAACGTGTGGGTTACGTTGGAACCTTGCACACATCACGGAAAAACGCCGCCTTGTATGGACTTGATTCTCGAGCACAAACCGAAAACCTTATACTACGGTTGGAAGGATCCGAATCCGTTGGTGAACGTAAGACAGGGTCTCGAAGAGGCGAAACAAAATGGAATTGCCGTCGTGCAGGATTCCACACTCGCACAAATCGCGTCCGAAAGTTTGTTCGGTTTTGCCTCTCGAATCGAAACCAAAAGACCCGCGATGATTTTGAAAACCGCGGTTTCCCGAGAAGGTTTTTTTGCGGCGGAGGACAAAACACAGATTCAATTGTCCGGATCCTTGTCTTCTCGACTAACATCGATTTTGCGAACAAAATGCGACGCCGTTCTTGTCGGACCGGGAACGTTGTATCACGATCGTCCCGGACTGGATTTTAGACCGGAACCGACTGGAAATTCGGAAGTCACAACATTCTCCGTCGAGGAAGAATCTCCGATCGAAGACGCCGGTTTTTCGGCCCTACTGAAGAATATTCTGAAATACGCAAACGATTCGGAGATCCGGAAAATCCATACGGAAAGGGAAGCCGCTTATCAACCGTATCGTATTTTTATTATATTCGAAGAACGAAATATAACGGAAGAATGGATTTCCAAACAAAAACGGATCAACGAAAAATACGGTTCTAAAAAATGTATTTTTTTGATCGCAAAAGACGCGGTTCTCGATCACGGAACGAAAGAAATTCTTTTGTCCCTGACCGAAAAGGAAATCCGCGCGTTCGAACCGTCCAGACTCGCGGAAGAATGTTTTGAATTCTTTTCCGAACTCGGAATCAATTTGCTTCTTGTCGAGGGGGGAAATCTGCTTTATAAAACATTCTCCCCAAAAATGAAGAAGAACGATCTCATTCTAAAAATTTTATCCACTCGTTCCATAGTCAAAGGTATAGAACCCGCACTCGAAACGAACGCGAAAACATTACAATGGAAAACGAAAGTGGGAGAAGACATTTGGGAGGCGCACGGATGTTTACAGGTTTAGTGGAAACGACCGGAAAAATTCTCGAGATACAGGAAACAAACGAGGGAAGAGGATTTCTCGTCGAAACGAAATGGAATCAACCCGATCTAAAACTGGGCGATTCGATTTCGGTTAACGGATGCTGTCAAACGGTCACCGAATTTACGAACGAAGGAAGCCGCTTTCGGTTTTACGCGAGTTTCAAAACTCTCGAACTTACGAACTTCAATTTTCTCAAAGTGGGCGAGGAAGTGAACTTGGAAAGAAGCGCACTTCCGACAACACGACTTGGGGGACATCTGGTCAGCGGTCACGTGGACGGGACGGGAAAAATTCTCAGCAAGGAAGAAAGGGAGGGAGGAACCGTAATCTGTTATACGGTCCAAAACGATTCTTCCCTTTCCCGATACATCGCCCCGAGAGGGAGTATCACCGTAGACGGGATTTCTCTAACCGTGGTGGATTCGAGACCGAAAGAATTCGACCTGGTTTTGATTCCGGAAACTCTTAAAAAGACCAACGCAAAGTCCTGGAATTCCGACACCATTCTAAACTTAGAAATCGATTTGGTGGCGCGTTATTTGGAACAACTTCTGAAGTCGAAGGAATAGTTAAGATTTCGAACTAATTTTCAGGAAACATGGATTTGATTCTAAAGATTTAAGTTTCTGTAGCCAAATATCAGTCCAATAGAAGAGATGGTAACAATAGAGCAGAGCTATGATCCAACCCATTGAGAATGCAATCGAAGAAATCAAATCCGGAAGAATGATCATTCTTGTGGATTCGGAAGATCGTGAAAACGAGGGAGACCTCGTAGTTGCGGCGGAGTTTGCGGATAAGGAAAAAATCAACTTTATGGCCACTTTCGGCCGAGGTTTGATTTGTATGCCGATGGAAGCCGAGCGTCTCAAAAAGCTCGGCCTCAATCGAATGGTGGACGATTATTCGCTGGGCGACAAACACGGAACCGCGTTCACCGTTTCGGTCGACGCGAAACACGGAACTTCCACCGGGATTTCCGCTCAGGATCGAGCGATCACGGTTCAAGCCCTTTTAGACGAAAAAACGGTGTCGGGAGATTTGATGCGTCCCGGACATTTATTTCCGCTCCAAGCGGTTCCGGGCGGGGTTCTTCGCCGGGCCGGTCATACGGAAGCGGCTGTGGATTTATCCAAACTTTCTAATTTATATCCTGCCGGTGTCATTTGCGAAATCATGAATGACGACGGAACCATGGCCCGTCTTCCCGATTTGGAAAAATTCGCGGAGAAACACGGACTGAATATCTATACGATCGAAGATTTGATTCGTTATAGAAGAGCGAAGGAGAATCTCATTCGTCTCGAAGTGGAATCCAAACTTCCGACCGAATACGGAGACTTTACGATCCGCGCGTATTCCACGATGATCGACGATAAGATTCACGTCGCGTTGATCAAAGGTGAAATCAAAAAAGAGGATACGGTGATGGTTCGCGTTCACAGCGAATGTCTTACCGGAGATATTTTTTCGAGCAATCGATGCGACTGCGGTCCTCAGCTTCATTCCGCTTTGGATATGATTTCCAAGGAAGGAAAGGGAGTTCTTCTTTATATGAGACAGGAAGGAAGAGGAATCGGTCTGATCAATAAATTAAAGGCTTATAATATTCAAGATAAAGGATATGATACCGTGGAAGCCAACGAAAAACTCGGCTTTGCTCCCGATCTTCGGGACTACGGTATCGGAGCTCAGATCTTAAGAGAGATCGGAGTCGGTAAAATGAAAATTCTGACTAACAATCCTCGTAAGATCGTCGGTTTGGACGGTTACGGTTTGGAAGTTGTGGAAAGAATTCCGATCGAAATTCAACCGGGTTCGGATAACCACGGCTATCTCATGACAAAAAAACTCAAACTGGGTCACATACTCGGTTTGGGTTGAGATAATTTTTTTTGTAGTCCGCCGCGTTCATTGATCGAGGCGGAGAATCTTTCAAAAACCTTTGTCGGAGTCGCCGACAAAGGTTTTTTTATTTCTACTTCTTAAACGAAACTTTCAGTTTTTGGAATATTTTGTTTCCATAATACAGAGCGATTCCACCCAAGATCAGGAAAGGCAACCACCAAAGCAGATAGTAGGTGAGCTGAAGGAACGCGTTGAGGATTCCTACTAAGGCGTTTTTATACTGAGGAACCTGGATTCTGTCCGGAGGAGTCGGCAGACTGAAACCTACGGAAATCGTAGCCCAAGCAACCCGGTCCTTGATCTTCCAAGTTTCCTGTTCCGCGAGATCGAGTTCGTCTTCACTGGTGGAAATCGATTCTTCGATCGCCTCCCAGTTTTTCGCACCGGCGCCGATCTGATTGTTTGCGTTGTTTCTTCTTGTGAGTCTGATTTTTTCACGGGTCAGTTTTCTTTTCTGCCAAACCATACCTTCGGTATGATCGATCGTGGAAATGTCTTCGGAAAGAAGAATTCCCAGTTTATCAAGTTCTAATAAAGCCTCATAGAGTTTCGCGGAACGAACGTGGACCTTCGCGCTCATATACGGGGATGCGGAATTGGAAGCGGAACTATTCTCCAGATAACCGTATTTGGAAATAAAATCCAAAAGTTCTTTTCTCGTTTTGATCAGATCGGCGCATTCGTAGGAAAGTTGAATGTTGTATTCAAGAAGTCTTTCGTTGTTTGTCGCAATCGGAGTAAAAACCTTACCGAGTTGATTCTCCGCCTGATCTTGGGACGGCGCCTCTTTAAAATTGTCTTTGTCCGCCGCCGATTTCTTTTCGGCCTCCGGCATAGGCGCACTTTTTGCCAATTGATCGGTCATGCCGGATACGGATCTGGATGCAACCTCACCGGATGCGTCCGATTCCTTAGGCGCTTCGACTTTTTTACCGCAGTTCCAAGCGAATAACAACGAAAAGGCGAGAATGAATGGAATTATCTTTTTCAAAACGAAATCTCCGACGGATTAGTCTTCGTGAAATTCTAACATTTGAATGGACCTGTTTTATCCCGAAAAACGTTCCTTTTGGGCGCAAAGAACGGGGATCCAGCAATGAACGCCCAAAAAAGCGAGAATTTTATCGAAATTGGTCCGACAAACGATCGATCAAAAAGTTATTGCATCCTTGAAACTGATTCTTTCTTCGAACTGAAGATTTTCCAAACTTCGTTTGGAACCATTGGCTGAACGCTTCGCTACCAATGGCTAATTCGCTCTCTATGGATCGCGAATTAGGGAGCAACCCTAAATTTTTCCCAAGAAGAATCGGCTTTCTTTTCGAACACGATTCGATCGTGTAAACGACTCGAACGTCCTTGCCAAAACTCGATACGAACCGGATGAACCGCGTAGCCGCCCCAATGAGTCGGTAACTCCACGTCCTTTCCTTCGAATTCTTTCGAAAGTTTTGCGAAACGTTCCTCTAAAAATTTACGATCGGGAATCTTTTGACTCTGAGGAGAAGCGACCGCGCCGATCTGTGATTCTCTCGGTCTGGAATGAAAATACTCGTCCGATTCTTCCTTGGAAACCTTGGTTACGTTTCCTTCGATTCGAATCTGCCTTTCAAGTTCGGACCAAAAGAAGACAAGACAAGCTTTTGGATTCTCCTCCAATTCCTTGCCCTTTCTGCTTTCGTAATTCGTATAAAAAAGAAAAGAATCGTTCGTGATGCCTTTGAGAAGAACGGTTCTCGCATCCGGGATTCCGTTCTTAGTCGCGGTTGCAAGAGTCATCGCGTTGACTTCGAAAACTTCCGATAAGACCGCTTCTTGAAACCATTTTTGAAAGAATGCGATCGGATCGTTTCCGGCGTCTTCGATGTCCAAAGAGGATAAGGTATAACTGGTTCGAATGTCCGCGATTTTTGAATTCATATTGTTTGATTTCAAAAAACACGGCGCCCTTGAAAGTAAAAGAAGAATTTTAGTTCGCGGTTTTCTTTTTAAAATCCTTTTGTGAATCGAGGAATAGGGGTTTCTTTCATCGAATTAACGTCCGGAGATTTCCTTCTCTTCTTGACCTCGGAATGATTTTTAGATTAATATCCGAGCATGACCGAACTCGATTGGGAGACGATGCGCCATCCGATCCTGCTCACTTTGATCGTGAGCGCGTTTTCCACTTTGATCGCGACCTTGTTCGGAGTGACTGCGGCGTATTTTATTTCCCGTTGGAGATTTTTCGGAAAAGGAATTCTCGATTCCATCCTTACCTTGCCGCTTGTGTTGCCTCCTACGGTTCTTGGATATTATCTTTTGGTGTTATTGGGACGACGCGGAATTTTCGGTTCCTTTCTTTTGGATACGTTTCATTTCAGTTTTTTATTTCATTGGTCCGGCGCGGTGATCGCTTCGGTGATCGTTTCCTTCCCGCTCGTCTACAGATCCTCTCTTACTTCCTTCGAGGATTTGGATTCGGATTACGAGGACACCGCGAGAACATTAGGAAAAGGGAATGTAGAAATTTTTTGGAGGGTGTTATTGCCCTTGTCTTGGAGGGGGATTCTCGCGGGCGCGATGCTTGCGTTCGCAAGAGGGATGGGAGAATTCGGCGCTACGCTGATGATCGCGGGAAATATTCCGAAAAGGACACAAACTCTTTCGCTCGCGATATACGATAGTGTACAATCCGGAAACGATTCGATTGCGTTTTATTTGGTCGTTTTAACATCCGTATTGTCCGTGCTGGTTTTGACGGTTTCGAACGGTATGCTTAAAAAATCGCATTGGTAATTTTAAATATAAGTAAAAGGGAATATTATGAAACGATTTCAAATTACGGTGATTCTGGCTTTGACGTTTTGTCTTTCTCCGATTTTCGGAGAAGAAAAACAACTTTTGGTTTCCGCGGCTTCTAGTTTAACACAGGCCTTCGGCGAGATCGGGAAAGAATTCGAGAAAAAACATTCCATAAAGGTCGTTTTTAACTTTGCGGCGTCCGGAATTCTTCTTCAACAGATTGCAAACGGAGCGCCTGCGGACGTGTTCGCTTCCGCCGATCAAGAAAGTGTGGATAAGGGTTTGGAAAAAAATCTATTCGACGTTTCCACGAGAAAGAATTTCGTGAGAAACGTTTTGGTTTTGGTCGTTCCAGTTGATTCTAAATTGAATCTGAAAAAGATCTCCGATCTGAAAAAGGAAACGGTTCAGAAAATTTCTTTTGGAAATCCGGTTACGGTTCCCGCCGGAAAGTACGCTAAAGAAGTATTGGATAAGGAAGGTTGGGACGAGGCCTTGGAAAAAAAATGGATTCCCGGTGAAAATGTAAGACAGGTTTTGGATTACGTTTCCCGAGGAGAAGTGGACGCGGGCTTCGTCTATAAAACGGATGCGATTCTTTTTAAGGACAAGGTGAAAATCGCGATCTCCGATCTAAAAACAAAGCCGATTCTGTATCCCGCGATCGCAGTCGCGCAGAGCGCGAATTCTTCCGAGGCGAAGTTGTTTTTGGAATTTTTGTCCTCTCCTACTGCGAAGAAAATTTTCGAACAGTATCATTTCGGAAAACCTTAGTGTCCCTTACCGTAAATATTCAAAAAACATTGATCGATCGAAAAAGAAGATTTTTTCTGGATCTCGATTTTAGATCGATCCGCGATTTTTTGTTTATCTACGGTCCTTCCGGTGCGGGAAAAACCTTAACTCTGAAGACGATTTCCGGATTGATCCAACCGGATCACGGAAGAATCGTACTCAGCGACGAAGTTTTTTTCGATTCAGAATATCGAATCGATCTTCCCGCCCAAAAAAGAAAAGTCGGATATCTTCCTCAAAACTATTCGCTCTTTCCTCACCTGACGGTTCGTAAAAATTTGGAATTTCCTCTCAAAGGAACATTTTCATTTCGATTGTCCGAATCCGATCGGGTCCTCGTTGAGGATATATTAGAAATCTTTGAAATAGAAAGCGTCTCGGAAGCGTATCCTAAAAATCTTTCGGGCGGGCAAAAACAGAGAGTCGCTCTGGCGAGAGCCTTGATCCGAAAACCGGAACTTCTACTTCTTGACGAACCCTTTGCGGCTCTGAACTCCGAGTTGAAGGATAAGATGAAGTCGGAATTGAAAAAGATACAAAGACTCTTTCAGGTTCCGGTCGTCGTTGTCTCTCACGATCAAGCGGATCATTCTTACTTTGGAGCGGATTGTCTTTTGATCGAGAACGGTGTTACACAGTCGATTCGAAGAGAAAAAGAAAAAGCGAACAAAACAAAAGATTCTTCCGTAAGAAAATAGCCCGTCTTGTCATTTCTAAAATCGGATCGATGTTTGTTCCGACAAACAAAAATCGAATCGAAATTCTTCTTGAATTAGATCGTATAGTCTTCCACGTAAACTTTCACTTTTCTAAAACGAATGTGAACCGTTTCGCCGGGAAGCAGATTCAGGGATTGAAATTCGGAAGAATTCAATTGTGATTCCAGAATCGCGCCCGTATCCAAACGTTTGAGATCGATCTTCACCGTTCTTCCTGTGGAATGAATATACTGAATTTCGGCGGGAATCGTTTGCGCTTCGATCGGAGTTCTTAGAATTTCAACGTCGTAAGGACGAACATAGCCGACAGCGTTTGCATTTTCAACTTCGGCGTGTTCCGGCGCGTCCACTTTGATTTCACCGAGTTGTGTTTGTCCGCCCTGAACCCTTCCGTGAAAAAGATTCACGTCTCCGAGAAAGTGAAACACGAAAGAATTTTTCGGATGATTGTAAACCTCGTCCGGAGTTCCGACCTGTTCGATCTTTCCGGATTTAAGAATGACTACCTTGTCCGAAACTTCGAGGGCTTCTTCCTGATCGTGAGTTACGAACACGCTCGTGATATGAATTTCGTCGTGAAGTCTTCTGAGCCAATTTCTAAGTTCCTTTCTTACCTTTGCGTCCAAGGCGCCGAAAGGTTCGTCTAACAGCAAAAAACGAGGTTCGATCGCTAGGGCTCTTGCGAGCGCGATCCTTTGTCTCTGTCCGCCGGAAAGTTCGGAAGGATATCGGTTGTGAAAATTCTCGAGTTGAACGAGTTTTAAAAGACTCATCACCTTGTCTCGAATCGCTTCCTTGTTCGGTCTTTCGGATCTTTTTCTCACTTCGAGACCGAACGCGATATTTTCAAAAATCGTCATATGTCTGAAAAGTGCGTAGTGTTGAAAAACGAATCCGACTCCGCGATCCTTTGCGTTTTTCTTTCCGACTTCCTGACCTTCGAAGATCACTTGGCCTTCGTCCGCGTCTTCGAGTCCGGCGATGATTCTTAACAAAGTCGTTTTACCGGAACCGGAAGGACCCAAAAGTGCGACCAATTCTCCCGCGGGAACTTCCAAAGAAAGATTGTCGATGGCGGTGAAACTACCAAAGCGTTTTATAATATTCTTAACTTCTATTGCCATGACTACGCCTCCTCTTGGAGCAATTCTTCTTTTTTGGTGATTTTGATTTTTCTATCCAGGATCTGTTTCGCGATCAGAGTGATTAAGGATAAGAATACGAGTAGGGAAGCCGCGGAAAATGCGGCTACGGAATTATACTCGTTGTATAGAACTTCGATCTGTAACGGAAGAGTGTTCGTTTGTCCGCGGATATGTCCGGATAAAACGGAGACCGCGCCGAATTCTCCCATCGCTCTTGCGTTACAAAGAATGATTCCGTATAACAATCCGTATTTGATTCCTGGCGCCACGATCTTAAAAAATACTTTCAGCGGTGAAGCGCCGAGTAATAGACCCGCTTCTTCCTCTTCGATTCCGGTCGATTCGAGGAGAGGAATCAATTCTCTCGCAACGAAAGGAAGTGTGATGAATACCGTCGCGATGACAAGACCCGGTGTGTTGAATACGATTTTGATATCGGCTTCTTCCAACCAAGGACCGAACCAACCCTGTCTTCCGAAAAGAAGAATGAAGATCAAACCGGAGATCACCGGTGAAACCGAAAACGGAGAATCGATGATCGTTAAAAGCCAGCTCTTACCGGGAAATTCGAAACGTGTGATCGAAAACGCGGATACGATTCCGAAGATCGTATTCAATGGAACCGCGATCGAAACCACAAGAAGAGTCAACTTCAACGCGGATATCGTATCGGGTTCTTGGATTCCTTCCAAATACGCATTCCAACCCTTGGAAAGGGCTTCGTGAAAAACCGTATAAATAGGAAGAAGAAGAATCAGAGCCGTCAGAAAAAAAACGGTTCCGATCAGAATTGATCGTACGAGTAAGGATTCCTGTCTCATCCCTTTCTCCTTGCGGAAACCGTCTGAAGAATATTAATACCTAATAATATACTAAAGGAGATCACGAGCATGATGAACGCGATTCCGGTCGCTTCCTCGTATTGATACTGTTCGAGTTTTGTTACGATCAACAAGGGAAGAATTTCAGTTTTACCCGGAAGGTTTCCCGAAATGAATACGACCGATCCGTATTCTCCGATTCCCCTCGCAAAGGCCATTGCCGCGCCGGTGATCAAAGGGGGTAGGAGTTCCGGAAAAATGATCCTTCTAAAAATCTGCCATCTGTTTGCGCCAAGACAATACGCCGACTCTTCAAGTTCTTTCGGGAATTCTTCCAAAACGGGTTGAACCGTTCTTACCACAAAAGGGAAACCGATAAAAACAAGAGCGATTACGATTCCGATCGGAGTGTATGCGATCTTGATGTCGTAGGGCGCGAATAATTTTCCTATGATTCCGTTTTGAGTGTAGATCGTGGTGAGCGCGATTCCCGCAACCGCAGTGGGAAGTGTGAAAGGAAGATCCACAAGAGAATCGAGCAGAGACTTACCGGGAAAATCGTAACGAACCAGAACCCAAGCGAATAAAAATCCGATCACCAGATTGATGAGCGCGGCGACGGCTCCCGCTCCGAAACTTAAGTAAAGCGCCGCGACGATACGATCGTTGGTAAGAAGTTTCCAAAAACCCTCCCAACCGATTCCCGAACTTTTCAAAAAAAGAGCGCCTAACGGAATGAGTACGATCAAACTTAAGTAAGTCACCGTGACGCCGAGCGTAATTCCGAAGGCGGTTTTTCCGTAGGGTTTGGTTCTAAAATTCAAAGTGGACAAGGTTTTCTCTTTTGATAAACGAATTCTTATTTAGCGGAGATCTGATCGAAGATCGCTCCGTCCGCGAAATGTTTTTCCTGCGCGTTTTTCCAGTTACCCGCTACGTCTCGGATCGTGAATAGTTTCAAATTCTTGAATAAACTTTTATACTTCATTGCGACTTTTATGTCGGTGGGACGATAGAAATTCTTTGCGATCACTTCCTGTCCTTCGGGTGTGTATAAGAACTTAAGATAACTTTCGGATAATTTCAGAGTTTTGTGTTTTTCGGCGTTTTTCGTTACCACCGCTACGGAAGGTTCCGCCAGAATGCTCACCGAAGGAAAAACGATTTCAACCGAAGAATTCGAATCCTTGGAAGTTTCACGAAGCGCCAGGTGAGCCTCGTTCTCCCAGGAGATCAACACGTCTCCGATTCCCCTTTGAACGAATGTCGTCAACGAACCTCTCGCTCCGGAATCCAATACGAGAACATTCGAATATAATTTTTTTATAAAGTCTTTGGCCTTTTCTTCGGATCCGTACTTCGCCTTCGCATAACCCCAAGCCGCGAGATAATTCCAACGCGCGCCTCCGCCGGTTTTCGGATTCGGTGTTACGATTCCGACTCCCGGTTTTACGAGATCGTCCCAGTCTTTGATTCCTTTCGGATTTCCTTTTCGAACCAACAATACGATCGTAGACTTGTAAGGAGAACTTTGATGCGGAAGAAGATTCTCCCAATCGGAGGAAAGAAGTTTCGATTTTTCCGCGATCGCTTCGATATCTTGCGCGAGCGCCAATGTTACGACGTCCGCTTCGAGTCCGTCGATTACCGCTCTTGCTTGTTTGCCGGAACCGCCGTGGGATTGATTGATTACTAAGTCTTCGCCGGTTTGTTTTTTCCAATGTGCGATGAAGAGTTGGTTGATTTGGGTATACAGTTCTCTTGTCGGATCATAAGAAACGTTTAAGAGTTTGGTTTGCGAAAACAGAGAAGCGGAGACCAAGAATAAGGCGATTGCGATGGTATGAATTCGAGTGGATTTGGATTTCATTCGGTTTCTTCCTTTGGATTTTTTACAACAAAGTGAACAGAAATCTAATTTATTAGATAATTTGATCCAATATTTTGAGACTTCGTCTATAAGTAAAGAATTTTGTATGATATTTTGGCTTGGAACCTCGAATTCTTAGCAGGTGTGGGAACTCATACAAGGAAATGTTCCGAGTTTAAAATGAGGAAAAATCGAAAGAAAATTCCGCGTTGGAAGCGGAATTTTCTCCATTCTTTTCCGACGTTTTACTTCACGTAGAGTTGGTCGAAGGATGCACCGTCGGCAAAATGATCTTTTTGCGCCTTATGCCATCCGCCGAAATGTCCGTCCACAGTGATTAGATCCAACTTAGGGAACTTGCTTTCGTGTTTCTTGAGAATCGCAGGATTTCTAGGACGATAACCGTGTTTCGCGATGATCTCTTGAGCCGCGTCGGAGTAGAGCGACTTGAGATACGCCTTTGCGGTTTCAATCGTTCCGTGTTTTTCCGCGTTCTTTTCCACGATCGCAACCGGAGGTTCCGCAAGAATGCTCAAGGAAGGAATTACGACTTCGTATTTGTCCTTACCGAACTCTTCGAGAATGAGAAAGGATTCGTTTTCCCAAGCGATCAGCACGTCTCCGATTCCGTTTTGTGCGAACGTATTGCTCGAACCTCTCGCTCCCGAATCGAGAACAGGAACGTTCTTATATAACGTTTTTATAAAGTCTTGAACCTTGCCCGGATCGTTGTTGAATTTCTTTTGTGCGAAAGCCCAAGCCGCGAGATAATTCCAACGTGCGCCTCCGCTCGTTTTAGGATTCGGAGTGATCACGCTGACTTTGTTTCTTACGAGATCGTCCCAATCCTTGATGTTCTTCGGATTTCCTTTTCTCACAACGAATACAATCGTAGAAGTGTAGGGTGTGCTGTTGTTCGGAAGACTTTTCAACCAATCTCTCGCTATCAATCCTTTGGAAGCGATGATGTCGATATCGTATGCAAGAGCGAGAGTTACGATATCCGCTTCGAGCCCGTCGATTACGGATCTTGCTTGTTTACCGCTACCGCCGTGCGATTGGTTGACTCTTACTTCGTCTCCGGTTTTGGATTTCCAATAACTTGCGAATAGTTTGTTGTATTCCGCGTATAATTCCCGAGTCGGATCGTAGGATACGTTCAGAAGAGTCACGTCTTTTGCGAAAAGCCCTAAGTTGGCGATCGTCAAAAGAAAGACAATCGCAGTGGTTTTAAAAATTTTTGTTTTCATGTTGGTTTCCTAACTTCTAATTTTTTTTGAATTACATCGCGAACTGAACGAAAAGAAAGAAGCTGTAGGACTTATTGTCCAACGTGTATCTGTCGTTTACGTTCGGAGCCCAAGGATTGACTCTTGCGTTTCTAACCGAATCTCCTGCGAGAAGATAAGAACCGCCCGTCCAAATCGAAACGTAGTCCTTGAGGTAGAATTGATAGATCAAGTCGAATTCGTAGAAAAGACGTTTTCCGCCTCTTTCACCAAGTTTGTAACCGCCGAAGGCCGAGCCGGTATTGTTCTCAGTCGTCAAACCGGTGTTAGCCGTTCCTCCCGAAGAATACCAAGCGTCGTTTTCGGAAGCTTTTTGAATATCGTAAGCGACAAAGATGAATCTTCCGTAGTTCGCGGAATTATACATCAAGTGTACGGACTTGGTTCTTGTGTTCGACCAGAATGTCGCATTCACGATACCGTTTCCGGAATCGAAGTAAGGAAATCCTCCCGATCTTGTCGCAAAAGAAGCGTCGTATGTCGCAACCTTGTTGTCCGTTCGATTCGGATCTCCGGAACCGATCGAGTATTGTATACCCACACGAAAACGATCGAAGAAAGTGTAACCCGTCTGGGCGATGAAATACTTCGCGTCGTATTCCACGTTTTCCGTATAAATTCTTTGAGAAGTCGACTTACCGTCCACGGTTTGTTTGAGAGTATCCCAACCTGCGTTCACTCTTTGACCGTTGAAGCCGTATTGCCAAGAACCTTCGAGAGTCCAATCCCAAGATTTCGTTTTCGGCAAACGATTGTTATCCGTTCTGTTTGTTAAACGAAATCCTACCGTGTTTAAATCGTCCCTTTGTCTGGTTCTATCCAAACTAGAAGTGGGGGTCGGGCCTTGTTCCCATTTTTTATCGATATTGAAGTAGTAAAGATCCACAAGGAAGTCTTCGAATTTCAGAGTGTTGTATAAACCGGAAAGATACGTATCGTTTACGGTTCCGCGTTTGACTCCGTTCGCGGTGTTGTTACCGCTACCCGCGTTTGTGTCTTCCGCGATGATGGACGTAAACGCTTCCGAGTTGAAATGTTTGGAATTGTATTTCACTCTCGCGCCGTCGAACGAGTTACCGGTCTGGCCGTCGTTTCTTCCTCCGATGTATCGGTTATCACCGAAACCGAAGATCTGTCTTCCGAGATACACTTCGAAACCTTCCGCAAAATTCTTGAGTTGGATAAAACCTTCCCGAAGATCCGTATTGTTTTTGATACTTACTGAGTTGGTTGCGGTCGGCGCCGAGCTGAGTTCCACACCGGCCGAGTTGGAAAGACCCAAGTAACCGAGTTGTCCGTCCTTTCTGGATTGTTCACCTCCGAAAACACGAACGTCTTGGATCGTAACCTTCGCCGCTACGTAAGGATTCGGATCGATGATAAACGACACTTGCGAATTCTGAGTCGCGAAGTTCTTATCGTCCTGAGTTCGTTTATCGAAATCCGCGTTGTGGCTGTAATCGAAACGGGGACGAACCTGAAAACCCACGCGGAAAATATCGCCGAGCCAAAGACGATCCACTTTACGAACCGCGTCTTGGTGATCCGGAGCGAGAAGCATGGACTTCATAAATTCGCCGGGAAGTTTTCCTTTGTAAGGACTTTTATACGGCTCTTCCTTTGCGAGTTCTTGTTGAATTTCGGGAATCCCTTTTCCGTCGTTTTCTTGTTCTTGGTATTTCACATCGGAAGGGGGATCTAGGTTGAGAATAGGGGCAGACTCAGTCTTTGATTTTTCCTTCTTCACGTCCTGAGGAAATAAGCCGATTGTAAAAGTACAGAGTAAAAGGACTCCTGTTGTTATCTGAGTAATAAAGCTTTTCACCCAAAGCCTCCTTTTAGAAATTTTTTACCAAAAAGGACGTTTTTCTCGTTATAGTCAACTAAAAATTCGTTATATTGGATATAATTCCGGGATTTAGGAGAATATTCTATCTTTTTTATCCAATATTCTGAGAAACAAGAAGCGAATTTTGTCTCTTTGAGGACTTTTTGGGTCCTGCGTAAGGTCGGAACGATTCCACTCGAGAATTGATTTCTTTTTATAAATAGCGAAAGGTCGGAGGACCTCCAGCAAAGGCTCGAGAAATGAAATCAATTCTTTCCTAAAAGATAAAAAGAATTTGAATCGTATTCGATTTCAGAAATGATTCTCTCCCTATGTGTTCTCGGAAAGATCCGATTTCGTTTTTGAAAGTGAGAATTTTCACGCACGTTTTCCGTCGTTTCCTACGTTCTTCTCAAAATCTCTTTTTGATTCTATGCGTTTGTTTCTATCTATCCGCTTGCCAAGTGCAAGAACCGCCGATCGCAAAGGCGGGAATTTTAGAGGCTTCTTCATGGGATTTTTCCAAGAAGGGGAAGTTGACTCTTCGGGGAGAATGGATGTTTCACTGGGGAGCTTGGAAATATCTTTCCTCGGAGAAAGAAGGAGAAAATCTAAAAACCTCCTCCGAGATCGTCTATGTTCCTTCCGCTTGGAACGGAGAAAACAGAAACGGAAAAGGATTCGGAAGTTACACTCTCGACGTCAAACTTCCCGAGAATGTTTCCAAGTTGGGAATGATTCTTCCCGATCAGAGTTCCTCTTACGAACTCTTTTTAAACGGACGTCAGGTTTTGAACTCCGGAAAAATCCAAAGAAAGAAGGACGGAAGCCTCGACGCGGTCGAAGAGGGAGCCAAGCCGTTATTTTTGGAATTCGAACCTTCCGGTTCCGATCTGCAAATCGTATTACAAATCGCGAATGAAGATCTGAGACTCGGAGGTTTTTGGTCTCCGATCGTGATCGGGGAAGTCGAAGCACTTCGTTCCGAATGGAATCGTTCCCTTCGATTGGACGCGTTTTTGGTGGGAGGACTTTTGATCATGTCCTTTCTGCATCTTTCGTTTTACTTCGTAAGAAGAAAGGAAACCCCTTCGCTTTATTTCGGTTTGTTCTGTCTTCTGATGGGTTCGAGAAGTTTGTTTCCCGGAAACCGTTTGATTCTAGAATATACGGACGCAATCAATTATGAGAATATAATCAGAATTGAATATTTGACTTTCTATTTATCGGTTCCCGTCTTTTTGAACTACATTCTTTCCTTATATCCACGCGATCTAAAAAGGGTTTTTGTGGATATTCTCTGGTGGATATCGATCGTCGCTTCCGCGATGGTTATCTTTTTTCCGATGAGAATTTTTACGCATACGATTCCTATCTATTATCTAAACGCGTTTATGGCGGGTAGCCTCGGTCTTTATACGCTCATCCGCGCGGTCCGCAAAAAAAGGGAAGGTTCTCTGATTCTTTTATCTGGATTCGTTTTTATCTATCTCGCGATGATCAACGATCTTTTGTATGTGAGTTACTATTTGGAGACCGGTTATTATTCTTCCCTGGGGACCTTTATCTTTTTGGCGGCTCAGTCGGTTTCGCTTTCGGTGAGAAATTCCAAGAACATGCAAAGACTTTTCGATCTATCCAGAAACTTGGAAAAAAAAGTGGAGGAAAGAACACATCGACTTCGTTTCGCTCTGAGAACGATCGAAGAGGATTTGGACATGGCGGTCAAAATTCAGACGGACTTCTTGGAGGTTCCGGACGATGTCGTATTAAAAAAAGCGGGAATCAGACTCTATTCTTTCTATCAACCGATCTCCAAAGTGGGCGGCGACTTCTATATCGTTCGTCCGGTGGGAGAGAAAAAGCTCAGAATCTTTTTGGCGGACGCAATCGGTCACGGAGTTCAAGCCTCTCTCATGACGATGGTGATTCAAAGCGAATACAATTCGATCTTCGATTCTAAACTTTCACCGGGACAACTGTTGACAAAACTTTCGGGACGTTTCAGCGCTCGAATCGGAGACGTAAGTCCGTTTTTTTCGGGATTGGTTCTCGATTTAGATTTAGAAAATAATAAAATTCTAATATCAAGCGCGGGAAATCCGCCTTGTGTTCTCGATTCGAAAGAGGAAACGGTTTCTTTGGATCTGATCGGACCTTATGCGGGGATGATTCCCGGTTATACATACGAAGAATTGTCCAAGGATTTACCGAATGAATTCAGATTGTTTCTGTTTACGGACGGACTTCCGGATCGATTTATTTTTTCGGAAGAGGAACTCGAGAATTTCTCAATGGAACAATGGCTCAAACAAAGAAGAAGCGGATCGATCGGAAGCGTTTGCAAAGAATTGTTGGATTCGGCCAACGGTCTGAATTTGCCCGATTTTAAAAAAGACGATATTACCTTGCTCGGAATCGAAAGATCGATTTTGGATTAGGGTCGGTTTTTGGATTTATAGAAAAGGCCTATTGAAAAAGATGGCATAGGACGTAAATGCGATTCTATCGATTCGAAACGGATCGATTTGTTTCCATACTTTATAAGTCCGAAGGAGTCCGATATGGCATTCAAAATGGACGGAGCAAAATTCCCAACCTTAGAAGAATTGATCGCGGCCCTCTATCCACTTTACGCGGATAAAATGTCCGAAGCGGATTTTAAAAAATACGTCCAGGAAAACGCGAAAGAAGAATAAACCTCTCGCTTAAATCCCTTGGATCGGAATTGAAAGACGATTCGTATCGTCCGTTTTGCTTGTCAGGAAATCGGCTTTCGTAAGAATCATCCCATGCAAATCATCCAGGGGAAATGGAAAATTCCTCACGCGGCGCGAAAGCCTCTCGTATTTTTCATAGTCTTCTTATTTTTATCGATACAGTTTCGTTTTTTATTTTCGGATCGGGTTCCCGATTCCGTATCCCTTCAGAATCAATTTCTAATCGCGCAGGACTATCAGGTTCTATTTAAGAATTTTCTTTCCTCGGGATACGATCGTTCTTTGCAAGGCGGAAGTCCGACGTTTTACTTTCAGTCTCCGTTTTTCTTTTTTCTAGTTTCCTTTCTTCACACTTTCTTTTTGTTTTTTTTACCGTTTAGCGTTTCATTCAATCTCGGAATTCTGATCGCGCTTTTTTTATTCTCGTACGCGTTTTTGAAATTGGGATTTTTGTTACTCACGGAAACCAATCTCAGTCCGGGCAACGCTCTCTTGACGATGACCGGGCTTATGTTTTATCTTTTGTATCCCGGCGATCGAGTTGTGGGCGCGGGTATTGTCGGAGTTTTTCAAAATTCCATATCGTCCGTACTCGGATTGGGTTTTGCGTTACTCGCGATTTATTATCTGGAAAAGTTTCGTTATACCGGAAAGGTTTCCTCGTTTTTTAAGAATCTGATCACCGGAACTCTCGTGTTTTATACACACTACGAGATGTCTTTGTTTTATGTGATCGCTCTCGGAATTTATTTTCTTTTTTACAAGGACGAGTTCGCGATTCTTGAAATCCTTTTGATCTTTCTTCTGCCGTTTTTATGCGCTTCGCCCGTGTTGTGGAATTACTTTGCGTATGTTTCCTTTCAGCAGAATCCTCCGGTTTCGTTTCCGATCAACGGGCTTTTGTCTCTTTTAGGGGAAGAATTTTCCGGATCCGTCTCGAGACCCGAAAAGGTTTTGGACGTATTTAAACAAATTCTAATAGACCAATATTGGATTCATCTTTTGTTTCCGATTTTGTTTGTGATCGGAATCCGTTTGCTTTTCATCAGAAAATTATTGCCGCCGATTTCAAGATTTCTAATATTCGGAACCTTGTTGTTTTATTGGATGGCGACGGATTCTTCCCTGTCCTTAATTTTGCCTTGGCTTCACGTTAAGTGGTATACAGCTCTCAACGTTTCTCTCGTGTTTTTGACTTTCGCCGCGCTTGTCACCGCGAGATTCTTTTTGAAAAATCTTCCTCCCGGGAAATGGAAACTCTGGACGGGGCTTCTTCTTTTTATCCTGGGAATGTATCGTTTTATCATAACCGTCCCGGGACCTTCCACCGGAATCGAAAGTCTTTCCGCAAATCCTTCGTCCGTATGGAAACAAAAGGAAGAATGGATTCGTACGTTCGAAAAAACCTCTTACGGCGCGCTCATCGCAACGGAAGAACTTGGAGGCGGGGGAGAATCCCAGGATTCTCGTTGGGCTTCCGTTCTCGTTCGACAAGCCGTTAGACGAAACATCGCTCTTCAGAATCGTTTTAAAAATTCCTTTCCTTCTTCCGCCGAGGAAATCATTCAATTGTTTCCGGTGCAGGGTCCGATCTCCGCGCTCAATACAAAGGAAAAAAACTCGGAACAACGACCCGTTCAGGAAAAGGAAAAATTATCGGCGTTGTTTTTTGAACTTTTAGCGGAAAGAGGAGTTTCCTACGTTTTACTCAGATCCGAGACGTTGAACAGACTTGCCGCCTCTTCCCCGGAAACGTTTTTACAGATCGAAAAAAGAGGAGAATGGACATTCTGGAAATTGAATGTTTCCAATCCGTTTTTGGAAGCGCTTTCTCAAAAGCCGATCGCACTTCTTTTGGAAAAAAATTCTCCGCAAAGAAAGTCCGGTTTTCGGATGGAAGAATTATCCGAGTCGATTTTGGATTCTAAATTTCGGTGGAGACATTCTTTGATTCCTTTGTCGAAGGAAGAATATCAATCGGATGAAAAATCTTTTTCAGGCGCTTATGAGGCTACCGAACTCGCTTCCTATTTTCAAAAAAAGGAAAAAGAGGAATTCGAAAAGGAATCCAAGAAAAAACCTTCTTTCAAAAAGGAGAAAGAATCGATTTCGTTCTCATCCGAAATTCATCCTTTGTCTTGGAACGATTCCGAAATCGTCTGGGAACTTTCAAATTCGATCGAACCGAATGAGTGTTCGCCGATTCTCGTTCGTTCCGGTTTTTTTCCTCTTTGGAAATCCGAGTCAGGTGAAAAGATCTACCGAACTTTAGAAGGACAGTTTTATTTTTGTTCCCGGAACGCGAAGAGTAAATTCGTATTTTATGATATTCGATCCTATGTGATCACTCTGATTCAACTTTTGCTTCCTCTTTTATTTTTCGGAGCCACTTTCTTAACCAGAAGGAAATCATCGAATTGATGTTTTTCGCATCCGAGTCGAAACATACCCCATTTCGGAAAAAACAACTTTTTTCGAATTCACTTTTGATCGGGTTTTCGACTGCGATCCTTTCGATTCTATTCTTCGGAAACTCCGAGGACGCGGTCACAAAGATCGTTCTTTCCGCTTTGGAAGGGGGTTTGATCGGAGGGCTTTGCGATTGGTTCGCCGTTTGGAAAACGTATAAGGCGATCGAAGAGGACAGTTCCACTCTTGCTTCCGAAATCGGAAACTGGGTTGCGGGGGATCTTCTCCATCACGAGGTCATTCGTTCCAGAATCAGAACCGTTTTGGAAGATCCGTCCACAAGAGACGACGTTCACGAACTTTTGCTCGAAACATTCGGAAACGAGGACAAAACAAACGAGGTTTTAAATCAACTTTTCTCGAAGGTGGAAGAAGATATCGTTCAATACGTGGTCCACTATCAGTTTAGCGGAACCGATGTCGCATTATTAAAAGAGTTAAACCGACAAAAAGACATTATGGACACGATCAAACTTCTGATCGGCGAATCCATGATCAAGGTTGCTGACACGGAGGAGTTCAAATCTCTTCTTCAGGAAATATTAGGAAAAATGAATTTAGTGGCTCAGGTGGTTCTGAGTTTGGTCGTTGATTTTCCGAAAAAGCTGAAGGAATACGGAAATCACGTCAAAGAAGGTCTTGTGATCGAGTCAAAGGACGAAAAGACCATTGAAAAATTGGTCAACCTTATGGCCGCCTCGACAGAAACGTATATTTCCTCATGGAACGAACTGCATTTGGATCAAAGAGAAAAAGCGGTACGATCCTTGATGGGATTTTTGAAAGTCCAAGCGAGCAGACTTTTGGGAACTCTCATTCAAACTCATCTCAAGGAAATCGGAGAGATTAAAACCTTACAGGAATACGCGCCGCTTCGTTCCGTTTTGGAATTCGTCGAAAAACGAATCGACGAAGGTGTTTCCGGTTATATCGGAAGACAGATCACCACAAGACTTCAAAGTCTCGATCCGAAGGATCTCAGAAAAAACTTAGAATGGAAAACGAGAAACGTTTTGGAAACGATTCGTATCAACGGAAGTATTTTGGGATTTTTTCTGGGAACCGTAACCGGTCTTATCCGGTTCTTTTTTTAATACGAAATAGACTATTTTTCTTGTTCCGATAAACGATCCGCCTTAAACATAGCCTGAATCGAATATTCAAGAATTCTCACCCAAGCAAAGGCTGAGAAGATACCATTCGGAACGTTTTATGGAAAACAAAAAATTAAGTTTTACGAATATAGACGAATACATCCGTTGTTTCCCCGAAGATATACAAACGGTTTTGGAAGAATTGCGTTCCGCGATTCAAAAGGCCGCTCCGAAATCGATAGAAAAAATCAGTTATCAAATGCCCGCGTTTGCGTTGGGTGGAAACCTGGTTTATTTTGCGGCTTATAAAAATCATATCGGATTCTATCCGACATCAAGCGGGATCAGAGCCTTTCTTCCGGAACTGACTTCTTACAAAACCTCGAAAGGAGCGATTCAATTTCCGATCGAAGAACCTCTTCCTCTGAAACTGATTGCAAAAATCGTAAAGTTCCGAGTAAAAGAAAATACGGAAGCTATGGTCGCAAAAAAGAAGAAGACCGTAAAAAAACCTAAAAAAGCCGTAAAAAGAAGGACCACATCCAAATGAAAACCTCTTCGGCAAACGAATTCATCCGCGAACTGAGCGCATTCAAAACAAAAGCCGATCTGGAAAAGAATCTAAAGTTTTTACACAACCCAGGAAAGGACAATCTTTGTCTCGGAGTGCGGATGGGAAAAATTTTCGAAACCGCAAAAACATACAAGGATCTACAATCTTCCGAAATCGTAAAACTGTTACAAAGTGAATATTATGAAATTCGAATGGGCGCCGTGAGTATTCTCGATTTTATCGCTCGGGATAAAAAGACCGATGAAACAAAACGTAAGGAAATTTTCGATCTCTATCTAAAAAATCACGATCGAATCAACAACTGGGATCTAGTGGATCGATCCGCGCCTCATGTAGTCGGGCAATATCTTTTCGATAAATCCAGAAAACCTTTGTATCAATTAGCCAAATCCAAAAAACCGATGGAAAGAAGAACCGCCATCGTAAGCACGCAATACTTTATCAAATACGGGGATTTGGAGGACACTTTCGGAATTGCGGAAATTCTTATCAAAGACCCGGAAGAAACCGTACAAAAGGCGATCGGAAGTTGGATTCGAGAAGCGGGAAAAAAGGACGAAGACAAGTTGTTCGTTTTTTTGGATCAACATTCTCAAAAACTTTCCAGAATCGCTCTCCGAGCCGCGGTCGAAAAGTTGGATCGCAAACATAAAGACTTCTACGTAACAAACTCGAAATCCGAAACAAAACATTCAAAAGATATGAAATAAAATTTAGAACGTCGACCTTGTGTCTTGTTTGCGAGTCTAATGCTTAAGGAGTTTTATGGAAGCTATCTATCACGCACAAGAAACCAGAGGAAAGGCCGATTTCGGTTGGCTTAAGAGCAGACATACCTTTAGTTTCAGTTCTTACTTCGATCCAAGCAGGGTTCAGTTCGGAAAATTAAGGGTGTTAAACGACGATATCGTGATCGGAGGAAAAGGTTTTCCGCCGCATCCTCACGAGAATATGGAAATCGTTTCGATTCCGCTTTCCGGAAGTTTGGAACATCAAGATAGCGAAGGAAATCAATCCGTAATTCAATCGGGAGAAGTGCAGATCATGTCCGCAGGAACCGGGATCGTTCATTCCGAGTTCAACGCTTCACCCACGGATCCGGTCAACTTTTTGCAGATTTGGATTTTACCGGATAAGATCGGTATCAAACCGAGATACGAACAGAAGAAATTCGACGTAGAGGATCGAAAGGGAAAATTTCAAACCGTGGTCTCTCCCGATCAGGGCAACGGCGCGGTTTGGATCAATCAAAACGTGACCTTTTCACTCGCACATGGAACAAAAGATTTAAAAATCGATTATATTCCAAAAAATGAAAGTGGAGGCGTTTATTTTTTCCTAATCTCCGGTTCTGCGGAGATCGCAGGCAAAAAACTTTCGGCGAGGGACGGTTTCGGTGTTCCCGTAAACGGAGACCTTGAAGTGAAATTTTTGGAAGAATGCGAACTTTTGGCGATCGATACTCCTTTGTGATTTGTATATGACAAACAATGTAGATCCCTCACCAAAAGCGTTTGAAATGGTCGTCGGTCTGGAAGTGATCGACGACTTAGTTTACACAAAGTATAGAGCCGCTATGACGCCCTTGCTTACGACGTATGGCGGCGGCTTTCGTTACGACTTTAAGATTCTTGAAGTTTTAAAAAACGAAGACGGCAATCCGATCAATCGGGTTTTTACGATCTACTTTAAGGACAAAAAGAGTAGAGACGCCTTTTTTGCAGATCCGGAATATCTAAAGATTCGAACGGAGTTTTTTCAAACTTCCGTGAAATCCGCTACTTACATCAGCGAATACGAACGATTCTAAAAATTATAATATTCCAATTTTAGAATATAGAATTGATTTTTTATGTTTTTTAGCGAAATTGCGCTCTTCTTTACGGCTTATGCTTCCTTTCTCCTGAGCGCCATTTGCGGAGGCGGGGCCGGTCTGATCTTAATTCCTGTCTTGGGCGCCTTTCTTCCGATTCAATTCGTCCCCGCCGCATTGTCGATCGGCACGTTTACGAGTTCCGCTTCCCGATTGTTCGTTTTCTTTCGAAGAATTCGTTTTGATATCGTTCGATGGTTTTTACCTCCCGCCGTCGGCGCCGTATGGCTCGGTGCGTGGCTGATTCAATACGTCAATCCGTTGTTTATGGAAGCGTTCATCGGAATTTTTTTAATCAGCAATCTTCCGATTCTTTTTAAAAAGGAGAATCCTTCAGAATCGTATGACAAACCGAAGGTGGTTCATCTGGCGATCATCGGATTTTTAGCGGGATTTGTTTCCGGAATCACCGGCGCGGTCGGCTTGTTGTTCAACAAATTCTACTTACGAAGCGGAATGTCGAAAGAGGAGATAGTAGCCACAAGAGCGGCGAATGAAATTTTTCTACATCTGATCAAACTGGTTTTATACGCGTTATTCGGTCTGATCAACGCTAAAGCCATTCTCATCGGGTCTATCGTTGCCTTTGCCGCCTTGGTTTCGACGTTGAGCATGAAAAAAGTTTTAGACTGGATCAACGAAATTCTATTTAGAAAGATCGGCTACTTTGCCATGACGATTTCCGGAGTTCTGCTCTTAACTCAATCGGCGATCGGCTTTGCTTCCTCAAATCGGGCCAACGTTTCCCTTGTGCCCATTCAAAAAGGAACGGAAGCCAAACTCAGTTGGCAACAGGCAAGTTTTAGTTTAGAATTCACATGGGACGAAGGACTGGAAGTCGAACAAGTCATTCCGGTCACAGATCTTTCCCCGGAACGGCAATCAAAACTTCTGAATACCAAGGAGGAATTGAATGCGGAAATCGTCATCATAGAGGCGGTCTACGCGCTCGGTCGAAATTCATACGAAGCCTATTTCTACGGAGGCGGGAAGTTAATTCAAAAAATTGAATTTAAAGAATGATGAATGTTTTAAAATTTTTTCATTTGGAAAAGAATGAATCACATTCTATATTCCTTAAGTATCCGAGATTGACATTCTCATTTTACCCGGATACTTAAGTTTATAAATTTATTTCGAACGGAAACGATCAGCCCCCGCAATAAGCCGGAGGATTGTTTGCGGGATTTCGAACTCTGGAATAACAGTTAGGCCCAGTCCCCCCAGGGCTATTTACGCCTAAAAGATTCCACTGTGTTACGGGGTAGTTTGCCGTTGAAGGCGGACCTGCCGGCCAATCGAATCTGTAATTCCCTTCGCTCATTTTAACGATCAATCCTTTTACTGCGCCTTGAGTGGTTTGCATGCAAGAGATTACGGTGTTGTTGTTGATGATCAGCCAGGCAACGGGATTCGGAGTCGGATCTTGTTGACAGCCGTAGTCTATTACCCAGTTTCCGTTTAAAAGAGTTTGGTTATCTTCCGATGCGATTTTCTCTCCCTTACAGCCGAATACAAAAACCGCAGTAAGCAGGAGTAACAGTAACGTAACTTTTCTCATGAATTATCCTTTAAGAAATAAGTAATTTCCATTTTTTGATGGAAAAAGAATGAATAGTATATTAAAATATAGTCAAATTCTTTTTTATAAAATTATGAAATTCTTTTATTTAAGTTCGAAAATGCGACTTCTAAGGAATTAACCTTGACCCAAACAAGGATTCGATTCAGATACGTTCGTTTCGAGAGCTTCCCATTTTCAAAGGAGAGTTTGTATGAACGAAAGTATTTTAGCTCCCATTGTTTCCGGGATCGCAGGATTTATCTGCGCGTTTGTTTTTAGCGGACCGATCTACTTCGTTCTTTCCAAATACTTGAATTTTCCCAAACAAGAAGCGGTAAAGAATGTAGGATTCAAAGTATTTTTAAATTTTTCGGTCTTTATTTTGACGGCGTTTTCTTTGTGGATCGTACTCGGGAACATAACGATTCTAAACATCCTTCAAGGACAATGGATCGCGTTTGTGATTTGGCTGGGATTTATTTTTACTTCGAGTTCGATCGATGTGATCTGGAAGGATAAATCGATCAAACTTTGGATTTTTGAATCCGTATCTTCTTGTATCACGATTCAAGTTCTTTGTTTTGTCCTACTGTTGCTCTCCGACCGATGAACAGTCAAGAATTTGAATTCTTTACTTTATAATATTCGAATTTCGAACAAACCAATGTGCGATAACTTTTTGAAGTTCGTCGAGATCTGCGTCGTTGTCGCAGGCCCATACGACAATTCCATCGGGACGTATCAGTAGAGAACTCAACGAGAATTTTTCCTTCGCATTGTATGAGATATATTGAATGGAATCATCATACTCGCTCGTCAAAGTTTTCAAGGTCTCATTCCGATCAAAGTCAAGCAGAACACCTTTGCCGTTACGCATAAGCTCACTCATTCTTACGTCGTCTTCAAACTCAAAGTTGGGAACGCTACATCCTAGAAGAGGGTGATCGCCTTCAACGCTATAACGGGTAAAAATTCCCCAGACCCTTCCTGCAAAGTATGTGGCGCCGTCTCGGGTATTCATAAGATCACGAACGATTGTGTTCAACGCACGTGTTTGCGGATCCGGTTTCATAATTTCAACCTGGGCTCGCGACCAATCCAAAACATGCAAGCCGATCGGATGTCGTTCCGTTTGATAAGTATCCAGCAAACCGTTCGGCGCTTTCTTTTGAATCGTTGCCGCGAGTTTCCAACCGAGATTCATCGCATCGCCCAATCCGAGATTCAATCCTTGTCCGCCTAACGGAGAATGGATATGTGCGGCGTCGCCCGCCAAGAAAATTCTTCCTCTGCGATACGTTGTGGCTTGCCTTGCACGATCGGTCCAAGTTGTCGCGGTATGCAAAGCGGTAATCGTAACATCGGTGTCAGAAATACGACGTAGAACTTCTTGCACTTTTTCTAATGTGATTGGTTTCTCCGAACTATGAAATTCTCCCCCGTCGAAATCTTGAATCACTACGTAACCCGGTTGAGATTGAAGATACATTCCTTTGGACGTTATGTTTCGACCGGGTTTTAACTTTTCCGGATCGACAATGTCAACGTGAGTGGAGTAGCCCGTGAACTCGGGCTCCGTGCCGGCGAATTCGAAACCTCCGTTCTTACGAACCGCACTTCGACTTCCGTCACAACCCACGAGCCATCTTCCTCTAAAGGAATGGTTCTCCGATTGAACGAGAACTTCTTCTTCGGTTTGATGAAAGGAAGTCAACGCAAACCCGCGTTTGATTTCCACGCCTAAGACTTCGGCGCTACGCGCGAGAATGGATTCAAGTTCGCTCATTTCGGAAATCAAGCTAGTCGGGGTCGAACTCGGAAGACGATATTTCCACTGCGTAACGTCGATATCACCTTCATGAAACGGAATACCCGCAAAGTGCCCGACTTGACGACGCGCTCCTTGTCCCGAGTTGGAATGCGGATTCTTCAGTCGTTTATGGATTTCAAGTTCATCCAAGAGCCCGCGGCGATCCAACGCTTCGATCGTGGGCGCCGATAAACCCCTTATGCCGAAAGGAATTTGTTTCAATGGAGAATGTGGATTCTCCGTCTTTTCCAAAATGAGAACGGAACATTTCGCCAACGCAAGTTCACAAGCAAGGAAAAGGCCTACGGGTCCCGCGCCGGAAACGATCACATCGTATATGGGATCGTTTTGTCTAGTACCATTCTTTTCTAATATAGATTTCATAATAAATTAACCTCGAGTTTAAAAAATAAATCGGAGGATCGGTGTGTGCGATCCGATCCGTCGACTATACGTTTGCGAAAAAATCGACCATACTTTGCGGAGCGTTGTCTCCATAACACACTTTGAAGATCACTTCCGCGTCGACTGCGGCGGAAGCGCTTCTCGAAAAAAGTTCCGCCTCATAAATTTCGAGTGCGCGCTCTATATCATTTGGATTTGCGGCGATCGCCTTTCCCAGTTCCGCTCCGTCATACATCGCGAGATTGGCCCCTTCACCGGACGGAACCATCAGATGAGCCGCGTCGCCGATCAACGTAACTCCGGGAATACGATCCCATGTATGATCGGACGGAAGAGCGTGAAGGGAACGAGGCACGGGAGAAGTATCGCTTTCCGTAATGAGAGCCGTAAGCTCCGGCGCCCAACCTTCGAATTCTTGAACCACCCTTGACAACGCCGTTTGCTTATCTGAAAAATCGATTTGAGAAATCCAATCCTCCGATTTTTCCAACGCAACATACGCATGAAGAACGCCGTCCGGTTCTCGATGCGCTACAATTCCTTTTCCGGGTGACAACGCGAATAACGCACCGCTACCGACCGCATCCGCGCTTGCCTTGTGACGCAAATCACAATCATACAAATACGTTTCCACAAACATGGTGCCAACATAAGAAGGTTTCGCTTGAGAAAGAATAGGGCGAACCTTGGACCAAGCTCCGTCCGCACCCACAAGAAGATCCGTGGTAATTACGGAGCCGTTTGTAAAGATCACTTCGTGTTTTCCGTCTCCGATCGAGGACACTTCTTTCACTTTGTATCCCCAGAGAACCGCTTCGGCGGGGAGTGAGTCGAGTAGAATCTGACGAAGATCGCCTCGTTTTACCTCGGGGCGTGTGCTCGATCCGTCGTCCGGTTCCTCGAATAAAACGTTTCCATTCCGATCTAAAACCCGAGACGCTTGACCGCCCGCGTGAATGATCTTCGGAAACTTTTCTTCAAACAACCCCGCGGCTTTGAGTGCGAGTTGCCCGTCGTTTTCGTGAATATCGAGCATTCCTCCTTGAGTTCGAGAGTTTGCGGAAGATTCCGCTTCGAACACGGTCGCTTGAATTCCGTGAACGTGAAGAACACGAGCCAGAGTTAATCCTCCTAAACCTCCGCCTATGATTGCAATGGGAATGTGTTTTGTGTGAGTCATAACTTATCTCCTTAAATCGAATTTAAACGAACGAATTTCTTAAAATTATATTGACTAAAATATTTAAGTAAATAAAACTTTTAAGTAAGAATAAATTACAACAAAAAAATTCTGGAAGTAATTAAATTTGGGACTACGAGAAATAAAAAAGAAACAAACCCGTAAGGCGATCTCGGATATGGCGACTCGACTTTTTATCGAAAAGGGATATCACGAGGTCACGACGTCGGAAATCGCCAAACTCGCGAATGTATCCGTGCCGACTTTGTTCAATTATTTTGAAAACAAGGAATCTCTCGTTTTTGACGAGGACGTAGAAAGGGAAGAACGGCTCGTAGAAGCGGTCGTATCGAGAAAAAAAGGAACTTCCATACTCGACTCGCTTCGCGATTTCGGGATGGACAATCCTGCGTTTAACCCAGCAAACCGAAAACTCGTTCGGGATTTTAGAAATCTGATCCGATCCACGCCGGAACTTTCCATCTATGAAAGACAAATTTCAATGAGATACGAAAACTCATTGGCTAAAGTTCTTCAGAAAGAGGCTAAGAAAGAATTAGGAAAGGTAGAAGCTCATGCGATTGCACATTTTATCTTGGATGCTTTTTACAGATCGAGCGATTCTCCCCATCCAAAAGAAACCTTGGATGCACTTTTTAAAATTCTAAAAAGCGGATGGAGCGAATGATTTTAGCGTTCCGCAAATCGTAGATTTCGCGGAACGATTCTTCCTTAAACTCAGATCTCGCCGCTTCGAATCCGAAACGTTCTCAAAGAACCTTCTCTCAAAACACGAATCGGAAGTTCTTTTCGAATCGTGGATTCGTCCAACGCCCTGTGCATATCGTCGATCGAACGGATGACCTGATCGTTCAAAGAAAGAATCATATCACCTTTTCTTAATAGACTTTCCGCCGCCGGAGAGGATTGTTCGATCTCGACCACAAGAACGCCCGAATTCTGATCGAGTTTGTTGAAAATTTTCAGACGATTGGGAACGGTTTGATTCTGACCGGCGATGCCTAGATAACCTCGTTTTACAAAACCGTTCTTCATCAAACGAGTAATCACATACTCCGCGGTTCCCGAACCGACCGCAAAACAAATTCCTTGCGCGGAAGGAATGATCGCGGTGTTGATTCCGATCAATTGACCTCTTGAGTTCACCAAGGGTCCGCCCGAGTTACCGGGGTTCAACGCCGCATCGGTTTGAATCACGTCTTCGATCAATCGTCCCGAACGGGAACGTAAACTTCTTCCCAAGGCGCTCACCACACCCGCGGTCACGGTGGATTCATAACCCAAAGGATTTCCGATCGCGATCGCAAGCTGACCGACCTTAACGGAAGAAGGATTCGAAAAATTCAAATAAGGAAATTGATCGCTCGTTACTTTCAAAACCGCGATGTCCGTCATCGGATCTTCTCCGATTTTCATCGCCTTTAGATTTCTTCCGTCTTGAAACTCTGCGTTGATCTCGGTTGCATTCTCCACAACGTGTTGATTGGTTACGATAAAACCGTCCGGCGAAATTAAAAAACCGGAACCCGCGCCGCCCATACGATTGCCGCCGACTTTCAGATGAACCACGGCCGGACTCACGGTTTCGACTACGTTCGTTACCGCCTTCGAATACGCATCCATCAAATGATCTTCGTTTTCCGAAGAGGGTCTTCCTTGTTTTTGTGTGTTGGATTCCATAGAATCCGACTGAACCCATTGAATCATAAAACCTCCGGTAGCAATTAGACCGAGCGAATTTTATTTGTATCCAACAAAGTTACAAAATAAAAAGAATTTGGAAAGAATTTTCGAAGTGAAAAAGAAACGCGTCGGTTTAAACAGATTATCGTTTTGAGAAGGTAAGAATTTCGCGAGTGATCGAATCCAGATTAGTGGAACCGAGTTCGTCTTCCAAAACTCTCTGCGCCTTTTCATAAACCTTAGAAAGAATCGGTTGGATCGAATGACCGCAGATACATTTCTTATTCGGGGTTTTGGAATGCATCTGAAAGATCTTTTCGTCGATCGCTTCGTAGATTTCTTTGAGATTGATTTCGGAAGGATCCTTTGCGAGCACGTAACCGCCGTTCGGTCCCATCTGATTGCGGACGATTCCCTGGCTTTTCAAAAGCGAAAGAATTTTACGAATCACAACTGGATTCGTGTTCACACTTTCCGCGAGTTCTTCGGAAGTTCTGGTTTTGCCTTCACCCAAAGAAAGTAAGGAAAGAATGTGAATCGCAACGGTAAATCGACTCGTCATATCTGTAAAGCGTCCGGTTACAGAATACCGAAGATGAGAATCCGTGTCAAGTCAAAGCTTGTTCCCAAAAGATACTTGCCTTCGATTCTTTAAAAAGGAAGAATACCCCGATGTTTCAGAGTTTTATCCTTCGTTTTTTGGACCCGACCTTGGAAAAAGAATTCAGGTCCTTTCTTCGGGATCATATCGCCGGCTTCGTAAGAATCGGAGCGGTGTCCGCGGTCTTCGGTTATATCGCGGTCTTTGTTCTTTTTTACGATATTCTTCTGATTCGGGATCGTAGGGTTCTTTGGATTTTGGAAGGAAGTGCGGTCTTCGGTTTCGGTTTATTTTTTTCCACGTTAAAACGATTTCGATCCGCGATGGTTCCGGTTTCGATTTTCAGCAATACGATGGCTGGCCTGGTTGCGGTTTACGTAGGGTTCGTATTCATTCGAGAACAACACGCGATTCTTCTTACCATTCTGATCATCATCGCATATTACGCTTTTCTGGTGTTGAGAATCCGAACTCTTCCGGCGTTTCTCGCGACCTGTTCGTATCTGGCCGCGTATCAATACATGCTTTTATCGGACGAATCGCTCGATTCCCAGAACAAAATGATTTACAGTTTCTTAATATGGTTTTCCGAGTTTTTCGCCGTGATCGCGGGTTATACTCTGGAACTCACGACTCGAAAGTTATTTCTTCAGGCAAAGACGATCGATACGCAGACCAAAGACTTGGAAAAGGAGAAGGAAAAATCGGATCATCTCTTGAGGAACATTCTTCCCGACGAAATCGCAAATCGTCTGAAGAACGAAAATTCTCAGATATCCGAATATTTTTCGGAATGTTCGATTCTGTTCGCGGACATCGTAGGTTTTACCCTTCTTGCCGCGCGAAAAAGTCCGGACGAACTCGCGGGTCTTTTGGATCGATTCTTTTCCAGATTGGACGAACTCGCCGAACACAGGGGAGTGGAAAAGATCAAAACCATCGGAGACGCTTATATGGCCGCCGCGGGAATCCCGGTTCCCTGCGAGGATCATATCCAAAGAATCGGAAATCTCGCTCTGGATATATTAAAAGAAGTGAATACGAACGAGGAACTCATTCGCGAAAATTTGAATATTCGAATCGGAATTCATTCGGGTCCGGTGGTCGCCGGAGTGATCGGAAGAAAAAAATTCATCTACGATCTTTGGGGCGATTCGGTGAATCTCGCGTCTCGTATGGAATCGCACGGAATTCCGGGCAAGATACACGTAACGGAAGAATTCTTTCTTGCGGCTTCTCCACTCTTTCAATTGGAAAAAAGAGGGGAGGTCGATATCAAAGGAAAGGGAATCGTATCTACTTATTTCTTAGCGGGTTGATCCGATTTCTAAGAGGTCGATCAACCGAGAAGATCGATGTGAACCGGAAGATATTGAATCGATGTGCTTCCTTGACTGAACCATTCGGGAACCGCTCTTCTCCAGGAAATAAATTGTGGAGTCTCGAGATGTTTTTTTCTCGCGGCTTCGCTTTTATACACTTCCATAAATACGAATCTTCCCGGATCTCCGTCGCCTTGAAGAACGTCGAGTCTTAGAACGCCGTCTTCGGTATCGAGAGATTCTTTCGCCATTTCGTGGCTGATCTTTTTGAAATCTTCGATTCTTTCTTCCAGAACTTTATAAGAGGACATGATCACGATCATAAGTTCAGAATTTCCGAACGGTTTCGTTTTGGGAAGAAAAATCCTCCTTGCTTAAAACGTCGATATTTAAAGAATTCCCAGAATGAAAATGAATACTCGAATTACGGAAATGCTCGGAATCGATCTGCCGATCATCGGGGCTCCTATGTTTTTAGTCTCGTATCCGGATCTGGTCGTGGCCGTTTCGGAAGCGGGCGGGATCGGTTGTTTTCCTTCTCTCAATTATCGTTCTCCGGAACAACTCAAAGACGGTCTTCAGGAAATTCGTTCCAAAACGAAGAAACCGATCGGTGTGAATTTAATTCTTCATAAGGCGCATAACCCCAATTGGTCCAAGCAGTTGGAAGTCGTTTTAGACGCAAAGGTGGAACTTCTCATCACGAGTTTGGGAAGTCCTCGTACCGTTGTCAGCGAAGCGAAGAGTGTCGGCTCTAAAGTTTTCTGCGACGTAACCACGTTGAAACATGCGAACATCGTAGCAAAAGCGGGTGCGGACGCGTTGATCGCGGTCGCTCAAGGTGCGGGTGGTCACGCGGGAAACACTTCTCCGTTCAGTCTTTTTCCTTATCTCAAAAAAGAAACCGATTTGCCGATCGTCGCGGCGGGCGCAATTTCGAGCGGAGCGCAGATGGTCGCCTCATTCGCGTTAGGCGCCGATGCGGTTTATGTGGGAACCAGATTGATCGCGACTCCCGAGGCGATGGCTTCGGAAGGTTATAAGCAGATGTTGATCGATTCCGGACCGGAAGAGATCGTGTATACGGAAAAGATTTCTGGCATTCCCGCCAACTGGTTGAAGAAGTCCGTGGAAAAAGCGGGGGATCTTTCGCACAGCGGCGAATCCCAAAATCTGGATCAGGAATACAAACGTTGGAAGGACATTTGGTCCGCGGGTCACGGCGTGGCCCAGATCGACGGTTTGGTTCCGGCTAAGGAAGTTGTTCTCGGAATGGCGCAAGAATATCGGGATATCATCGATCGATTGCCTCGTTGATTGAAGGCCCGTTCCGAGTTTGAAAGAATATTATAAAGTTTTAATTTTTGGGACGGGTTGCCGATGGTTTTGAAAGATAAAATTTCCGGGATTCTCGATCGAAATAAGATCGCGCCCGGCGTTATAGCCGGGTTGATTACCGTTTTGGTTTTTAAAATCGTCCTCGGTTTTTTTCCCGAGAATTTTTATCTGGATCGTGACGACGGAATCATCACTCTAAGTCACGCAAAGAATTTAACGGACTTCGGTTTTATCGGAGTCAATCCGAGCGGTGAACGAGTGGAGGGTTTTTCTTCCCCGCTTCAGTTTTTGATCTTTTCGGTTCTTTCTTCGGTTTATCCGTTTCATTATTCCGTATTCTTTGCGATTCAATGGTGGATCACTACATTCTTATTCGGCTTCGTGATCTTTTCTATTTTCGAAGAGTTTTACGAAAAGGACAAAATCCGCAGTCTCGGTTTGGTTCTTTGCGCTTCCGCATTACTTTCCGTTTCGTTTACCTTTCTCGCATGGCACGCTTCCGGAATGGAGAATTCCTGGGTTCACCTTTTGTATTTAAGTTATGCGCTCATTCTGTTTAAGATATTAAACGGAAATTCGATTGCGATGGTGCCCGCGGCCCTGATTCTTTTTGCGGCGATGATCGTGAGAATCGAAAGCGTATATCATCTTTTTCTAATCAGTTTTGTTTTTCTTTTTCTCGCGTATAAAAAGGGGATTCATTGGAAAGAAACTCTTCCGCTTTGGATCGCCGGTGTCCTTTGGGCCTTATTTTTTATCGGAAGAATTTTATACTTCGGGAATTTATTCCCGAATACTTCCACCGCTCAGGAAGTTTCACTTTCCGAAAATCTAAACAATCTGATCCGTTTGAACCCGGCGCTTTTGAAAAACTGGGAGATCTTTCGGTTCGGTTTTAAACAGAACCTGGTTTTACTTTTGCCCGTATCTTTGGCGCTTCTGTTCTTAAAAAGAATTTCTTCCAAGGAAGTTTTGTTAACCATCCTGGCGAGTGCGTTAGCGCTTCCCGGACTTTTGCACGCGTTCGTTTTGGGAAATTATCGATTGGATCCCGCAAGACCGATGACCTGGCTTGCCTGTGTGGGAACGGTTTTGTTTTTGATTCGGGTCTCCGCGTTGACCGAAAAAAGAAAAATTTGGATTCTTCCGATCGTGCTTTTGGCGGGTTTTGTATCGTATAAGAATTATAAATTCAAGTCGTATGATCTTTGTTGTAGTTCCGGGATTTTCGAACAAAGAAGATTAGAAATCCTGAATATTTCCCAAAAGGAAGAAATTATTCGCCCGCTCGTGGCCATTGCGGACTTGGGCGCAGTCAGCTTTTATAAGGAATTTAACATTCTCGATTTGGGTTATCTCGGAAACCGTTTTCTTGCGAAGAACAAAAAGAATTCTTCAGCGGTTCAATCGTATTTGGAACTGAATCGACCGGACGTTCTGGAGGTCCATTTTCCTTGGAGTTGCGAATATTCTAAAGTTTTAAATCATATCGATTTTGAGAGGAATTATCGTCTCGTTTTGGATTCCTCGGAAAAACCTCCGATTGAGATTTGTCCGGAAGGCGGGAAGGTGGTCACCGGAACCTTTCTTTATCGGGGAATGGATCGGGAAACTAAGTCCGAGGACCGAGAAGTATATTCTAGTTTCTTAAAGGATCCTTCTTTGAAAGTCCTAAAGAGCGAGTTGAAGGTATGTGATCTTTCTCCGTTTCGATGTCGTTCTCGGTTTCGAAACATATATCGTTTTTTACCCGAGTTGAAAAAGAATATTCAAAATTCGGAATGGAACGAGGCGGCTCAAATTCTTTCCAATCCGCACTTGAGGGATTATCTGGAAGTTCTTTGGAGATACGGTTCTCCGAGCGAAACACTTGTGGAAGAAGTTTTGAAGGTTACGTTACCGTAAAGAATGGAAGAGTTGTGATCCACAATCGGTGATTTCTGATCCGTTTCGTTTTGTTAAGCGAAGTCCCGATTTACGAGATTCTTTCCGATTCTCCCCGGTCTCCGAAAATCGGAAACCGAGGAATCCATCGAAACGTTAAGCGTCGTTATGCCTGTTTATTTCTGAGCGGAATCATGTGAAAGACTCCGAAGACGAGAATCTGAAGGGAATCCAAAACCGGATTGTTCGACTTGTGTTTGAAGGTTAACCAGAAGTAGGCGATCTCGACGAGATGTACTACGAAGGTCCCGAATCCTACGGTTTTGATTAAGAAGTCGAGCGGTTCCCCCATTTGGATAAAACCGAAAACGTCGGCCCCGACTACGATCCAAAAGAATACGGTTCCGATTTTGACGGCTTGCAGAAGTGGATTCATTAGCTGATTGTTCCTAAAAAAATTTCCGTTATTGAAACTCCTTTATCCGATCAGTCAAGGAAAAAAGAGACAATGGATTGACTCCGTTCGTGAAAGGGCGAATCTGAATGAATGTTGCCTTGTTGTCATCATATTCTTTCCTCGAATCGAAACGCCGGGCCTTCTCCATTTCCATGGAAGAATCCCGAGAATCTTCCGCCGTTACGCGACGACGAATCTCCAGCGCATCTTCCTCTTTTGGAAAAATACGGACTTCCGTTTATCATAGACATCCACACCCATTTTTTTCCCGAGTATGTGATGAAACGAATTTGGAAATGGTTCGACGGCGTCAATTGGGAGATCGCGTATCGTGAAACCGAAGCGCAGAGATTGGAAACGTTAAAGAAGAATCGGATCTTTCACTTCACCACTTTGAATTACGCGCATAAGGAGAACATGGCCGAAGGTCTGAATCGTTGGGTTTTCGAAAATCACTCAAGCACAAACGGGGTCGTTCTTTTCGGTACATTCTTCCCTGAAAAAGGTTGTTACGAATACACGAAACGAGCCGTGGAAGAATACGGATTTCGGGGTTTTAAACTTCATTGCGAAGTGGGGCGTTTGGATCTGACTCGATCCGAACTTTCGGAAACATTTTCGTATCTTGAAAAAAAGGAAATCCCTCTCGTGATCCATTCCGGCGACGCGCCGCTTCCAGGACCGTATACGAATATTAGATATTTCAAATCCTTTATTGAACGTTATCCGAAACTGAAGGTAGTAGTCGCGCACATGGGCGCGTCCGAGGTCTGGGAATACGTCGAACTTCTGAAAATTTATCCCGAACTGCGTCTGGATACGACTATGGTCTTCGTTGATTTTTTGGCGACCGGGGAACATACGGATCCGTATCTCGAAATTTTGGAAACTTTTCCGGATCGGGTTCATTTCGGTTCCGATTTTCCCAACATTCCCTATGCGCTGAGTCATCCGATATGCAATTTGTTGAATTCTTCCCTAAGCAAAGAAATCAAACGAAAGGTCTTTCTGGAAAACAGCGCGAAACTTTTGGGGATCTCGATTTAAAACGAACTGGAGTTTCGTTTTAATGCGGGGGAGAATTCGGACGTTCGATCCCTCGAATGCGTTCGGAAAAAACTTGCCAATGAGAGTTCGGTCTTTATCCTTTCTATATGCGCGGCATTTTTACGGTAAGTTTCGGACTGATTTTCGCAGGGCTCTTTGCGGCCGATTGCGGAAAGAAGAATCCCGTGTCGCAATCCGCCTCCGCAGAGGTCTATAAAAAGGTCGCCGAAACGTATTGTTCGCAGATGAGTCGTTGTAAGGAACCTTATATCGCTTCTCTCGAAGGCAAACTCAGAAAGGAAGCCGCGCTGACTTATCCGGACAACGCTCAGTGTTACAGCGACTTCAATTACGATTACGATAAGTCCGAGCCGATCGTATTGAAAAAACTGAGCAACAATCTGAAACTGGACGCCGAGCTCTGTATCAAAAGTGTGGAGCGGGCCGATTGCGGTTCCATCGTTACGTATCAGATTCCGGAATGTGTGGAATACAATACGTTCCTCGAAACCTTATCCTCTCCTTCTTCCTCTAAGTAAGAATTTTATCGATTCGGCTTCGTTCGGGCGCGCCGCGTTAGACGCGCTTGGTCGTTTGTCCTGGGTTATCTCGCTTCTACTTCGATCTTTTCGTCTTTTTCCTCTTCGGTTAAGACCGGGCTGTCCAGTTTATCCAAAAGGGATTGTAGCAAAAAGAAATACGCGTTCACCTTTCCGGAGATTTCCTTTCCGTAGAGTTGCGTATACGTATTGATAAGAGATTGGTTTTCTTCGGTGTTTTTGGAATAGGAATTTTCGGCCAATCCTTCCCAGAGTGTTTCCCCTTTGCCGCAATGGATCACCTTCGCAAGCGCGCTCAAAGAAACCTTATCGGCTGTTTCCTTTTCTCGAATCTTGAGTTGAAAGATTCCTTGAACCTTTTTATCCGATCCGCCGCAGGTCCCGTTTCCGGAGCGATACGGGTATATGATGAATTCCTTATGATGGGAAAGATAGTTTTCAGCGATCTTTGCGGCCAACTTCTTTTCGGCGACGCCCGCTTCACTTTCTGTAGGAACGGAAACCGCGAGTCTTTTGAAGGAACTCAATTCCTTTTCCCAGACCGGTCCCGCTTTTACGTATTTTACCGTGCAGTTCGTCACCGCAAAAATCAGAGAGATGAGTATAAAAGAATATCGTAACATTCTAAATTATCCTTTTTTCTTTTTAGCCGGAGCTTTTTTTGCGGAAGCCGTTTTTTTCTTGGCGGCTTTCTTTTTGGCGGTTGCGGATCGTGCGCCGGTTTCGTTTTGTGAATAGGAATCCGAACTTCCGATTCCTTCGGAAGAATCCGAGTCTTCCTCGCTGAAACCGATCGGTTTGGATTCGCTTTCTTCTTCCTTTCTAGAACGATATACGATTTCCAATACCGCAGGAACCAACGTAAGTGCGATGATCAACGAAGAAGCGATCCCGATGCTCGCGACAACTCCGATGGATTTGAGCCCTTTCTGATCGGCGATCAAAAGAGAACTCCATCCTACAAGAGTGGTTAACGTGGACGCGATGATCGCGGGGCCGACCATAGACATGGCGCGAACCACGTCGTGATCTTCCCTAAAACGATAGTAGATATAGATTCCGTTTTGGATTCCGTAACCTACGATCACGGGGAAGACAAGAACGTTCATAAAGTTCAATTGGATCTTAAACGCGGCCATGATTCCGAGCGTCACGAAAATTCCGAGAACGAGCGGGATCAAAGAGATGAGCGCCGGAACGATTCCTCTGAAGAATAGGATCAACACGATGACCACAAGGACCAATGTGATGAGAAACGCCGCCACACCTTCTCTTTGAACGATCTTGATGAGGTTCGCAAAAAGAATCAAACTTCCCGCGGTATTCGAAACGTATTTATGGGATCTCGCTTGTTCCAAATTCGAGAAAGGTCTTGTCTTTAAGATAAACGAGACGGTTCCTTCCAAAAGTCCGAGATCCTTGAATCGGGAAGCGGGATATGTGTTCAACGCGTTTACGATCAGGCGTTCTTCGTTTTGAGTCCACTTGTCCTTGACCTGATCAATGGAGACGTTCCCGTTCGAATCGTAAAGAAGTGTGTTGAGAACCCTTCTGGATAGTTTAGGATAATGTAATTCTCCCACGGCGTCGAAAAACTTCAGAAGTTTTTGTCCGTGCCAAAGTGCGACCTTCGGATAGATAAAAACTAAATGTCCTTTTTCTTTGGAGCCTTTTACTTCCTTAAACTGAGAACTGAAATATATGGGAACTTCGGGAAGTCCGTATTCCTTTACGCTCAGATATTTTTTGACGACCGGAAGATACTTTCTTTGTTCCGGTTTTAAGAAACCCGCTTTGACCGGTTTCATATCCGTTTGCAATTGTTTTAATATTTTTAAGTTGGCTCTTTGTTGCCCTTTCGGTGGAACGAAGTTCCAAAGAGAAACCACTTGATCCACGGAACCCGCGATCTCGTCGGGCACGGGCGTCATGTAATCGAACACGGCTTCGGATTCTTCCAAGGTATCCACAACGATCACCTGAGGATCGGAACTGATATCGAATCGATCTCCGATCTCGTCGTAGAGGTTGACCGAATCCAGATTGTCGACCATCAGATCTCGGCCGTTGTAATTGAATCGGATTCCGGGACTGAAACTGAAAAAGGAAATTACGACCACGATCGCAAGGACGATTAACGTCAATAGACCCGGTTTTTTATAAAATCGATAGAGAAGGGGAGAAGTCGTTTGTTCTTTTGCGGATAACAAAAACTTGCTCTTGAGAGAAGGGAACAAACGGAACAAAAGAGTGATCTGAAGCGCGGTCACTCCATACATAGAAACCGCGATGATCAAAATTCCGTAGGTCGCGATGATACCGAATTCGCTAAATCCTCTGAATTCGGAGAACGCGAGAACCACGAACGCCGACGTTGTGGTTAACGCGGAGATAAACGAAGCGATTCCAGTATGATAGATCGTATCCTTGATGGAACGAAGCATGTCTTGTTTGCGGGTGAATTCTTCCCTGAAACGATATAAGAACTGAATTCCGTAGTCGATCCCGAGTCCCATCAGAATGGACGCGATGATACTCGTGACGGAGTTGAGTTGTCCGATCACGATCGTCGTCAACCCGAAGGAGAATAAAATTCCCGAAAGAAGAGATACGAGAAGGATCACGATAAAAAGAGGATTTCTAAAAAAGAAAAGAAGAAGAACCGCGATTCCGATAAAGGATGCGATCGCGATCGGTTTAAGAGCCGCCATCAAGGTTTCGTAGTCGTCCAAGTGAAGGCGATACGTTCCCGTATAACCGACTTGAATTCCTTTTTTGTCGAGAGCGAGTTCCGCGACGACTTCCTTGATTCTCTTATCGAGAGCGATGTTGAATTCTATGTTTGTAAAGGAACCCGCGGGTTTGATCAAAAAGATCAACATTCCCTTGTCCGGTGAAATATTATATTCGTCGAATATATCTCTTTTTGCAAGTTTCTGATATTTGGCGAGAATATCGTTGAAGTCGGGATTGTATTCTTCGTTGTTCAGTTTGATGAAGAATGGGTTGGCTCTTTCCACTTCTTCGTCGATCTTTCTTTTGACCCGTTTGCGGACTTCGGTTAAGTCCTCGGTTTTTAAAAAGAGAGGAAGACGGTCCTGTAAAAAGGAAACGTTGTAACGATAGGAAATGTATTGAACGTATTCCTTTTCTTTCAGAAGTCTTTCGTTTAAGACGTCCGAAGCCTTTTTGATCGCATTCTCCCTTTCCTTATAGTAAGAAACGTTTTTCTGTTTTACCTTTTCGGCTTCTTTCAGTTCGTTTTCTGCGATCTCCGGTTGTCCGTTTTTCTTCGCGGCAAACGCCTTAACGAGATGGTCCGTCATTCCCTTTTCGTCTTTGAACTTAATGCTGAGAATGTAGAATCCGTTACCGCCGATCATCTCGATCACTTTCTGCGTCTTGATGACGGAAGGGTTATCCTTCGGAAGAAGATCGAGGTTGTTGCTGTTCACCGTAAGTTTGGAGGCTTGCCATAAGGAAAGAAGAAGAAATACGGCGAGCACGCTACAGGAACGGATCGGGTTTAGGAGAATCGAGTCTGTAAGTCTGGAAAGAAGCTGTCTCATTCTGGTTTAATTCTTTGCTTCTTTTTTGATCAAAGCGATGGTTTGTTTGATTCCGTTCTTTTTGATGGAAGGTTCCACCGATTTAACTCGGTTTGTTTCGGAAGCGTATTTCCCTTCACTTAAGAAATCCGTAATATACCAAGCTCCGTCGATTTTCATCAGAATCCAAGAGAACGTGATTCTTTCGGAACCGCTCCAGATGATGGAGGAAGCGAGAGTTGCGTTATCTCCCTTGATCACCGGTTTTTCGTAATTGATGTCGATCTTATCGAAGTATTTATGAGCGATCGGAAAACTGCGGTGAACGATGAACTCGGAAATCGCTTCCTCGAATTCTTTTCGATCAGCGTCGGCGATCTTACCGGAAGACTTTAAGAGTTGGTTCGTGAACTGCTTAACGTGGATGAGAGCGATCGCTTTGTCGTTCTTTTTATATCGGATAAAACCGATCAGCTTTTTCACCGTGGAAGAGATCTGTTCTTCCGCCGAAGGAGCCTCTTCGCTTGGAGCGGGAGTTTCCGATGCGGGAGGAGTGGGGCTTTCGTTTTGCGTTTGCGCGAACAGAAAGGACGGAGATACGAGGGATAAAAGAAAAAGAATGGAAATTATTTTTTTCACAACATGGTACCTGTTGTTTTGTAGTTTGTGTAGATCCGAAAACCGAATCATAAGAGATTCGGTCGGAACTCCATACAGCTTTCTTAATCTGTAGGGGGAAGTCAACGGAATAAAATCCCGACTTGTCCGTGCTTTTGGATCTTTCTATAAAAGGGTATGCGAAATAAAATTCTACTTTTTTAAGTCCTCGTAATCCGGAAGAAATACTTTTAGGTCTCCTTTTGAATTGAGATTCAAGTTTCCGAAAGAAAGTTGGACCAAAAGATTTTTCATGTGAAAGTCGAGCAGATCGGAAGGGTCTTGATCGATCAAAAGAAGACTCGTGTTTTTCAGAGAGACAGAACCGACTTGGATTTCTCCGCCGGAAATCCGAATCTGATTCGAATTTCCGGGCTGAAACGTAAGATTCGGAAAGGAAGAATTTTTCTTCGTATCGAATTTCACTAAAATTCGATCGGACAAAAGTTGGATCTCTGCGATCGTTCCTTGAATTCTGGGCGGAGGTAAAAGAAGAAAGGATTGGATATGAAAACTTTTATCGACGATTTGTAAACCTCTTCCATCCGGAATCGGAAGAAGTTCCTTAAGACCCACTCCCAAACTCGACAAAAGATCTCCCGCACCGGGGATTCCCGCGGCGTTCATCGTTTCGGATCGTAAGATCAGTTGAGAACTGTTCGGAACGAGTTCGAGATCGCAGATCATTTCCACGTCGACCCAAAAGAGCAACTTGTATTCACCCAAAATTCGGATCTTTCGTTTGCCGTCTTTTTCGATCGTGGATAGTTTCAAATTTCGTAATGGAAAGTTCGGAAAAGACTTTATGTTTTCGTTAAATAGATATTCGAGAACGGAGATTTCGAACTCGGTATCTCCCCGAAAAAGATCGAGATGAAACGAAGTGGGATCGTTGAAGTTTACGGGAGAATTTTTTTTGTTCGAAGAAGCGATCACGGTCAGATGTTTGACCGTAAAGTAGATCTTATCCTCAAGCCTGAACTTTACGTTTTTGAGTTTGAGATACGCGCCCGGTTCGTCCGAAAACGGTTTTTCGGGAATCGATTCGGAAAGGATCGAACCCCCCAGAAAAAGAAAAATTAAAAAAAGAATCGGCAGGTTCCGAAAAAATCGCATGGACGTATTCTCAACAATCCGTTTGAAATGAAAACCTTTTATTGAGCTTAAAGATTAATCTTGCCCGAACGAAGATACGGATCCAAATCGCTCGCCTCGTCCACGTCGTTCAGTTTGGGAAGAACCCAAACGTTTTTTCTAGATAGTTGCAATTTTTCTAATGTGATTCCGAATACACGATCGGTGCTCCAAGGAATCTCCTTAAAAATTTCCGGGAAATGCGTTTTAGCTCCTAAGAGATAATAACCGCCGTCCACCGCAGGACCTAAAACCGCGTCGGATTGATCGAGAGCGGAAAACGCTTCTCGAATGTGTTTGGCTTCAAGATCGGGACAATCGCTTCCGATGATGACCGCTTTTTCCGCACCGGCCGCGAACGTTTCCAAGAACGCGTTGGACATTTTGGAACCGAGGTCCTCTCCGACTTGAAGATGAGCGCTGTATCGCTCTCCCCATTTGGAAGAAACAAATTCCGGAATGGAATCAAAATATAACCTGAGGGGCAAATCCAAAGCATTGACTTGTTTTTGGGTCAACTCGACGAGTTGTTCGTAAACAGCCAAGGCCGCTTCGTTGCCTAATGTTTGAGCAAGTCTTGTTTTCACTTGTCCCACGACCGGGTTTCTTAAAAAAAGAATGAGGGCTTCTTTGGAATTCATCTTACTTGATTTTAACTCTGATAAAAAGAAACGCTCTCGAAGAATCGTCGATTAGAATCCTGGTTGACCACAGTTTTCATTCGGATATCTTTATTAAGAACCAGTCTTTTAAAGAAGGGTATCTTACTTCGATCCGCATTTCCGTAAACGAAATTTCGGTTTTTTAGGAACGTTGTAAATAGGTAAATTCTTAAGGATTGAAAAAAGCGATTCATGAGAATGTTGAAACTAGTATAGACCTCGTTGTGCGAGGGAGGATGTTTATGAAAATTTTTCGTAATTTTCTTTCTGCGGGATTGCTCGCGGTCGTCGTCTTCGGTGTTTTGTTTACCGGAGCTTGTAAGAAAAAAGAAAACAACGACGATAAGAACAATGCGATTCTTCTTTTGTTGGCGACTCAGCCCTATGTGGAGCAGAGTAAGACCGGATTTTTTATCATCGTTCCCAAAGGAATCGCTCAGTGAGGAAACTTAGAATGAAAAAATCATGGGTTTTAATTCTTGTTGCCGTTCTTGTTTTTCTCGGAGCCGGTCTTAGTTTTCGTTCGGATCGAGTCGCATTTTTTGTAAGAGAAGATTCTCCCAAACCGTTTCCGGTTCGTCTCGAACTCATTCAACCTCTCAAAGCGAACGCGGACAGTTGGGGTTTTGTGCGTCAGTCCGCTACATGGGCGAGAGGAAATTCTCTCTTTATGGACGATCTGATCTTTGCGATCCGTAAAGCGTTTCCGCTTGGAACGACGGCAAACATCACTCTTTCCAATCAACTTTTCAACGGACAATCTTATACTCTACGATTGAAACTCAATTCCGGAAATGTTTCGTATCAACCTTCGACGCTGAGCACGGCGGCTTCTTATACGAACTTTTTCGAACTTCGTTCCACATCCGATAACGGAGCGGCTCTTCAATTTTTCTTCGACGATGATCCGAGAGACGTTGCGGGCGACGGCGCCGTCCTTTTATATCAATTGAGCAGACTCGATCCGACTCGTTGGTCCGGCGCGACCGCGATCATCGAAAGTTACGTTAGACAACCCGTTGTCACCGGATTTGCAAATCAAGGTTTGATTCAGACGTATTCTTGGAAAGGTCCTCTCGGTTCCGATGCGCTCGGACAGGATGTGGATACGGGAAGGGTGATTCTCGAAGAGATGGACAATCGTACCGTATTCTGTTTTAAATCCGTTGTGAGCTTTAACGGAACCACGGATCTCGTGACGATCAACGCGGGAACAACCGCTCTCGGTTATTCACATAACAACGGACTTTGTCCCGGAGCCGGAAGAGAATATTATAAACTTGCGTATAGCCAAAAGCTCGACGGAAGTTTGAACGTAACCGCAAAGGGCGGATTGGAACAAACCGCGATCACATCGGGCCAAGCGATCACTTGTAATAGCACCGTAAATCAGTTTGTGAATTTCACGCCTACGTATGGACTTTTTAACTTCAACGGATTCATCGCGGAAGGGGTTGCATCGAGTGCGATTCCTGCAGACTTCATTCAGTCTTCCCGCGTGGATTCATTGTATGATCGAGTCGGGACCGTGGGAAAATCCGCGGCGACTACAACCCCGGCGGGTTCAAGCTGGGACACGTTGACAAAAGCGTATGTCGACGCGATTACGATCAATTTCGCAACCGTTCCTTAAGACGGAGATGGATTTGATGTTCGAAAGCCTCCGGGAATCCGGGGGCTTTTTTTTGCTTTCAACATTTTTCGGGGATCGGTTTTAATCGAAGAATGGAGTTTCGAACCATTACTTTTCAAGAATCCTTACGCTCCGGTTTTTCCGAGTCGGCTTTCGAACTCGACGTGTGGCCGACCTTTCTCAATCAAGATTCGATCGGAAACGAATATTACACTTTTATTGTAAAAGAATTTTCGAATTTACACTGTCTCGCGGTTACTAAGGACAACGAGGTCGCGGGAACGGGAAAAATTGTACCTTTTTACTGGGACGGAACTTGGGAAGGATTACCGAAAGGTTGGGACGAGGCCATTCTCAAAAGCGTACAAGACTGGAAAACAAAAACGATCTGCAACGCGGCGAGCGCGTGGTCTATAGAAATCAAAAAAGAATTTAGAGGAACCGGGTTGTCCCATTCCATTCTTTCCGAATTGAAGAAAAACGCGATGTCTCTTAACATTTCCAATTTGTTCGCCTGCGTTCGACCGAACCAAAAGGAAAATTTCCCGTTTGCAAGTATGGAAGAATATTTGGAACGGAAAAGACCGGACGGTTTTTCGGAGGATCCTTGGGTTCGGGTTCACGAAAAGGCCGGAGGCAAAAGAATTCGAATCGAAGAACGGTCGATGTATGTGAGCGGAAGCGTGGAAGAATGGGAAACTTGGACTCGGATGAAATTCCCGGAATCGGGATCGTTTGCGATTCCGGGAGGTTTGGCCCCGGTCGGAATCGACCGGGAAAAAAACTTAGGAGAGTATGTGGAACCGAACGTCTGGTTCCAACATAAGATTTAAGCGGTTCTTCTGAGAATGTCCTGAACCGGATCGATTTCCTGAGAAGAAGCGAAGTAACTTCTGTAAGACAAAAACCAAACCGAAGAGATTGCGCCCAGAGCAAGAGTGCCTAACGTGATGTTTGCTTCTCCCGAAAGTGCATAAGCTCCCGCAACGAGAATCGCCATACGGATCGGTTCCGCAAAAAGCGCCCAACGTTTTCTTTCCAAAATTCCGCCTAACGTCAAAAGGGAGACCAACGTAACGATACTGATCACTCCGATGTTGAACCAAGGAAGCGAATTTACCTTTACGAGCATTCCGAACGCAAGCGCAACGGAAAGGATAAACCAAACCAGAGAGTAAAGGCTAAGACCTTTCGGAAGATCTATATCATATTTTTTGAATGTTTTTGCGGAAACCTCGGGAATCGGATATTGGCCTCCGAGTTCGGTCGGTCTCCAGCCCGGCATCGCAAAGAAAACTTTGATCTTATCGGACCAACGAGGACAGCGCCAAGCGAGTTCGACCATTTCCCACCAATAGTGAAGATTCGCCCAAATCGGATTGAAACTTTGAAGAGGTTTAACGGTTCCGTAAACCGGTTCTTCGGATTCAGGTTCGAAGGTTCCGAACCATTTGTCGAATACGATCAAGGTTCCACCGTGATTCTTATCGATGTATTTCGGATTGATTCCGTGGTGAACCCTATGGTGAGAAGGTGTATTGAAGATCGCTTCGAACCAACGAGGAAATTTATCGATCGCTTTTGTGTGAATCCAGAATTGATAGATGAGATTGAGTTGTCCGTTTAAGATCATCACGATCGGAGAAAAACCGATCAGCGCCAATGGAAGATAAAAAACCCAGGTAAAAATACCGTGAAAGCTCGCTTGTCTGAGAGCTACGGTGAGATTGTATTCTTCGCTTTGGTGGTGAACAACGTGTCCCGCCCAAAGAAAGTTAACCTCGTGACTCAAACGGTGATTCCAGTAATAAGCCAAATCATAACCGATGAAACAAAGAACCCAAACTCCTACGACAAGGATCCAGGCCCAACTCAAAGAACTGAGTCCCAGGGTTCCGGCGGGAACAGCGGAAAGCGCTTCACCCGGCCAGGACGGAAGATCGAAAATTCTAAAATTTTGATAGATGTAGATGTAAGCGGCCAGAGTAACCGTTTTCGAAAAAACTCCCACAACCTGACTCGCGGTTCCCGCGGAGAGATCGTTGATCGAATCGTTGAGTCGATAGAGTTTACGTTTGTGATACGCGGAAAATCCCATTTCCAAAAAGATCAGCAAAAAGAAGAACGGAATTGCGATCGTGACAAGATTGATTTCCATAAAGCCGCCCAAATAAGTTCTAACTTTAGTTTATTCTTCCAATTCTCCCGTGGTCAATTCAAAAACAAAAAACAGTGTTCGTGAAAGACTTTTTCCATTACGAACGTTATGAAAAATCCACTAATCCTAAAGTGGGATGTCGCATTACAAATCGATATCCTTCGTCCTTAAGGGAGAATTGGAATCCTTATGAATGGATGTTCATTCCGAGAATGTGGACGTAGGTTCCCAAAAGAACAAGACGAAGGAGCTCAAGCGCGGTTTCGCAATTTTGAATAGATCCATTGATCCAAAAAAACTCCATTCTTAAAAACGGCTTCCTTGTTTGTGCCGTCCAATACGAATCCGTTTTTTTCCAATGCCCTCGCGGAAGCCGGCCGGTTTGAAAACACTTCCGCGTAAATCCGATGAAGACCGTGTTCTGTATATGCAATATTTATAATAGACTGGATTGCTTGAGTGACGATTCCGCGGTTCCAGAATTCTTCCCCGATCCAATAACCGATTTCTCCGTTAAAACGATAAACGTCCTCTTTGAAAAGTAAGGTGATGATTCCGATCGCATTCCCTTCGAAAAGAATCGCGTATGTTCTGGATCTCGAATCCCTCAAACAAGCGCGGATATAATCGAGAGCGTCCTGGAGCTGATACGGAAACGGAAAACTTCCTCTCAAACCCGCGAATACGTTTTCGGAGTTCGCATGAATTGCAAGAGACGGGGCGTGCGATTCTCGGATGGGTTCCAGTTTGAGATTCATTGGATTTAAGGGACGATTCAAAGAGAGAACATCGAAAAAATTAAAACGAAAAGATTTCGAAGTCAATTCTCTTCGCGAATCGAAGCTCCTTCGTTTTGAAATTTCCGTCAAAACTTGACTTATTCTTCCCTTCGGGAAATATCTGGTCTTTATGGCGGCTAAGAAAAAGAACTGGCTTCTTTACGGAGCAAACGGTTACACCGGAGAACTGATCGCGAGAAAGGCAGTGGAACGGGGACAAAAGCCCGTTCTCGCTGGAAGATCGGAAGCGAAGATTCGTCCTCTGGCCGAAGAACTCGGTTTGCCGTTTCGGATTTTTTCTCTGGAGAATCCCGAGGAAGTTCGCAATCAAATCGCCGATTGTTTTTTGGTTTTACACTGTGCCGGTCCTTTTATCGAAACTGCCGTTCCAATGGCCAATGCTTGTATAGAATCCGGAACTCATTATTTGGATATCACCGGAGAGATTCCGGTTTACGAAAAACTTCATTCTTTATCATCCAAAGCACTTGCAAAAAAAGTAATGCTTCTTCCGGGAGTTGGATTCGATATCGTTCCCACGGATTGTCTTGCGGTGATGCTCAAGGAAAAACTTCCCAAGGCGCATTTTTTGGAACTCGGCTTTTCCGGTTTTACGGATATTTCCAGGGGGACCTTGAAGAGCGCGCTCGCTCAACTTCCATACGGAAGTAAGGTGAGAAGAAACGGCAAGATTGAATCGATTCCTCAGCTCAGTCTCAAAAAGATCGTGGAGATCAGCGGAAGTTACGCCGAATTTTTCGCGATTCCTTGGGGAGACGTTTTTACCGCATTTATTTCAACAGAAATTCCGAATATTACGGTTTACTCATCTTTACCGGCTTCTCAAGCGAAGATTTTGAGATTGCTCCAACCGACTACCGTGTTTTTAAAAAGTTCCCTGATTCTAAAAGGAATGCAAAAGCTCGTGGAGTTGGCGGTGAGCGGACCCGACGGAGAAAAACGCAAACAAGGTTCTGTTCTTCTTTGGGGAGAGGCTTGGACCGAAGCGAGTTCGAAAAAGGTTTCGATCCGTATGCGTTGTGCAGAAGGTTATGAATTTACGATGGAGTCCGCGCTCGCGGCCGTTTCTAAAGTAGAGAAGGGCAAGTTTCAAGCGGGTTTTACGACTCCCGGAAAAGTCTTCGGTTCCAAATTCGTATTAGAAATCCCTGGTACTAAAATTTTGTCTTAATCTTTTGCGCTTTGCGTCTTGTGTTTGGATTTCATGAAAGTTGTTTTGCCGTTTTCGAAGCGCTAAGAAGTGACGAACGATTTTACGATTCGCGTCGAACCTGGCGGAATTGCCGAGGTCTCATTTCGAATTCGTAGAACACAATGGAAAACAACATTTTCAATCAACTTGCCAATCAATACGACACGAATGAAAGAAAAGAATTAGCGAGAATCATCGTGGATGCGATACGACCGGAGCTGGTTGACTGTAAGAACAAAACTCTTTTGGATTACGGATGTGGAACCGGTTTGGTTGGATTGGAATTTTGTTCCCAAGTGGATCGATTGTTTTTGATGGATTCTTCCGCGTCGATGTTGGAAGTGGTGCAGGAAAAAATCGTTCAGAGCAAAATCGAAAATGCAGAAATTGTATATGATGATTTTATAAAGTCATCATCGAACGTTCGAGCGGATTTTATCATCGCTTCTTTGGTTCTTCTGCATGTTCCCGATGTAAGTCGATTGCTACGCGGTTTTTATAAGGCTCTAAATCCAAACGGAAAATTGATCATCGTCGATTTTGATAAGAATGAATCCGTTTCTCATCCGAATGTTCACAGCGGTTTTACTCGGGATGATATCGAATCTTTACTAAACGATTCCGGTTTTCACGCAGTCAAAATCAAAACGTTTTATCACGGCAAAAGAATTTTTATGAACCAAGATGCTTCCTTATTTATCTGCACGTGTTCCGTTTGTTGACTGACGCGTGTTTTTACGAAATTCGCATTTCGCATTGACACACTTCGCTTTAAATAAAAAATCATCGAATTCTAAAATAGAACGGATCTTAATATGCCACTTAGCACTCGTGTCGTTCAAATTTGTTTATTCCTGTTCGCGTTCATCGCGATGATCGGCGGAACCTTACAAATGATTCTCGGTCAACCGACTACAACCCCGCGTCTTGATAATGTTCATAGATTTTTGGCAGGGATTTATTTTTCAATGGGGTTGATTTGTTTTTGGGCGGGTTATACCGTTCGAATCCAAAAGACGCTCGTATATCTGATCGGACTCGGGGTATGGATCGCCGCGATCGGAAGACTGGTTTCGATTTCTATCGTCGGCCTTCCCGAACCTGCACAACTTTGGCTTGGATATCTTGTTCCGGAGTTGTTAGTTCCTCCGATTTTGATTTTTTCACAATGGAAAAGGAAGGATTTGGATTAAGAGAGAATTCTCCCTTGCAATGGATCGGAATCGAAGTTATTATTGGAAGTATATTATAGATTTCTTTTTTACGAAGAATGAATACAATGAACGAGTCCTTGAACGTTCCTGAAAAAATTTTATCCAAACTTAGACTTGTTTGTCTCGATCTTCCCGAGGTATATGAGGAGCAAGCCTGGGTGGGAACGAGATGGTGCGTAAAAAAGAAAAACTTTTCTCATGTTTTGATGATCCATCAGGGTTGGCCCCCAGCTTATTCAAAAGCCGCCGGAACGGACGGACCGGCTTGTGTTCTTACCTTTCGATTTTCTGCGGCAAAATTGGAAGCTCCCAGATTTTACCGTTCTCCATTCTTTAAACCCGCTTGGTGGCCCAACATTGCGGGTCTTGTGATCCAAGAGAATGTCGATTGGGACGAAGTAGGAGAACTTCTTTTTCAAAGTTATTGCGAAGTGGCCCCGAAAGCCTTGGTCCGACTCGTCGAGGGCCGATGAAGGTTTTAGGAAGAATCGAATCTACTCGTTCAATCCCAGACGAATAGCCATCCGATCACCTTGTAGACTCCGTAAAAAATCCAGCCGAGAGGTCCTAACATTTTTTTAGGTTTCAGGTTTATATAAACCGTGGAATATTTGGTCTGCATTTCGGAAGAACGTTTGCTTCCTTCCAATCTTTCTATTTCCACGTTGACTCTTTCCAATTCTCTTTCGATCGCCAAAAGATCCTGAACGTTATGCGCCTTGTCTATAAGGGCCTGATATTTCGTCTTAATTCTTTTGAAACTTTCCAGCTTGATGAGATTGTCTTTGTAGAAATCCGTGATATCCAAGCCGGTAACGTCTTCGCTTTCGACGTCTCCGATTTGTCTAAGAGCCATCAGAAACTTTTCGAGATTTTCGGAAGGGACTCTTACGATCGAAACCGTGGAACTGTCTCTTGTTACGAATCCTTTCCATTCTTTCGTGAGCGATTTGATTTTTTTTCGGACTTCGTCAATGTCCTTAACCGAGATATCCAGATTTGCGGTAAATGATATCATTCTATCTTCGGTAGAAGAGGTAGTCGATTCGCTTCCACCTTCACCGGTCGTTCTCGCCATCTGAACTTTTTCACGAGAAGAACAACCTGCAAAGAATAACAGAATTAGTAAGAATGGAACTGGTATTGTCGTTTTGATTAAGGTCCAAGATTTCATAATCGTCTTCCTTGTTTTTTGAGCAAAAGAATATAAGATTCTATCCCGCTTTTTTGGCGAAGCGGTCATCGGAATTCTTAATAAAACTACAACGATTCATCAAGATTTTTTTGATTCTGAAGACTTACTTTCCATAAATCGATGCAACGCATCGACAAACAGAGCCGAATCTCCTTGGACCGCGGAGAGATCGATCAAAAAGAAAACCACGGAGTTGACCCGAGACTTTAGAAAAATATAATTCTTTTTGAAGATCAGGTCCAAAACGTCCTCTCTTTGAAGACGTAGTTCTCCCTTTTCGTCGAAAATTTGAATCGTATCGTTTGAAATTCGGATTTTTCCGTCCATGGCCTTGAACTGCATTCTTTTTAAGAAAATATAAGGTCTCAAAATATAATAGATTCCGATGAACCCGAAAAAGAAGGTGAACACGGTTTTCATATATGCGTCCGTGCCGATCCAAAATTCGATCCCGGCAAAAACGAGCAATAACGGCCCCAAAAGTTTTCTTTGAAACCAGAGAAAGGGGCGATTGTAATAACCGAATAGATAATTCTTTTTTTGTTTATTCGCGCTGAGAGAATATAAAAATTCCATAATTTACTCCGAATCGTCGATCCAAAGAAGTTTTAAATTCTTGGACCTAATGGAGTAACGAATCTACGACAAAATTTTTTCACTCTTTCCGGGCGGAGTCACGGATCGAACCGATGAATGGGATCGATCCGATCCGATCCGATTTCTTCAAACGAGAGTGGTTTCCGAAAAATTGATTTTTCTTTCCTCGCTTTCGTATTTTTGGAAAAAGGCACGGAATTCTTCCGTGGAATAAACCTCTTCAAAGAATGAAAATTGAGGAAACGGTTTGCCGATATTGGCCTTTTTAAGGAGTTCCGGAATTTGCCATTTTCCTTCATCCGTTTTCTGAAAGAAAAAATCGTTGGTTTCGTCGTTTGCCGGATCGTATTGAATGTTTTCGGATTGGAATTCTTTGGAAAGAATTCTCCGTTCCAGGTCTTTCAGAAAAATAAAATTCTCCCTTACGTTTTCCCCTTCGAGCTCCGCTTCTTTTTCGTTTTGGAATTGAGTATAAAAGAAAGGACACATTTTCCAATAGACTGCGAGCGCAGTCCCAAGATCGCATAACGGACTTTCTGCGACCCAACGGACGAACTTCATGCCGCCGTCCCAATCGTATTCAAGTAAAGCATAATGGAGTTCCAGAGAATTTTTCAATTCCTCAAAGCTCTTTCTTTGAATCGGACCAAACGCAGAACTGGAAAAGTAAGCTTCGATAAACGCAAGTCTCTCGACTGGGAAGGGAAGATTTTTCATCAGACACTCCTTTCTGGTTGAACCGGATCCTTTCAGAAACCGTCATTTTGAAGAAGATTTTCGCAAAAGAATTCTATTTTTCAACTCAGTTGATAATATGGGAAAGGAAATCGTAAATTTAAGACCGAGCTTCTTGCCGATTTCATCGACACATTATTTATAAAATTAGAATATTCTGATTTTATAATATAATTTTCTAAAGACAAATTCGAAAAACGATCGAACGCATTCTTGTGAAATTTGGAATTCTTCCCAAAGCAAGAAACGCGCTCGATCCGACCGCTCTCTCAGTAGAGAGCGGCTCCGAAATATCCCATTGCAGGAGGAACCATGTTACCAATGATCGTAGTATTCGACAGGGCCGGGTTGTTTGTGGTCAATCCCGTCGAAGAAGAATGGAAGATATAGCTCTTTCCATTGAATCCGTTGTAACCCCAGGAACCCACGTAGAGATCCGCATATCCGTCCCCATTTACATCCCCGGTTCCCAATCCCCAGCCGTATAATTCACTCAAAGGGCCTGTCATTGTCAAAGTTGCCGTTGTTTCGCTTACAAATCCGGATGCAATGTTCATATGAACATACACTAAACCGTTGACAGCGGGGGGGCCTGCAGGTGGGACCGCAGTTACGATGATATCCGCATTTCCGTTATTGTCCAAATCCCGAAGTTTTACGAAATATCCATAGTTGTTATTTGCGGTGCTTCCGTTAATCATGAGGATTGCTCCTCCCACGGTGGAGGCCGTGATTCCAGCCGCAGTTGCAGAAGAACTATAGGTAAGAACTCTTCCTCTGGAAGTATTTTGACCCGGCATTCCTACCGCGATGTCCGCGTGTCCATCTCCACTGATATCGCCGCACGCAACAGCATATCCGAATTTATCTCCGGCAACTCCCGTTCCAGTTGCTGGTGCAGGGTTCTGAATCGTCGTAGCCGGTGCGGCTCCGATTCCGGTGCTACTTCCATGATACACGTAAACGGCTCCTCTTTGACCACTATACCCATACGAACCGATTACGATATCTTCATACGTATCTCCACCGGTATTGTTGATCTGTCCGGAAGCCAAGGCGGAACCAAATAAGTCGTTGGACGCGGTTCCTTGGCGCATTGCGGAAGCCGTGGTTGTATCGAAGTCCACAATTCCTGCGTTCCCGGCCGAGTTGAAAACATAAACTTTTCCTCTGGAAGTGCTCGCACCGGGGGCGCCCACGACTAACTCGCTGTATCCGTCTCCGTTTGTATCTGCGCCTAACACTGCGGCGCCGAACTGTTCGTTTGCCGCGGCTCCTACAATCATCGTGGAAGCAAAGGTGGACCAAGAAATGGTAACACCGGCGCTTCCAGAAGAATTAAATACATAAGCTCTTCCTGTTGAACCGCCGTATAAGGGAGCCCCAACCAATACGTCGGCGTATCCGTCTCCGTTCACATCCGCTAAGGCCACGCTCTTTCCGAAGTTTGAAGTCGAAGGTCCGATGATATAACGGTTAGCCGCGGGTGCGCTTGTGGCCGTAATTCCAGCCGTTCCTGAAGAATGGAAAATATAAACCATATTCTCATTCTCCGCACCTATGACCGTATCGACGTATCCGTCACCGTTGATATCTTTATTGGTTCCTTGACGGAATGTCACCGTGGTGATCGCGGAATAATTGTTAGCCCCGTCTCTACTTTTAACGCTGATGGTATGTTGAGATCCGATTCTCCATTGACTTGCGCCGGAAGGAGTTTTATAAGACCAGTTCGTCGTTCCTGAAACCGTGAAATAAGCGCCTGCGTCTATGGAAATTTCCACACCGGCTACGGAGTTGCCGTCGGCGGCGGTTCCGAGGATCATTCCACTTTCAAGGACGGTTTTATTCTTCAGGTTTTGGATCGTCACCGTTGGTGCGGTTACGTCTAACGCGGCCCCCGTCCAAAAGGACCAAGTGAATGGACTGGCCGGATTTCCGGCAAGGTCCTTAGCCCCGGCCGTGATACTCGCCATATAATTCGTTCCGGGGTTTAAGTTCGGACTCGGAGTAAATGTAGCCGTGGTTCCGCTACAACTTACCGTCCCAGGCGCTCCTCCCAACGTAAACGTCGCCGTCGTCAGCGTTGTACAGTCCATTGTCTCACTAAAAGCAACCGTGATCGTTGCGTTAGGCGCTACACCGGTTTGTCCCGGATTCGGATATTCCATAGAAACGGAAGGCGCTATAACATCCGGTGTAGCGCCGGTCGTAAAGGTCCAAGTATATGGAGCGGCTAAAGAATTTCCCGCGCTATCCTTGATCGCAGTGGTGAGAGTCGCGGTATAAGTGGTTCCGTAACCTAAATTGAAGAATGGAGTAAACGTCGCCGTTGTACCGGAACAACCCACGGTTCCGGCGATCGCACCGCCGCCGGCTAAGGTCACGCTCGTAGTTGTGATCGTCGCACAGTTCAAAGACTCGCTAAACGCGATGCTGAGAATGCTATTCACCGGAACGTTTGTCGCGCCGACGGTAGGACTTACAAAAGAAACGGTTGGTGGAGTTGTATCCGGAGCGACTCCCGTTGTAAAACTCCAGGAATAAAGTGCAGGTATGGAATTACCCGCAAGATCTTTTGCGGCAGTCGTAATGTTTGCCGTATAGGTTGTGTTATAAGCCAAGGTCGCGCCCGGTGTAAACGTTGCAGAGGTTCCCGAACAAGTTACGGTTCCTGCAACGGCTGCACCTCCGGTTAAAGTAAAACTTGCGTTGGTGATCGTCGCGCAGTTCATCGTCTCGCTAAAGACTACGCTCACACTTGAATTTACACCGACTCCCAAAAGAGAATTTGCAGGAGTTACTAAAGAAACGATCGGAGCAGTTGTATCCGGGGCCGCTCCTGTGGAAAAGCTCCAAGAGAAAGGAACCGCAAGAGGATTTCCTGCGAGATCGGTAACGGTTGTTGCGATCGTTGCCGTGTATGCGGTTCCGTATGCTAAAGAAGAACTCGGAGTGAACGTTGCACTTGTACCCGAGCAACCTACGGTTCCCGGAATCGCACTTCCATCGCTCAAGACAATACTTGTAGAAGTCACGGTTGCACAACTGACTACTTCGCTAAACGAAATGCTTAAAGAACCGTTGATCGCAAATCCTGTGAATCCATTTGCGGGACTTACAAAAGAAACGGTAGGAGCAGTCGTATCCGGTGCATTCCCGGTCGTGAAAGTCCAAGTGTAGATCGCCGCAACCGAATTTGTGGCAAGGTCCTTCGCACCGGTCGTAATCTTTGCAGTGTATGTCGTGTTGTATGCCAATGCTACGCTCGGAGAAAACGTAGCTGAAGTTCCCGCACAGCTCACGGTTCCGGGAATTGCGGCCCCGCCGGTTAAGGTGAAACTTGCGGTGGTCAGAGTTGCGCAGGCCATAGGCTCGCTGAAAACGGCGCTTACACTTGTATTCACTCCAACATTGATCGTTCCATTCGCGGGACTAACAAGCGAAACGGTAGGAGGAGTAACGTCCGGACCGGCCCCTGTCGTAAAACTCCAAATAAACGGAGCCGAAAGATAATTCGATGCAAGATCTTTTACGAGCGTTGTTATCGTAGCGGTATAAGTCGTTCCATAATTCAAAGGAGCGGCTGGAGTAAACGTCGCCGAAGTTCCGGAGCAGGTTACCGTTCCAACTACGCCGGTGCCTCCGTTATCCAAAGTTACGGTTCCGGAGGTAATGGAAGCGCAAGTCATCGCTTCGTCAAAAGTGAAACTGATGGAACCGTTGATGGAGAATCCGGTAGAGCCGTTGATCGGGCTGATAAAAGAAACGTTTGGAGGTGTTATGTCTGGCGCCGTGCCTGTTGTAAAATTCCAAGCGTATAAAGCCGCAACGGAATTTCCGGCAAGATCTTTCGCGCCGGTTGAGATCTTTGCAGTATAAGTCGTATTTTGCGCTAATGCGCCGGCCGGTGTGAAGGTTGCCGCCGTGCCCGCACAACTTACGGTTCCCGGAACCGCGGCTCCATTGTCCAAGGTAAAAGTAGCGGCATTCAATGTTGTACAATTTACGTTTTCGCTAAATGCAACACTCACGGAAGAATTGTTCGGAACGGAAGGACTTCCGTTGTTTGGCGTTGTTAAAGAAACGGCGGGAGCGATCAGATCCAAAGTGGCCGCGGTCGTAAAGCTCCAAGTAAAATTATCAGTCAATGCGGTGCCGCTTGCCGATTTGATTTCTTTTGCAATTGTAGCCGTATAAATTGTGGAAGCGGAAAGGGGAGAATTCGGTGTTAAGACCGCGGTCGTGTCCGTGATTGCCAAACTAGAAGGAATTAATGTTCCTCCTTGCATCAGATAAAATGTGGAGGCGTTCACGGAAGAAGTATCGATCGAACCGCTGAAAGTGACTTGGATCGCTGTGTTGAGTGGAATTCCACTTACGCCCGAACCCGGCGTGATTTGCGAAACCGAAAAGACATTCGCTTTATTGCTGAGATCCAAGTATGCAAGGAATGGAAGTGAGGTCTTGCCGCCGTTTACGCAACCTGTGTTCACCGCGATGAGTAGAATTGTTAAAATAATTTTTATCATTGTGTGCATACGGAATCCTCCAACGAAAGCCACTTTTTTGTTTTGTGACGGACAATCATCGGTAAGAATAGCACGAACCCTACCTATTTATCTCTTTACGTTATAATCTGACAGGCAATTGCAAGTTTGATAAGAACGAATCGACCCCTGTTGTTGAAAATCAACAAGAACCCTTAATACCATTGGTTTACTTAGAAAATAGAATGATATGTCCAAGTACGTAATTTCGTTTGCGCGGAATTTTTAAAGAATCAGAAAAAATTCATCGAAGAATCTTAATCATTTTATAATAGGAATGGTCGTTAGGTGGATCTTTAGAAAAACGAATTCAAAAAAATCGAAAATGAAAGCTATTGAATTCTTATTTTTATGAATCGAGAATCATACGATGAATTGAACTGTCTTACGTTTTGGCGGTGAAAATGTAATTTGCGCTTTGTTCCCAAGCGAGAATAAGCCTATACAAATCCGAGTGTTTTCGCCATTTGGAATGGGGAAGCCTCGATCATCATGCGGAATACGTTTAAAATTTGGATCCAAATCGGGTTGTTGATTTGGATCGGAAATTTCTTTCCAATTTGGGGAGAAGGGCTCCAAAATCTCCCCGATGCTCGGATTCCTTTAGATGAGGGAAAACGACTGGAACCGGGAGAACTCGCAGAAAAGAAGGAAGGTTGGTATATGACGGCCGTCCCTCTTTTGAGTTCGGATCCGGTGAGAGGACAAGGCGGTGGAATCAGGGCCAGTCTATTCTTTAACGGAAAAAAAACGGATTTATATTACGAATACGAACCGTATCGAAGTAAACTCACGGTTCAGCTTTTTCAAACCAATCAAGGTGTGAAAAATCATTTCATACAGTTCGATTCTCCCTATATCTTAAATACCGCGTTTCGATTTAAGAGCAGTCTCGGTTTGGATTACAATCCGAATTCTCAATATTTCGGAATTGGAGAATCTTCCCTTCAGTCTCTTTCGTATCGTCCTCGAAATCTTCCCGGAGTCGGGCAGGTTGGAAATGCGAATTTCGACGCGTACGAAGCGTCTCAATCGTACATTCGACCTTCAAGGGCCGCGTCCGAAATCACTCCGACCGTAAGCGATCAAGGATACAATCAGTATCTATTCAATTCAACGACCTTGTTCAACAGCATCGATTATACGTTTTGGAAGGCGTTCAAATGGGTGGTCGCGAATGAAATTTCGAAGAACATCATCGGTCATTCGGACGGTGTTTGGAATCCTTCCAAAGATCCGTATTTAGCGGGAAGTATTTGGGAAACCTCGGTTCCAAACGGAGAATCAAAACTTACCGAAGACTACAAGGCCGGGAAAATCAAAGGTTATCACGGCGGAGAAATCATTTATCTTCGCGCGGGAATCGCTTACGATACGAGGGATTTCGAACCCGACCCGGATCGAGGTGTATTAGTAGAATTGAATGTAGCAAACGTTTCGAAACGCACCGGTTCCGATTTTAATTACAATAAGATTTTCTTTCAGACGAAATACTTTTATAAACTTTTTCCGAGCGTTTTCGAAGAATTGGTTTTTGCAACGAGAGGGGCGATGGCATATACTTCTTCGGGATCACCTTTCTCCGAAGTTCGATATATGTGGAGTTTGGACGGGCCTATGACCGGGATCGGTGGGTTGCAAACGATGCGAGGTTATCGTCAGGATCGTTTTGTCGCGCCTATGGTCGGTTTCGGAAGTATGGAACTTCGCTGGAGATTCGCTACATTCAAAATCGGTGATGAACTTTTTACGTTGAGTCTGGTGCCCTTTTACGATATCGGTCGGGTTTGGGATTCCGAGAAAAGGATCAACTTACAAGGATACAAACATTCTTGGGGAAGCGGTCTTAGAATCATTTGGAATCAAGCGACCGTGATCCTGATCGATTTTGCGAAGTCTCGGGAAGATACGCAGATGTTCGTTGATTTCAGCCACGCGTTCTGATGAACGAAGTGAAGAATCCCGTTTTTGAAAAAACGGGATTCGAGCGAGCTGATATTATTTTTTCTTAGGTTTTGCCTTAGAAAAATATCCTTGGTGGTATGCTTCCGCAAACGTAGAAGTGATCAACGCATCTTGCGTTTCTCTAACGGTAGATGGGAAGTAGTAAAAAGGCATTCCGAAAATTAAGAGGAGTTGTTGCCAAAGAACGATTTTTTCTTCCTTAAATACGGAACCGATCTTCGTTCCCTTGCCGTCGTAAACCGTCATGGTCATTTTGAAATGATCGCTTGCGGTGCTTGGAAAAATGTATAAAGTCAATCCGGTAAGAACCGCTAACGCTTGGTTCGCTTCTCCATTGTCTTCTAACGCGATGTCCAATACGTAGTCAGTTGCGAATTCGTTGTTTGAGATTTCGGAAAAAAGACCTATGTTTTTTGCTTTTCCGACGATCGCATTCGTCCAGTTGTTTTGAAAAGCAACGTTTATCGGTGCGTTATTTCCGTTTGCAACGATTTTAAAGCTGGTCTTCAAAAACACTATCGGCTTTGCAGTTACCGTTGCGGGGTCCACCGGATTCGGTTTTTGTAATAGATCGGAAGTGTAGGCGATACAGTTCATAAATGAGCCGATCGCTAAAGCGAACAAAATTTTTGAAACGTTATTTGTATTCATGTTTCCCTTGGTAATTATTTGATTTATGCGATCCTGTGGAAACCTTTAAATTCAGAAACAACTTTTCAAAAAAATGGATTTGTTTTAATCAGTTCGTATTAAATTTTAAAACGTTAATTAGATTTTAATGTATAACAATTCTCTAATTGAATTTCGTTTCAGAATTTGAATGATCGTTCTAATGATGTTACCTTTTAGCTCCGAGTATTTATAATCAAATGATTTCAGTTCTTAAGTGATCCTTAAGCTACCTTCCTGCGTTCGGTATGTTTTTCGTTCTGATAAATAAAATCGAGCCTTTAGCTTAAGCAAAACAACGCTCGACTTTGAGTTTCTAAAACATCGTCGAACCTTTTTTCAATCCCTTCCTTTGTCGGCCCAATTTCCCACCTTTTCGAAAATCAAAATTCTCCAGGGATCTCCAAAAGTCTGATTTTCGGGCAAAAGACGCTACTTTTCTCAGAAAAAATTTAATAATTAAATCAAAATGTTTAATAAATTAGCATATATTTTTTAGTTATTTAAAAATTAAACAGATTAAATAAAAACTGCTTGCAAAATGGGCTTTAATTTAGGAATTTCTAATTGAGGTATGAATATGCTTCTGAATAACTACGAGACGGAATCTTTTTACGACGAGATGTTTTCTCCCGAGGGCGGGATCCGACAAAGTTACGATTTTCTAAAATCAAGAATCGAGACGATGGACGACCGGGAGTTGGTTCGCAGAAAGTCGAGCGCGGAAAAGGCCCTTCTTTCGCTCGGCATAACGTTCAACGTTTATGGAGACGAAGAGGAAGAAGAAAGAATTATGCCTTTCGATATCATTCCTCGGATCATCACATCTCACGAGTGGAGAAAGTTGGAAGAGGGGTTGAAACAAAGAACCCGCGCCTTGAATCTTTTTATCAACGATATCTATCACGATGAAAAGATCATCAAAGACGGAATCGTTCCGGCCGAGTATGTCTATTCTTCCCCGGGTTATTTAAAAGAATGTAAAGGAATCAATCCTCCTCAAGGAACTTGGATTCATATTTCGGGAACCGATCTTGTGCGCAACGGAGACGGAACCGTTCACGTTTTGGAGGACAATCTTAGATGCCCTTCCGGCGTTTCTTATGTATTAGAAAATCGTGAAGTGATGAAGAAGACATTCCCCGAACTTTTTTCGAGCCTTAACGTACGTCCTACTTATGATTATCCGATCCGACTTCGGGGGATGCTCGAATTCATGAGCGGAAAGTCCAATCCTTCCATTGCGGTTTTGACCCCCGGTATCTACAATTCGGCTTATTACGAACATTCTTTCTTGGCCCAGAAGATGGGAGTTCCTCTCGTGGAAGGAAGCGACCTCGTCGTGAAGGACGACAAGGTTTATATGAGAACCACAAGAGGTTTGAAAGTTGTCGACGTGATCTATAGAAGGATCGACGATTCTTTTCTCGATCCACTCGTGTTCAACAAGGATTCTCTCTTGGGTGTTCCCGGCATTTTCGAAGCGTATAAAAAAGGAAACGTCGCTCTTGTAAACGCTCCCGGTGCGGGTGTCGCGGACGATAAGGTATTATACACGTTCGTTCCCGCGATGATAAAATACTATCTCGGTGAAGAAGCGATCATTCCTAACGTGCCTACTTATCTTTGTTCCGATGATAAGGATCGTGAATACGTTAAGGAGAATATCTCCAAGCTCGTCGTAAAGGCGGCTAACGGAGCGGGCGGTTACGGTATGCTCATCGGTTCCCGTTCGAGTAAGAAGGAACAAAAAGAATTTTGCGAACTCATTGACAAAAGCCCCAGAAACTATATCGCACAACCGGTCCTCAGTCTTTCCAGAGTTCCCACTCTGATCGAGGACAAGTTGGAAGGACGACACGTGGATCTGAGACCTTTCATTCTTTATGGTGAAGACATCTATGTCATGCCGGGCGGTTTGACTCGTGTCGCTTTGAGAAAAGGTTCTCTCGTGGTCAATTCTTCCCAAGGCGGCGGATCAAAAGATACCTGGGTTATGGGCGAAGGCTAAAAAGATACTCACACTTTAGAACGAAAGAGGTTGCTATGCTGAGCAGAGTGGCTGAGTCCGTATACTGGATGAATCGGTATATGGAGAGGGCGGAGAATTATTCCCGCTTCATCGACGTTAATTTTCAATTATCCTTGGACTTGAACGAAGACGTGAATCGTCAGTGGACGCCTCTCGTATTTACGACGGGTGATCACGAACTTTTTCAGAAAAAATATTCGGAACCTTCTAAGGAGAACGTGATTCACTTCATGACCTTCGATACGGAGAATCCGAATTCGATCCTGAATTGTTTGATCCGTTCGAGAGAGAATGCAAGAACCATTCGTGAAAACATCTCCACTCCGATGTGGGAAGTTATGAACGAATTCTATCTTACGTTTAAAACCAAAAAACATTTCACGGATACGGATCTTTCCGTGTTGAGCGAATTCTTTAAGTCGATTCGAAATCAATGTCTTTTGTTTTACGGTTGTCAGGAAGCGACGATCGCAAGGGACGAGGTTTGGTATTTCGCTCAACTCGGTAGATACTTGGAACGCGCGGATAAAACCGCGAGAATTCTCGACATGAAATATTTCATTCTTCTTCCCTCACACGACGTAGGTTCCAATCTCGATTTGATCCAATGGCTTTCTCTTTTGAAATCCACAAGCGCACATGAGATGTTCAATCGTATCTATCAAAAGATCACTCCGAAAAACATCGCGGAGTTTTTGATTCTAGACAGACAATTCCCGAGAGCGGTTCGTTTTTCTCTCCGAAAAATTTTCGAAAGTTTGAAACTTTTGAGCGGCACCGATCCGGACGAATATTCCTGCGAAGCCGAGAAGAGAGTGGGAGTTTTGTTATCCGAACTCAGTTACACTTCCGTGGACGAGATTTTCAGTTCGGGGATGCACGAGTATTTGGATAAACTTCAACTGCAGATCAACGGGATTCACGACCGGATCGACGAACGTTATTTTCGATTTTAACGATTTGTTTTTTAGGAACGGAAAACTTAGGCGGAAATTTTTTTATGACCATTCGAGTCGCTCTCACTCACGAAACCGTTTATCGGTATGATCGAAACATCACTCTTTCTCCCCACGTGATTCGGCTTCGTCCGGCTCCTCACTGTAAGACGAATATCGTTTCTTATTCCTTAAAGGTGGAACCGGAGAATCAGTTTCTAAACTGGCAACAGGATCCGTTCGGCAACTTTCAGGCGAGGCTCGTGTTTCCGGAAAAGACGGATCGTTTGAGCGTTCTCGTGGATCTTGTAGCGGATATGAAGGTAATCAATCCTTTCGATTTTTTCGTGGAAGCTTACGCCGAGAATTTTCCTTTCGAATATGAGGAAATTCTAAAATACGAATTGGCTCCGTATCTGGTTCCTTCCGAAAACGGAAAGTTGTTGGATTCCTATGTGAAATCACTGCGCGCCGACGGTTTTGCAAAGCCGCAACGAATCATAGACTTTATCGTAGTTTTAAATCAGAAACTTTCGAACGATATCGGTTACATCATCCGGATGGAACCGGGGGTTCAGACCTGCGAAGAATCCTTACAGAAACGAACCGGGTCTTGCAGAGATTCTTCCTTTTTACTCGTTCAAATTTTGCGTCGTTTCGGTTTAGCGGCTCGGTTTGTTTCCGGTTATTTGATTCAACTCAAGGCGGATCAAAAACCGCTCGAGGGTCCGAAGGGTCCCGAAAAAGATTTCACCGATCTCCACGCTTGGGCCGAGGTGTTTCTTCCCGGCGCGGGTTGGGTGGGAATGGATCCTACTTCCGGACTTCTTACCGGAGAAGGTCATATACCGTTAGCCGCAACACCGGAGCCGATGAGCGCGGCGCCTATCTTCGGTTATGCGGACCCCGCGAAAACCGAGTTCGAGTTTCGAATGGAAGTGGAAAGAATCCAAGAAAGTCCTCGGGTCACCCTTCCGTATTCGGAAACAAGATGGAACGATATCGTAAGAAGGGGTAAGGCGCTTGATCATAAGATCAAAGACTTGGGTTTGTCTCTTTCGATCGGGGGAGAACCCACTTTCATCTCGGACACGGATCGTCAAAGTCCGGAATGGAATCACGAGGCGCTCGGCGAGGACAAATTCGAACTTTCAAAAAGTTTAATGTATAAGTTGAAGAACGAATTTACTTCCGGTTCTTTTCTGCAATTCTCGCAAGGAAAATGGTATCCCGGAGAACCTCTTCCCCGTTGGAGTATCGGTTGTCTTTGGAGAAAGGACGGGGTGGATCTTTGGAAAGATTCTTCTCTTTTGACGGACAGTCCGCAGTCCGCGGAGGTTCGGTCTTCCACAGAGAAGTTGGATCCGCATAAAGCTTCGGAAACGCTTGCATGTGCGATTTGCAGAAGTCTCGGCATCGATCTTTCGTATATGGTTCCGATGTATGAGGACAATCTTTATTATCTTTGGAAAGAGGGGAATCTTCCCTTTGAGATGGAGAAAAAACTTTCCACAGCCTTTGACACTCTGGAACGTCAGCGCCTTTTGAAACTTCTGGACAAAGGTTTTAAAAAGGAAGTAGCATTCGGTATTCCGGTATATTATAATTATGTAAAGAAAGAATGGGAAAGTTCGGTTTGGCATTTTAAAAGGGAAAAACTTTTTTTGATTCCGGGCGATTCTCCGGCGGGTTTTAGAATTCCGTTTTCATCGATCAGCGATCGTTTCAGAGAGGCTCCTTACTTCACTTCGATCGAAAAAAAAGAAGCCCTTCCTTCGAGAAAAACTTTGGACGAAAAAATTCGTAAAAGAATCGATTCTCCCTCGAAGACCTTCGGTGAAAAAGAACTTCCGATTCAATCCACGATCGTAGTCGAGGTTCGGGACGGAATTCTGCACGTATTTCTTCCGCCGGTTCCTTCCGCGGAAGTTTGGGTTGAGTTGATCGCAAGCGTAGAACAAGCGGTTCTCGCTTCGGGGCTCAAGGTTCGGATCGAAGGATACGAATCCGGGATGGACGAACGAATCGGACAATTCAAGATTACTCCCGATCCGGGTGTGATCGAAGTCAATCTGCACCCGTCCACTTCCTTTGCAGAGTTGGAAAACAAAACGAGAATTCTGTATGAAAAGGCGATCGAAACAAAACTCAGCACCGAAAAGTTTCAGATAGACGGAAGAGCTTCCGGAACGGGCGGAGGAAATCACATCACGTTAGGCGCTCTTGTTGCGGAAGAAAGTCCTTTTTTAAAACGACCGGATCTATTAAGAAGTTTTGCGACGTATTGGCAACACCATCCTTCCTTGTCTTATCTTTTTTCGGGGCTTTTTATCGGAACCACTTCCCAATCTCCTCGTATGGACGAAGGAAGGGAAGAATCTTTGTATGAATTCGAAATCGCCTGCAGTCAAGTCGATCATTTGGAAAGTGTTCCGCCTTGGCTTGTGGACCGTCTTTTTCGAAATCTTCTCGTGGACATCACGGGCAACACACATCGTTCCGAAATCTCCATCGATAAACTCTATTCACCCGCCGGATCGACCGGACGTTTGGGGCTCGTGGAATTCAGGGCTTTCGAGATGCCTCCTCATTACAAGATGAGTGTTCTGCAACAAATGTTCGTCTTATCCTTATTGTGCAGATTTTGGGAAGAACCTTACAGGCATCCTCCGATCCGAAGAGGAACGGAACTTCACGACAAATACCTTCTTCCTTTCTACGTTTGGGAGGATTTTAAGGACGTGCTGAAGGATTTGAATTCCAACGGTTATCCTTTTTACGAGGAAGACTTTATTCCATTTTTTGAATTTAGATTTCCTGAATATGGTCACGTTCTAAAGGATCAGATCCGTCTCGAGTTGAGAATGGCCTTGGAACCTTGGGACGTTCTCGGAGAAGAAGCGAACTCGTTCGGAACTTCTCGTGCGGTCGATTCCGCATTGGAAAGAATTCAAGTAAAAGTCGAAGGATGGACGCAGGGAAGATACGTTCTTTCCTGCAACGGCTACGAGGTTCCTTTGCGGTCGACGGGAAAAAACGGAGAAGCGGTCGCCGGTGTTCGTTATAAGGCTTGGTCGCCCGTTTTTACGTTACATCCGAATCTTCCGATCACGAATCCTCTCGTTTTCGATCTTTGGGATTCTTGGAGTGGAAGATCGATCGGCGGTTGTAAGTATTACGTTTCTCATCCCGGGGGAAGATCGTATGATACGTTCCCGGTGAATTCGTTCGAAGCGGAGAGCCGAAGAATCAATCGATTTATCGATCAAGGTCATACGGCCGGATCGACGACCGCTCCGAAGAGTTTGTCGCATCCCCATTCTCCGTTTACCTTAGATCTGCGTTTGGCGCCGGGGCCCGGTTGGAAAAAAAAGTCTCCGTAAAGAATCGCCAAAATCTACGGACATTGAATCATGGTTCAGAATTTTATGGTCAACCCATCCAACGCCAGATTGAACTTGCGGGAAGGATACAGTCCGATTCCGTCCGTTTACGACGAGCTCTACGACGGAGAGGGTAAACTCAGGCCCAAATACGAATTTTTAATCAATTCCCTCGAATCGTTAAGCGAAGAGGAATTAAACCGAAGAAAGAGGGACTCTCTTCGTATCCTTCAGGAAAACGGTGTGACATACAACGTGTACGAGGAACCGGGCGCGGTGGAGCGGCTTTGGTCCTTGGATCTTTTTCCCGTTTTGATGGAAAGCAAAGAATGGGAGGAAGTGGAACGCGGTCTCATTCAAAGAGCGGAACTTCTCGACGCGATCTTTAAGGACGTTTACGGTCCGAGAAAACTTCTGTATGATAAAAAAATTCCTCCCGAAATTCTTTTCAGTTCTCTCGATTTTTTAAGACAGTGCAACGGATTCGGTCATTCCACGATCAACGAGCTTTGTTTTATGGCGTCCGATCTTGCGAGACAAGAAGACGGAAGTTTCGTAGTAATCGGAGATCGAATTCAAGCTCCGAGCGGTTCGGGTTATTCGCTGGAGAATCGAATCGTTCTTTCGAGAATTTTTCCTTCCATCTATCGAGATTCTCAAGTGCATCGTGTTGCCTTGTATTTTCGTTCTTTAAGAAAGGCTCTTCAATCCCAATCCAAGATTCAAGACCGTGAACCGGTCATCGTTCTTTTAACGCCGGGCGCGGGAAACGAAACTTACTTCGAACACGCATATCTCGCCGGTTATCTCGGTTTTACTTTGGCTCAAGCCGAAGACTTAACGGTGAGAAATAATTTCGTATTCATCAAAACGGTGGAAGGTCTTCAACAAGTAGACGTGATCTTTCGAAGAGTCGTCGATTCTTATATGGATCCTCTCGAACTTAAAGGGGATTCTCTTTTGGGTGTACCAGGAATTTTGAATGTGATTCGGGAAGGAAACGTAAGGGTCGCCAATCCGGTCGGCTCCGGTTTTCTGGAGAATCGTGCGATTCATCCTTTCCTTTCCTCCCTTTGCAGATATTATCTTTCCGAAGATCTGATTTTGCCTAACGTAAGAACTTTGTGGATGGGAAATCCGGAATCCATGAAAGAAGTTTTTGATCGGCCCGATCGTTTCGTTTTTAAAAGAGCGGTTCGAGATCCGTTGGAACCGGGTGTTTTTCTTTCGTCCTTGCCGAAGAACGAAATCGAAGAGATCCGAAAAAAAACGATTCTTCATCCTGAAAGATACGTGGCTCAGGAAATCGTAAACGGTTCCACTTGTCCGGTTCTTTCGGGAGGTCGTTTGATCCAAGGCCGTTCGGTATTTCGAGCGTTTACCACACTTTCCGAAAACGGTTATATGACGATGCCGGGCGGTTTGGTTCGAGTTACCGAAAACGTGGAAGACCTGATCGTAACAAATCAAACCGGAGCGATTTCGAAAGACCTTTGGGTTCTCGCTTCCGAAGAGAAAAAGGATCTCACACTTCTTCCCGGTAAAACGGAAAGAATGCAGATCAAACGTTCGGGCGCGAGTATTCCGAGTCGGGTCGCGGACAATATGTTCTGGATGGGACGTTATGCGGAACGTTCGGAGAACCAAGCGAGATTGTTACGCGAAGTGATCCTGAAGATGATTCACATGGAAGAATCGTACGAAAAGGAACAGGTTCAACTTCTTCTTCAAACGGTGACTCATGTGACCGCGACGTATCCCGGATTTTTACAACTCAATCTGGACGATCCTTTACGCGGAGCCAAAGAGCAGATGTTCGCTCAGGTTTTTTCTCACGATGTCGCGGGGAGCATTCAGTCGGATCTGAATTCTTTCGTACGGTCTTCGAAATCGGTTCGGGATCGATTGTCGGAGGATATGAGATATATTCTTTCCACGATCGAAACCGAAAACACGGGAAAACTTCAGTCTTACGATGAAGTATTAGAATATTTGATTCTTCTAATAACCAGACTTGCCTCTCTTTCCGGTTTGGGAATCGAAAGTATGTCCCGGGAAACCGGCTGGTATTTTATGAATATGGGTAAAAGAATCGAACGTGCGTCTTATACGATTCGCCTCGTCACTTCGGTTTTGAATCTTTCCACTCTCTATAACAAAAGTATGTTCGAAGTTTTGTTGAACATCAACGATATTAAGATCACGTATAGAAGACGATACAGATATAGAATCGAGGCCGAGTCCGTTTTGGATATTCTTCTGTTCGACGAAACGAACCCTAGGTCCTTGGCGTATCAACTTCGTAAGATGAGCGATTACGTTTCTTATCTTCCTCATTCCGAAAAGGAAGAGGCGACCGCGGAGGAAAGAATCGTCTCCGAAGTAAGAAATCGTTTTATCCAAGAAGACGCAAAAAGACTTTTCGAATACGTCAATCCTTCCTTGAGCATCGTTCGTTGGTTGAACGATATCAACTATCAAATCGCTTCCTTGTCGGAATCGATCGGCTCCCGATATTTCCGGTATGTCGAAGAACAGATTCAACTCGGAGATTACAATGGCTGAATATACGGTGAAACACGTTACGCGATACAGCTATCAGGAAGAGGTTTCGCATTGTCACAATCTTGCGCATATGTGTCCCGTAACGAATCGTCATCAGGATTGTAGCGATCTTAAACTGCGTGTTCTACCCGGTCCTTCCGTTTCCGGTTATCGAAAAGATTATTTCGGCAATTTGGTTTATTCTTTTTCGGTGGAAGATTCTCATCAGTCCTTGGAGATCGTTTCGGAAAGTAAGGTGACGACCCACCCGGTGGACTATGGAGATTTGAATCATTCTCCCAAGGTTTCCGAAATTCCGGTTCTTCTGAAATCCTCTCATTCCAAAGAGGATTTGGAAGCCTTGGAATATGTTGCCGATTCCGCTTTTGTGAGCACGGGTTCATTGTTCGAGAATTTCGCTTTGGAAATGTTGGACACGCAAAAACCGCTTTTACAGGCTGTCTCCGATTATACTTTAAAATTCTTTAATACGTTTGAGTTTAAATCCGGAGCGACCACGATCCACACTCCACCGGCACAGGTTTTAAAAAACAAGAAGGGTGTTTGTCAGGATTTCACTCATCTTTCGATCGCGGCTTTGAGAAGTCTGGGAATCCCTTGCAGATACGTTTCCGGTTATATCGAAACCTTTCCTCCTCCGGGTCAGAAAAAACTGCAGGGTTCGGACGCGTCTCACGCTTGGTTTTCGGTTTATTCTCCCGGAATCGGTTGGGTGGATTACGATCCTACAAACGGTAAAATGTTAAGCGAAGAATATATTTTCACCTCGGTCGGTCGAGACTTTGCGGACGTATCTCCACTCAAAGGAATTTTGTTCGGCGGCGGCAAACATAAACTCAAGGTGGAAGTGGACGTGATTCGGGGATAGGCGGGTTCGCGAAATAAGGTATGAAACAGGAGAAAGTTAAGATGAATCGATGGGTGTTTTTATTTATTGTAATATTCAGTTTTTATTGTACTTCAGTCCCTAAGAATCAAACCTAAAACCAAGGTCAGGCGGCCGACCCTGAAGAGAACGCAAGAAGGATCATTCAATCCGTTTTTGCCGAAGAGGACCCGCCGATTCGCAATGTCCGTTTAAATCCGAAAACTCTGGAGAATATAAACGATATTCTTATGGTGAAAATCCCGGCCTCATTCAGTAAGAATGTGACCACTCATGTGAAGGATAAATATCAGATTTACAGTTATAACGGTCATTGCGGCGGTCAGGATCCTTGTTTGTCGATGTTGATTATGGTTGCGTTGATTCCGGAGAAACTCCATTCGTTTGAAAAATTGGTAAAGGATTCTTATTCGAACGATTTCGGTCAGGGACCGCCGAAGGTAATGGACGGTTGGATGGAATTGGATCAAAGCGGCGCTTCGAAAAAAGTCATTCTTTACGGAGCCGGAAAGTTCATCGGAACCTCGATCGTGGGAATTTATTACAGCCCTAAGCATAAAATGAACGTTCAGGTAAGATCCGTAATCAGTTATGTGGAACCATTCTCGGATGACGATTGGAGAAGAATTCTAACTCACAATCTAATCTTTTATTCCAGCATCGTTTTGTTGTGAGATTCAAATCGTATTTAAGAATATTCTAAAATTCTAAACTAATTTTCGAAAACGAACGTAGAAGGAGTCGTAACCCATCGCCTTCCAAAAGGAAACCGCGTTTTCGTTTTCGGCGATCGCTCTGAGTTCCACACTTTTGAAATCCTGATCTTTCGCCCATGTTTCGCAGGCAAGAACGAGAGGTTTCATGTAGCCGGCTTTTTGTTTTCCTCGTTTGGTGACTGCGAGGTCGATAAAGAGGGTTTTTTGTTCTTCCAGATACGGCTTATCTTCCGTTCTTGCGATTAGAATCGAAACGAGTTCTTCTCCCAAAAAACCGCCGAGCAAAAGAACCTTTCCGGTTCCCCTCAGTTTCAGATAAACGTCCATCATCTTCGTTCCGGCTCGAGGACGAATCTTAAAAACTCCGTCCAACTCGAGAGAATTGAGCATACGAAAGAATTGATTGATGAGTTCGATCGCGGCTTCCCTGTGCTCGGGGAGAAGGTTGGCGATTTGAAATTGTCCCGAATTGGTTTTGGCTTTTGGCATTCTTATTTTAAACGGAAGTCGTCCGATTTGAAATTTGCTGTGGAACGATTTCGTAAAAATCTGCGGAGTTCGTAGATTTGCATCCAATTTTTTGCGGATATTTGGATGACGGAGATTGTTCTTGAACAAGATCTTTCTTTCCGTTCGATCGGTTATGGGAGCGGAAGGAAACTTAGGAATCGATCGATTCCTAAGAAAATCATGGTGATTTTTAAGAATGAAATAGCGACTTCGTAAAATCGAAGGATAGCTCGAACACATTAGAGATAGTTGATCTTTATCTCGATCGTTTTTCCGGTTGCGGTAAATTTAAACTTAGCGTCGTCGTATTTTGGCGGCCCCATAAAACCTTTGACGTTGTTCGATACTCCGACTCCTTCTTTCGGCATACCGACCAAATTCGTATCAAGCTCGTTATTTGTGTTTTCATCGTGAGCGACTGCGACCGCGTATTCTCCCGGAGGCAATGAAAATACGATCGTTGTAGCGCCATTGTTGATTTTGACTCGTTCGCTTCGCAACGCTTTGGAATGTTTTTTAGGGAACCCTTCGCTTTGATCGTAGACGCTGATCAAAACTTGACCTTGATTGTTGTGAAGCCCGGTGATTTGTACGGTTAGTGGAGCGGCGCCGGCGGGCGTTTGTGCGAGAATCGGCCGTGTTTGAAAGTGGAATGTCGAATAAATAAATAATAAAAATAGAATATTCAAAATCCGTTTTGAATATTTTTGTTTTGAATTTTCGATTATAGGTCCCCCGGTAGAAAGCGTTGAGTTCGTTTTGTGCAATGTCATATTGATTTTATCTTCCTTTGGTTGTTAAGAAGGGAATTCTCGGGAATCGATTTTTTTGTCTGAATCTTATCCTGAAATTTTCTTTCTCTTTTTTTGCGAGTCAATTCGTTTTTGCAATCGAATCAATCGCAGTAATTTTTGGGGACGTTTTAGGAGGTTGATAGTTTTGTATGCAAACTATGTAGAATCGGAATTTCGAAAAGGATAAACTCTTTTACAAGTTTTGAAGAAGGTTTTTTACAGGAAGAATCATTCTTTTGCGAGAAGCATACAAAGAATTGCTAATATAGCCGTGACCGGTGTGAAGACGATTCTTTCCAAGTCGTTTTGAGAAAGGATATTTCCGATCGTATTGAGTGAAAACAACGCGGCCATGATCCATAAAATCACCGTGATCGCTTTTTGAGGGAGAATTGTTTTTGTGTTTCCCGTTTTCATCAATGCGATCCAGATAAAAAAAGAATTCAAAACGATCGATAAAGATTCGAAAACATACATTTCCTCAAGATTTGTTAAACGACCGCCCCATACGATCGTGTAGGGAATGATCTGCGTTAGCACTAAAAGATGAAAGATCGTAATGGCTACAAAGATAAAAATGAAACAATATCCCGCGGTCCGTTTTATATTTATATTACTGAATTGCATTGTTAGATCCGTTGATTCTCTTTGGATGCGATATGGATTTTACTTTGCAAGTAGAATCGGAGGCAGATTCGTTTTTTTGCATGTCCGATTAAATTTCTTTCAATTCTCGGGTTAAATTTTCTCTGGCCGAAATTTCGAAACGTTCGAAAAAGAATTTCGTTTTGTAAATTCTTTCCAAATTGAGAAAGTAATTCAGAACTTTTTTCCGGCCTTGGGAATAATCCTTGTCCGAATAAATCGAATATTCCATTCTTATGTTTTTATAATATTTCGAATAGACGTTCCAGCTTTGTCCCAAAATTGACAAATCTGCATCTGTAAATAAATTCGTATCGTGATCTTCGCTTTGGGAATGACCTTTGGTCGAAAGAATCTGTGATTTGCAGGATAGAATTCGTTTTTCCGGAAATCCGATTTCACGAAGCCTTTTTTCGGCGAGGTCTGCGCTTTGTTCTTCGTTGTCGCTCCGGGATACGTCGTAAATGACGTCGTGGTAATACATGGTAAAGAGGACACAATCCCGGTCGGTTGTGAAATTTTTTATTTCTAAAAGCAGAGAAGCGAGAGCTTCGAGATGCGAAATATTATGATAATGATGGTGTGGTTCGGAGTAACGGGTATCGATTTCCTTCCAATGAGTCTCGATCAAATCGGAGTCGGAGGAATATCGGGAAGCCGTTTCAATGAATGTTTGTTTGAGGTTCAAGTTGTAGGAGCTCCGACAGTCTTATCGTGAAAGTGGCGAGCCCCACCCGTGTAGGGTGGAGGTGGAGAGGTGGCGGGAAAGAAAATCACGGCAAATCTTCCATATCAGAAAAATCAAAATTGAACAAGAAGAAAAATAATTTCAAAATTTGTAGGAACTCCGACAAATCCCGCCGCGACTCGACAAAACCCGCGCGTTCAAACGCGGATTCTTCCTTGTTTCTTCTTACAGTCTTTCGAACAACCAGGTTCTCAGTTGTTTTACCGGAATCCTTTCCTGATTCATGCTGTCTCTTTCCCGAACGGTAACCGTATCGTCCTTTAGAGTATCATAATCTACTGTTATACAAAACGGGGTTCCGATTTCATCCTGTCTGCGATAACGTTTTCCGATCGCACCGCCGTCGTCGTATTCTATGTTTCCGAGTTTGGCGAGGTCGGCAAAGATCTCTCTCGATTTTTCGGGAAGACCGTCCTTCTTCATCAAAGGGAACACGGCCGCCTTTACGGGAGCGATCTTCGGAGAAAAACGAAGAACGGTTCTTGTTTCACCGTCCGGAAGTTTTTCCTCTTCATACGCATCCGCAACGACCGCAAGAAATAGGCGGTTTACACCTAACGCGGGTTCGACGACAAACGGAACGTATTTTTGATTGTTGACCTGGTCTTGGTATTTCAGGTCTTCACCGGAAAATTTCTGGTGTTGATTCAAGTCGTAATCGGTTCTCGAAGCGATGCCCCACAATTCTCCCCAACCGAAGTTGTATTTGAATTCTATGTCCGAGGTTCCTTCGCTGTAAAAAGACAATTCTTCCTTTTCGTGTTCTCTGACTCGAAGGTTTTCTTTTTTAATTCCCACCTGTTCCGTGAGCCACTTCATACAATAGTCGACCCAATGAGAGAACCATTCTTTCTGGGTTCCGGGTTCGCAGAAGAATTCCATTTCCATCTGTTCGAATTCTCTCGTGCGGAAAACGAACTGACGCGCCATGATTTCGTTACGGAAAGATTTTCCGATCTGAGCGATTCCGAACGGAATCTTTCTTCTCGTGGTGGAGACAACGTTTTTGAAATTTAGAAAAATTCCCTGAGCGGTTTCCGGTCTGAGATAAATATCCAGTGCGTCTTCCGCGCTCGCACCGTGCGAGGTTTTAAACATGAGATTGAAGTCGCGCGCTTCGGTGAATGTTCCACGTTGACCGCAGTTCGGGCAGGCGAAATTACTTTCTTTGATGACCAGGTTCATCTTTTCGAGAGTTAAACCCGTGGCAAAACCTTCTCCCTTTTGATCCTCGAGGAACTTGTCCGCGCGGATTCGGGTCTTACAGTTTTTGCAATCGATCAAAGGATCGGTGAAGTTGGAAACGTGACCGGACGCTTCCCAGACTTTCGGGTTGAGGAGGATGGAGGAATCCAGACCCACCACGTCTTCCCGAAGATGGACGAAAAATTTCCACCAGAGTTGTTTTAGATTTTGGAGAAGTTCGACCCCGTAAGGACCGTAGTCGAAGGTATTGGAGAGCCCTCCGTAAATTTCAGAACCGGGGTAGACAAACCCTCTGCGTTTACAGACGGATACAATTTCCTTCAGAGAGGAATCGAGACTTTCTTTCTTTTCCATGAGTCCAGAATTCTGTCCCGGATTCGGGAATAAAGTATTTTAATTCTTCGCATCGAAGGATTTCTTGTTTGCCTACGCCCCTTGTTCGGGTCAAATGGTTGATTGAAATCCGTTTTGCAACGTCCAAGGAGACCTTGCCTGAAAAAGAAACTAGTCATCTTCGGCGTTAATTTCTTGTCCTGGAGTTCTCCCTTTTTGGGGTTGGGAATCTTTTTTCCCCTCGGCGTACTCTTCGCCTTTCCGAAAGACAAGGAAATCCGTTCCGCCGCTTTCGGTTCGCTTTTGTTTCAGATTTTTTGCTGGAGCATTCTTTATCCTCTCGAAGTATCCGCGATTCTTTTCCCGATCGTAGAAGCATTCGTCCGCGCACTTGTTATGGATTTGGGAGAATGGTTGATCGGCTTTTATGTGGCGATCGGGCTTTTGATTCTCGTCGGGCATTCCTTCTCCATTAAAAAAGAAAGAAAACGTCTTTTAAAAACGAGACCCGGTTCCACCGCGACCTTGCCCGAAGAAAAGATAGAAAGGATTCATTACAAAATTCTGGTTCTTCTCGTTGCGGGTTATCTGACATCGAGACTCGTCTTTCAAGATCCGTATCGATTGGAATACGGACAGCTCGGAATTTTAGAGGACAGTTTTTTGTATTTCTTCTCGGTTTTGATCGCGGGGGATACGCTCTTAAGCAGAGGAAAACAATTCTTCCTTTTCAGAAGACCTTGGAAACTTTTCGAAAAGCAAGCCCGAGTTTCGCGTTATGCCGGATTTAAGGGAGAATGGGGTAAAAGAAAACAAAAGTATTCCAAACTCAGAGATTGGATTTTTCCGGGATGGGGGCATATCTACCTCGGGAATCTTTGGAAGGGATTCGCGATTTTGTTTTTATATCTCCTTCTTTTGCTTTTTTTGGCGACCTCGTTTTTCTCCTGGCTCGAACCCGCGGACGGAATCCGTTTTCTCATGTCGATGGGACTCAAACCGGGAATCGCGGATAAAAAATTCTTCGCGGTCACATCGAGTATCGTTCCGATTTCGGTTTTTCTTTTTAGCATCGCCGGAATTCATCTACTCTCCAAGTTTCTTTTGAACAGAACCTTCCGAGCCGAACCGGAAGATTCCACACCGAGAAGCACATTCATCAGTAATTTATCATATAGTATTTTACTACACTTGATTCTTCTTTCCTTGATTCTGATCATCCCGGTCACTCTTCAGAGAAAAAAAGAACAGAAAGAAAAAGAAAGACAACGTACACATTTCACTCCTGAGAATTTGGAATTCTATTTTATCGATCCCAATCTTCCGAACGAAGTGGAAGGTCTGAACGGGGGAGTTGTTTCGGGAACCGAAACTCCGACTCAAAAAGAAGGGGATAAGATCCCGGATGATAAACCCGCGGAAGAAGGAAGAGTCAAAGGAGAAGTCAAACAGGTTCGTGGAAAAAAATTACCGTCCACGTATTCGAATTACATCTCCGCAAAGATGAGAGGCCCCGAATCCTTTATGGAATATTGGAGAAGGGCGCCCCGCAATTATTCTTCCGTGGTCGCTTATACGGTTACACCCGATGGAGAAGTTGTGGATGTGGATCTTGTCGAGGCTTCGGGTTATCCCGAACAGGATCAGATGACCTTGGAACTCATAGAAAGTCTTTCTCCTTTGATGCCACCGCCGGGAACGAAAGGTTACGTTCGAGTGACCGAACTTTTTTGGAACGGAAGTATCGATCCCGAAGCGATGCCCACACCTCTTCAGAAAGAGCTCGTTACGATGTATGACGGACGTTATATGGAGGAGTTATGAGTTTCGACGTCGCGCTCCTCGGATTTTTATCCATTCTTCCTTGGGGATTTTTTTTGATTCTTCTTTTTCCGGGAAAGAATACCCAGCAAAGAATCTTCCTGATTTTACTCGCGCTTTTCTTGGGATATCTTTCAACCGAGATCGTTTTAAAATTGCATCCGATCTTTTGGCCGGATGTAAAACTCGCGGCGCCCAAACGAAGCGGACATATTCTCACGCAAACCGCGCATATCGCGTTCATTCAAGCGGGGATGATGGAAGAATTCTGCAAAGGAATTTTAATCTTAACGGCCGGACTTTTGTTCGCGTTTGATTGGAAGACATACAAGTTCAAAAAAGAAATGGTTTTGATCGGCGGATTCGTCGCTTTAGGATTTGCGGGAATCGAAAACGCGAATTATATTTTTTCCGCAAAGGAAGAAGATCGAATCGCGATGTTCGTGGGAAGAACGATCCGATCCTCGAACGCGCACTTTCTGATCAATCTATGTTTTGCGTTGGCCTTTGTAAAATCCAATCATAAGGACACAAGGGATAGACCTCTGTTCTTGTTTCTCGCTTTTTTACTCGCGGTTTCTCAACACGGACTTTTCAATTTTTTCGTATTACCTCAATCCAGATTCGGCGGTTGGCTTTCAACGGCTCTCTTCGTGGGAATCTGGGTTTGGATCGTAAGGGACTTCCGGACTTTCATTCAAGAGGATGAAATCGTAAGTGACACTCCGATCAACGCGGAAATCTTGGATGAGACCCGAGAAACGACTTGAGATACAGAGAAATCATTCTAAACCTACCCAAAGAAATCGCGGAAGACTTCACTTCGTTTTTGGACGAAGTCGGAGTCGCGGGATATTACGAAATTCTGTTTGACCGCGAGGTTCCTCGCGCGCCTCACGAAGAGATCATCTCGGACGATACGAAGTTCCGAGTGTATCTCGCCGAAGACGACAAAGAAAACGAAACTAAAATTCATATTTTTCTCAAGGTCAACGCGGGAGAATCCTTCTTCCTTGAATCGAGATGGATCGAAACCAAAGAATACGAAGAGGCCTATAAAGAATTTTATAAACCGTTCGTAGTCGGTTCGTATCGGGTCATTCCCACTTGGGAAAAAGATACTGCTGTCAGCACGACCCCCGAAGGAATTCTTCCCTTGCTCATCAATCCCGGACTTGCGTTCGGAACCGGACATCACGAGACCACTCGTCTTGTTTTGGGAAGAATGGGAAGCCTCGGTCTTTCCGGTAAACGGATCGCCGACGTGGGAACCGGTTCCGGAATTTTGAGCGTGGCCGCGGCGAAGTCGAACGCGGCCTTGATCCTCGCGGTGGACGTGGATCCGAACAGCGTACGATCCGCGACCTTCAACCGGGACGACAACGAAATTTCGTCTAACGTTTTGGTCGTGGACGAGGGCGGCTTCGATCACCCGGACGTTCAAGGAAAAGAATGGGATCTTTTGATCGCCAATATCACATTCGCAGTATTAAAAGCGAATATTCAAAAAATTGCATCCGTAAAAACCGATCATTTCCTATTCAGCGGGGTCATCACCGAAAGAAAGGAAGAATTTTTGGAACTTCTCAAGACGGAAGTCGGCGGAGAAGGGGTTTTCTTCCAAGAGGATACCGGCTGGGAATTGATCGAATGGAAAAGAAAAGGATAATTCAATGAAACACTACGACGTATTCGGAGTCGGCAACGCACTCGTGGATATTTTAGTTCCGACGGAAGACGTATTCATCAAACGTCTCGGCTTCGATAAGGGAATCATGACCTTGGTCGATTCCGAAAAACAAGCGGGAGTTTTAGTCGCGCTTGAAGGAAGTAAACAAGAACTTCGTTCCGGCGGAAGCGCGGCCAATACGATGATCGCTCTCGCCAATTCCGGCGGAACCGGAACTTATACCGGAAAAGTCTCCAAGGATACTTACGGAGAATTTTACAAACAGGATATGGAAAACGCGGGGATTCTTTTCGAAGTCGCTCCCGAAGATCAAGGCCATACCGGAACCTGTGTCGTATTAACGACTCCGGACGCGGAAAGAACCATGCTCACGCACTTGGGAATTTCCATCACATTACAAAAATCTGATGTGGATCTTTCCAAACTCAAGGCATCTAGCATTTCCTACATCGAAGGTTATCTCTGGGACGGACAGGGAACCAAAGAAGCTTCCCTTTTGACGATGGAAGAATCCAAAAAGAACGGGGTCAAAGTCGCTTACACTTACAGCGATCCTTTCTGCGTGAACCGTTCCCGCGAGGACTTTGTTCGCTTAACAAAAGACTACTTTGATATCGTTTTCTGCAACGCGGAAGAAGCCAAAGCCCTTTCTCAAAAAGAGGATAAGCTCGAAGCGTTGAAGTTCATCGCCGGTTTGTCCCCTCTCGTATTTATGACCGATTCGGCAAACGGCGCTTACTTTGCGGAGAATGGGACGATTTCGCACGTGGATGGATTCCCCGTAAAACCGATCGACACGACCGGTGCCGGAGACTGTTTTGCGGCGGGTGTTCTTTACGGACTTACGCACGGTTTCAGTTTGGAAAAATCCACTCGTTGGGGAAACTACGTCGCGTCTAGAATCGTACAAGAAATCGGTCCGAGACTCGGAATCAAACTGATGGGACGTCAGGAAGAGATTCTGAAGTAAGAGTTAAGAGAAAGACTTTGTCGGAGTTCCGACAAAGCCGAACGCGAAAATTCTACTTTACAAAAGTTGAATTTTCTGCTAGAGAAAAATTCGTCGAAGTTTTCCCACAAGCCAAGAGCTCAGCGCCTCGCTCTCTATGGATCGCTCGTCATCACCTCCTCCCTAACTCGGGTGGGGGCGGTTTTTGTTTTTGTCGGAATTCCGACAAAAACGCTCAAGGACAACTTAGATTGACTTGAACTTCGGAACGAGGTGCGTTATCCGGAACCGTAAAGGTGGTTTCTCTGACGACCGTTTCCGGATAACCGTCCACTCTCGCCAAATCTCCCAAACAACGAAGTCTGTATTCTCCAGGATGAATGTATTTCATCTTTGTCGCTCCGCCTTGAACGGGAGAAGCCATCAAAGGAAGTTTATTACTCATATCGAGTTCCACGGAACGATAAACTCCGTAGTAGTGTGTAGTCGAAGCGGTTCCACCTAACACAGTCAAGCTGGACGCGATTTCGGGGCGGATGATTCTCGAGCGAATCAAAAGACCGCCGCCCATATCGGATTCTCCGTTGTGATTGCTGTCACTTTTCCAATCGCTTACGCCGACTAACGTTCTTACCCCGCCCAAACTGGAAACGTAAGAATGAACCATTAGGTTTTCCTTCAGGTTGATTCTCACTTCCAAAATATAAGGATCGAATCCGGGATAAACGATCATGTCCTCGTCTCCGCTATCCGCGGTATAAAGCGCTGGGAACACAAGAGGAGGGAAGATCGTTTTTGTAGTCGCGTCCGCTCCGGGTTTATAACTCAAACGAGGAACGATATTGATTCCCGGAACTCTATAGTTGTCGAACAAGGTAAGATTGGAAAACGTAAGCCCCGGCTCGGTCGCCCAAGCGGTAACCAAGTTTCTAAGATACAAACCCGTATAATAAAATTGAACGGGACCGTTTCCGAAAGAACCCCAGTCCGTTGCCGAAGTCGGATCGTTCGAAGGATAGACGACACCTTCTCCGTTGAAGAATTGAATCGCCTTTAATTCTCCGTCGTTCAAACGACAAGAATTCGAATTCGTAGTATAAGGAATCGTACAAAAAACCTGACGGTTCGGAGCGATCTCATCCCAGAATTTTTTTGTGTCCTTTACGTTTTTGATCAAACTGAGATTGTAAAGACCCTGTTCATACTTCGTGGACATACGAATTTCTCCGATGTCAATGAAGATCGGAAGATTCTGCGCAAGAGGCATTCCGGTTAAATCGGGGATCGGATCCAGACCGTCCCCCGCGTTGTCCTGATAAATTTGTCCGGTTCCACCGGAATACGCTTCGAAACCGATCGGGTTATCCGTCGCAAAGGTTCCCTTTACGATGAGAAGCATTCTTTGGTTGAAAAGAGTACTGATAACCGGATCGCTCGAACCTCTTCCGTGCCAATCTCCGACCCGGCAAAAGAATATTAGAAAACTTGAAAGTAGAATTACGAATGGAAAATACGATCTTTTCATAGAAACACGCTCACCATCAGGCCGAATTGAAAGAATTCCGTATCCACGACCCGATAGTAATTCGGGTTGCTCAATCTGGAATCGCTGTAAGGACTCGCATAGTAGTATTTCGATTCTTCGGGAGCGTCCAATTGCGATTCGTAAATCTTATTGTAATCGATTCTGATCCCGATTCTGATTTTTTTTCCGGCGACAAAACTCGTTTCCAATCCTATCAGCATCATCGGATCCCAACGAGAAGTGTTGGATGGTCTTGCGACTACGAACGCTTCGCCGCCGCCCGCGCGAAGAATGAACGAAATCGGAAGATCGATCGGAATCTTGTAACCCAACGCGAGATAAACCGGAATCGTAGTCAACGCGCGTTCCGTCGCGGAAAGATAGTTTGCGTAATACGCTCCCATCTCGAGATAAAAAATCCAAGGCCAAGGAATTCTAAAAAAGAATCCACCACCCAAGGTAGTATCCAAATATTTCTGAGTTTCGGTTCCGGGCCAAGGATTGGAAGCCCCGAGCCAAACTCCGATCTCCGACTTTCGATTGTCGTGAATGCCTTCCGCCTTTTCGTCCTCTTCTTCAGCCGCGGCCTCCGCTTCCTCTTCTTCCTTGGAAACAACGCCGCTGGATGGAAGACTTCCTGTTTGAGTCGAAAGTCTTGGGATAAAATCGGTAAAGAATTTATTTTTACCGAGGTTCGGTTGATAACCGCCTAAAAGTTCGAAAACTCCCGGTTTTACGGGAGTTGCGGATAAAATTCCGGGAAACATCGTAAGCAATACGAGGATCGAAGGTTTTGCGGAAATGCGGAAACGGGAGAACATCTTATTTTAGAAAGTCCCGATCGGAATACATGGAATCGATTCCCGAATTGGAATCGTAATAGGCTCTGATGAAATAAAGTCCGTGAGGAGGAAGAGTGATACCCGCGATCGTTCTGTCTTTTGAAGAAAGTATGTCCAACACGTTCGTGTTTTGTCGTTTGCCGTTTGCGATTTCCAGAAGGGTACCCGTAAGAATCCGAATCATATTGTGAAGAAAGCCGTTCGCTCGGATTCTTACTTTCAGGAGACCGTCAAATTCGGCGCTTCGTTCCAGTCCCGTATCCAAAATCGTCCGAACCGTGGAACGACCAATCATGGAAGCGGCCTTCGCCAAACTGCGAAAATCGTGTTCTCCTTTTAATAATTCAAGTTCGGTTTCCAAGCGCGGAACGTCAATCTTATGTTGATACCAGAAGGCCCGATTTTTCCAAGTGGGTCTGGGATACTTCGTGTTGATGATTAGATATTCGTATTCTCTCGAACGACACGAAAAACGAGAATCGAAATTCTCATCCACTTCGGCGATGCTGAGAACGGACAAACCTGAATCGGTGAGCGCATTCATACTCAAAAGAAATCTGCTGAAATTTTGTACAGTCTTCGAGGTCTTGAAGTTTACGATCATTCCACGAGCGTGAACTCCAGTGTCCGTTCGACCGGCTCCTGTGACGGCGATTTCTTCATTGAGGAGAATTTTCGCGGCCTTTTCGAGACTCTCCTGAACGCTGGGAAGATCTGTTTGAATTTGAAAACCGTTGAAACAAAGTCCGTCGTATTCGACGAGGAGGGCGTAGTTTATTTTTCCCCTCCCATTTCCTCGATGAGCTTGTTGTATTCGTCGTAGAGTTCTTTTGCCATGTCGATGATTACGGAAGGTTTCGACTTGGATCCTTTTCCGGAACCGTAAAGTCTGGAAAGGGTTCTTTTGGCTCGAACTAAAAGATTGAGTTTCGCCGCAGGATCGGTCGCGAGTTGATCCTTGAACTTCATCGTAAGATATGCGGAAAGATAAATGACTCCGTCAAAGGCCCAGTTCTTATCCGTGTCCGGACCCAAAAGATAAGAAGCCTGATCCACCGGTTCCGATCCGCTCTGCATAATTTCCATCGTGTCGGTGTACCAACCCGCGGCTTTTTGATAGAGAAGATCCCGAACCTTATCGAATCCCAGACTTGGGAAGTCGTTGTTTAGGTCGTCGAAATACCAGGCTCCCCGAACGGCGCAGACCGCCTTTTTCGGAGTGGGGGCCACGGTGACTTTTCGATTTTGATAACATTCTATGGTGAGCAGATAAGAAGCCGCTCCGAGAACCAGATTCCGTTCTTGATAAAAATCCAGGGGCCCGAGAATCTTTTCCAAATTGGAACGTCTCGTATCGGATTGGGAACGGATCTTTTCGTTTTCCTCCGCGTCTAACGTGGACCAATCCTTGGTAAAAGAGGAATAAAGACAACGAGGACAGACGCTGATGACATAATCATTGGGACTCACACGACCGAACTTCTTATTCTTCTCGTAAAGTCTTCTGAGTTCGATGGTCAGTTTTCCGGCGATCAGACGGCCGCCGCCCTGAAACATGTTTTCCTTTTGATGAACCTCGTGGCAGATCGGACATACCGTATCTTCCTTTGCTCGGAACGAGATCTTTTTTCCTTGTGCAAGAGCGCTGGCTGTCATAGTCTTATCTGTGAAAAACCCGAAAAAAACAGGAACGGGCTGTCAATTCGAACACCATTCTAACCGATAGAGTAGGAAGAAAAGCACTAATTTCCTGTTGCGTCCGGCCTTGAATCCGGAAAAACTTTGGAAAAGGTTAACCGATGAAACGACTGATTCTCATATTAATTGCCATCTCCATTCTTCCCGTTTCCGTATTCGGGGAAGCGGTCTCCAGTAAGGCCTATAAAAAAAGGGTGGAGCTACTCGTATATCTCCGAGCGATCGAGCCGATTGTTCGGAACTACAAAGGTGAAGTTCCGGGCGGACAGAATCAGCAAAACACGGGTGGAACCGCTCCGGCTAACAACCAGCAAGGCGGAACTCCCGAGCAAGACGGAGACAGAATTAAAAAATACAAGGAACTCAAACGTCTCTATCAAGAAGGACTTCAATACTACTTCGAAAACAATCACGTAAACGCATACAGAAGATTCTTAGAAGCACAACTCGGAACCGAAATGCTTCTCGAAGAACTTTCCCAGTATTACGTGGAAAGATCGGATGAGATTTTAAAAGCCGCGATCGAGAAAAAAAATCCGAACAACCCGGAAGACAGAAACCTCGTAGATATCGCGATCGAGTGGAGTAAAAATTCATTCGTGGTAAAGGATATGACCGCGGATCGCGAAGCTCCTCTCACAAGAAGAATGTACAACCCGAGAGATTTCCATTACGTAACCAATAAATACGCGATCGAAAAGAATATGGAAACCGGTTATAAATTTCTGGGACTCGCTAAAGAAGCGCGTAACAACGCTCTGAAGATCGAAAAACATCTCGAGAAACATCAGAAACTTCAACCGAGCCATAGAAAACATAGAATCGAACATTACATCGCCGCGATTCAACTTTGCAGAGACGCAAGAGCGAACGCGATCAATATCTTTAAATTGAAGTATCCATACGATAACTACTTCCTTTACAGAAGCGACGCGAAAACCGAAGCGATCAAGGACGACGAAGGAAAAGCGGGACCGTCCGAGCCGGTTGTATTGCAAGGAGTCACTTACGACTTTACGCAGAACCCGACCTTGGAACTCGATCATAGACTCAGCCCCGTATTCGACAGAAGAATTCCGGAAGAATACCGCAGAGACGCTGTGGACGTTTTGGAAAAAATCTACGACGACGAAGTTAAAAACAGACTTTTCCTAAAATGGGATCCTGAAAAACGCAAACAGTTGATCGGCGATAAAGCGCCGGGAAGCAACAAATAATCTCCATCGAACTTCTGAATCCTGTTCGGTAAAAAAAGCCCGCGTTTCGCGGGCTTTTTCTTTATGAAAACTAGCTTTTCTAAAAACGGATTCCTTTGGAAGATAGCTTCCGATGAACCCATTGAAATTTATGGAAAGTCGATTGGGCCGCTTTCCGAAATCGTATCGTAAGCTCGTTCTCAAAACGTATTTAATCACGCTCCCGCTCGTATTCAGTTTTGCATTTCCCAGTTTGGTTGCGGGTTTGTTTTTCGCATTGATCGGAAATCAAAAAAGAAAGAACGCCGCTTTTCTAAAAGGCTCCGCAGTTTGGGGAAACGCGATTCGTTGGATGTCCGGAACCCGTTTTTTCAGAATCGGAGAATTTCAAATTCCTACCAAAGGTCATATGATCTTTGTGAATCACGTAAACGAACTCGACTTTCCTTACGATTGTCTTGTGATCAACAAACCTTATCTTGCGAATCAAGTGATCAAAAAAACGCTGATCGCGTATTGGTGGATGAAGGCGATGGGTTCGCAGGTTTTCGAATCCTCGAAGGCCGCAACGATCGCGGTGTCCGTAAGAAATCTAATCAAGGGACTCAGCGACGCTTCGTTTATCGTTTATCCGGAAGGTCATAATTCTTACAGCGAAGAGATCCAACCTATGCAAAAGGGGATGATCAAACTCGCTTGGGAAAATAAAATTCCGGTCGTTGTAGTTCTCAAATCCGGACTTACCGGTTATCAAACCTTGGAAAAGGGATTTGTGGTCGCTTACAAACAGATCGGAACCTACGACCCTACAAAATATTCCACTTGGGAAGAATTTAAGGACTTTATCCACGAAACGATGGAACGCGAAAAGAAGGCATTGGACGCAAGTCTTTCTTCCGAAGCGCGAAAGGAATCGGTGTTAGCCTCTTGATCTCTAAACTTTTGATTGCGAATCGCGGAGAAATCGCGGTTCGTGTGATCCGCACTTGTAAAAAACTGGGAATCAAAACCGTGGCCGTGTATTCGGACGCGGACAAGGATTCTCCCCATGTAAAACTCGCGGACGAGTCCGTGTATGTCGGAGAACCAAGCCCCGGTTCTTCTTATTTAAATATTCCTAATATTCTCGACGCCATCCGTAAAACGAAAGCGGACGCGGTTCATCCGGGTTACGGATTTTTGTCCGAAAAAACCGAGTTCGCAAAAGCATTAGAAAAAGAGAATGTTCTTTTTCTCGGACCGAGCCCCGAGTCCATGGAACTGATGGGCGACAAGATCAATTCTCGGATTAAGATGGAAGCCGCCGGAGTTCCGGTCGTTCCGGGTTACAACGGACAAAATCAGGATCCTATCATTCTCCAGAAAGAAGCGGAACGCATCGGATATCCTCTGATGATCAAGGCGACCGCGGGAGGAGGCGGAAAAGGAATGAAACGGGTTTATAAACCCGACGAGTTTCTTTCATCCCTCGAATCCGCACAACGAGAAGCGTTGAAAGCGTTCGGAGACGGAACCGTATTCGTAGAAAAGTATATAGAAACTCCTCGTCATATCGAGGTGCAGGTTTTCGGAGACAAACACGGAAACGTTATGCACCTTTTCGAAAGGGAATGTTCGATTCAAAGAAGACACCAAAAGGTGATCGAAGAATCTCCGGCTCCGAATCTTCCGTCTTCGCTTCGGGATGAAATCTGTCAGGTCGCGGTCAAAGCGGCTCAGTCGATCCAATACGTGGGCGCCGGAACCGTGGAATTCATTCTTGGAAAGGACGGAAAGTTTTACTTTCTCGAAATGAACACAAGACTTCAAGTCGAGCATCCGGTAACCGAATACATCACCGGACAAGACTTAGTCGAATGGCAGATTCGCGTTGCGGAAGGGAAAAAACTTTCCGATCTTACCGGAGGAAAGGCGATTACGCAGAACGGTCACGCGATCGAAGCTCGTATCTACGCCGAAGATCCCGAAAATAATTTTTTACCGTCCACCGGTATATTAGAATATATTGAATTTCCGGATCGTGATTTTTTAAGAGTGGATACCGGAGTCGAAACCGGCTCCGAGATCACTGTCTACTACGATCCTATGATCGCAAAAATGATCTCTTGGGGAAAAACCAGGGAAGAATGTGCGACCCGTCTTCGAGAATCCATCGATTCCACGGTGATCTTCGGACCGGTTACGAACACGTTTTACTTATCCGGAATTCTTTCCCATGAAGAGTTTAAGAAAGGACTGACACACACGCATTTTCTGGAAGAACAAACGATCGCATTTACGCCCGAGAGGGAAGTGCAAGCCGATGCGTTCTCCTTTGCGGCCGCGGCTCTTTCCGAAAAGAAAAAATCCCAGGGAATCTGGGAAGCCGTTGGACAGGGAGGTTTCTGGTGATCGAAGAAAATTTTCGTTTTAGACATAGGGAAGAGGAAATCCCCGTTCGAGTTAGGACCAGTTCTCCCGGCGATATGTCCGTATCGATTACGTTAGGCGAAACCGTTTACGACTTTCGGATCTCCAGAAATTTTCAGAGCGAAGGCAACGGACTTTTTTCGGGTCCGGGAAATCACTGGAGAATTCTCCGTAAAGGAAATCAGATCTTTATCCACTACAAGGGTTGGAACACAAAGATCCTTCTTTCCAACCGAGAGATTCATCTCGAAGAAGGAAGCGGCGGTTTGATCAAAAGTCCGATGCCGGGTAAGGTGATTCGAGTTTTAGTCGCTCCCGGAGCTTCCGTCAAAAAGGGAACCGTTCTTGCGATCGTGGAAGCGATGAAGATGGAGAACAACATTCTTTCCCCGGGCGAAGGAACTGTGGATGAGGTTCTGACGAAAGAAGGGAATATGGTTTCTCAAGACGACGTCATTCTGAAGTTGAATCTGGGTAAGTGATCGAACTTCGATTGTTCGTTCGTGAGAATGGATTTGAATCTAAACCGGAAGTCCGCAATTTTTGTTACGATTCTATTCTGCATTCTTCTTTTTGCAAATTGCGAAAAGACATTGAACACTTGGAACGATCTCGATCCAAACTTTCTTTCGGAATTACAAGCCGAGGAAACAAGTTCTTCCCAAGACGAACTCGACTTGGAAGAAACGAAAAAATTCTTCCTTGAACATCCCGAGTATCTTTCCGACGGATTCGACTTTCCCGTTGGAAAACCAAACGCAAAGGGCTATATAGACAAACAACCTTTTGGAAAGAATTTTCATCTCGGCGAAGATTGGAACGCGTCCGGACGCAACGACTACGGCGATCCGGTGTATTCGGTTTCTCATGGAATCGTGAAGTTCGCGGGAAAAGAAGGACCGGGTTGGGGAAACGTAATCATCATCACACATCGACTTCCGAGCGGCAAGTGGATCAATTCCTTATACGCGCATCTTTCCAAAATGAACGTAGCTTCGGGTGATAAGATCCGCAGAGGAAATAAAATCGGAAGAATAGGAGACGCAGACGGACGTTACGGACCTCATCTTCACTTTGAACTGAGGGATGATTATTTTCTTCCCACAGGTCCGGGATATGATCGAAATCCGAAAGGATATCTCAATCCGAAAGAATTCATACGAGCCAATCGAAAATTAAGAAAACGTTCTTTTTAGAACGGGATAAAATTCTATCTATCATTTGAAACGTGGCGTTCCTTTCGGTAAACGCGCGTTCGCCTTGGAAACATCTTATTTCAGCGGAAAACAAATCGAAATCCGATTGAAATCGCTCCGTCATAATCGGCGTTCCTTCTTTCCAAGTTATTATACCAATTGTTATGAATAACTGGAATTCGACCCTAGTTTTCCTAACGTATTTCCCAATTCTTGGAAAAATCCTATTGACAGTATGCCGCCAAACCGTTTCCGTTTTGTTCTGAAATATAGAAACAGGAAATCCATGAAGAATTTTCTAAAAATCGTAAGTATTGCAACCTGTCTACTCGCTCTCACCTTAACTACGGGGACAGTGTATGCGCAGGACAAAGAGGACTGTTCCAAGTTGGCGTTTGTCGATTATAGCAATCGAAAGCCAAGAACGGATCTACCGTTTGAAATCTCCGAAATGAGACGTTTGAGACCCGAAGACATCTGTAAAAAGAAAGAAGGTTGGTTCCCGACAGGGCTTCCTCTTTTGAACTCCGACCCAAACGTGGGTGTGGGTTACGGTGTGCGGGTGTTCCTCATCAACAACGGAAAAAAGTCTGATCCGTTTTTTGAATACGCTCCTTATCGTTTTCGGATGTTCGCTCAGTATTTTAATACCACAAAAAACAGACAGTATCAGGACGTCAGCTTCGACGCACCTTATCTCTTCGACACGAAGTGGAGATTGCGCGGGGATTTGATCTATGATACAAACCCGAACACGTTGTATTACGGGATCGGCGAGAAATCTCTTGAAACTCTTTCTTATCAGGAAAGAAACCAGCCCGGCGGAGAAGTCGTAAGAAACGCGACCTATCACAATCGCGAACAGAACATTTATTTCACAAGACCCGGTGGTCCCGGAGACCCCGTTGAATTTCAAGGGAATAATTATTCGGGATTTCCTACAAACGACGCGTTTCGCGTAACGGATCGGATGTACAACCGATACGATATCCGTTCTCCACAGGCGAACCTCAGCGGCGAGCATATCTTTTTCGGCGGTTTGGTTCGGATGGTTGCGGGACTTCGTGTTTCGCAGAACATAGTAAAGACGTTTGACGGTCAGTTCGTAAAAAGTACGGATCCTTTGACGGACGGAACTCCGTTCAGCAATACCGGATTGGCTCCTGCAGGAAAGACGAAAGTGACCGAGGATGCGCAAGCGGGAAGAATCATCGGTGCCAACGGAGGAAACGTAAACTCCGTCCGTTTCGGTTTGGTATTGGATACCCGAGACTTGGAGCCGGATCCGAACCGAGGGGTTTTCTTAGAAGCTACATATGAAAAGGTCGCGAAGTCATTGGGTTCCGACTTTCAATATTCGAAATATTTCACACAGATGAAAGTATTCTATAGTCCGTTTCCGAAAACATTTGATAAACTGGTAATCGCAGGCCGAGGCGCGTTCGGGATGACCGACGGGGACGCTCCGTTCTTCGAATACAGAAACCTTTGGTCCACGGAAGGTGGGATCACCGGTCTCGGGGGTTTAAGAACCTTACGCGGTTACAAACAGGATCGTTTTGCCGGTAAGGCGATGGGATGGGGGAACGTAGAAGTTCGTTGGAAGTTTTTCGATTTTACGGTCGCAGGACAACACTTCGCATTAAACCTCGTTCCGTTTATGGATTTCGGTCGGGTTTGGGACGATGAGCATAACGTGGGACTCAAAGATTATAAATATTCCCGAGGTTTGGGATTTAGAATCGCTTGGAACCAAAGTACGATCCTTATGTTGGATTACGCGGTTTCCAAAGAAGACAAACAGATATTTATGAACTTTAACCACATTTTCTGAGGAAATTGAAATCATGAAAAAATATAAGAATATTCTAATACTCAGTATCGCGCTTTCTCTCTTCGCAAACTGCGAGGAAAAGCCGGACGATACGACTCTGGGCTTTATCAACGAAGATTCCAAGGTTCTTCTTGCGGGAATGATTTTTTTCAGCCCGTATGTGGCCGATCCCGCTTCCGGAACGATTTCGAATAACGTAACGGGACTTATGTGGAAGATTTGTTCTCAAGGACAGGTTTTGAGAATCGGTCAGAACGGAACATACGATTGCGAAGGTGTGAACAACACTTCCACCGTGATCGGAAGATACGGAGCCACTTTGCTTCAGTATTGTTCATTGAACTTAAACGATTGTAATACGATCGCTTTGCCTCCGGTATTGGTGGGACAAACTCCCGGTTTTACGGGAACGAGCGAGGCTTATACTTCCTGCGCCGCGGATCGTACTGCTGGTCGTTCGGATTGGAGAGTTCCTAGTTTTACAGAGTTAAAGGCTTTGACCGGTTCTGGAAGTTTGAACGCGCTTCTATTAAAGTTTCCGAATACCGTGGAAGACTATTACTGGTCTTCTTGGGCGAAGGAAGGGGCGGTGGATACCGCACGCGCCGTAAACTTCGGAGCCACACATTTCGGGGACGATACAACTTTTGCAAAAACGAGCCGTTACTTCGTTCGTTGTGTGAGAAATCTCCCGTAACAAAGTCGCCCTAAGCGGACTTTCATTTCCAAAAACAAAAAAGACCGCCTGATCGACTATGGGCGGTTTTGATTCGCGCTTCTCCTTTGAACATCGAGAATGTGCGGAATCGGATCTTCAAAAGAGTTGGGTGAACATCGATCGAATCGCAAATGTGAGCAAAATCTCATATTCGATTTGACAGCTAAAGTAGATTGGTTAGAAGTTTGTAATCGTTTGGTGCCGCTATGATGAAAAATAAAACCCTTTTTGCTAATACGAAGTCCCTCCTTTTATCCTCACTTTCTATCTTAATTCTTCTCGGCGCGTCGTTCTTTTTTTCTTCCGAGCTCGTAGCTCAGGAGAATTTTACAGGTTGTGATAAACCCGAAGCGAGAAAGGATCTTCCGTTTCCGATCGATCGCGTAAAGCAGATGTGTAAGAAGGATTTGGATAACAAAAAAGAAGGTTGGTATCCTACCGGTCTTCCTTTGATCAATTCCGATCCGAACGAAGGGATCGGTTACGGGGTTCGTGTTTACGGTTACAACAACGGTAAAAAGACCGATCCTCTTTTCGAATACACTCCGTATCGACTTCGTTTTTTCGCGCAGTATTTTAATACGACAAAGAATGCACAGTATCATCAGTTGAGTTTGGACATGCCTTATGTGGCCAACACTCAGTGGAGACTTCGTGCGGATGCGTTGATGACGATCACGCCGACTACCTTGTATTTTGGAGTGGGAGAATCGACGTTAAAACCCCTCACGTATCAGGAAAGAAATCAACCCGGTGGTCCGCAAGTCACCAACGCGCAATACGGTTCTCAAGAATCCACGTTTATGTATCAAAGACCCGGAGGTCCGGGCGATCCGATCGAACTCGGTGGAAGAATTTATTCGGGAGTTCCGGCGGGTCCCGCGTTCAACGTGACGGATCGTATGTACAACCGTTATACGATCCAAACTCCTCAGTTGAACTTCAGCACGGAAAGATCCTTCTTTCACGGAACCGTGAGAGTTGTGACCGGCTTCCGACTTTCGAATAACATCGTACAGGCGAATGACGGTAAGTTCGTGAAATCGATAGACCCGATCTTTGACGGAACCCCTCTCAGCAATTCGGGCGAGGTTCCGAATGCGAAAACGAGACTGACGGAAGACGCTGAGGCCGGAAAGATTCTCGGATACCACGGCGGTTTCGTGAATACCGCTAAGGTCGGTTTGGTCTATGATACTCGCGACTTCGAACCGGATCCGAACTCCGGGGTTTTCTTGGAAGCCACTTACGAGAAGGCCGCAAAAACGATCGGTTCCAACTTTAACTTTCAGAAATACTTCGGCCATGCTAAATTCTTTTACAGTCCGTTCCCGAAGACGTTTGAAAAGTTAGTCCTTGCTTCTCGCTTCGGTTTCGGAGTTTCGGAAGGGGACGTTCCATTTTTTGAATATAGAAATCTTTGGGGAACCGAAAGCACAGTTTCCGGTCTCGGGGGCTTACGAACTCTGCGCGGTTACAAACAGGATCGTTTTGTGGGACGCGCGATGGGTTTTGGAACCGTGGAAGTTCGTTGGAAATTTTATGACTTCTCCGTTGGGGGAGAATACTTCGCGTTGAACCTGGTTCCGTTTTGGGATTTCGGTCGTGTGTGGAACGACGAACACAAAGCCGGTTTACAGGATTACAAATATTCCCAAGGTTTAGGACTTAGAATCGCGTGGAATCAGGCGACGATCATCATGATCGACTACGCGGTTTCCAGAGAGGACAAACAGTTATTCGTAAACTTCAGTCACGTATTCTAAAATTAAAATATTCTAGAATTTTAAAGTGTTTCTGTAAAAAATACGCGTCTTTGAAATTTTAAAGAGGGACCTTGTCGTTTCGAATTTCCGTATCGATCCGGGAAGGATTTCTGTTTTCCTCATAATCCGTTGAAAAATGAAGTCCTCTACTTTCTTTACGGGACAAAGCCGAACGAATGATGAGTTCCGCGACGATCACGAGGTTTCTCAGTTCGATCAAAGGATTTGTGATCACGGTCCGATTGTAGTAGTCCTTTACCTCGTCGTAAATCAAATCCATTCTTCTTTTGGCTCTTTCAAGACGAAGATTGGAACGAACGATTCCCACGTAATTGCTCATCGTACTTTTGATTTCGTTTAAGTCGTGCGAGATCAAAACCCATTCTTCCGTGTTGACCATTCCTTCCTTATTCCAAGAAGGAATTGCGTCGTGCGCTTTCGTGAAGTCCGGTTTTTCTTTCGCGATTCTTTTTGCGATTCGATTCGAGAACACAAGACATTCCAAAAGGCTGTTGGACGCGAGACGGTTTCCTCCGTGAACTCCGGTGCAAGCGGTTTCACCCGCGGTCGATAAGTTCGCGATCGTGGTTCTTCCTTCCAAATCGGAAGCGACCCCGCCGCAAAGAAAGTGAGCCACGGGAACGACCGGAATCCGATCGGTTGTGATATCGATTCCGAGTTCCTTGCACTTCTCATAGATGGACGGGAAAGAATCTTTGATTTGATCGGAAGGAAGATGAGTGATGTCGAGATATACGTGCGCTTCTCCTCTTTTTTTCATCTCGGAGTCGATGGCCCTTGCCACCACGTCTCGAGGCGCCAGATCGGCCATGGCGTGATACCGTTTCATAAACGGTTCACCGTCTTTGTTCAAAAGAACGGCGCCCTTACCGCGTACCGCTTCCGAGATTAAAAAAGAATCTCCGTCCTCGTGATACAATGCGGTAGGATGGAATTGATAGAATTCCATATTCTTAATCAAGGCTCCGGCTCTATACGCCGATGCGACCCCGTCACCGGTCGCGATTTTCGGATTGGTTGTATGAGAATAAACCTGACCGGATCCTCCGGTTGCGAGGATCGTTTCCTTGGCGAGAATCGGAAAGACTTCTCCGGTATGATTGGAAAGAACGTAGGCGCCGTAACAGACGAGCCCTTTCTGTTTGAGATGATGCGGAGTGATGAGGTCGACTAAAGTATGATATTCTAATATTTGAATGTTCGGATTTTGTTTGACCACTCCCAGAAGGGTTTTTTCGATTTCGCGTCCGGTTCTATCGTGTGCGTGTACGATTCGATTCTTCCCGTGACCGCCTTCCCGGGAAAGATCGAACTTGCCCGAAGGTTCGAGATTGAACGGAACCCCGTAGTTCAGAAGTTCTTTGACGAGAGGAGGGCCTTCTTCCACGAGAACCTGAACGGCCGCTGGATCGCAGAGCCAGGCTCCGGCCTCGAGAGTGTCCTTTACGTGATCTTCGAGTTTATCACCTTCCGCAAAGACGGAAGCGATTCCGCCTTGCGCGTAGTTTGTGTTGGATTCGTAGTCCGATTTTTTTGTGACGATGAGAACGGAGCCGTAGGGAGCCAGTTTCAGGGCCGCAAAGAGGCCCGTGATTCCGCTCCCTAAGACTAAAAAGTCCGTTTGAATGCGGGGCATACTATTTCTTTTTAGATGGGTTGTTGATCAAAGCCTCGATATAATCCAAGGAACGAATCAGTTGATAGTCCGGTTTGATCGGATCGTTTTTATGTGTCGCAATGAACTCGGACGCCTTTCCGTTTTTCTGAACCCAGGACTCGAGTTTCTTCACGTCGAAGGAACTTCTTTCTTCGGCCGCGGCCGGAAGTTCGGAAAGGTGATTCCACATATTCTCCTCGCGGAAACGGAACGGAAAACTTCCGTCTTCTTCGGAGGAAATATCGATGTCCGGTTTAACTCCCACAACTTGAATCGTGTTTCCAGATGGAGAATAATAACGCGCTTGTGTGAGTTTGATCAGATAGTCGTTCCCCAAAGGCATCAGTTTCTGAACCGTAGCTTTTCCGAAGGTTCTTTCCCCGAGAATCAATCCTCTTCCGTGGTGTTTGATCGCGCTCGCTACGATTTCGGAGGCGGACGCGGACTTCGCGTTGATTAAAACGGCTAACGGTAAATTGGTGATGTCCTTATTCTTCGCATACGCGTCTTCGGGACTGCGGTTCGGGCTTTTTGTGGAAACGATCAAACCCTTTTCGATAAACATATCGGCGATGTCGATCGCAAGATCCAGATAACCGCCCGCGTTGCTTCTAAGATCCAGAATCACGGCCTTGAGTTTGGTTCCTTTGGTCTGCGCTTCTTTTTCGAGTTCCTTGTATTTGTCCAAGAGTTCGCGGTCCACCGAAGGTCCGTCTTCCGACTTCACGAAACCGGTGAGTTTGATATAGCCGATATGTTCGTGACCTTCGATCAGTTTACTGCTTAGGTTTTTAATTTCGATCGTATCGCGAACGACTTCGATGTTCAGAGTTCCCGGAACTCCTTTTCTCTGGATGGTAAGAGCGACCTTGGAACCTTTTTTTCCTTTGATCTTTTCCACGACCTTATCCAGAAGAATTCCTTTGATCGACTTTCCGTCGACTGCGAGAATCACGTCACCGGAACGAATTCCGGCGTTGACCGCAGGTCTTCCTTCGAGAGGATTTTCAACGACAACTTCTCGGTTGCCGCCGCCCGAAAGAATCGCACCGATTCCCTCGAAACTTCCGTCTTGGATTTTCGCCATGGATTCTTCCCAAGCGGATCTTAAGAAAACGTTACTGTGTGGATCGAGAGAAGAAAGATAACCGTTCGCCGCGGCGAGCATAACGTCGTTCATCGTAAACGGTTCTTTGGACTTTTCTTCCGATTCTCCAAAAGGATCTTTCAGAGGAGAATCCTTATACTTTTCCAGATTGGTTTCGATATACGCGAGAATCCGGTCGAAATCTTTTTTGCTGAACCCGGTTTGTTCCCATTTGGAAGAAAGAACGTTCTTACGAACCTTTTCCCGTTCCACGATTTTTTTGACCTCGTCGTCGTTGACCTTGGCTTTGTTCGCGTCTTCCTTTAACTTGCGATCTCTGATTTTTTCGACTTCGGTATAATCCGGATCGAACAGAACGAAAGAATCGTCCGTGGAAATTTTGAAAGTTTTACCGGGGAAGATTTCGTCCTTCTCCTCGTATTTCTCTCTTTCCTTGAAATAACTTTCGGGATAGAGATAAATGGAATGAGGAAGGGATAAAAGGGCGTAGATTGCGGCTTCTCGGTAGGCGCGGTTTTTATCGATGTTTTTATCGATGTAATACCGGGACACAGTGCCGACCACGTTATCGAAATCCTTAAGAGTAAAGTCCGCCTTGACCGGAGATTTGCCGGATGTAGGCTCGCAGTATAGGATAAAAATGGTCAAAAGAGTGGAAAGTAACAACGAAAGAGCGGCAGATCCTTTTTTCAAACTCATGTCCCTCGGATTTCAGGAAATTTTCGGTTCATTCTCTATTCAAATCTCAAAGTGTCAATCTCTTTGGAGCGGAAGTTTCGTCTCGATTCTCTTGATTTTTGTTTTCTCATGTTCCACGGTTTCCATGCCCGGCTCGGGAAGATTCGCGCTCGAGATGATTCAAGAACAGGCCATTTTGGAATTTTACGGAACGCCCGACGAAAGAGAATCCGCGATCAAACTCTTACGATCCAGTTGCCGATCCTTACATCCAGAACGCGCCTTGTCCTGTTACAATCTTTCCGTACTTTTGTCCTCGTCCAAAAATTATCCCGAAGCCCTCGAATACGCTCTTCGAGCGAGAAAGGCCGATCCGAGCGATACCTTGTATCGGGATCAGGTTTTCCAAGTCGCTTATTATTTGGAACTGGAACAAGGTGAAACCCTTTCCTCGGACGAAGTGGAAAAAAGATATTTCCGAGCGATCAAAAACTGCAAGGCCGGAAAAAGAAACGAAACCCTCGCGGATCTGATCGTTCTCGCGGACTTAAAGGAGATCGGAAGAGAATCTTTGAAAAAAGGAATTTTCTCCGAATGTGTGGGAGAATCCGAATCCCTCGTCCACGTAAAACCGAACGAGATCAACTATACAAAAGAATATTATAAATTTCTGGAGAATTCGCATCCCTACAAAGAAGTCTGGGACGTAACCGGAGTCGTGCGAAAACAAACTTTGGAAAAGATGCAAACCCCGAACCAGGAAGTCACAAAGGCTTGGAAAGAATTCAGACAATCCGTACGATCCAAAAATAAACCGCAAGCCGCGGAACATCTCAAGAAATTCAAACAAAGTCTGGAAACGATTTCACAAAAAAGTCAGCACGCGAAAAATCTCGCGGTTCATCTCAAAAAAGCGGCGTATTATCTGATCCAAGGAGATCCGAACTTCGAAGGATTTCGTCATCTCACGAAAGAGCTTGAAGATAATCCTTAACGCTTCGATCGATTCCGAATTCCAAGGCTCTGGAAATCAATCGATGACCGATCGAAACTTCCTGAAGACCGGGGAGTTTGGAAAAAATTCTTAGGTTCAAATGATCCAAGTCGTGACCGGCGTTGATTTCCATTTTTTGGTTGAGAATTTCTTGAGCCGCGGGAACGAATTGGTTTTCAAAACATTCTTTTCCGGAAGAAGGAGAACGATCGAATTCTTCGGCGAAAGGACCGGTATAAAATTCAACACGATCCGCCCCGGATCGAGCCGCGAGTTTTAGATTTTCAAGATCGGTTTCGACGAAGAGAGAAACTCGGATTTTTTCCTTTTTTAGAATTTTAGAATATTCTTGAAGAACATCCATGTCGTTTTCGAAATCGAATCCGTGATCGGAAGTGATTTCACCCGGAGTCACGGGAACCAAGGTAGCTTGATTCGGTTTTGTTTTTAAAACCAAATCCAAAAAACGGGGGGAGGGTTCCCCTTCGATATTGTATTCGATTTTTGTTTGATTCTTTTTGTTATAAGAATCGATGAATTCTTTCAACGCAAACACGTCGTCTTTGCGGATATGTCTTTCGTCTTCTCTAGGATGAACCGTGATTCCCTGAGCTCCCGCTCGCAGAACGAGATCGGCAAAATACAAAAGATCCGGAATATTCCCGCCTCTTGAATTTCTGAGGGTTGCGATTTTATTGATGTTTACGCTCAGTTTGATTTTCAAAGATTTCGCTCCGATGGGTTCTTTTTCTAAGAAGAAAATTTTGGGCTTTTCTGGGAATCCGAAAAAAAACGGAAAATCCTAGGATTCTTTCCTTGCAATTTTTTTGAAAATCGGTTAGGGTTTGCGCCCGTCATATCCGACGGAGATTAAAATTTATTTCTGCTTGAACGTCAATACCTCTCGCAGAGCATGGTCAATTCCGATGGCAACTGGTAAAAAGACTACATCCAAAAAAACTGCCTCGGCCGCGGCTAAGAAAAAGGCGACGGCGAAAAAAGCTGCGCCTAAAAAAGCGAACGCTTCGGCAAAGAAGAAAGAAGAAATCATCAAGAAGGCTCTTTCGAGTCCTTCCGCAAAGTCCACGGGAGTAAAAAAAACTTCCGGCTCCAAGGGTGTGGCCCTGAATCCTCTTGGAAAAAAATGGACCTGCCATACCTGCTCGACTAAATTTTACGACCTCAACAAAGAAGAAAAAATCTGTCCTAAATGCGGGGCGGATCAAAACAAACGTCCCGTTACGCGCACTCGAACCGTTCGCCCAAGGGTCGTGGAAGAAGAGGAAGTAATCGAAGACGATAACATGGCCGAAGACGAGGATATGGAATTCACCGAAGAACCTCTGGAAGAGGCTTTGGAAGAAGATGATGACGCGGATGAACAAGCGGAAGAGTAATCTCTTCCTTGGCTCATCCGATTTTGATTCTCGCCGCTCCGACAGGAGCGGGTAAAACCTCCCTCATCACGGAACTCGATCCTACACGATTCGAGATTCTTTCCTTCGACTCCAGACAAATCTACAAAGAGATGCCGATCGGAACCGCCGCTCCCACAAAGGAGCAACAGGAAATGATTCCTCACCATCTCGTCGAAATTCTTTCTCCCTCTGAAAACGTAGACGCCGGTCTTTACAATCGACTCGCCGGGGATGCGCTTCGAGACGTTTTAAATCGAAATAAAATTCCAGTGTTTACCGCCGGGACCGGTTTTTATCTCAAAGCCTTTTTATTCGGAATGTTTCCGGTTCCGAATATCGAAGATTCCATTCGTGAAAAAGTTCTTTCCATGAGTATGGAGGAAAAACGGATTCTTTTAAAGGAATTGGATCCGGATTCTTTGGAAAAAATATTTCCGGGAGACGATTACAGACTCGGTCGAGCCTTGGAAGTCAATTTGATGGGAGAAAAATGGTCCCGCTTGAAGATCGATCCGAAAACTTCCGCCGTTCACAATTACAATCTGGAGATTCGTGCGGGAGTTTTTTTAGATCTGGATCGTAAAGTTCTTTATGAAAGAATCAATGGACGAGCCAAACAGATGATCGAGCTCGGAATGGCCGAAGAGGCTTGGACGATCCGAGAACGATACGGAGAAACTTGTCCCGGTCTCAAATCCTTAGGCTATAATTTTGCACTTGAAAATAAAAAAGGAAACTCCAATCTAGAGAGATTCCTTGAGGATTTAAGCCAGTCTCATAGGAATTATGCCAAACGGCAGGTCACTTGGTTTCGTAAGGAGACTTACTTGCAACCGATGGATCGGTCCGAGGCGCTGGAACGTATCAAACACATAAAGTAACGGAAACAAAAAAAGATGTCTGCTAAAAACAATATACAGGACCAACTCTTAAACACTGCCCGTAAGGATAAATTGGATCTTACGATTTATCTTTTGAACGGGGTTCCTTTGAAAGGTAAGGTAGTAAGTTTCGATAATTTCACGATTGTGCTTGAGCAGGAAAATAAACAAAGTCTCGTTTATAAACACGCGATCTCTACGATCATTCCCGCCAAGATCATCAAACTTTATACCGAGGAAACCAAAGACGCAGCGCAAGGATAATGCGATTTTGGACTAAGTTATTCTGGATTCTGATTCCGGGATCGTTCGCGGCTCTTCTTTATTTTTGCGTTCACCCTCTCAAAGAGGGAGAGTCACTTCTTGTCATCGACGGTTCCGAAGAAATATTGGAATACACTTCCGGGCCGGGTTACGTTTTCGAATGGAAAACGATCCTTCCTTGGAAGTATTCCGTGTCGCGTTTTCAGATCGGCTCCAGGGTTTCCGTCGCGAACTTAAACGTGGATCTTTCTTCCGGAATGTTTCCGGAAAATTCTCCGGAAGGAAAGATCAAAGTCAGACTCGAAGTCAGATATTCTCTGGAAGCGAACAAGGTTCCCGAGTTGTTGGAAGCGTCGGGCGTTCGCCAGGAACAGATCGACTCGTATATTAGTAAAATATTGTATTCCATTCTTCGCAAGAAGACCGAAGAATTTATAACGAACCCGAATACGTTAAAATCCAATCTGGATTCCTATCTTAGAACGAACTTCTCCTCGGAAATTCTCGCGGACGAAAAGACGTTCAAAACCTTGAATCTAAGAATTCTCGATCTGCAGGTTCCGGAACCCGCGTTGATCACGGGCGTTTATAGAAATCAAACCCTTCTTTTACAAAGAAAAACGGATATTGTGGCCGCGCTTGGAAGGGCGGAAGCGCATAAGATCGAAGACGACGCAAAAACGTCCGCACTTCTCAAACGTTTGGAAAGAACAAAGGACTTCGTGACCAAAAATCCGGACATGAAGGAATTCCTTTTGTATGAGAGTTTATCGGACAACGTGGAAGTGGTTCTGCTTCCATCTGAAATGATACTGGGAGAAATCCCAACTTCCAAAAAGAAAAAAAACGGAAACGTTAAGAGACCCAAAGAGGTAGAATGAAACAGGATAAACCGGTAGTACTCATTATGGCGGGCGGCAAGGGAGAACGTTTTTGGCCCCGTTCCAGAGTATCCACACCGAAACAACTTCAGAAAGTATATTCCAATAAAACGCTTCTGAAAGAAACCTTGGAACGCGCGCTCACGATCACGTCGATCGATCGCATTTATATCGGAACCAATGCGAGTTTGAAAAAATCCATTCTCGCTCAGGAAAAGAATTTTCCGGAAAAGAATTTCATCATAGAACCGGAAGGAAAAAACACAGCGCCCATCATCGCGCTTGCTTCTCTTTACTTTCGGGAAACATACGGAGATCCGATTCAGGTTGTGTTGTCCGCGGATGCGTGGATCAATCCCGTGAAGGAATTCACGAAGACGATTTCAAAAGCGCTGGAACAAGCGGAGAATCATCTTGTACTTCTCGGGATCAAACCGAATCGTCCCGAGGTCGGTTACGGTTATATCGAAGCCGGAAAGTCGACTGACGGCTGTTTTGCGGTAAAATCCTTTTACGAAAAACCGGACGTAAAGACCGCATTGAAGTATATCAAGAAAAAGAATTTCTACTGGAATCCCGGAATCTTTCTTTGGAAGACTTCCACAATATTAGAAGAATTTAAAGCGTATTCTCCGAAGATTCTCGGTCCTCTCGAAGAAAGATTTCCTTTTAAAAAAGCGGGAGAATTATCCGCGGCGTTTAAGATCATTCCTTCCGATCCGGTGGATATCGCGATCATGGAAAAAAGTTCTCGGATCAGAATGGTGGAAGCGAGTTTCGGTTGGGACGACGTGGGTTCTTGGACCTCTCTCGAAAGGGTAATGCCCGGCGACACGAACGGAAACAGACATATGGGAAAGACGATTCTATTTCACAAATCGTCCGGCAACATCACTCAGACGAGAAAAGAATTCACGGCGGTTCTTGGTGTGAACGATTTGATTGTTGTCGAAGAGGAAGACGTTCTATTTATCAGTACGAAATCGGGAGTAGGCGATATCAAAAACCTAGTCGCGGAACTTCGTAAAAATAAAACTTTACAAAAGTACACGGAATAGTTTTCTGACAGGAAGGAAATCTAAGGAGTTCTGAATGCCTTCAGGTAAGAAAAGAAAGCGCAGAAAGATCGCTACTCATAAAAGAAAGAAAAAGAGAAGAGCGAACAGACATAAGAAGAAAAAGTAATCCGTAGATCCTCCTTCCTTCTCCGGGCGTTCGTCCCGGAATCAAGCTAGAGACATCATAGGACTGTTAAGCCCATTTCCGAATCGACCGATACAATCGGTATGGGCTCATTTCAGGATTATTCCATTTTTCGCAGGTGGTGGAAAAAAGAAACACCTCCTGCGAGAGGTTATACAAAATCTTATTCCGCCACAACCCCATCCGGAGATATTCTCCAGGCGGATCTCAACTTTCACGAAAAAAAAGTACGTCTGACTCTCGAGATCGCGGGAGAAAACGGAAAGATCTATATCGCAACCGTCAAGGACGGCGAAGTGATCCAGGAAAAGGATCTTTCGAGCGGGAGAATGGTTCCCATCTACGCGAAACTCGCTCCGTTTCAGGAAGTATTCTCCTGTTTGCCGGACCCGGATCTTTTAAACACACTAGGCGGCCTTTACGGAATTTCCAAACAACCCCTCGGGCACGTCGAAGAAAGAGCGCCGAGACCTTGGGAAACTTCCAGTCGTTACGATCATATCTTCGGAATCAATCGCGAGAAAACTTTCTGGCAAAGATTATTCTCTCGAAACCGGGAATACAAAGAACCTTGGATCGTTCGAGTTAAGGAAAGATTTTGGAGCGAATTTCAGGATCTGATTCTCGGAGCCTGTTCCGCGATCGGAATTTATTACGCATACGTCGATTTCTATCTACTCGGATTTTCGCTCGCCGTTTTCGGTTTGCTTTTTGGCGGTTTAGACTGGATGCTGAGAAAAAGAAATCCGCTCTTTGTAAAAGTCCTTCTCTTTATGAGTCTTGGATCTTACTTTTACTACGTCGGATATACCCGGTATTGAGGTAAATCATGTCATCCGAAATCGACCACCAATACATTCTTTTCAGCCTGGGAGACGAGGAATACGCGATTCCGATTTCTCTCGTGGACGAGATCATCAAGATCAGTAATTTAATCCGAATTCCCAAAGCAAAAACTTATTTTGCGGGAATCATGGATATCCGGGGTAAGGTGGTCAAGATGGTGGATCTTGCCGTCAAACTCACCGTTCCAAGGGACGGGGAAGTGGAATACGATCGTGCGATCGTAGTTAAGGTCAACGGACAATCCGTTGGAATCATCGTGGACAAGGTGGCTAACGTGGTTTTGTTTCCGCCCGAATCCATCAATCCTCCTCCGCCTTCCGTCAAAGGAATTTCGGGAAGATACATCACCGGAATCGGAAAGAAGGACGATCGATTTATCATCATCATAGACGTGGAAAAGATTTTGGGATCGGAAGAATTGGCCGAACTAGGAAGCAATGTCGGATGAAAAAAGAAATTTCCGAAATCGAACCGATCGAAACGTTTCCGGTTCATTCGGATTCATCGCGAGCAGATTCGGCTTTTTAAATTCTTTTCTCCAAAACGTTTTCGGAATTCTTTTTTTCGTATGCCTCGCGTTTGTCGGGGCATTTTCTATTTATGCGGACGAGCAGGATCGAAGATACGATTCCAAAAATTTATACGATCCTCCTTCGGTAAAAATCACCGAACAGAACTTAAACGATCTGAAACAATCCCTCCAAGATCCGTCCAAGGATTCGATCTCCGAAATCCAAAAGGTGCTCGGTCAGTATTATTCTCAGTTTATCGATTCGCGAAGAATCGAAGAGGAAAAAAGACTCGGTAAGATTTTCGACGAGAAGACGAACCGAAACACGATCCGCCTTTTGATTCTCGGGATGTTTTCAAAACTCACACCTTCCGGTATGATGAGGGATTCTCCGATCTTGTTCGATCTCCACATGCTTCTTTCCAAGGAATACGATAAGAAAAAACAAAACGCGAAGGCAGTAGAATCCGCGTTAGCCGCCATTCGTTACCGCGACTTCTCCCATTCGGAAGAGGAATTTTTGGACGAAAGAAGGCTCGTCGAAATTTTCGATCCTTCCGAAAAACAGGCGGCCCTTTCCCACAAACGTTCTCTGGAGAATTTGGAGAAATCGAAAAAGGATCTGAAGGATTCCAAGGACTTCTTTCATCTTTTCGAAGCGAATCTGGTTCGAGGAAGAGAAACGAAGATCACAGAACGCAATCCGAACGGAGGAACGTCGGAAAGAACGTTAAACGCAAGCGAACTTCCTTCGTTTAAGGAAAGGATTTCCCAATCGGAAAACGATCTGAAGAACAAGGAAAAGGAATACAACGATTCCAAATCGGGTTCGTATGAAAACTTCCGAAAGAAAAAATCCAAAGAAGACGCCGAAGTCGTTTATTATTTGGCGAATCTCGTAAAACAAGCGGAAAACGAGAACAAGGAAAGACTGAAAGTTGTGAACAACTTGGGGATCGCCGGAACCGGGATCTTTGTTCTTTTCGATTATAAACGTAATACCGATTTTTATGCGACTGCAGGGCTTTGGGAATTGGCGAGCAAACTCGATCCTACGATGAAAGAACCGGTTTTGGATCTTGCCAAGGAACTCAAGTCTTCGGGCAAAAAGGCAAAGGCGATCGACTTTTATAAAAAGTATTTGGATCTTGCGCGCGCCGAAAAAACGGAAGAATCAAAACTCTCCGAGGTTTATTTCTCGATCGCGTCCCTTTATACCGAACTGAAGCAGAACGTTTTGGCTTCTTCGTTTTACGAACTCTATTACAAAGCCGAGGCCGATCCGAAAAAGAAAATTCCGTTTACATACGAACTCGGTTCCTTTTTTGAAAATCGAACCGGCGACTTGGAACGCGCGTCCTTGTATTACGGGATTTGGTTAAAGGAAAAACCGAATCCTGAAAATTCGAATCTTCCGTTCGCCGAAGTATGCGAATTGAATCGTCAGGAATTTCTCGCAGAGTTCGGAACCTCTAAGTTGTACGCCTATCATAGGAAACCGAAAGAGGAAAAATTCAGTTTAAACTCCGCTATCAAATCCTATGAAAGACTTCGTGAAATTTATAAAACCGAAGAAATCAAAAATGCGGCTCTCAAAAAAGAAACGCTCGCGATCAAAAGAAATCTTTTGGAAAGAACGGACGATTCCATCATGGCCCAGTACCGGATCAAGGATTTGGATCTTCAGGAATCCACGAGCCGTCTCGGAGTTGTGAGAACCAAATTGAATTCCACACCGGTGACTCTTGCGATGAAAAAGTTATCGGTTCTTTTGGAGGAGGAAAAGGATTTTCTTTCCGCGAGAAAAATCTACGAGGACATCGTTAAGATCGGAAACCCGATCGAAATCAATCTTTCTTTGAAAAACATAGATCGGATCAACAAGATTCTCGAAGACGGGATCAAACGAGAACCTCTTTAATTTAGGATTGTTGAATATTCTAAAGTTCGAATCGACGGGTTTCGTTTCGGAGAAGTATTGTGTTACTTCATCGCTTTTTCGATGTCGTCGTCCGACGGGGAAGAGGAAGAATCCTCCCTATACGGAGTTTCTGCGGAACGAACCAAAAACTCGACCTCGTCGATCACATCCCCTTCGTAAGCCACTTTCAAAAGATATTTTCCGGGGCTCAAACCTTGGAAGGAACCTTCGATCGTTTTCGAAACGGGGTTCGGTCTTTTTCTAAGAACGTCCATCTCGTTGTATCCGAGTTGAAAGCGGCTCAAACTCACGTAGGTTTCCGCGGTCTCGGGAACGGATCTGGAAAATCGATAGATATAACGGATGGTTTTGTCGTCCGGAAAAATCAGATTCTCCCTTGTAACCGTATATTCTCCGACGGTCATGATCTTCTTTTCAAGGACATTGAACTTGTCTTCGTCGAGCAGGGCCCAACCGAATTCTCCGGTAGGTTTAAAACATGCAATGGCGGAAACGAATAACAGCGCAAAGGCGAGAAGGCGGAGAAACGAAGAAGTCCGCAAAATGTTTGATCTCATTTTTCTCCCAAGGAAGCGGAATCAATCACGCGGCCCTTACCGGAAATATCTTTTTCCCGAGGCGGATGCTGATCTGTGGGAGGAACGTTCGTATAAAAAGTTTTCCACTGTGGTCCGGGACGTTCGGAAGGGTTCGTAAAAAATCGGGAAAGAAAACGATACACCAGATAGGTCATCAGTATAAAAAGAATCAGTTTCATAATTCGGTCTGTTTCTAATTTGACCCCGGTTTGGTTTCCTGCAATCGGAAAAAACGGATCTTTTAGATAAATCCGTTCTCGTTGTACATGTATTGTTTGAGATTTTTATTCTCTTCTTCTGTTTTTTCGATCTTCGCTTTGACCGCGTCCCCGATGGAAATGATTCCGATCAAAATTCCTTCTTCCAGGATGGGCATGTGACGGATTCTTTTTTTGAGCATCGTGGCGAGAAGTTCGTCCACATCACCCTCCGGAGTCATCGTAGTCAAAGAGGTCGACATCACTTCCGAGACCGATTTTTTGAAAAAGTCCAGACCCAATTCCGCCGAAAGATGGAGAACGTCCCTTTCGGTAAAAATTCCTTTGAGTTTACCGTCGGTTAGAATCATCACCGAGCCGATATCGTATTTGGTCATAAACTTGACCGCATCCATTACCGAGGTCTCGGGTTCCACCGAAAGAAGTTTTCGGTCTTTTTTTGCCAGGATCTGTTTAATATACATTACCGTCTCCGTTCGGTTTGGATTGAGCCAAGAATGAGGGAAACCCTCTCAAGAGATATGATTTGCAATGTATCCCATGTTCTAAGAATGTCCAGGAAATTTGTAATTTTCATACGCCGGTCGAAACGGAAAATTCCGTCCAATCAAGAGTTCGGGCGTCCCGCGTTTTTTAAGCCCGTATCGGGAATTTTTTGAAAACGGGCTCGGCCAAAAGGTTCGGGCCTAATCGATTTCGATTCAATGATTTTTCAACGTACGCGTGTAATATCTTTCGAATTCTGGCGTTTCGGGTTAGAATTCTTGCATTGAAATCGAAAAATGGTTTTCAATTCACGTATACTTTTACATTTTTTTCGCCAAGGTCGAGCAATTCAGAATGAACCCCTCCGAAAATAATTCCAGTCCTTCGATCCTGATCGTGGACGACGAATGGCTGATTGCGTTCAACCTTCAGGTTTCTCTTCAGAAATTGGGTTATAGAATTTCGGGAACCGCAAGAACAGCGGATGAGGCCCTGGAAGTCGCGGAACGAACCAAACCGGATTTGATTCTCATGGACATTCGGATCGAGGGAGAACTCGACGGGATCCAAGCCGCGGAAAGAATCCAAAAGAAAATGGACGTCCCCGTTATCTTTATGACCGCATTTGCTGACGAAGAAACGTTCAACCGAGCCGTCGATAAGGCTTCGATGTTCGGTTATATCTCCAAACCCTTTCAACCCCAAGCACTTAAGAATTCGATCGAGATCGCGCTCAAACAACAACAACGTTTCGGCAAAGCAAGGGAAGAAGGAAAAGAATTCAGAGACGTCATTCAAAACATAGGCGAAGGTGCGGTTTCCTTGGATCGGGAAGGAAAAATCTTATTTATGAACCGGACCGCGGAGGCCTTAACGGGTTGGTTTCTCTCCGACGTACAAGGGGAGAATGGAGAAAAGGTTCTCAGTCTTTCTACCGACGCGGGAGAAAACATCAAAACCGGAATCGGAAAACCCGATCATCTGAAATACATTCCTTCCTTACTCACTCGTAAAAACGGAAGCAGGATTCAAGTTGCGTTTCGGGTTTCTCCGATTCGCGACGAGGACGGAACGATCGCGGGTTCCATCATCACCTTGTCCGAACTTTCATCACTTTCCGTTTCCGAGAAAGAAATTTCCGAAATGGAAAAAGTAATTCAATCCGAAAGAAGATTGGATTCCATTCAAAAACTCGCGGCGGGTCTTGCGCACGAGATCAACAATCCTTTGATGGGAATCATCAACTACGGACATATCATTCGCAATCATAAGGGCGGAGACGCGGACACGAAAAACTACGCGCGTCTCGTCATCGAACAAGGGGAAAGAATCGCGGCGATCATCCGCAACCTCGTTTTGTTTTCCAGAAAAGATCCCGAACAACCGATTCAAACAAACATAAAACAACTCGTGGGTTCCGTGGAAGATATGATCACGGAAATGTTAAAGTCTCAAGAGATTCAACTGGAAAAAAACGTTCCGGAAGACCTCGAGGTTTCGATTCGACCAAATCAGATCCGCGAAGTACTTTATAACATTCTGTATTACTATTCCGAAAATCAGAAAAAAGGGCGCATTCATTTGAAAGCCGCATTGGATGTGGGCGATATTCCCATACTCAAGATTTTGGTTTCCGGAAAACTGGGAATCGAACTCAATCTGAGCGAGGAAAGTAGATTCGAACCTTTCGAAAACTTTCGTTCGAACGACGCTCGAATCGGTATGGGGCTCTCGGTTTGTTACGGGATTCTCCAGGCGAACCGGGGCCAGCTACTTCTCAAAAAATCGAACTCGGGCTGGGACTTCATCGTTCAAATTCCTGTTTGAGTGAGAATTTAGATTCTCCCTTGCATAAAAACACGCGCATCAGGGGACTCAATTTAACCGATTTGGTTCGCATTTTGCGACTGAAAATCGATGGAAAAACCAGGTGCAGTGAAAAAACCTGTATTCAACATTCAAATCGAGCAAGGAACTAAGGAATGATCGATAAAATTAAAGCCGCCCTGGGTGCAGAAGCGGATTCTCTTTTAAACCATACTTGTAAAACGATTCCAAAAGAATCTTTAAGCCTTCCCGGCACAAACTACGTAGACGATATTCTTTCCAAAAGCGATCGAAACAATTCGGTTCTTAGAAACTATCAGGCGATCTTGAACACGGGTAGACTCGCCGGAACCGGTTTTACTTCCATTCTTCCTGTCGATCAGGGAATCGAACACAGCGCGGGCGCTTCTTTCGCGAAAAACCCGGCTTACTTCGATCCTGAAAACATCGTAAAACTCGCCATCGAAGGCGGTTGTAACGCGGTCGCTTCCACTCTCGGCGTGTTGGGACTTGTTTCCAGAAAATACGCGCACAAGATTCCTTTCATCGTAAAGATCAACCACAACGAACTTCTTTCTTATCCGAACAAGTTCGACCAAATCCTTTTTGCAAACGTGGAACAAGCGTTTGATATGGGTGCGGCCGCGGTCGGAGCTACGATCTATTTCGGTTCGGAAGAATCTTCCCGTCAAATTCAGGAAATTTCGGAAGCGTTCCACAGAGCGCACGAACTCGGACTCGTAACCATTCTTTGGGCTTACTTAAGAAACGACGGTTTCAAACCGGACAAGATCGACTATCACTTAGCGACCGACTTAACCGGACAAGCGAACCACTTAGGCGCGACCATCCAAGCCGACATCGTGAAACAAAAACTTCCCGAAGTTTTTGCGGGCGGATTTAAGGATTTGAAATTCGGTAAAAAAGACGATAGAATGTATACCGCTCTTTCCGCCGATAACCCGATCGACATGGCTCGTTATCAAGTGGCGAACTGCTACATGGGTAAAATCGGTCTGATCAATTCCGGAGGAGCTTCCGGAGAAAACGATTTAGGCGACGCTGTAAAAGCCGCGGTTGTAAACAAAAGAGCGGGCGGTATGGGACTCATTTCGGGAAGAAAGGCGTTCCAAAAACCGATGAAGGACGGAGTTGCTCTTTTGAACGCGATTCAGGACGTTTATCTTTCCAAAGACGTAACGATCGCTTAAGAAGAATCCTTACAGATTCAAAAAATAGAATATTCCGTTCGGATCGTATTCCAAAACGAGAATATAAACAAAATACTCCGCGTTTTTCGCGGAGTATTTTGTTTAATACAAATCAAACAAAACGCTTTTTACGAAAACGTTTTGTTTCAGGGTAAATCGGAGATTAGAGCATTCTACACAAAAAAAGAAGGCGCTATGAACGTTAAAAAAGATTTTTCGAGCGCGGTCGGTAACACGCCGCTCATTCTGCTTCGCAGTTTCAGCGAAGAAACCGGTTGTAATATCTACGGAAAGGCGGAGTTCTTAAACCCCGGCGGTTCCGTAAAAGATAGGGCCGCGCTTTACATCGTGGAAGACGCGGAAAAAAAAGGACTTCTGAAGCCCGGAGGAACCGTCGTCGAAGGTACGGCAGGGAACACGGGAATCGGTCTGACCCATATCTGCAACTCTAAGGGATATAAAACTCTCATCATCATTCCGGACACGCAGTCTCAGGAAAAAATCGATCTGCTTCGAACGCTCGGTGCGGAAGTAAGAACGGTTCCTGCGGTTCCTTACAAGGATCCGAACAACTACGTAAAGGTTTCGGGAAGAATCGCGGAAGAACTGGAGAACGCTGTATGGGCCAATCAGTTCGATAACCTCGCAAACCGAGAAGCGCATTACAAAACCACCGGTCCCGAAATCTGGGAACAAACCGAGGGAAAGATCGACGCTTGGATCACTTCACTCGGAACGGGTGGAACGTATGCCGGAGTTTCCCTGTTCTTAAAGGAAAAAAATCCTAAGATCAAAACCGTGGTCGCCGATCCGTTCGGTTCTGGAATTTATAATTTCGTAAAGAAGGGAGAGGTCGTTGCGGAAGGAAGTTCTTTTACCGAAGGAATCGGTAACGGAAGAATCACCGAGAACATGAAGGACGCTCCTATGGACGACGCGATTCGGATCGGAGACGAAGAATGTCTGAAAGTCGTTTATCAACTTCTTTCCAAGGACGGATTGTTTCTCGGAGGTTCCACGGGAATCAACGTGGCCGCCGCGGTCCAACTCGCAAAACAACTCGGTCCCGGTCATACCGTCGTAACCGTGTTGTGCGATTCGGGTGCGCGTTACCAATCCCGGATCTTCAACAAGGAGTGGTTGGCTTCCAAGGGATTCAAAGTTCCCGAATAAGAAGAAAGAGTTCGAGTTCAAAGGCCCAGACCAAAAAGAAAACCGGTCGAGTTCCGTGGAACGATCGACCGGTTTTTTATTTTCGAAAATTCTATTTTTCTAAATTAGAAAAACAAAGAATACATCAACTGACCGCCCACGTCCACACTTCTGGCTCCGCCGGCGATTTCCTTAGCAACCATCGGATTTCCTCGAATTCCAAAACCCTCGGAAACGGTTTCACCCGTAGGAGTTTGGATCACGTTGTTCTGCGCCCATGTTTTTCCGGTAAAGTAAGAATGTGTCAACTGGATCAGATAGATTCCGATCGCAATTCCGGCCGCGGCGTGTTTTGCGTGTTTGTAACTCGATTCGTCCGAACGGATGGAATTTAAAGAATTCAAGTTTTTGAATGTATTGATTTGATTGTATTGATCCAAAACCCCCGTCGGAAGGCTGGAAGTGGGAATCAAGCCCGTAGTGAATTGAGTTTCCAGAATCTTTTCGATCTTTTTGTTATAAGCGCTGGCTCTGTCCTTTTCGGCCGCGTCCAAACCCACATACGAAATCAAGGAAACGAAGAATAGGGTGGAATAGGTCGAACTCCAACCTTCCTGTTTCATAAAACTGTGACCCCAACCCGGAAGAATCGCGGATTTCCAAACCGGTTCCCAAGGATTTCTTTTCGCGGAGATATAACGTTCCCAGTCTCCGTCCCGTTCCTCTAAATATTTTTCCATCAAGGCCAGACGTTTTTGAACGATCTTGTAGCTGTTCTCTTTGATCATTTGTTCGAGATAGATCGTATCGAGTTGTTCTTCCTTATCGCTTTTTTTGCCTTCCTTGTTCAGTTTCTTTTTTTCCGCTTCGAGAATTTTGGCGATCTCCTGTTCGTCCCGGATTTCCTTAAAAATGATCTTGAGAATTTTAGATTTTGCTAATCTTTCGCGTTTCCCTTCCTTGATGACCGTGACCGTTTCCGGGTCTTGGTCGATTACCGTGGCGTAGGAGCGATCTCCGGATTTAAAAAGAATGGTTTCTCCGAAAACCGAATCGGCAAAAAGGAGGACGAAGAATAAGAAAAGAATTTTCGAAAAGACAAACGTCCTTTGAACCTGGGCAAAAAATTTCATAAGAATAAAGTTCCTGTAAATTAAAACTAATCTTTCAGTATTAGGAAAGAAATTATAATTGCAATTTAATTTACCGAGGAAACCCGATTTTATTTGCGTAAAATCCGCGTTTCAAAAAAGAATAAGAAGAAGTCCGTCGATTTGTGAAGGTTTGTAAATGATGAAGAGAAGATTCGAACTCAAAAGTCTCGTTCTGGTTTTAGCGATTTTGATTCTTTGCGGAACTCTGTTCGCTAAGGAAACGGGAAAAAAAGAATCGGAAAGAGGTATGGAAACTTCCACGAAACCGCCTGTACAAGGTTGTTGCAGAATTAAAATGGCGGGCGGCGGTTACGACTATTTCGTAAGTTCCGAAGAGGAATGCGCCGGGCACAAGCAGTTTCATTCTTTTATGAAAGAAAGAACCCTTTGTTTCGAATCCTTTCCCGAATAAAATCGACAAAGGTCAAAAACGAAAAAATTCAGTTTAGAATATTCTAAAAACGGAATATTCTTTCTTATGGAAAAAAGCGGATTCTCACCCGAAACCCGTTTTCTTTTTCCACTTCCAATTCTCCCCTGAGTTGCATACAGAGCGCTTCGATGAGGCTGAGTCCTATGGAGCCGCTTTCATCCGGTTCCTTGTTCGGAGTTCCGTAGCCGATTCCGTCGTCTCCCACTTCCAATATCAAATATCCCGTTGCGGATTTTTGAAAGATTGTCGTGATCTTTCCCTTTCTGTTTTCGGGGAACGCGTGTTTGAAGGAATTGGAAAGAAGTTCGTTTACGATCAGGCCGCAGGGAATCGCCTTTTCCATCGGAAGAAAGATCTCTTCTATATTACAATCCGATTGTATTCTTCCGTCGCTCGGACCGTAGGAAACGAATAGATGATTTACGAGAGAATTTAGATAATCCTTTGCGTGAATGATTTTGTAAGAATTCTTATGAAACAAATAATCCTGAACCATCGCCATGGATTGAATCCGATTCATCGCGGACGAGATCGCCTTTTTTGCGGGTTCGGATTTCGTTTTTTCCTGTTCGAGGGTCATCATCGCGAGAATGAGTTGGATATTGTTTTTAACCCTGTGTTGAATTTCCCGAAAAAGAGTTTCCTTGTCGTTTAACGATTCGGTCAGTTGTGCTTCCGTGGTTCTACGAATCGAAACCTCGGTTTGAAGTTCTCGATTCGTTTTTCTTTGCAGAAGAATGAGTTGTTTTTGTTTTCGAATTCCTTCCGCAAGTCCTCTCAAAATCGAGATCACCGAAAAGGTAAGAATTCCGCAGAGAAACGTGAAGTTCGCGCCTACGACTAAAATTTGAAATCCGCTTTCTCCGCCGATCCATATCTTATAGTGCGCGAGAAATACTCCGCCGAACACGCAGACGGAAGCGATCACCCAACCCCAAAGTGCGAGAGTAGGGCTTAGAAAGATTCCGCAAAAAACGGGAATCAAAAAGAACCAAAGAATTCCCGCGCCTCCTAAACCGATCTTCGTATAAAGAAGACAACCCATGATGAACACGAGAGCCAATAAAAAGTAGGATTTGGTTATGTAATAGCGACTGGGAAGTAGGAGTAAAAACCAAATGAGGAGAACGGCGAGCGTATCGATGATTACAACTTCACCGAGTCCTTGGGTCCAGGCCAAATAAACGCTGGGAATATAAATCAAGAAACCGAAACAAGAGGCGATGATCAAAAGAACCTGGATGATATTGCGTTTCCAGGCATTTGGATGGGTAGAATTCGGCGAAGGGACTTTGAACAGATCTCTGATTTGGGAAACTAGGGCCATACTGGTTCCTTTCAATCCCTAAACAATCGATTCTTTTTGCCTAAAAGATAACAAACGTTCGAACTCGATTCCGGAAAAATCTCTCTCATTGAATTTTTGTCTTGAGTTTTTTTAAATATGTGAGCAAATGCTCATTATTCTGAAGAAGAGAGATACGGAGCCATTTATAGATTGATAAGGATTGTTTTTACCTTGCAACCTTTTCGAATCCAAACACAAATGAGCATTCCATTTCCCATCCAACCTCAGATAAGTATACAATAAAATTCCGGAAAACCCGGGGGTTCAATCAAAAATGAAAAAACCAGGTTTCGAAATCAAAAAAGTTCCCTATCTACTCGCTCTTTTACTGGTCGGAGCTACGTTAGGGGTTCTCATTTCCGCTTGCTCCGGGGAAAAGAAGGACGAAATCGAAGGCTTCGCTCACGTCTTGATGATCGATAATTCTTTTTCTCCTCCTGTGCAGAAAATTCCCGTCGGTGGAATCGTCGAGTTTGTCAATTCGGGGAACAACCCGCATAACGCAGTCGCCGTGGATAAAAATTGGTCCACCGAAAAATCCTTCGGGAATATCGTTATGCCCCGCGGTTCTAAAACCAAGGTGACCTTTCCGAAAGAGGGAGTTTTTCCTTACTTCTGTTCCTTTCATGCGACTCCCGACGGTAAAAGCGGAATGGTCGGAGACGTTGTCGTAGGAAACGTTCCTTACAATCCGGCCGCAAAAGCGGGAAAATCCTGGAAGAATGTTTCGCAATTTTCGGGAACCACTCGTAAGGTTCCTTCCCAATATCCAACGATTCAGAACGCGGTGGACGCGGCGAATCCGGGAGATTTGGTTCTCATCAGCGAAGGTGTTTACTTGGAAGAAGTCACCGTTACGACTCCTTCGATTACGATTCGCGGTGTGGATCGTAACAAGGTGATCATCGACGGTCAGTTTCAAAGAGGAAACGGTATCATGGTAGTCGCGGCCGACGGGGTCGTGATCGAAAACATGACCGCAAGAAACGCTACGTTAAACGGCTTTTATTGGACCGGTGTAAAAGGTTTCCGAGGTTCTTATTTAACCGCGCACAACAACGGGGATTACGGAGTTTACGCGTTCGATTCCATGAACGGTGTGATCGAACATACATACGCTTCCGGTTCTCCTGACTCGGGAATTTACATCGGTCAGTGTTATCCTTGTAAGGCGATTCTTTACGACGTAGTTTCGGAACACAACGCACTCGGTTATTCCGGAACAAACTCCGGAGGAGAATTGTATCTCATCAGTTCCGTCTGGAAGAACAATATCGTAGGTCTTGCGCCGAACACTCTCGACAGAGAACTTCTCCCTCCCGAAAGAGAAACCACGATCATCGGAAACTTAGTCTACAACAACAATAACCCGAAGGCTCCGATCGCGGCTTTGGAATATCCTTCTTTTGGAAACGGAATTCTCATCGCGGGCGGTCTTTCGAACATCATCCGCAAGAACGTCGTGGTCGATCACGAAAACAACGGAATCGTAATTCTCCCCAACTTGGACGAGAAGTTTTGGATTTCGCATAACAACGTGGTTCAAGACAACATAGTCTACAACTCGGGCAGAGCGGACATCGCTCTCGTAGGTCCGATGAGTACTGGAAATTGTTTTTCCGGCAACGAATACAGAACCGAACTTCCGGCCTTTCTTGAAAAGTGGAACGGATGTAATTCCTTTATCAGACTTCCTATGGGCGGGGATCTTTCTATGATGCTCGGCGCCTTGGGTTTGATGGTTCAGGCTTCGGGCGGAAGATTCCCTTCCGGTAATTATAAGGAACAACCGATCCCAGGTCCTCAGTTGAATATGCCGAACGGAAGTGGCGCTCCGGTAAGACCTGCGTTAACCGCTTTCGAAGACTTCAACCTGGACGTGAACAAGATTCATCTTCCGAAAGAAGCGGAAGAAGTTATGAAATCGGTTCCGAGAAAACCCGCGCCTACTACGGGTGCGATCACTCTCGTAAAACCGAGAAGTCTTTTCCCGTTCTTCTATCACTGGTTGGGATTCTTACTTCCTTTCGCGATTTATATCTGCTGGACTTCGATGTCCTTGTTCGATCTGAAAGACAGAACGGACTTGGAACAGAATCAAAAACTTTCCTGGATCTTGGCGATCACTTTGGTTCCTATCTTAAGTCCCGCGATTTATCTTCTCGGAGGAAAAAGCACTTACCCGAATTGGTTTAAAAGAACCTTGGTTTGGGGAGGTCTCATCGCATTCTTCCTGTTATTGGCCTACACCGGAATCTCTTTGATGAACGGCGTCGGAACCAAAACAATCAGTTAAGAAGTTTAGAATATTCAGAAATTATCATAGGAGTAACAATATGGAACAAACTGTCATCGGCGGCCCCGGATTCTTCGCTTTACTTTTCAACTTTTACGGATACTACTTTCCGTTCATTCTTTACACCCTTCTTGCGCCTTTGGCGCTCGCGGATCTCGTAAAAAGAGCGGACGTGGATTCCAAAACGGGTTCTATTTGGACGGGAGCGATTCTTTTGGTTCCGATCGTAGGAGCGGGAGCATATCTCGTTGCGGGCGGATCCAAGGTTCCTTCTTGGTTGAAGAACGCACTCGTTTACGGCGGAGTGGGGTTTTTGGCGCTGATTATCATCATCACATCGGTCGCTAAATTCTAAAAAAAAGTGAACCGCAAACAGTTTCTCAAATGGCTTGGAATCGGCGGCGCGGGAATCGCCGCCGGTGCAGGAATCAGTTCGATCGGAGACGGGGATGGAAGCGGAGGTTTGCTCTGTAAGGTCCGTCCCGGAATCGTGGGCGTAAACAAAGAAGCTACGATTCCCGGAAATCCGGGAAACAATTCTTATGGGAGTATGGTTCATCCTCCCTTTCAAACCGATCCCGCGTTGTTGAATCGTATGGAACTGAAGAACTTAGCAGTTTCTTCGGGTCCGATTTTAAAACAACATTTGAGCATCGTAGAAATGCCTTTGACCGTTGCGCACAACACGGTCGTTAAGGCTTGGACTTTTAACGGAATCGTTCCGGGTCCTGTCGTTCGAGCAAAGCTCGGACAGAAGATGGAGATCACTCTTCGAAACGATTCCGAACATCCTCATTCGATTCACTTTCACGGAAGTCACGATCCGAACGAAGACGGTTGGGAACCGATCGTCACTGGCGGGGAAAAAACTTATAAACTAACCGCGGGTCCGATCGGATTTCATCCGTATCATTGTCACGTTCCTCCTTTGGCGAGTCATATGGCGAAAGGATTGTATGGCGGTTTGATCGTGGATCCTCCGGGTGGTCGTCCGCCCGCACACGAGTTTATGCTGATTCTTTCCGGGTGGGATTTGGGAGACAAAGGGAAGAATGATATCTTCTCTTGGAACGGTATGGCCGGTTTTTACGATCGTTATCCGATCAAGGTTCCGGTGGGTCAGAAGGTTCGTCTTTATATCGCGAACATGTGCGAGTATGAACCGGTCGCTTCCTTTCACTTACACGCTCAGACTTTCGACGTGTTTCGAACCGGAACGAGGTTGGTTCCGGACGATCACACGGACGTCGTGACGCTTGGACAAACCGAAAGGGTAATCGTGGAATTCACGCTTCCGAAACGGGGAAGATATATGTTTCATCCGCATCAGACAAAGATGGCGGAGAATGGGGCGATGGGTTGGATCGTCGCGGTGTAATCCGGTGACGTCTAACGTGTTTGAGTTGGATCGGAATCGTTAGGAGAAAGTTTTGAAGGAAAGAATTCTTTTTATAGGCGTTTTGTTTCTCGGAATCGGGCTTGGCTTTTTCGGTTGGAAAGAATGGAGAACGAAGTCCTCCGTTCAAGAACCGGTCTTCGTTGAAGAATGGTCCTCCACAACTTTGAAAAACACGGAGAACTTAGAAATCCCTCTCAGCAGAATTCCGGGAAAACTCAAACTCGTCTATTTCGGATTTTCTCATTGTCCCGATATGTGTCCTCGTGCCTTGCTCGATATGTCCGCTACGGTTCGCGAACTCGGAAACGACGGTAAGAATTTGACTCCGGTGTTTATCAGCGTGGACCCGGAACGGGATTCTCCGGAACTACTTGCAAAATATGTAAAGCAGTTTGCGGGGCAGGGACTGATCGCTTTGACGGGCGAGAAGGCGAAGTTGGATTCTCTTCAATCCGCGTTCGGCGCCGTTTCCAAAAAAGTCAGCGCTCCACAATTGGAAGGCGGTTATACGGTGGATCATACCGTTTTTCTTTACGTTCTGGACGATCAGAGTAGAATTCTCGCCACGTTCCCGGGAGGAACGGACGGAAAAACTCTCGCCAAAGATATTAGAAAATTCTTATAGAGTCGTTTTACGGATTCGACGAGGCGGAACTAACCCCGCTCTTATCGTAAAACGCGAACCCTACCGCGGCTAAGATCAAAAGAAAACTCACCGCGTGATTCCATTTTATTTTTTCCTTTAGAACCAAAGACGCGAACAGAATGAAAACGCTGATCGTGATGATCTCCTGAAGAATTTTGAGTTGAAACGCGCTGTAACCTTCTTCACCGTAACCGATCCGATTTGCGGGAACCATAAGTACGTATTCGAAGAGGGCGATTCCCCAGCTTAAAAAAATCGTAAGGGGAAGACTCCAGCCGTGAAAATACTTCAAGTGACCGTACCAAGCGAAGGTCATAAAAAAATTGGAGCAAAGAAGAAGGACAAAGGTTTTCATAAGTGAATGGGAGCCCGTTCGCTTATGGAGCGCAATCCTGATTTCAAAAAAAAAGCCCCGGAGTTCCGGGGTTTGAATGTAGGGTTTTAGACTTCAGGTAGTATAACGTCCACCGAAGGATGGAACGATTACTCGGAACGAACTTCTATTTTTTTCGTGTGAGGTTTTCTCTTGGGAAGAATCAGATTCAAAACCCCATTCTTGTAAACCGCGGAGATTTGATCCTCTTCGACCGATTCGGTTAGAGTAAAGGATCTCTTGTATTCGCCGGTCCTGTATTCCGAATATCTCAGTTCACCGGAAATATCTTTCTCGGAGGTTTTGCCCGAGATGGTCAGTTGATCCTTTTCGATCTGAACTTGAACGTCCTTTTCCTCCACGCCAGGAAGATCCGCGTAGAGATAGATATTCGTTTCGTCCGAATAAACGTCCACTCTTGGCGTAAGGATTCTCGTTCTTTCCTTTTTTACTTCCTGAGAATTTTGATTCTCCTCGGTTGTGTGATTTTCTTTGTTCAATACTGCGTTTGTCATCGTGATTCTCCTAATCGTTGTTATTTGGTCTGAACTTGGATCTTACGCGGTTTAACACTTTCCCGGATCGGGAGCGTAAGAACCAAAACTCCGTTTCTAAATTCTGCGGTGGTTTTCTCGGAATCCACTTCCGCAGGAAGTTCCAAGGTTCTGCGAAACTTTCCGTGATATCTTTCCACACGATTTGTGTTGTAAGAGTCCTGCGGTTTGTTTACCGGGGCTTCGCCTTCGAGTCTAAGTTGGTTGCCGCTCACGGTAATCTCCAAAGAATTCGTGTCGATTCCGGGAACCAAAGCGGTGATCGTAATGGCGTCCGTTCCCTTGTGGATATTCAGAGTCGGATAGGCGCTTCCACCGTTTGCGGGAAATTGATCCCATAGGCTCGAAAACCGGTTTTGTAGTTTATGAAAGTCTTCAAAGATTCTAAATTCGTTCATATTTTTATTTTACCTCTATTAGCAATCTGGATATTAGAGTGCTAAAATGTTTAAAAAGTTCCATTCTTTTATAAAAAATTTAGCACTCTTTTTGATCTTGTGCCAGTGAGGAGAATGGACCTGAAAAGCCCCGTTCCGAGCCTGAATCCGGGTTTGTAGCTAAGGTTCGGAATTTGTAGTCACGGACTGAGGAAACGGACGCTTACGGATTTTTTGGCGAAGCGGGGGAAGAGGGGCGGATTCTTAAAAAATAAATGACAAGTTTTAATATATAATTTTTATAATATGCCACGGTCGGACGCCGGTTTATACGATGTCGCATTATCAAACCCGAAAACGTTTGAACGCGGGTTAGACGATCGAAGACGTCCGTTTCAATTTTTACGAACGAATACAATTCAAATCAGAGAGATACATGGCTCAAAAAAATCCGAAAGTCGATACATACATAAACAAAGACAAAAACTGGCAGAAAGAATTGATAAAAATGAGGGAGATCGTTCTCGGTTGTAAACTCGAAGAGGATCTGAAATGGGGAGTTCCTTGTTACACGTTTCAGGAAAACAACGTGGTTCTCATTCATGTTTTTAAGGAATACTGCGCTTATTTATTTTTTAAGGGCGCGTTGTTGAAAGATCCGCAAGGCATTCTTGTTCAGCAGACGAAGAACGTTCAGTCGGCTCGGCAGATTCGTTTTACCGATGTGAAAGAAATTACGAAGATGAAATCGGTTATAAAAGCATACATTCAAGAAGCAATAGCGGTGGAAAAATCCGGTTTGAAAGTGACTCTTAAAAAAACGGAAGAATTCAAAATGCCGGATGAATTCAAAAACAAATTGAAAGAGATTCCCGAATTGAAAACCGCCTTCGAGGCACTGACCCCGGGAAGACAAAGGGCTTATCTTCTTCACTTCGCGGCTCCGAAACAATCCAAAACTCGCGAATCCAGAATCGAAAAATCGATGCAACAAATCTTCAAAGGTAAGGGATTGAACGACTGATGTTCTTTGGAATAGAACGGATTTATCGAAACTTGTGTTAAGTCGTTTTTAAGAACTTCGGTTTCGTCTAACTTTAATTTGCGAAAATTCTAAGAGCGATTTGGTTGTATAAAATGATCTCCTCGATTCGATTCAAACTCTTATGAAAGATTCAAAACCCGCGTATCAAAATCTAAAACCCACCATTCGGGATTGGGTTCTCGTCGGAATCGGCCTCGCGTTCGTCGTTATGGGAATCGTGATTCTTCCCAAAAATCCAAAGGTAGGAATTGTGACTCTTACGTTCTTCGGTCTTTGCGCCGGAGTTGCGATTCGAACCGTGATTCGTAAGAGAAAGGAAAGTAAGTTTCAAGGTCTTTCCGTTCATGTGATCGGAGGAGTTGAGATCCGACCTTCTCGGTTGAGAATTCTGATCCTGTCCGTTTCGTTGGTTATCGTCGGGGCCGTTCTTCTTATTTTCGGAAACGAATATCCGCTCGTCTTTCGCGTCTTGGCGGGTTTGATTTGTGGAATCGGAATCGTGTTGATGGTCCTGGTCGCTTTTCGAAAAATACCGGTCGGCTTCATTCGATTCGACTACGAAGGATTTACGATCGGAAGAAAACGATGGAACGTTACACTTCCTTGGGACGAGATCGCTCTGGTTCGTCCCGGCGATTTCAACGGAAATTCCGCCTTGTATCTTTGGGTAAAATCCTACGAAAGAATCCGAACCGAGCCGAAAGAATTTCATTCCTTGGCGGTGGCGGAAATCCTCTCCAGCGAAAGTTGGGTCGGTTCGCATTTTATGATCTTAACGGAGAATTACAATCTTCATTCTCCTATGGTCGCCGAGGCGTTGGAACGTTACGTTTCCGAGCCCGAGGTCCGAGAAGAATTGAAAAATCGTAAGATTCTTTCCTAATATTCCAAGAACGTTAAGAAGAATTTTCTTTTCTGGAGAATCGTGTGATTTTTGAGAAGAGAAAAGAGAAAAGATCGAGAGAGGCGATCGGTGGGATGAGAAACACCCTGAGGTTTTTGCGTTTGAAAACACGACCTCAAGGTGTTTATTAGAAGAACGAAAAAGTTTAAACGTTGTTAGACGTCTTCTTATCTCTTTTTCGTTTTTTTCTTGGCAGTTTTCTTTTTAGCCGTCTTCTTCTTGGCTGTTTTTTTAGGAGCTTTTTTCTTCGCTACCTTCTTCTTAGCCACTTTCTTTTTCGCGGTCTTTTTCTTTTTAGGCGCGGATTTCTTCTTGGCGACTTTTTTCTTTGCCGCTTTCTTTTTTGCAGCCTTTTTCTTAGCGGCTTTCTTTACGGCCGCTTTTTTCTTCGCCGCCACTCTTTCAACAACCGCCTTATCACCTTCGTTCGAACGGAAGAAGGATTTTTCAAAGTCACGATTCTTAAACGAAACCAAGGCACGACCGATCAGTTCGTCGATATCGGAAGTTTCCATTCCTTCGTTCGCGGATTCGATGAAGTCATAAGAAAGATGAGCGAGTCCGCAACGCAGATAACTCGTGAGTTTATCCTGAGAAGCTCCTTGGCGGGCGAGACCGTGAAGCCATTCTCTGAGAATCTTATCTCCGAGTTCGAAGTTCGCTTCGGGTTGAGCGGATCTACCGGTCTTACGAAACTCTTCGTTGAGTTTTTGGTGAACGAGTGAATAATCATCTTCGAAAGCTTTATCGAGAATACCGTCTTCGATAAGCCTTGCGTCCAGTTTTTGGACAATAGAGGAATCGGCCATAGTGTTTAGAATCTCCTGAAATTACGGGGCAGAAATTGGATATAGTTTGTTCGAAGAATTCTTTCTGCAAGAAAAAACTGAAACGAGGTTTAAAATGATCTCCTAACTTAGAATGAATGCTCTAACGATGAAAGTCGGATTTATGAATTAAGAGGTTTGTTATATAGAATGAAAGTGATCGGACCTTGGTTCGATTGGATTCTCGGGTGCGCGTTGTAATTTTTCAAAAGGTTTCGTTCTGCTTTTCGAGTTCTGCTCTCAGGTAAGAATATCTTGATATTACAAAATAGATCCAGGTTCCATCGTCTTCTTGTGTACCTTGTTTAGTACCTAAGCGACTTTGTTTTTGAAGAAGGAATCGTTTGGTTGCTTGAGAAGTGTTGCAGATTGTTTGGAATGGTTTGAGGTGATGCTTATTTTTCAAACCCAGAAGAATCGATAGGGTTGTTCGTTCTCTGTGTCGCGCCCCTCTGAACTTTTTCAAAACTTGTATTTGATTTCCCGAGTTTGAAATTCTTTGCTTCCGAGAAATCATCGTTTCCAAATTGGATTCTCCGTGCCTGGAAAGAATTCTTCCTAAAAAAGAATCGATTCAAAACCGCTTGGAAATAAGGAATTTCATGGGTTTTTGTCTGTTCAAGAGTTGAACAAATTTTCTTGACAGAAGCCCTTTGCGGTCTTTTTATGAGTCAAGATTTTCCAATTCTGGGATTGACCCGGCGAAGCTATGCCAAAAGTTTCCGTTCGATTCCGTTTTTCTCGAATCTCCTCCTTCTTTTTTTTGGTGTTCCCATGGATGACGCGTTAAGACACAAACTTCTGAGAATCTTGGAAGAAAATCCCGAAGTCAATCAGAGAGAAATCTCCGAAATCTTAGGGATTAGCTTGGGGAAAGTGAACTATTGTCTCAAGGCTTTGATGGACAAGGGTTGGATCAAGGCCAAGAACTTTAAGAACAGCAAGAACAAACTCGCGTACGCTTACTTTTTAACTCCGATGGGCATCGAAGAGAAGGCGATCATTACGGTTCGTTATTTAAAAGTGAAGATGCAGGAATACGAACAGATTCGAAAAGAGATCGAAGAGTTGAAGAAGGAAGTCGGGGAAGAATAGCGATGGATAAAAATTCCAAAATCTACATCGCGGGTCACAGAGGTCTCGTAGGTTCCGCGATTGAACGCGTCTTAAAAAAAGAAGGTTACGAGAACATCATCGGTAAGTCGCATTCCGAGTTGGATCTTACGGAACAATCGAAGGTCAACGAATTCTTCGAGAAGGAAAAACCGGACTACGTTTTTCTCGCGGCCGCAAAGGTCGGAGGGATTCACGCGAACAACACATATCCCGCCGAATTCATTTTTTCAAATCTGCAAATTCAGAATAATATCATAGACGCTTGTTATCGTTTTCAAGTTAAGAAATTGGTCTTCTTGGGTTCTTCCTGCATTTATCCGAAGTTCGCGCAACAACCTATGGACGAGGGTCAACTTCTCGACGGAAAACTCGAGCCGACGAACGAACCTTATGCGGTCGCAAAGATCGCGGGCATCGTTATGTGTCAGAGTTACAATCGTCAATATGGTACGAATTTCATTTCCGTGATGCCTACCAATCTTTACGGACCCGGAGACAATTATCATCCGGAGAATTCCCACGTACTTCCCGCGTTGATCCGCCGATTTTACGAGGCGAAAAAACAAAATCTTCCCGAGGTCGTCGTTTGGGGAACCGGCAAACCCTTAAGAGAATTCTTATATTCGGACGACATGGCTCGCGCCTGCGTCTTTTTGATGAAGAATTACGACGCGACCGGCGACGCAAAAGGCGGAGAACACGTGAACGTAGGAAGCGGCATCGAGGTGAGCATCCGAGAACTTGCGGAAACGGTTAAGGATGTAGTGGGCTATCAAGGTCTTTTGACCTTTGATCTTACGAAGCCGGACGGGACTCCTCGTAAACTTTTGGACGTTTCCAAACTTCACAAGATGGGTTGGAAACATCAGGTGGAACTGAGGGAAGGAATTCGATCCGCGTTCGAGGATTTTGTTTCTCAGGTAAAATAGAATTAGGATTTTATGTTAAACCGTTTATTAATACGTCTTTGGGGACATCTTACCCCGAGAAGAAAAAAGGAATTTCTATTCCTCATCTTTTTGATTTTTTTATCTTCTATTAGCGAAATTTTTGCGATCGGGTCCATCCTTCCTTTTATCACTGTGATCACAAAACCCGAGATATTATTTCAGCAGTCTTGGCTGAAAGAATATCTTTTTCAATTGGGTTATTCGGATCCGAAGACGATCATTCTTCCTTTTACCTTACTTTTTGTGGGCGCGGTGATCGTTTCAGGAATCACACGTTTGTATCTGTTGTGGTTTAGTACGAAGTTTTCCTTCGAAACGGGAAACGATCTGAGCATTAACATTTACAATCGAACCTTGTATCAACCGTATCAAGTGCATATTTCCAGAAACAGTAGCGAGGTTGTTTCCGGAATTCTCATCAAAGCGAAAAGAATGATCGGCACGGTGATTCTTCCCGTAATCCATATCATTACTACGATCCTGATGGCGATCGTGATCTTCGCGTTTCTGGTTCAGTTGGATCCGTTGATCGTAGGTGTGGGTCTTTTTTGTTTCGGCGGTTTATATTCTCTGATGGCATTGTTCGCTAGGAAACGATTGTTGGCGAACGGACATGTGGAAGCGGAAGAACACGCGAGAGTTCTGAAACACTTGCAGGAAGGAATCGGAGGAGTTCGAGAAATTCTTCTGGACGGAAATCAAAAATTTTATACGGAGCTTTTTCGGGAATCGGATCAAAAGTTAAGAATCGCTTCTGCGGTTACGACTTTTACGGGCGCGAGTCCGAGATATATGTTCGAGACATTGGCGTTGACGATCGTCGCTTTTCTTTCCTATCAAGCGAGTTTAAATTCCGGCGGAATCGAATCTTCTTTGCCTCTACTCGGTTCGATCGTACTCGGAGTTCAAAGACTGATGCCGATCGTTCAACAAGGTTTTCAAAGTTGGACAAGTCTTCGTTCTTCCATTCCGATCATCAACGACGTTCTTGCCCTGTTGGATCAACCGCTTCCCGCGTATTCTTATCTACCTAAGGCCGAACCGATTTCTTTTCGCGAAAAGATTTCGATCCAAGATCTGAGTTTTCAATACGTTACATCTTCTACGATCAACTTGGAACACGTCGCTCTTGAGATCAAAAAGGGCGAACGGGTAGGAATCATCGGTGAGACCGGTAGCGGAAAGAGTACGTTGATCGACGTTTTGATGGGATTGCTGGTTCCGAGTCAAGGCGCTATATTTGTGGACGGGGTTCGAATCGATTCGGACAATCTTCGTTCTTGGCAATCTTGTATCGCAAACGTTCCACAATCGATTTATATTTCCGATACTACGATCGCGGAAAACATCGCTTTCGGTATAAATTCCGATGAGATCGATATGGAAAAAGTCAAACAAGCCGCAAAGAATGCGCAGATTTCAGAATATATAGAATCCTTACCGAAAGGTTATCTTGCAAATGCGGGAGAGAAGGGTGTAAGGCTTTCCGGCGGTCAGAGACAACGATTGGGAATTGCCCGCGCCTTATACAAGGAAGCCTCGGTTATATTTTTCGACGAGGCTACGAGCGCTTTGGATTCGGAAACCGAAAAAGCTGTAATCGATTCGATTCAAGCATTGAGCAAGGATCTTACGATCATTATGATCGCTCATAGGTTGAGCACGATTCAGAATTGTGATAAAGTAATCGAATTGAAAAACGGGAAAATTCACAGAGTAGGTTCTTATCAGGATATTTTTGTTTAGAGCTTTCGTTTAATACGATTCCGATGCGGGACTTTCTATTCATAGCTTGTAACAACGGCTTCGGTCATATCAAACGGGTCGGTTCCGTAATTGAAAAGCTCCATCTGTTATCGGATAACCCGAAGATCGTCGTCGTTACCGGAAACGCTCAAAAAGAATATTTAGTCAAAGGCGATTTCATAAAAAGATACGGACTCCAAGTGATTACGGAGCCGTTTGAGTCGATCGGTTCTCCGAATGAAAATTATGAGAATGCGTTTCGATGGACGGAACGTCTTCCTAAAGAAATATTAGAAGAACGTAAGATTATCTCCGACAACTATCCCGCAATTTTAAATCAAACAAAGGCTACTCTGATGGGATCTTTTCTTTGGTCCGACGTATTTGCGCAGAGTAAAAACGGCATAGATATCTCGCTTGTCTCAAAGGAAACGGAACTTTTAAAACTCAAAAAACCTAAAATGATCTGCAATCGTTATTTTCATATGCCTAGTCTGGAGTGGATGACGATACCGGTTAAACTTCCTTTCTTTTGCGACGAATTTTCCGAAAGAAACAAGGGATTTGGCGAACGAAACTCCGTCCTGCTTTCCTTGGGAGCCGGAAGCGCGGATCGAACTCGTGTTGCTTCTTTGATCGAAAGACTCGCGGATCAGAAAATAACGGTTTATCTTGACGATGTGTTGTTTCGGAATTTCGGTAAAACGTTAGAAAATCCGTATATTCGATCTTTTAAATTTACTCCCGAGGCGTTTTCGTCTCTGAGATTGGTCGTTGGTCGACCGGGAATCGGACTGATTACCGACTGTGTGCAGTTCGGCATTCCGATGGTTACGATAGAATCGAACGGAAATTCGGAAATAGAACACAACGCGGAAACGGTTTCGAAATTGGGCATCGGTTACTCTTCGAAAAGTTTAGACGATGCGTTGGAATTCGGATCAAAGACGTACTTCGAAAAGACGATCTGGGATCGTTTTCAGGAAAGTATTCTTTCTATAGAAATGAACGGTCATCTAAGAGCCGCAGAATATCTTTTGGAGAATTGATTGAATATTCATAAATTAATCTGTGATACGAAAACTTCCCTGATGGAAGTTTACAATATATTTAACGAAGCGGCCTTGGAGAATCTTCCGGTAGGAATCGCATTGGTCGTCGACGAAAATAAAAAGTTGATCGGTACGATTTCCGACGGAGATATTCGCAAGGCGATCGTAAAACATCGTCATTTGGATTTGAAAGCCTCCGATATGATGGAGCCGAATCCGATTTATTTCGAGTCTGATCTTTCGATCAATCAGATCATTCAAAAACTCCCGAACGAACTTTTAAAAAGAAATCGCAAGAGCAAAAAATTTCTGAGTAAGATCGTTCTTGTCGATTCGAATCGTGTTCCCGTTCGTGTGATCGAGTATCATCAACTCTGGGAGCAAAAAGTCGCGACACATAGACATCTTGTCGTTATCGGATTAGGCTATGTCGGTTTAACGCTCGCGGCTACCTTGGCCGACGCGGGATTCAACGTAACCGGAGTGGAGATCGATCCGGCCCGGATTAAATCCTTAAACGAAGGTAATTCATACATTCACGAAGTCGGTTTGGAAGAATTGATTCGAGAAGTCATCAATAAGAATTTTTTTGTAAGCGATAAGATTCCCGCAAACGGGGACGTTTTTATCATCACGGTCGGAACGCCGATCAAGAAGGGAACGAAAGAACCGGATCTGAGTTACATTTACGACGCCTGCGAAAAAGTCGGACACAGTATTCGTCGCGGCAGTTTGGTGATTCTTCGTTCAACGATACCGGTCGGAGTCAGTCGGACTATCGTTTTGAAAAAGATCGAACAAATCAGCGGCTTAAAGTGCGGTGTGGATTTTCATCTTGCGTTTGCTCCGGAAAGAACCGCCGAAGGTCGCGCGCTAAAAGAATTACGGAGTCTTCCTCAGATTATAGGCGGGTTCGACAGCGATTCGGTGGAAGCGACCGCGGCGATCTTTAGAGATCTTACGAATACGATTATCCGCGTGGAATCTTTGGAAGCGGCGGAAATGGTAAAGCTGATCAACAACACTTATCGAGATTATATTTTCGCTTATTCAAATCAAATCGCCCAGATTGCGGGAAGTTACAACTTAGACGTGGAACGTTTGATAAGCGCGGCTAACGAAGGATATCCACGCGACAGAGTTCCTTATCCGAGTCCCGGGGTGGGAGGTCCTTGTCTGACCAAGGATTCTTTTATATTCGCTTCCTTGTCCGATCAGTTGAAATTCGATCCCTCCGTTTTCGTGAATTCTCGAAAGATCAACGAGAGTATGCACCCTTATTTGGTAAGTCAGGTTCTCGGCGCGCTTGAAAAGGCCGGAAAGACATTCAAAGAATCTAAATTACTAATTTGTGGTCTTGCTTTTAAGGGAGAACCCGAAACCGGAGACATACGGGATTCTTCCGCGCTTGCCGTCGCAAAATTTCTGAAGGAATCCGTGGGGCAAGTTTTGGTTTTTGATCCGGTCGCGAACGATTCCGATATTCGCAGTGAAGGTTTTGAAGTCGTAAAAATTCCCGAGGGATTTAACGGAATCGATTGTGTGTTGTTTCTAAACAATCATAAATCCTTCGAGAAAATTCAAGTTTTCGATATGATTCGCAGAATGAACGAGAATCCTATCATATACGACGCGTGGAGATTGTTTTATAGCGAGGATATCGTGAGTTCGAAAAAAGGCGCGACCTACCTAACGTTGAGTATGGAACGCAGAAGAAACGAGAGCGAAGGCGTATAAACTTCTTTCGATTTCTTGACTCAGATGAATCCGAAATTAAAAATACTGGTTCTTGAAAGTTGGAATTATCCGACGTTCAGTCTTGAAGAACTGCGTAAATACGGCGAAGTTTTTTTAGATAAAAACGATAACTCGAACAAAACGGATTTGATTCTTAAGCTTGAACCCGACGCGGTCTTTATCGGACTCGGAATCGAGTTGAACGCGCGCGACTTGGAAAAATTCAAAAATCTCAGAACGATCATTACTCCCACAACGGGTTTGAATCATATCGATCTAAAAGCCTGCGAGACGAACGGTATTCGAGTCCTCAGTTTAAAAGGTGAGGTCGACTTCTTAAGTTCGATTACAAGTACGGCGGAACACGCTTGGCTTTTGATTCTTTCTCTATTCAAAGATTATAAAAAACTCATAAACAATGTCCGTAACGACAAATGGAATCGTTCCGAAATCGATACCTTTGAACTAAGCGGAAAAACGATCGGAATCATAGGCTACGGAAGATTGGGAAAAATAGTAAGAGAATACGCTCGTGCGTTTCGGATGCGTTGTCTTATCTATGACGCCGATTCCATGCAACTTTCTCAACTACCCGTTGAAGAAAAAGTCGAACTGGAGTTTCTCTTAAAAAATTCCGATACGATCAGCTTGATGGCGAGTTATTCTCCCGAAAACGTTCGGATGATCGGGGAGAATGAATTTAACCTCATGAAGCCGAACGTTTTTTTCGTAAATACTTCGAGAGGGGAGCTTGTGGACGAATCCGCTTTGCTTCGTTCTTTGAAGTCCGGAAAAATTGCGGGAGCCGCGTTGGATGTTCTCGATAACGATTCCTCTTGGAACGAGAAAACTCCTTCCGATAATCCATTGATCGAATATTCCAAAAATAACCACAATTTAGCGATTACTTCTCATGTCGGCGGTAATTCTAAAGAAGCCTTGCTCAAGACCCGCGAGTTCGTGGTTCAGAAATTTATAGAATCTATAACATAAATTAGGCGGAGAGTCGAAGCGATTGCGCCGTTCTCCGTAAGAAACCGAAGGTAAAAAATGACAAACGCAGATATCATTGCAGAGTGTTGCCAAAATCACAACGGCGATCGTGAAATTCTGAAAAGCATGATCCATGAAGCCGCGAAAACCGGCGCGAATTATTGTAAAATTCAAGCGATCCGTTCCAAAGAACTGACTCATCGAGAGAGATTCGATCTTGGGATTACCGAAAACGGAATCACTAAAACGATCAAACGTCCTTTCGAACCCGAACAAGAGCGACTGAAAAAATTGGATTTGAATCTGGAAACGGAACAATGGTTCGTCGACGAATGTTTGAGAGCCGGAATCTCTCCGATGACGACCGTTTTTACAAGAGATAGCGTTACCGACGTTAAGGACATGGGGTTTCAAGCGGTGAAAATCGCAAGTTACGATTGTTCTTCATATCCGTTACTCAGGGACGTAAAGAAGGTCTGGAAGAAAATTTACGTTTCCACCGGCGCGACCAGGGACGCAGAGATCGAATACGCGAATGAAATTTTAGAAGGAAGCGATTATACCTTTCTTCATTGTGTAACCATTTATCCGACTCCGATCAAGGATTTGAACTTAAGAAGAATGAATTATCTGAGACGATTTACGAGTCGTGTCGGATTTTCCGATCATACGAAGATCGCGGATACCGGTTTGACCGCTTCGAAGATCGCACTCGCGTTAGGCGCGGATTGTATTGAACGACATTTTACCGTGCTTGGTCCGACTGAAACAAAGGACGGTCCGGTATCGGTGAATCCGAAAGAATTAACGGAGCTGGTTGAATTTTCAAAATTGCCCAAGTTCGAAAGAATGGAAAGAATCAAAAAAGAATTTCCGGATTGGGAAATCAGTTTAGGAGCTCAATTCCGCGCTCTTACTCATGAAGAATTGTTGAATCGAGATTATTACAGAGGTCGATTCGCTTCCTTCCGAGACGGCGCTCCGGTTTATAACTGGGAAGACGTGATTCTTTAATTAAGGCGAATAAGGGGAAAGTCGTTTTGAAAGTATTAGGTGTGATTGTTGCTCGGGGAGGATCGAAAGGGGTTCCCGGTAAAAACTTAAAGCCGCTGGATGGAATTCCTTTGATTCGTTATAGCATTGATGCGGCTAAAAACGCAAAAAATCTTACGAACTTCATCGTGTCCACGGACAGCGACGACATCGCTGAGTTCGCGAAAAAATCCGGAGCGAACGTTCCCTTTGTTAGACCGGCAGATTTGGCGAACGACGTAATCAGTCCGATGTATGCCGTACTTCATGCAAAAAAGTTTATGGAGTCTCAAGGCGAACAATATGACGCAATTCTAATGCTTCAACCGACCGCACCTTTTCGTAAAAGCGAGGACATTGACGGAGCGATTTCACTGCTTGAATCCAGCAAAGCGGACAGCGTCATCAGCGTGGTCGACGTCGGCGCCTATCATCCGGCGCGTATGAAGTATTTGGAAGGGGATCGTTTGATCGATCCTCCGTTTTGCGAAGCGTATGAAAATCAAAGACGCCAAGAATTGAAACCTATGTATATTCGGAACGGCGCGATTTATCTCACCAAAAGCGAGATATTGCAAGGCGAATCGTTTAAGGGAAAAGATTGTCGCGCGTGGGTGATGTCTTGGCAGAGATCCGTTAACATAGATACGGAAGAGGATTTTCTCTACGCGGAATGGTTGTCAACCAGAGGATTGATCGTTTGAAACGTACTGCATTAGTAATTGGAGCGAGCGAGGGGATCGGTTACGCATGTGCGAAGTCCCTTCTTGAAGATGGAAATCGTGTTTGTATCGTTTCTCGGAGCGAACAAAAATTGGATAACGCCAAACGCACGTTAAGCGAACGGTTTCCGAACGATATTCTCTCCTTTGTAAGCGATATCGGCGAACCCAAAGCCATTCATGAAATCAATAAATTCGTGAATACAACCTGGGGAAACGTGGATATTTTAGTAAACAGTAACGGCGGTCCGAAGGCCGGAAAACTAACGACTTTGTCCGATGAGGATTGGTTACAGGGTTTCAATACGTTTGCGATGCCGGTCATTCGAGCGATTCGAGAATTCAGCGCCGATATGATCAAAAATAAATGGGGAAGAGTTGTGACGATCGGATCCATTGCGGCCAAAGAACCGATCGAAAATTTGGATTTATCCAATTTTATACGATCCGGTTTTTTAGGATTACACAAAAGCGTCTCAAGAGATTTAGCAAAACATAATATTAACGTTCACATGGTTCAACCGGGTTCCATTCTGACTTCCCGAACCAAACAACGGATCACTCAAAGAGCGACGGAACTCGGCATCAGTTTTGAAGAATCCGAAAGGATCAGCCTCAGTAAAATTCCCAAGGGAAAAATAGGAGACGCCGAGGAAGTCGGTAAGCTGGTTCGATTTTTATGTTCCGAACAAGCGGACTATCTTACCGGAACCTCCATCAACGTCGACGGCGGAATGAGTCTTTCCATTTAAACGCCTTCTATGAAGCTGGAAAACCGCGATCTAATTCCACTTCTAAGTCGGGAATACGGACATTTAGGAAATATAATCTCGGTCGAACCTCTTCAGTTTTCCTTTCACGTAAACAATCAGCTTTTTCTCATCCGGACCGAGGATCGGAAATATATATTAAAGTTCAATCAAGCGTTGAACGATTTCTACGGAATCGAAGACGCAACCGTCAAACTCGAGGCGATCGGAAGATCGACCGGGGTTTTACGAAAAAGCGGAATGAATGTAGAGGAAACGATCCCTTCCATCAACGGAAACTACGTGAGTCTTTTGAATCAAGGCTCGTTACGTTTGTTTCATTTTATCGAAGGTAGGGAATACTCCGTTACGGAAGACAAAGCCGATCTCGAACGATTGATTTCGTTTTCTAAACTGTTGCATTCTTTTCCGGTTTCCAAACTGGAATCCGAAATTCCTAATATTAGAATATACTTAACCGCTCCGTATTCTTTGGAAGAAACGCATAAGAATAAAAGGTTCATTCAAGAAAAGCTCGAAGAAGAAAAAGGCGAACAGTGGCGGGACGTTCAGGAAAACTTTGAGACGGTTTTCGAGGAAGTAGAACGTTTGATTCTCTGGAACGAAAGCCATGAAAAAAGAATCACACACGTTGATCTTCATCCTCGAAATGTGATTATCGGATTTGATTCCGTTTTGTCCGCTATCGATTTGGATTACTTAAGAATAGGAAACCCGTTTGTATGTTTGGGTTTGACCTTTACAAGAACTACCTTTTTCGGAAAATCGGAGAGACTCGCAAAGGATTTGGAGAATAATCTCGGTTTTTTCGAATCCATATACGGTGCCGATTCGAAGCCGGACTTTGCGAAAAATCTTCTTTACGGTGCGCTTTATATCGAAGCCGAAAAGATATTCAGAAATCTTTATAGATATTATAAAACCGGAATGTATCGCAATTTTGCGGAAGACGTTTCAAAATTTCATTATCAGATCTTCGACATAGTTAGATCTATCATAAAAAGTAAGGGTTATTGATTTGAAATCATTGATAGGGCGAGTAAGTTTAAACGGGGAATCCGTTTTTGTATCACCGGATCTCTCCAATCCGGAAAAATTCGAACGTCTTATCGGAGATTACGAGAAAGGTTTTCAGAAAACCGGGGATTTTTTATTATCTAAGGACGTTCGTTTTCAGATTCCGTTCGAAGCGGGAAAGTTGATCGGAATCGGAAAGAATTATCCATCGGCCGATGAACCCGAAGAGAAACACATTTCGTTTTTCTTAATGGCGAGTAACGCACCATTGCCGCACTTGGAACCTCTTGTGCTTTCCAAAAGAATCGGTTCTCTGATACCCGAAGGCGAGGTTGCCGTCGTCATCGGTAAAAAACTGAAGAATGCGAGCGTTGAAGAAGCGAAAGCTTCCATCTTAGGTTATACGATTTGCAACGATTTTTCAGCGCGGGATACCACGCCTCCTGAATCCAATGCCGCGATTCGCAAATCCTCCGATGGGTTGTTGCCCATGGGTCCGTTTATTCTATTGGAGAATGGACTTCGCGAGTTCGACATTCGAACTTATTGCGACGGAAACTTAGTGCAACAGGGTAATACGAGACAGATGATTCATAAAATGCCGGATTTGATTTCTTATATATCCGATTTTATGACGCTCCATCCTTTCGACGTTATTTCGACGGGAACTCCCGGTCCTAAACTGAAAGTCGAAAGGGGAACGACGGTCAAGGTCGAAGTGGAAGATATCGGTTATCTCGAGAATAAAATCGTTTAACGGAAATTTTATATGAAAGAAATGTTGTTAACAAAAGAAGAAATCGCATCTTTCGAAACGAACGGATATCTAGTATTAAAACCCGGTCGTGTATTCTCAACGGATCAGGTTCGAAAATTAAAGGAAGAATGCGATACTTATTTTCCTTCCTTTCAATCCAAGATCGATCCGAAGAATCCCCCCAAGTTCAAAACGGGGTTGAGCGGTAACGCAAGAAATTACATTTTCGAAAGTTCGGACATATCCGATTTCAAAAAGAATTATCTATTCGCAAAACGTTCGACCGTGATCGCTCCGAAGTATTCTCAGAATTTCGTCGATGCGCTTGAAAACGAAAGTTTGCTTTCGGTAAACGGACAGTTGTTGGGAAGTGAAAAGTTGAGTCTTCATAATTCCGCGATTGCATGTGTTTATCCTGGAACGCTCGGAGAACCGGGAAACTTTCACGCGGACACATCCGGCTTCTCGGATCATCCACTTCGTGCGATTCAATCCGGCGATTTTATGATTAACTCTTTCGTCTATCTGGTGGATGTGGACGAGGAAAATGCGCCGATTCGTCTTTTGCCGAAATCACATAAGAGATATCTTGAATTGAATCGACGTGTTGCGCCTAACTTTAGGTCGACCGAACATCAGAACAATATCGGTCAGTTCAACTTCTATGACGAGTTTGTTCCCGAAGATTTCGATCAGCCGATTCGTGTTACCGGCGGTGCGGGAACGGTGGTGTTGATCGCCGGAGATTTGTTGCATTCAGCGACGGCTAACGTTTCATCCGATAAGATCCGATATACTCTTGCGATTTGGTATTCAACTCGGAATAATCCGAATTTTTACAAAGACTATTCCGTATACGCTCCTTATTGTCAGGACTTTATCGATAAGTTCAAAGACAAGGAAATACCGTATCATACGTATTATGCACATTCGATCGGTTTCGGATTTAAACTCAAAAAATTCTTAAAGAAATATTTTTACGGAGTTTTCGGAAAACTTTCCCGAAAAATTAAATCCGTTCTTTCGAAAAAGCCGAAAAACTTTTTAATCGCTTTAGGACCTTGGAAGTTAAATCAAACCTCCGATCCCAATTCGAACCAGGCGCTTTTTTTAAATCATCTCGGATTCGGAAACGAAGAGGGCGAGGGAAAGTTAAAAGAATTCTTACAAAATCATAAGAGTATCAAGAGCGTTTTTCTCGTTGCGCCCAACGCGGAGCAATTCGTAAGAAAATATTTTCAAAAGGATTATCCTTTCTTTTCGAAACTTCCGTTTAAACAATACTTCTTCGACGAAAGTTGGTGCCGCTATATTCTTCGTTACTTTTCAGCGATGATCAGTTCGTATGCGACCGAAAAAGAATGCAAAGAAGTAATGAACGAGTCGCCGGAACAATTCTATAAAAATCTTGAAACCTTAGAAAGAAAACTTTTGGATCGAAAGATCAACTTAACCGAATTGGAATCAGATATTCCGAAATCACGATGGACCAAAACAAGTTTGTCGGCGATCGCTGAAAAGTCGGGGCTGAAAATTTCGGAAATAACGGAGCAGGAGAGAAACCAGGTTTCTCAAAATCTCGGTGGCGAAGTCGGCTCTTGGTTGATCCTAAAATTCGAAGTTTGAAATAGTCGATGGATTTATCCACTCAAGTCGAGATAAGCGAGAATCGGGTCTTGCAACAAAATCAGAAATTCATTCGTGCGGAAGCGGTTTCGGAAAACGAAATCGGACTTCATTCTTTCGAAGGTAGACGCGGCGTAATCATACCGAAAGAAACGATAGAACGATTTTCGAAAATCTGTTCGGAATCTTGCAATCATCTGATTGATGAAATCGTAGAGAGACTGCATTCGGAGGTTGGGGATTCAGTTCCGAGAAACGCATTGGCCGTTCTGGTAAGAAGGGCGATCTTTCCTTTGACTCATTTCTACTGGAATCAGGTGATGAGATTACAAAGCTCTTTTCTCTCCGAAAAGGCGGAATCCATCTCCGTGTATTCGTTCGAAAATCGAACCGAGAAGGATATTCAAACTCCGGAAGAATTTGAAAGGCTGATTACTGCAGAACCGGAATTTAACGAATTTTTTATATTCTATTTATCTAAAATTTGGGATTTACATTCTACTTCGAATACGGAAGCGACGTTAGTAAGTCTCAATCTTCATAGTAAAATTGCACCGAAGAATAATTTGTTCGCCTTGGGCAAAGGCGTTAAACTCGGTAATAGATTCATCGGTTTAATGGAAAGGATTTTCAAAAGATTCTATCCGTTTTCTAAATTTCCGGTGCTTACGTTCGCAAATTCGGAAACGGCCCTAAGATTGAGAGGGATGTATCTATTCTCTTTCCGATTGATGACGCCGAAATGGTCCTTGTCAGCCGTTGATAAGGATCAAAACTTAAGAGAACGGATCTTCGATCTATCAAAGGACTCGGCTTCTCTTTTGTCCGATTTTTTTATCGAAATGGGCTTGAATGAAAAACGTTTTCTCAAGGCTGATGAGTTATTTAGAAAATTTTTAATTACTTATTTTCCGGTCCAATTCTTGGAAAGACTTACCGAAAATTACGCCGCTTCTTCCGATTGTTTTTTCAAGAATGATCGTAAGGCGATTCTTTCTTCCGGAGACGGAGATACTTTTTCTACGTATGCGATCGCCTATGCGAAAGCGAACGGATTTAAGATCATCAAAGCACAGCACGGCGGTCATTACGGATATTATAAGGACAATCGTCCCGCTTTGGATATAGAGTTGCCCGCAACGGACGTATTTTTGACCTGGGGTTGGACTCGCATGCATGAGGGATCTCAGTTGAATCACATTCAATGTATTCCTATGCCTTCTCCTTGGCTCTCGGAACGTAAGAAATATTGGAAACAATATAGGATCGGCGAGCCGAAGACATACGATCTTCTTTGGATGCCGCAGATGATGAAACGTTTTGTGGGCGCGCCTCAAGGAGCTTCGAGCATCCGCAGAGACGTCATCGAAGAATTTTCGAATTCTATGTTGGAGTTGGCCGAATCCATTCGTGAAAAAAAACTGAAGGCATTTGTAAAACCGTACAACACTCTCACCGTTGCATTGATGGAACAAACCTATCGAAAGCTCCGGGAAATAGGCGACGAGTATATTACGGTTTCCTATACTTATGACAAGGGATTGACGATCGACTTGATTCAAGATTGTTCGATCGTCCTTTGGGATCAACCCGGAACCGGTTTTCTCGAGTGTTTGTCCGGTGGAATTCCCACTCTGGTTTTTTGGAATCGACTTTATTGCGAAGAAGAAGAGTGGACGAGAGTTGATTTTGAAATTCTCGAAAGAAACGGAATCGTCCATCGTTCCATCGATACGTTGACGGAAGAAGCGGTTTTACTTTTAAAAGATCCAGTCGCCTGGATGGAGAATTCGGAGCGCAAACAAGCGATCGATTCTTTTCGAAAAAAATACGCGCTCACCAGCGAGGACTGGAGTGCGGATTGGAAAGTGTATCTCAAATCACTTAAGTAAGTTTTTGTTTATTAGAAAAATTTCATCCATCCGTTTGTGATTGCTTTCGTTAATGCCGGACCTCTTTCTGGAACGATTCGGAAGAACGCGTCCAAATAAATTCGATTCTCCGAAAATCAAGAATTGAAGAAGTCTTTTATGCAAGAGAATAGAGTTGTAAATAACATCAAGGTGGATGGGTTTTCAGTCGGAAGTTCCAGGATTTTATCCGAAGAAAAACACAAAGAATTGGAACAGATCGTAGATCGTTTGTTCGAGAGTTCGTCTGCGCAAAAGGATTACTCGTCCAATGCACCCGTTTTGTTATCGTTAGTCGGTGTTGATGCTCGTTTGGATTCCTTATTGGAAGAGATTTTAACAAACGAATCGATCAGGGAAACGCTGAAAGGGATCGTCGGAGACGACTATAAGATTTGGGAAATCAGCGCTCGCTATTCTTTACCCGGTGATAACGGATTGGGTCTCCATCAAGACGCATGGGGGCAAATGAATCTTGCGTTTGCTCTTAACGATCAGAAAAGCGGGGAAGGATCAACGGCGTTTCTAAAAGGATCGCATCTGTTGCCTCGATGGTCGAATTATATTTCTTGGCAAAGACCGAAGATTGCGAATTTATTTACTGTTCCTTTGATTTTGAGAAATAGCGATTATGCTTTTTTCATCAATAGAACATGGCATTCTCGGCGGAAAAATCGCGGGGGTGAGGTAAAGAAGATTCTTCTTTTCGGTTTTTTCCCGAACGGTGGAACGTATAAACCCCTCTATCAAGACAGCGTAAAGAATATCAATCCGTCCTGCAAGGAATTGATTCGAAGAATCGATACGACGGACGGTGCGAAAAAACTGAATTCGACCCATGTACAAGTTTTAGCTCCAACTCAACCGGCGTTCGCGCCGTATTCGACTCGGATCGAGGAAGGTTTGCATTTCAATCTTCGAACTCCTTGGATCTATCTTCAGATTCTTTTGTTGGAATCGATTTTTCGACCGATTCGAATCCTTTTCGGAATTTATAAATTTATCTTTAAACACTGACTCAAAGAACTATGAAAAAAATCTTAGTAACCGGCGCGGACGGTTTTATCGGTTCGCATCTGACGGAAACCCTGGTAAGACAGGGCTACGACGTAAAAGCATTCGTACTTTATAATTCTTTTAACTCTTGGGGTTGGTTGGATTCGTGTGGATCCGACGTAAAGGGTAAGTTCGAAGTTTTTTCCGGCGACGTTCGAGATCCGAATGGAGTCCGTGCGGCTATGAAAGGATGTGATTCCGTTTTACACTTGGCCGCTTTGATCGCGATTCCGTATTCGTATCATTCTCCGGATACGTATGTCGATACGAACGTAAAAGGGACGTTGAACGTGGTTCAAGCCGCGAAGGATTTGGACGTTTCCAAAGTGATTCATACTTCGACAAGCGAAGTTTACGGAACCGCACGTTTCGTTCCGATTACGGAAGAACATCCTTTGCAAGGGCAGTCGCCGTATTCCGCGAGTAAGATCGGAGCCGATCAGATCGCGATGTCTTTTTATTCTTCCTTCGGCACTCCGGTTTCGGTGATTCGTCCTTTCAATACATACGGACCAAGACAATCCGCAAGAGCCGTAATCCCGACGATCATTACGCAGATCGCAAAGGGAAAGGAAAAAATAAAGTTAGGCGCCATTCATCCCACCCGCGATTTTAATTTCGTAAAAGATACCGTTTCCGGTTTTATCGCCGCGCTGAAGTCCGAGTCATCCATAGGACAGGTCATCAATCTCGGAAGTAATTATGAAATTTCGGTCGGTGACACCGTGAAAACGATCGCCGAAGTGATGAAGGCGAAGGTTGAAATCGAATCCGACGATCAAAGATTGAGACCCGAAAAAAGCGAAGTAGAGAGATTGTGGGCTTCCAATGAAAAAGCAAAAGAACTTTTAAATTGGGAACCTTCTTACGGAGGCCTGGACGGTTTTCGCAAAGGTTTGGCGGAAACCGTAGAATGGTTTTTAGATCCGAAAAATCTCGTTCAATATAAAACAGATATTTATAATATTTAATGTCTTCCGATTTTACACAGTTATCGGATCGAATCGTGAAAGCGATTCGAAACGTAGTAGGGAATTCTTCCGTTGTACTCCACGAACCGACCTTTTCGGGAAACGAATGGCGGTATGTGAAGGAATGTATCGATACGAGTTTTGTTTCTTCCGTCGGCAAGTTCGTGGATCGTTTCGAATCCGAGTTGGCGGATTTTACCGGAGCTAAACACGCGGTTGCGGTGGTCAACGGCACTGCGGCTCTTCATATCGCTTTAAAACTTGCCGGAGTAAAACAGAACGACGAAGTATTGATTCCTTCTCTTACGTTTATAGCGACCGCAAACGGAGTCTCCTATTGCGGAGCGATTCCTCATTTCGTGGAAAGCGAAGAAACAACCTTGGGTATGGATCCGAAAGCCGTACGAGAATATCTTTCTTCGATCACCGAAATGAGAAACGGTCAGTGTGTGAATCTTTCCACAGGCAGAGTCATTCGTGCTATGGTTCCGATGCACACTTTCGGACATCCGGTGGATCTCGAAGGAATTCTTTCGGTTGGACGCGACTTTCACATCGAAGTCATCGAGGACGCTGCGGAATCGTTAGGCAGTTATTATCAAGGTCGTCATACCGGAACTCTTGGACTTTTAGGAACTCTTAGCTTTAACGGAAATAAAACCATAACAACGGGCGGGGGCGGAGCGATTCTTACCAATGATTCGGAAATCGCAAAGAGGGCGAAACACATAACGACCACCGCAAAAATTCCACATCGTTGGGAATACGTGCACGATGAGATCGGCTACAATTATAGAATGCCGAATATCAACGCGGCTTTGGGATGCGCTCAACTCGAACAAATGCCCGGATTTCTAAAAGTAAAGAAGGACCTTTTTCAAAAGTATAAAGAATCTTTCAGTTCCATTTCGGAAGTATCTATTTTCGAGGAACCGAAAGGTTCTCAAAGCAATTACTGGCTTCAAACTTTGGTTTTATCTGAGAATGTTTCAGGCGCTCGAGATGAAATTCTTACCACAACGAACGACAACGGTGTGATGACTCGACCTTGTTGGAGATTGCTTCATACGTTAAAACCTTTTGCGGATTGCCCGAGAATGGAACTTCCAACCGCTCTTTCGTTGGAAGAACGATTGATCAACATTCCGAGCGGATCCGGTTTGTTAACTTCGAAATCATAAATGAAAAAACCAATCATTCTGATCGGAGCGGGCGGGCATGCTCGATCTTGTATCGACGTGATCGAATCCGAGGGGAAGTATTCCATTGTCGGTTTGATCGGCTCGGAACAGGAATTGGGAACCGAAATTCTCGGTTACAAGGTAATCGGAACCGATCAAGATTTAGAAAAATTGCATAAAGATTGCGGAAGTGCGATCGTTACCGTAGGACATATCAAAAATTCGGAGCCGAGAATTCGGATTTTTCGACGTTTGAAAGAGATCGGTTTCGAATTGCCCGTAATCGTTTCACCGATCGCGTATGTTTCGAAACATTCTAAGATTGGAAACGGTTGTATCATCATGCATCATACAATCGTAAATTCAAACGTCGAAATCGGAGACAACTGCATCATCAATTCCAAAGTTCTTTTGGAACACGACGTTAAGATCGGAAATCACTGTCATATCTCCACGGGCGCGATTTTAAACGGAGAGGTTTCGGTGGGGGACTCTTCGTTCATCGGAAGCGGTTCCGTGGTTCGGGAAACGATTTCGATCGGCGCAAACAGTTTGGTCGCTATGGGAAGTAGGGTGATTTCGGATCTTCCCGAATTTTCAAAGTATAAAATAAAACTCTAAATTATGAAAACCTTAATTATCGCCGAAGCGGGTGTGAATCATAACGGGGATATCAACCTTGCTCTGAAGTTGATCGACGCGGCTTCCGATGCGGGTGCGGACGTAGTGAAGTTTCAAACTTTCGAGGCGAAAAGATTGGCCACTAAATCCGCAAAAAAAGCGGATTATCAATCGGCCACGACAGGCTCAGAAGAGTCCCAATTCGAAATGTTAAAAAAACTCGAATTGTCGAAAAAAGATCATGAAATTCTAATACAACGTTGTAACGAAAAAAAAATCGAATTTTTCTCCACCGCATTCGATCTGCAAAGTCTCAGCTTTTTGGAAGGACTGAACTTAAGCAGATACAAAATTCCTTCGGGTGAAATCACCAATCTTCCCTATATCCGAAAAATCGGAGCGTCCGGAAGGCCGATCATTCTTTCTTCCGGAATGTCTACGTTGGCGGAAATCGAATCGGCAATTTTTGTTTTGGAAAAAGCGGGAACAAAACGCGAGAACATAACCGTATTACATTGTAACACGGAGTATCCGACGCCATTCTCGGACGTGAATCTTTTAGCGATGAGATCCATTGCGGATTCTTTCAAGGTAAAAGTGGGGTATTCCGATCATACATCCGGAATCGAAGTTTCGATCGCCGCGGTTGCGTTAGGCGCATCCGTAATCGAAAAACATTTTACCCTAGATCGTACGTTGCCCGGACCGGATCATAAAGCGAGCCTCGAGCCGGAAGAATTGAAAACAATGATACGATCGATTCGTAATATAGAACAGTCTTTAGGCGACGGAATCAAAAGACCGAGCCAAAGCGAATCGAAAAATATTTCGATCGCGCGCAAGTCTCTCGTTGCGGCTCAGCCGATTCGTTCGGGAGAAATTTTTTCTTACGAAAATCTTACTACAAAAAGACCGGGAAACGGAATTTCTCCAATGCGTCTGGATGAAATCGTCGGTTTAAAAGCTCATAGAGATTTCACCGAGGACGAATTGATCGATCTATGAGAAGAAAGATCTGCGTCGTTACCGGAACCAGAGCCGAATACGGTTTGCTCCGTTTGTTGATCCGAAAAATTCAGGATTCAAGCAAGCTCGAATTACAAATCGTAGCTACGGGAATGCATCTTTCTCCCGAGTTCGGTTTAACGTATCGGGAGATCGAGGCGGACGGTTTTAAGATCGATAAAAAAGTGGAGATGCTTTTGAGTTCGGACACCGCAACTTCCGTTTCCAAATCGATCGGAATGGGAACGATCGGCTTTGCGGACGTTTGGGAAGATTTAAAACCGGATCTGATCGTCGTTTTGGGCGATCGATTCGAAATATTCTCGGCTGTGTCCGCGGCGATGATCGCGAAAATTCCAGTCGTTCACATTCACGGCGGAGAAACCACGGAAGGCGCTTTCGACGAATCGATCCGTCATAGCATCACAAAGATGTCTCATATTCACTTTACCGCCGCCGAAGAATATAAGAAAAGAGTAATGCAATTGGGCGAGAACCCGGAACGAGTTTTTAACGTAGGCGGTCTCGGCGTGGATAGCATTCGAAGTTTGGATCTGATGAATCAAACCGATTTGGAAACTTCGATGGGTTTTAAATTCGGAACGAAAAATCTATTAGTGACGTTTCATCCCGAGACCTTGGATGCGAAGTCTCCCAAGGAACAGTTCGACGAATTGTTAAAGGCTCTGGATCGAGTGCCGGATATTTCGATCATATTCACTCTTCCGAACGCGGACACGGGGAGCCGGGAAATCATTCAATCGATTCATAATTTTGTAGGGACGCGTAAAAACTCGATCGCGTTTACTTCCTTAGGTCAAAGACGTTATTTTTCTTGTATTCGATTTATCGACGGAGTGATCGGAAATTCTTCCAGCGGTCTTTTGGAAGTCCCCACGTTTCAAAAAGGAACCGTGAATATCGGAGGAAGACAAAAGGGTCGATTGAAAGCGGAAAGTGTGATCGATTGTGAACCGGAAGAATCCTCAATCCTACGCGCCATAGAGAAACTTTATTCAAAAGAATTTCAAAACGGTATATCGACCGTTAAAAATCCATACGGAGAAGGGAACGCAACTTCCAAGATTATGGACGTCTTAGAAAATATTTCCTTGGATCAAATTCTAAAAAAGAAATTCTTCGATCTTTCCTTCTAAACGAAAATTATGACCACTACTTGGCACAACGCTTTATTACCTCTTACTTCTTCGATTCAGGATGTGATTCGAAACTTGGACGAGTCCGCTTTGCAGATCGCTTTGATCGTTTCCGAAAACAATCAATTGATCGGAACTATAACGGACGGAGATATTCGACGCGGTTTACTGCGTGGATTGGATTTAAACAGTCCTATCGAATCGATTCTATTCCGCGAATCTCTTGTGGTCACACCTCAAATGAGCAAAGACATGGTGATCCAGTTGATGCAGGCGAATAAGATTCATCAACTTCCGATTGTGGACGATCGACGCAGTGTGGTCGGGCTTTATCTTTGGGACGAGATATTGGCTCCTTCTCAAAGACCGAATACGTTCGTGATCATGGCCGGAGGAAAGGGAACACGACTCATGCCTCACACGGAAAATTGTCCCAAACCGCTTCTTCCCGTTGCGGGTAAGCCGATGCTCGAACACATCATCAGCAGGGCGAAGTCGGAAGGGTTTCATAAATTCTCCATCGCGATTCATTATCTCGGACACATGATCGAAGAATACTTCGGGGACGGAAGTCGGTTCGACGTTAACATAGAATATATAAAAGAAGAGGAAGCCCTTGGGACCGCGGGCGCGTTGAGTCTTATTACGAAACTCCCCTCGGAACCGTTTCTGGTGACGAATGGAGACGTGATGACGGATATACGTTACGGAGAACTTTTGGACTTCCACGTTAGACACGGTGCAAGCGCGACCATGGCCGTTCGTCTGCACGAATGGCAACATCCGTTCGGAGTCGTAAGAACAAAGGGCGTGGATATCGTAGCGTTCGAGGAAAAACCGGTTTATAGAAGTCATGTAAACGCGGGAATCTACGCTTTGAATCCGGACGCGTTATCCTCATTGGAACCCAAAACACATTGTGATATGCCGACTCTTTTTTCCAGACTGAATAGCGAAGGAAATAGAACGATCGTATATCCGATGCACGAGCCTTGGATCGACGTAGGAAGGCCGGATGATCTCGAAAAAGTAAATTCAATAGAAGCAGATATGTAAGGATAGATAGTATCGATGGAAAAACGAAATTTAATAAAGTTATACAACCTTCCCGAAAAGGTAGTCTTTTGTAAAAAATGCACCGTGTCGAACCAAAGACCGAGAATCACTTTCGACGAACACGGAGTTTGTTCCGCTTGTAACTTCGCCGAATTTAAAAAGACTCAAATCGACTGGAAACAAAGAGAACAGGAACTCGTCGAACTTTGTAAAAAATACAAAAAGAACAACGGAGAATACGACGTTATCGTACCTTGTAGCGGCGGAAAGGACGGCGGGTTCGTCGCTCATCAGCTGAAGTACAAATACGGAATGAATCCTCTGACCGTAACCTGGGCGCCTTTGAAAGCGACCGAAATCGGAAGAAAGAATTTGGACAGTTTTATCGGTTCCGGATTCGATAACGTTCTCGGAACACCGAACGGAAAAGTGACGAGAAAACTTACGAACCTCGCCTTTACCTATTTAGGAGATCCGTTTCAACCGTTTATCTACGGTCAGACGAACTATCCGATGCACATGGCGATCAAACATAACGTTTCTCTAATTATGTATGGGGAGAATGGAGAAGTCGAATACGGCGGCGATATGAAGAACGCCTTTAAACCGAATCGGGAAATACAGGATCACGATAAACATTATTTCTCCGGACTTCCTCCCGAGTTTTGGAAAGACCACGGCGTGAGCGAACAGGACTTAAGACCGTTCATGGCGCCCGCATACGAGGACATTCTTAAGAATAAAACCGAAATTCATTTTTTGGGTTATTATAAATTTTGGGATCCTCAGGAGAATTTTTATTACTGCCAAGAGAATACAGGCTTCACGCCGAACTCCGAAAGATCCGAAGGAACTTATTCTAAATACGCAAGTTTAGACGATCGAATCGACGGCTTTCACTATTATTTGGGTTATATCAAATTCGGAATCGGAAGAACGACTTCGGACACGGCTCATGAAATCAGGGATCATAAGATCACTCGAGAAGAGGGAGCGGCCTTGGTAAAACGATACGACGGCGAATTCCCGAAAAAACACTACCAAGAGTTTTTAGAATATTGTTCCATCACCGACGAAGAATTCACCGCAGTCGTGGACAGTTGGAGATCCGATCATATTTGGGAAAACAAATCCGGAGAATGGAACTTAAGACACAAGGTTTGGGAAAGTTAAGATTCGTTCATCATGAGAAAAATTCGACTCATAGCAAGACTGGATATCAAGGGTCCAAACCTAATCAAGGGCGTGCACCTGGAAGGATTGAGAGTCATCGGTTCTCCGGCGGAATACGCTCATAAGTATTACCACCAAGGGGCCGACGAATTAATTTACATCGACTGCGTCGCGAGTTTATACGGAAGAAATAATCTAAGCGAGATCGTGGAAGATTCCGTAAAGGATATATTCGTACCTCTTACGGTCGGCGGAGGAATCCGATCCGTTGAAGACGCCACTCGTTTGCTTCGGAGCGGAGCCGATAAGGTTGCGATCAATACCGCCGCGGTTTCCAATCCGAATCTGATTTCTGAGATATCGAGAAAATTCGGAAGTCAGTGTATGGTTTTATCCGTACAAGCAAAGCAAATCGCTGATAAAAAATGGGAAGTGTATACGGACAACGGAAGAGAAAGAACGGGTCTCGACGTGATTGAATGGGTGCAAAAAGCCGTGGAGCTTGGCGCCGGTGAAATTTTATTAACCTCCATAGATCGTGAAGGAACCCGAAAGGGTTTTGATACGGATCTAGTCCACTCGGTAACGAAAGTAGTTTCGGTGCCCGTAATCGCAAGTGGTGGAATGGGAACTCCCGAACATCTGATCGACGTGGTAAAAAACGGAGAAGCGGATGCGGTCGCGATGGCCGACATTCTTCATTACGATCGATCGACGATCGGAGACATTCGTAAGACTGCGGAATCTTCCGGCATCGAGGTGAGACACTATGTCCTCTCGTAAAGTTTTGATAATCGACTACGGAGTCGGAAACCTTCTTAGCGTAAAACGCGGTTTCGAATATTGCGAAGCCGAAGTGGAAATTTCATCCGATCCCGAGGCCATACAAAAGGCCCCTCACGTCGTACTTCCCGGAGTCGGCGCCTTCGCAAACGCGATGGTCGCATTGAAAGAACGTTCTCTCATAGAAGTCATACAAGAGATCGCGCATAGAGGAACTCCTTTGATGGCCATTTGTCTCGGAATGCAGATGCTTATGGACGAAAGCGAAGAGTTCGGAGTTACGGCCGGGTTGGGATTGATTCCCGGAAGAGTGGTTCCGATCCCGGCCCTTACAAAGGAAGGATCTTCACATAAGATTCCGCATATCGGTTGGAACGAATTGAAAAAACCGATCGAAACGGTGGAATGGAATAACACAATATTAGAAAATTCTCATGAAGGAGATTCGGTTTATTTCGTCCATTCGTTCATGGCGAAACCGGTCGATCCGAATCACCGAATCGCGGATTGTATCTACGGAGGACATTCGATCGCCGCGGTCATCGGATACAACAACGTAGTAGGTTGTCAATTTCACCCCGAGAAAAGCGGCGAAGTCGGTTTGAACCTTTTAAAACGGTTTTTGAAATTTTGAAATTATTGACCGTGATTCCCGCTCGAGGAGGATCCAAACGTTTACCCGGAAAGAATATAAAGATTCTCGGAGATAAACCTTTGATCGCTTGGAGCATCGAAGTAGCGAAAGAAATTCCCGAGATATGCGATATCTTGGTTTCTACGGATGATCCGGAAATCGCGGAAGTCGCAAAGAAGTGCGGAGCCTCGGTTCCATGGTTAAGACCTGCTGAGTTAGCGACCGATACTTCCACTTCCATCGACGTGGTTTTACACGCGTTACATTGGTATGAGAAAGAAAGACAGAAAGTAGACGGTGTGATCTTGCTTCAACCGACTTCTCCGTTTCGCAAAAAAGAATCCGTCGAAAAAGGAATCGATCTCTTTCTAAAAAACGAAGGAAAAAAAACGGTCCTCGGCGTAAGTCCCGCAGATCCGCATCCTATGTGGTGTTTGAAATTGGAAAACGGGATTCTCAAACCGTTTCAAGAAGGAGGCGGTTTGCATTTGAGATCACAGGACTTACCTCCTGCGTATTCCGTAAACGGATCCTTTTATCTAACGCCCAAAGATCATCTGATCGAAAAAAAGAATTTTTACACGGACGATATTCTTCCTCTGATCTCCGAAATGCCGGCGGAGAACGTGGACATCGATACCGAATCGGATTGGATCGAGGCGGAAAACTTTTTAAGGACTCAAGCAAAGTAGGAAATTCTAATATTGCTTTTTAAGATCGTAAACAAAATCCGAAGTCTATTCCTATTCTTTCTTAAGTCAGAGAAAGAATGGAGATTGCCGAAAAAAAGCGACTTATTGTTTTACGATTTCGTCGGGTACGAGGCTTTTGAAAGTTATATCCGAATGTATGATCCCACCGTCTTATACATTCGAGGTGAAAAATTCAACGTTCCCGTATTCCTTTCGGCGCTTTTAAAGGGAAGGCCGGGTTTACAAGGTTATATAGACGAGTTCATTCGTTCCGTAAAACCGAAGTTGATTCTGACATATATCGATAATAATCCGAAGTTTTACGAATTGAAGGAAGCGCATCCGGCAATCGTCACCATGTTCGTGCAAAACGGTTTTCGAGGCGAGATCGGAGACATTTTCGGTTATCTAACGCCGAAAGAGACGTATAACGTCGATTATATGCTGACGTTGGGCGCCGATATCGGGGAAAAATATTCCCAATATATCAAAGGAAAATCGATTTCGATCGGTTCTTTTAAGAACAATAAGATTCCGAAAGGAAAATCGATCGATTCTTCGAAAATCGATTCCATTCTTTTTATTTCTCAATACATCAAACGACCGCAAAATGAAACCGAACCGTTTTACGTGGAAGCGGACGGATCGGTGTATTACTGGGAACAATTCTACGAGACCGAATTGCTCTTGTTACCTTTTCTCAAAACGTATTGTTTGGAAAAGGGGCTATCCATCAAAGTTTGCGGTAGAACTAAAAAGAACGATCCGGACGAATTCGATTTTTATAAAAATTATTTCGAAGGATTGGATTGGACCATGACACCGCACGAGTCCTTTCGTTCGAGTTACGAGTTGATCGATTCCGCTCCGATTACCGTTTTTGTCGATTCGACCTTAGGGTATGAGGCTTTGGCCAGAGGAAAAAGATCGGTGGGGATTACTTCGCGTTGTCGTTCGTTGAAAAACGAATCCTATAGATTCGGATGGCCGGGCAAGTTGTCCGATAACGGTCCTTTTTGGACCAACGATCTGAATCTCAAGTCCGTTCGACGAGCTCTGGATCATGTGATCGAAATTTCGGAGAATTCCTGGCAAGAAGAACTGAAAGAATCCGGATTCGCCAGAACGGTCGATTTTGATCCGGATAATTCTCGCTTTAGGGAATTGCTTTCTGGAATATTAGTAAAAAACAATAATCTAAATTAGTAATTTTTAAGATAATACGTTAATTGGAATCTAAATTTTTGGAATATACGAATGAGTAAAAGTAAGTCGATTTTAATCACAGGTGGAACCGGTTCGTTCGGTAAAGAGTTTACGAAAAGGATTCTCGCCGATTATCCCGATGTTAAAAGATTGGTGATTTATTCGAGGGATGAACTGAAACAATACGAAATGTCTCAGGAATTTCCGGAAAGTAAATATCCTCAGATTCGTTATTTTATCGGGGATATTCGTGATCGCGAGAGAATCACAAGAGCTCTGGAAGGAATCGACACGGTGATTCACGCCGCGGCTTTAAAACAAGTGCCCGCCGCGGAATACAATCCTTTCGAAGCGATTAAAACGAATATCATCGGCGGACAAAACCTGATAGAAGCCTGTATCGACCGAGGAGTGAAGAAGGTAGTGGCTCTTTCGACCGATAAGGCCGCGGCGCCCGTGAACTTATACGGAGCTACAAAACTCGCTTCGGATAAACTTTTCGTTGCGGCGAATAACTTCAAAGGTTCTCACGATATAAAATTCTCGGTGGTTCGTTACGGAAACGTGATGGGGAGCAGGGGCTCGGTGATTCCATTCTTTTTAAATAAGAAAAAGGAAGGAGTTCTTCCGATCACGGACGAAAGAATGACCCGATTCAACATCACTTTAAAAGAAGGGGTCGATCTCGTTTTATTCGCATTGGAGAATATGTGGGGCGGCGAGATCTACGTGCCGAAAATTCCTAGCTACAGAATTTTAGACGTTGCGGCGGCCGTTGCGCCCGAGTGTAAAACGGAGATCGTAGGTATTCGTCCCGGTGAAAAGATTCATGAAGAGATGATTACCGAAACCGACGCGCTCAGCACGATCGAGTTCGATAAGTATTTCGTAATATTGCCTTCTTTTAAACCGACTTGGTCGATCGACGAATTTAAAAAATTCTTCAAAGGCGACTATTGTAAACAAGGGTTCCGTTACAATAGCGGTGAAAATACCGAGTGGTTGACCGTAGAGGAATTGAAACAATTGATCAAGGACTATGTAGTCGTTTAAGAATCTTTGAGCGATACGGATATGAAAAAACTTTGTATCATTACGGCCCGAGGCGGTTCGAAGCGGATTCCACGTAAGAATATTAAGAATTTTTACGGAAGACCGATCATTTCTTATCCGATCGAACTCGCGCTTAAGTCGAACCTTTTCGACGAGGTTATGGTTTCCACGGACGATCGGGAAATTGCGGAAATTTCCAAAAGTTATTCCGCGAAGATTCCATTCTTTAGAAGCGAGAAAAATTCGAACGATACCGCGGGCACGGATGCGGTTTTGTTCGAAGTCATCGAAGAATATAAGAAATTGGGAATGAACTTCGATTATGCGTGTTGTATTTATCCCACTTCTCCTTTGCTCACTCAAAAGAAATTGGAAGAAGCTTGGGATTTGTTGCGCGCAAAGGATTTGGATACGGTTTTTTCCATGATCAAATATAGTTCTCCGATACAAAGGTCGTTACGTTTGAACGACGAGGGATTGGTTTCCATGTTTCATCCCGAGAATTTAACGAAACGATCTCAGGAGTTGGAATCGGCCTATTATGACGCGGGTCAATTCTACTTTTTTAATATTCAAAGATTCTTAGATAAGGGAAAACTTTGGACCGATCGTAGCTCCGCGATTCTTTTAGACGATATGGAAGCGCAGGACATAGACAACGAAGAAGATTGGAATCTTGCCGAGTTTAAGTATCAGGTTAGAATGCAGTCGATCGATTCTCCTAACCTCTGAATTTTAAGTTTCGTTTTTTATAATATTATTTCGATCCAAAGCCGATGTCCCAAAAGACCATTTTAATCACCGGTTCCGAAGGTTTACTCGGATCCTCCTTAGTTCCGTTCCTAAAAAATCTAAATCACAACGTGATCCGTCACAGTAGGAGCGGTAGCACCGAAGCGATCGGAGACCTTGTGGATAAGAAGATCGTTTGGAAGGTATTGGACGATCATACTCCGGACTTCATCATAAATCTTGCGGCCGCGACGAACGTGGACGAGTGCGAGAGGAAACCGAATTACGCGTATTTATTAAACGTAAGAATTTTGGAAAACATAGTTTCCTGGATTCAGTCGAAACAATCGAAAACACATTTGATTCATGTTTCAACTGATCAGGTTTACGACGGTAAAGGACCACATCTCGAAGAGAACGTCGAGTTGACCAATTATTATAGCTTTTCCAAATATACGGGAGAACTAGTCGCGAACGCCGTTTCGAGTACGGTTCTACGAACTAATTTTTTCGGTTATAGTAAGAATGATATCAGACGTAGTTTTAGCGATTGGATCATCGAATCGGTCGACGCGGATAAGGAGATTACGGTATTCGAAGATATTCGTTTTAGTCCCTTGTCTCTTTCCACACTTGTTGAAATGATTCATAAGGTACTCTTGAATCCTAAAAAAGGAATTTATAATTTAGGTTCCAGCGACGGCATCAGTAAGGCCGACTTCGCTTATAAACTCGCCGACATTCTGAATAAATCGAAGGAAAAAATCAGAAAGGGATCCATCTTCGATCTCAATCTAAAAGCGTATCGACCTCGCGATATGACTATGAACGTTTCGAAGTTTGAAAGTGATTTCGACATTCGTCTTCCGAAAGTGGAAGATGAAATATTGACTCTTTTACAAAAAGGATAATCGTTTTCACAATGAGAAAAATACTGATTATAGCGGCGCATCCCGACGACGATATTCTCGGCTGTGGCGCTTTTATCTATACACACGGAAACGATTGCGAATTTAGAATCGTGTTTATAGCGGAAGGCAGTACGTGCCGATTCGCATCCGATGAGATCCGATCCCCGGAAGCTTTAAAACAAATCGAAATCAGAACCGCTTCCGCTAAAAAAAGTCTCGAGGTTCTCGGGGTAAACGATTATAAATTTTACGATCTTCCTTGCGGAAGATTGGATCAAGTTCCGATTATCGATATCAATAAAATCATAGAAAACGAGATTAAAACCTTCAAACCGGAAACGGTGATGATCCATTCCGAAACCGACGTGAACAACGATCATCGTATCGTTGCTCGTTCCCTTGCGATGGCGGCTCGTCCGGTTTGGTCCGATTGCGACGTGAATATACTTTCATTCGAAGTGCTTTCCACAACCGAATGGAATCTTACGGATCCGTTTGTTCCGAATTTATTCGAGGAGATCTCGGAGGAATGTTTAAAGAAAAAGTGGGAAGCATTAGAATGTTATTATACCGAAATCAAGGAATTTCCATATCCGCGATCCTATACCGGTTTGGAAACTCTCGCAAGATATAGAGGAATGCAATCCGGTTTCAAATTGGCGGAAGCTTTCAAAATCATTCGATGGAAAAATAAGTTTCAATAATTCTCGGATTCGTTCGAGAGATTCAAAACAATTCATCTGCAGGGTAAACGTTTGAGCAAAGAAATCAAAATAGGAAAACGAACGATCGGAAAAGGACATCCTACGTACGTAATCGCGGAAATCGGAACGAATCACAATCAGGATTTGAATCTTGCTTTGGATATGATTTCCATGGTTAAGGAAACTGGAGCCGACGCCGCTAAGTTTCAGTCGATTCAATTTTCGGAATTGTATGTGGAGAGTCTGGAAACAAAAGATTTCCGCGAATGGTTTCGACAAATCGAACTCGAAGAATCCTGGTATGAAGCCCTTGCGAAACGATGTGCCGACGAAGGGATCGACTTCTTATCCTCGCCGACGTATGCACCCGCAGTCGATCTTCTCGAAAAAGTAAACGTTCCCGCGTATAAATTGGCTTCTCCACAAGTACAAGCGAATTTGAAAGTTGTGGAACGCGCGGCGCAAACGATGAAACCGTTGATTCTTTCCGTGGGTTACTGCGAATACGGAGACATACAAAGAGCCGTAAATCGTTGCAAATCGGTCGGCAACGATTCTTTGATTCTGCTTCATTGTAATTCCAAATACCCGGTCAAAGCGGAAGAATCCAATTTATCGTTCATACAAACGTTAGCCGCAATGACGAACGAGTTAACGGGTTACTCGGATCATTCTATGGGAACTCATATGAGCGTCGCCGCAGTGAGCTTAGGAGCTTGTATCATAGAGAAACACGTAACGACGGATCGAAATCAGAAAGGGCCCGATCATCCGTTTGCGATGACCTTTGCGGAATTTAAGGACATGACCGAACAGATACGAGAAGTGCAAGCGGGACTTGGAACCGGCGCTCGTCTTCATCTACTTCCCGAAGAATGGGAAAGCAGAAGGAAAGTGGAACTGAAGGCCGTTTCTCGCAAAACGATCCAAGCCGGTGAAACTTTATCGGATGAGAATATGATCTTCTTTCGTTCCGCTCAAAAAGGCGTTTCCATCGATCAGGTCGAGCTATTGAAGAATACTAAATCGAAACAAAACATTGAGAGCGGTCAGCTCATTCAATGGAAGATGCTTGAGCATTTATAAAAGAGGGAGAATTAAACGTGAAAAAATTGATGATCATCGGCGCAACTTGGGAGCAACTTCCTCTCATTCAAACCGCTAAAAGCAAAGGTTATTACGTAGTTGCCACCGATTCGAACCCGGAAGCGATCGGATTACCATACGCGGATGCTACGGAGAATTTAGATCCAAGAGATTTGGGCAAGGCTTTGGCGATTGCGAAAAAACACCAAGTGCAGGGAGCCGTTGCGGACGAATGCGATTATTCTCATTACGCGGCAACCTACGTAAACGAGACCTTGGGCTTTCCGACGGATGGAATTGCGGCCGCACAATTTACGACGAATAAAAGATGGATGAGAGAAAGATGCAGAGAACATCATATTCTTCAGCCTCGTTTTGTAGCTTGTAGAACTTTGGAAGAAGTGGACGCCGCCGCGGAATTGATCGGACTTCCCGTAATCGTTAAACCGACGGATAACAGAGGTAGTTTCGGAGTTCACAAAGTGGAGAAGAAAGAAGATCTGAAAGCGGCTTATCTTGATTCTTTACTGAACGCACATTCTCGAGAAGTTCTCGTCGAAGCGTTTATCGAAGGAATTCATTTAACCGTGGACGGTTGTATGGATCAAAACGGAGAACATCATAATTTAGCGATCGCTTCCAAAAAAGTAACACCCGGCGACAAACCCATCATTACGGAGGTTCTTTATCCCGCGGCGATTTCTCCGGAATCAATCGATCATGTTTTAAAAACGAATTCGGCCGTAATCGAAGCCCTTCAAATTAAAAAAGGAGCGACACATTCGGAATACGTTTTAGACGATAAGGGACGTTGTTTCTTATTGGAAACCGCGACTCGAGGGGGAGGGGTTCTTACTTCCGCAAAAATCATACCCGAAGTGAGTAACGTAAACATTTCGGAATTGCTGATCGCGAACGCGATGAACGAAAAATATTCCGTAAATCTTTCCTTCAACAGAAAGGCCGCGATCTTGACCTTTTTTATTTTCTCTCCCGGAAAAGTAAAATCGATCGAAGGATTGGATAAGGTAAGCGCGATGCCCGAAGTCTTACACATTCAACTTTCCATAAAACCGGGAGACACGTTATCGCCGATGCAATCGGGAGCGGATAGGCACGGTTTTGCGATCATCACCGCCGAGGACGTTCCGTCTTTGCAGAAAATGCGCGAAACGATTTTTAATTCGATTAAAATTCAATACGAGTAATCGTTTAGAGGACGGCAATTCAGCGATGAATTTGGATGAATTAAACAACGTAGATAAAAAATTAATCGAAAGATATTCCACACGATATCAAAAATTCGGTCAAGACCCTCGAACCCTCGGTTGGGATAATAAAACGAATCAGGAGATTCGTTTTAAGAATGCGGTTCGCGGTGTGGATATTTCCGGAAAAAAAATACTGGATATCGGTTGCGGTTTCGCCGATTTCAATCAATTCTTACTGAATGACTCCGGAGGAAAAAACTTCGAATACTCCGGTGCGGATATAAATCCGGATCTCATCGGCGAATGTAAAACTCGATTTCCGAAAAGTAATTTCGAGATCGTGAACATCCTAAGCGAACCCGGTCGAATCCAAGAAAATTCCTACGATGTTGTATCCATGTTCGGAGTTTTAAACTTTAAGTTTGCGGAAATTCAAAATTTAGATTTTGCTAAAGGTATGATCGAACAGGCTTTCCGTTACGCTAAAGAAGTTTTGGTCGTGGACATGCTCAGTCAGGTTTTTGATGCGAAGTATCCGCCGGATGATTTCGTTTATTATTACGATCCTGCGGAGATGTTAAAATTCGCCCTCACGCTCACTCCGCATGTCAGCCTGATTCAGGATTATATTTCGATTCCGCAAAGAGAGTTTGTTTTACAATTAAGGAAAAGTCCAATATGATTATCGATATGTTCATTCACCCCATCGTCAAACCGAGCGAAGCGGACCTATTCAATATAGATCCGAATAGCGTCTCGGTTGTCGGCGATCATTTAGCGAACGCATTTAAGAAGAATGATATCTCGCATGGAGTGATTTGTTTTTTCGATATTAAATTCTTAAAGAACGAAACACATTTGAATGCGTTTCGCCAATCGAGAAACGATAACTTATTTTCTTATTCTTATTTGATCGACTTTAGAGATCCGGAGTGGTTGATGTCTTTGACCTTAGCCGCGAAAGAAGGTTTTAAATCGATCACCTTCCATTCTTACCTGCAGGAAATCAAAGAATCCGATTTCGATAAGATCCAAAAGATTTGTATCGAAGCGGAAAAATTAGGTCTTTATATCAACGTTTGTTCCGCGTTCGGCAGTAAGAAGATCTATAAGTATTACAGTCTTCCCTTGGCGGTTCATATTTTAGACGCGGTTTCTTGTCCGGTGTTGCTTGTTCACGCGGGTGGCGGAAAGTTAATCGAAGCGTTACAGATCGCCGAAATGTATCCAAACGCGTATTTAGAAACTTCGTTTTCGGTTACGTTTTGGAAGAATAGTAGCGTAGAAATGGACTTGGCTTACGGTATTCGAAAATACGGAGCGGATCGTTTTATGTTCGGTTCCGATTTTCCGTTCGTATCCTTGGAGACGGCGATCGAAGATCACAATCTATTCTTTAAGAAATTCGGCTTCGGTCAAACCGAGATCGATCAGGTGATGTTTCAGACTTCTAAGAAAGTATTAAACTTAAAATGATAAAAGAATTTATAAATAATTTTCAGCACCCGATCCTACTCGACTGCACGATTCGAGACGGCGGCTACGCAATCAATTTCCAATTCTCGGCGCGGGACACGAGAAATATCTGTTCCAACCTGGATAAGGCCGGCATTCGTTTGATCGAAGTCGGGCATGGACTCGGACTTGGAGCCTCCAATCCTTCCAACGGAATCGCGTTTGAAACGGACGAGGATTATATATCCACGGCTAAGTCGGTTACTAAAAATTCTTTTATAGGCGCTTTTTTTATTCCGGGAGTGGGGAAGAAGGAAGATATAAAAAGAGCGAAAGACGCCGGTCTGGATTTTATCCGAATCGGGAAGGACGTCACCGATTTAGAAGCGACCAAAAGTTTTATAGAATATTCCCAAGAGTTGGGACTACACGTAAGTTTAAACATGATGAAATCATACGCCGTTAATTCATCGGAACTTGCGAAAATTATAAAGAATCTTCAAGGTTGGGGCGTTGACGCGATTTGTTTAGTCGATTCGGCCGGATGTATGTTGCCAGAACAAATCAGCGAATACGTTTCGGTTATCAGAGATAACTCCGAAGCGCCCGTCGGATTTCACGGTCATAACAACTTAGGAATGGCGAATGCGAATTCTCTTGCCGCATTAAAAAGTGGGGCGAAATTCGTGGACGGCACGTTACGCGGAATGGGAAGAAGCGCCGGCAACGCACAGACGGAAGCGATGGCGTTTATCTTTCAGGAATACGGTTTTGATACGAACCTCGATCCGTTTCTACTATTGGAGATGTCCGAAACCATCATAGAACCTTTGATGTTGTATCCCCAAGGTTTAAGTTCTATGGATATCGTCATAGGAATTTCAAAGTTTCATTCGGGACATCTTCCTCGTTTCAAACGCATTCTCAAAAGATACGATGTGGATTTGCGTAAGTTGATTATCGGCGTATCGAAGGTAAATTGTATCAATCCGAGCGACGAGCTGATCGAGTCGGTTGCTAAGGATTTAGCAAGAATCGACGAGTTTAGTTGAACGAGAATGGACGCCTAAAAGAATGAATCTTACTAAAAATAAAAAAGCGGTCTTTTTCACGGAAACCGGAGAAGGAATCGGATACGGACATTTGATTCGTTGCGAGGCCCTTCGTAATTCATTCGAAAGTCATGGTCTCGAAACCGATATTACGATGTTTGTTCGGGATTGGCCCGAATTCAAATATGAACGTTCTACGTTTCAGAATTGGATGGATATGAACGTTCCGATTCCATCCGGAGATATCGCCGTTGTCGATTCTTACATATCGAATTCGGACGCTTTGAAAAGAATTTCGGAAAATTTTTCTTACACAGCGGTTATCGATGATTTCAACCGAATTCACTATCCATTTGATTTAATCGTAAATCCGAATGTTCACGGTTCCGAGATTCAATACGACGGGCAGACCGCGCGGATAATTTCAGGAAATCGTTATACGATTCTGAGACCTCAATTTAAGGAAAGACGAAACGATTTTATAGTCAGAGATACGATCCAGAAAGTGATTATAACGAGCGGCGGAAGCGATTATAGACATTTAATTCCGAAATTTTCGACGTTTGTTGGTCGATATCCGGATATCGAGTTCATCGCTTTGGCGGGAATCGACGAATATGCGGATGAGTTGAATCGTAAATATCAAATTCCTAATTTGAAGATTCTGAAAAAATTGGACGCTCAGTCCATGATCGATCTGTTATGTACTTCCGACCTCGTTATAACCGCCGCGGGACAAACCATGAACGAACTCGCTTTTCTCGGCATTCCGTTTATCGCGATCTGTATCGACTACGATCAGGTGAATAATATAAAATCCTTCTTTGAAAGAGGTTGTGTCCGAGAAATTCTCAACTGGGACGATCCATCCCTTTTGGAAAAAGTTTCCAAATCGATCGATGTATTAAAGCCGAAGTCGGAAAGAGCGAAATTATACCAAATAGGGCAGTCGCTCATCGATGGAAAAGGGGCCGATAATCTTGCGGCTCAAATTCTGGAATTTTCTTCGGAAGCGACTTCAAATGTCGGATAACGTTCCCCGCTAAGATACATTACTTTTTTCCTTTTTTATTTTCAAACATTGAAGCGATATCTCGTAACTACGGCCGACGAACGAACCTGGAAGAAGGACGTTCCTATCTTATTCTTAGGAGAATGGTGTAGACGTTACGACAGGAAACACGTTTGGAACGGTTTGGATTACGAGGTCGCCCTTCCTTACGGAGTCGATCCAAAAGTTAAAAGGAATGATTTCGATTATTTAGAAAGTTTAAGATTGGTTTTCTTAAACGAAATTACGGAAGCTCTGAATCGACTTCACTCCGTTTCGTATTCGACCCGTTATTGGAATCTTGTATTAGGTCATTGGATTTTAAGATACCTTCGCGTATTTTACAACAGATATAAGACGATCGAACAGGTTCTCGATCGTTATGAGATTTCCGGAACCACTCAGTTGAAATTCGACGAGTATGATTTAGCGCCAAACGATTCGAATTCTTTGGTTGCGAATTCGAATCTGGATTTTTGGAATCACGTTATTTGCATCGAGTTACTTAAATTTTTTGACTTTGAAAATTTCGAGAATGTGCATGAAGCGGTTCGTATCAAAACCCTCTCGGTCGCTCCTAATTCGAAGCCTACTTGGAAGAAAATCGTATTATTCTTTTTGAATTCTATTTTACCGAGTTTATCAAGAAAATCAGATGCTTTTTTAATAAACACATATTTACCCTTTCAATACGAATTGAGTCTACAGATTCGATTGGCGCAGATCCCGCAGCTATGGAGAAGTCCAGATTTGCCGGAATGGGGGATTAACGGGAATCTCAGACAGTCGTTCCAACTTCCCAATTCGGAAGGACGAAGTTTTGAAACCTTTGCTTGGAAAATGTTACCGAAGGCTATGCCTCTTTGTTTTATTGAAGGTTTTCCGGAGATACTCGAAAATTCAAAAAGTTTAAAATGGCCTAAAAAACCTCGTTTTATATTTACTTCCAATAATTTTGATACGGACGAAAACTTTAAGGTTTGGGCGGCAGGGAAGACTCTCCAGGGGATCCCATACATTGTTGGTCAACATGGCAATAATTATGGGACGATGCACGGAATTCAAAATTCACCGGAATTGGTAAATACTGATTCTTTTGTAACTTGGGGTTGGAGTCGCACTGAGAAACATATTCCTGGGTTTGTTTTTACTAAGTGCAATGAGAAACTGGGAGAGTATGATTCGAATGGAGGACTTTTGTTAATCGAGTTTCCTCCGGCAATGCGTCTTGGTCCCGAAGATAGTTGGTTTGATTTTACGAAATATTTTGAAGAGCAATTGGTTTTTTATAAAAGTTTGCCGGATGAAATCCGAAATCAGACGATAGTCAGGCTTCACAATTCTTTTAAACGTTTCGATTGGTTTGACGAGGAGCGGTGGAAAGATTTTGATTCAAACGTTAAGATCGATTCGAGCCGTTTAAAGTTAAAAGAACTAATACTAAAATCAAGACTTGTAGTGCATTCTTATGATTCCACTGGAATCCTGGAAACATTAAGTCTTAACATTCCCACACTCTGCTTTTGGAGAAATGAATTTACGCATTTAGTTGAAGAGGCGATTCCTTTTTATCAAAATTTGAAACGAGTTCGGATTTTTCATTCTTCACCTCAAGAAGCAACGCAGTTTATAGCTATGAATTGGGCTTCAATTGACGATTGGTGGTACAGTGAAGACGTTCAGTCGGTCCGGCGGTCTTTCTGCGAAAAATATGCGATGAGATCTAAACATCCGATCTCGACGTTGAAAAAAATTCTCCTAGATGTTTCGAAAAATTGATTTCGCTTAGTGCAGACTTCCGCAGTTAGAATTACCTAAATACTCGATGAACGTTCTTTTCTTTTCAGACGAATACATAAAATCAACAAAAGGAATGTATCGGGTTTGGAGTTGCCAGGCCCTTGAGTCCAGTGTCCATAATCGTGTAACGATATTATTGAATCGAGAACACTGGGCTTTTCAGGAAACGAAGGATCTGTTTAGAGGGAATGAGGCCGTAAAGATAGAGAGACTCGATGTTCGACTTCCGGAAGAATGGGTCAACAATGGTTTAGAACCGTTTTCATCCAATCTAATCGGAAAAATCGTACGGAAATTTATTTATAACTTAATAACGTTTCTATCAAGTCCGTTTTTCTTGTTCATCCTTGTTCTCAAACTTCGAAGGATAAATCCGGATGTTCTCTACTGCCATAGCGGTGGATGGCCCGGAGGAAAGCTCAGCCGACTTTTAATGATCGCATCCAAATTGTTGAATATTAAAAATCGAATTTTGGTGCTTCATAACTTTCCCGCAATACAAGGCAAGGTCTTAAAATTTCTATATTCTTTCCCGAGGTTCATTCAGGCGAAGATGATGGAATTCTCCGCAACCGATATCGTTGCAGTTTCCGAAGCGTTGAAAGATGTTTTGGAAGCCGAGGTTTTTGAAAGAAAACTCAAGATGATTTACAACGGCCTTCCCGTGGATCTTACTTTGGATCAACCCAAGGAAGTAAGTCTTTTAAATTGGAAGCCGAAAGAACAAAGGGTAGTCGGTTTCATCGGTTCTTTGACACCGCCTAAGGCTCCGCATACTTTGGTGGAAGCTTTCGAGTTCGTAACCGCAAAATGTGAGCTCGCTCTTTTGGGTCCCGGAGATCCCACTTATATCGGTTATTTAAAGCAGATCTCGTCGACTTATAAAAACCCGGTCAGCTTTTTAGGCTTTCATAACGATGTGAATCAGTTTTTAAAACAAGTGGATTTATTGGTCGTACCTTCTTCTCATTTTGAAAGTTTCGGAATGGTGATCCTGGAAAGTATGAGAATGAAGAAACCCGTGATCTGTACCGACTTCGGCGGCATGAAAGAAGTTGTTGCGAACGGAAAAACGGGAATGGTTGTTCCTGCTAAAAATATAAAAGCGATGGGGAGCGCGATCGATTACTTGCTTAAGAACCCGAAAATAAGTAAAGAGATGGGTCTTGCCGGTTATAAACGCTTTCTCGAAGAATTTACTTCTTCAAAAATGAATTCTGAATACGAAAAACTTTGTACAATTGTTTAAGGAAATTGAATGAAAACTGTATTACTTTGCGGTGGTTTGGGAACTCGTCTGAGTGAAGAGACGACTGTAAAACCCAAACCAATGGTGGAAATCGCCGGAAAGCCGATTCTTTGGCATATAATGAAAATTTACGAACACTACGGTTTCGGAGATTTTATATTAGCTTTAGGTTATAAAGGTGAGGTGATTAAGGATTATTTTTTAAACTATCACGCAAGAATGAGCGATCTTACCGTTAGCTTGAAATCCGGAGGAGTGGAATACTCGAATCCGACCGCGGAAGATTGGAAAGTTCAGTTGATCGACACCGGAGCTCTCACGATGACTGGCGGAAGATTGTTGCGCCTAAAGGATCATTTAAAGGAAACCTTTATGGTAACGTATGGAGACGGGGTTTCCAACGTGGACATTCAAAAACTTTTAAGTTTTCATAAGTCTCATGGAAAACTTGCGACCGTAACGGCAGTTAGACCTCCGGTTCGATTCGGAGAATTATCGATATCGGGCAATCAAGTCATACGATTTCAAGAAAAACCGCAAGCGGAAGAGGGATGGATCAACGGCGGGTTTTTCGTCTTCGAACCTGAAGTTCTGAATTATATAGCCGATGATACGGTTATGTTGGAAAGAGTTCCTTTGGAAGCGCTCGCTCAAGCCGGTGAGTTGATGGCTTTTCATCATCACGGTTATTGGCAATGTATGGATACTCTTAGAGATAAACAAACGCTGGAAGAGTTGTGGCAACACAATAAAGCTCCTTGGAAATTGAGCCATTGATGTTTCAGAATATATATAAGAATAAAAGAGTTTTTATAACCGGACATACCGGATTTAAAGGATCCTGGTTGGCCGTATGGTTGCATTCCTTAGGTGCGGAAGTCGCCGGATTTTCTTTGGACATTCCTACGTCTCCGAATCATTTTGAACTGCTCGATCTCGGTAAAAAGATCAAGGATTATCGCGGAGATATCCGAGATCGAAAAGTATTATCGGATGCGATAGACGATTTTAAACCGCAGATCATATTTCACATGGCCGCTCAAGCTCTTGTAAGAAAATCGTATCAAGATCCGACTTCAACCTTCGAAACGAACGTAATGGGAATGGTAAATCTGCTCGATATCGTTCGAACCAGAGATTGGGTGGAGGTTGCCGTTTTAATTACAAGCGACAAGGCTTATCGAAACGACGAATGGTGTTGGGGATATCGTGAAACGGACGCGTTAGGCGGTCATGATCCTTACAGCGGTTCGAAAAGTTGCGCTGATTTGGTCGCACATTCTTTCTATCATTCTTATTTTAAAGAATCGAAAACGAGGATTGCGATTACACGTGCGGGTAACGTAATCGGAGGCGGGGATTGGGCCGCGGATCGAATCGTTCCGGATTGTATTCGCGCCTGGTCCTCCAAGGAATCGGTCTCGATTCGAAGTCCGTTGGCAACACGTCCTTGGCAACATGTCTTGGAACCTCTGAGCGGCTATTTATTGTTAGGCGCTAAATTGTACGAAGGTCAAAAGGATCTAATCGGCGAAGCGTTTAATTTCGGTCCCGATGCGAACGTAAATCAGACCGTTTCGGAATTGTTGGATGCCATGGTGGAAAGATGGCCGGGAATGAAATGGGGTGTTCCGGAAGGATATGAAGGTGGTGGAAAAGAAGCCAACCTACTTAAACTTTCGTGCGATAAAGTTTTGTTCCATCTTAAATGGCAGGCCGTCTTGGGTTTTTCGGAAACGGTGGACTTTACGGTGAACTGGTATCGAAACTGGTTGGAAAAAAAAGAAAACGTCTACGACTTCACTCTTTCGCAAATCAATTTTTATTGCGAACTCGCATCTAAAAAGAATTACGTCTGGATTCGTTAAGTTTATGGAATCTTTTTTAGAAGGTGTTATCGTAACCTCGCTCAAAGAAATCTTCGATCCGAAAGGATCGGTCTTACACATGATCCGCGTCGACGATCCCGAATATAAAGGATTCGGAGAATGTTATTTTTCGGAAGTAAGTCCGGGTGCGATTAAGGCTTGGAAATTACATACGAAACAAACGCAGAATTTTACGGTTCCGGTCGGGAAGATAAAATTAGTTCTTTTTGACGATCGCGAGAATTCCAGTACGAAAGGAAAGATTCAGGAAATTATTTTAGGAAGACCGGGACATTACCAAAGAGTAAAGATACCGCCTAAAATTTGGTACGGCTTTACATGTGTCTCCGAAGAAAAAGCTATGATCGCGAATTTTACGGACATACCTCACGATCCGAATGAATCCGAACGATTACCGGAATCGGATCCTCTTGTTCCGTTTACTTGGAGTTCATGACTCGAAAAAAAATATTGATCACGGGCGCTTCCGGGCTTTTGGGAGGAAGAATCGCAAAGTATTTCGGAGAGCTGGACGAGTTTGAAATCAATTTAGCGACTTCCAAGAAGATAGAATTCCCCGATTCGATTCGATTTGGAAAATTCGTTTCCATCGATTGGAATTCTGGAACCTCTTTAGAAGACGCTTGTGACGGTGTCGAATTTATCGTTCATTGTGCCGGCATGAATGCTCAGGATGCGACTCGAGATCCGCAAGCGGCGATCGAATTTAACGGGCGAGCAACCGGACGTTTGTTGGATGCGGCAATCCGGAAAAAGTCTTCTAAGTTCGTTTACTTTTCGACGGCTCATGTTTATGGAAGTCCGTTAGAAGGCGACATCTCGGAAGATTCTCCCTTAACAAATCCTCATCCTTATGCGATGAGTAACTTAGAAGGGGAGAAGGAAGTAAACGATCGAACCGCTTCCGGAAAAATTTCGGGGTTTAACATCCGTTTGTCGAACGCTTTCGGTGCTCCGGCAGATCCGAACGTAAATTGTTGGACCCTTCTCGTAAACGATCTATGTAGGCAAGCGGTAACGACGGGGAGAATGGTATTGAAAACGACCGGTCTGCAAAGAAGGGATTTTATTCCGATCACGGATGTTTGTAACGCCGTATATCATATTTTTAGAATACAATCAAACTTGAATCCGGTTACGTATAATCTGGGCGGAAATAAGTCTATGACCGTATGGGAAATGGCGAATCTGGTTCGAGAAAGATGCGGTATAATTCTCGGCTTTTTGCCGATATTGGAAAGAGTGGAACCCGGTGAAAACGAAACATCCGCAGATTTTAATTACGACACCGCAAAACTTCGTTCCACCGGATTTCTGCATTCGAATTCTTTCGAATCCGAAATCGACGATCTTATAAAATTTTGTAAACAATCCTTTTAGAATTGAAACTTTAACATTCATGACTCCGCTTATTTCCGTCGTTATTCCCACTTACAATCACGCGCATTTTTTGAAATTATCGCTGGCTTCGGTCATCAATCAAAGTTACTCGAACTGGGAAGCGATCGTTATCGACAATCATTCGGACGACGATACGGATAAGGTGGTTGCCTCCTTTCAGGATTCACGAATTCGCTTAACAAAAATAAGAAACAACGGAGTGATATCCGCGTCTCGGAATAAGGGAATCCAGGAAGCAAAAGGCGACTGGATTTCTTTTTTGGATTCGGATGACCTTTGGTTTTCGGACAAACTGAAGCGAGTTGTCGAAGAGATCGTAAAATCGGAAAACACGATCGACGTAATTTGCAATGACGAGTATATGGTTCGCCCCGGCGTCGAAGAAAAGTCTAGGTTGGTATACGGGCCGTATGAGGACGACTTCTACCGCAAAATGTTATTTTATGGAAATCGACTTTCCACCTCGGCGACCACGATCAAAAGAAAATTCTTAACCGAGAACGCGTTGCTTTTCAGTGAAAATCGTGAATTCGTAACCGTCGAGGATTACGATATGTGGTTGCGTTTAGCGAACGCAAAGGCGAAGTTTCTTTTCATCCCGGAAACATTAGGCGAATATACGATTCACGGTTCCAATCAGTCCGCTTCTTTGGACAGACATTTGAGTCATCTTGAAAATCTAATTCGTCATCACGTCTTTTATATTCAGAATTTCGATTTGAATAAGGAGCGTCTTTGGAAAAAATTTAGAGCGAGATTGACTTTTGATAAGGCGGTTGTGTATCTGCGCGAACGCGGATTTCTTTCCGCATTTCTTCTGATATGCAAATCCTTTGCGATATCGCCTATCGTGTTTTTTTCCCTCGTCTTCGCCAAATTCAATCGTAAATTCTAAATATCATCGACGTGTATACCTGCGTAAAATGGAAAACATATTAAAAAAACTCAATCTATCCAAGGACGGAATTTATTCCGCCGAAATTCCTTCCTCCGAACAGCAAATCGAATTGAAGATGAGAAGCGAGGTCGCTTCGAAAGAATATTCGGATTACTTCGAAGTCATTTCAAAGAATCATTCGATACCGGTTATGGATCGAGAGGTGAAGAATTTCTTGAAGAAGATTCAACCGAACGGAATCATTTTGGATATCGGCGGCTGTTGGGGATGGCATTGGAGAAACGTTCCGATCGATCGACCCGATGTGAAGGTAATCGTCGTCGATTTCTTACGCGAAAACCTAAATCATGCGAAGAAATTTTTGGGTGATACGATCGGAAAGCAGGTTTTTCTTCTTCACGCGGATGCGACTTCCTTACCGTTTCAAGATCTGATCTTTGACGGAGTTTGGACCGTTCAAACGTTTCAGCATATTCCCGATTTTAAGAAGGCATGTAGCGAGGCCTTTCGTGTTTTAAAAAAAGAGGGAACCTTCATCAATTATTCTTTAAACCTAACTCCATTGAACCGAATTCTTTACTCGTTGCTCGGAAAGAAATTTCATACGGAAGGAAAGTTAGAGGGCAGTTTCTTATTGAATAAAGCCAACAAAGCCCAGAAGAAAATACTTACGGATCTTTACGGAGAGGGAAACGTAAAAGAAGGATATTCAGAATGTCTTTTTCATCCGGATCTTCGACTGACTTTCAGCGGAAGGAAGAATAGCTTCTGGGGAATTTTAGATTATTACTATTCTAAACTTCCCGGTTTGAACGCCTTTTCAGCCAGACAGAAAAGTTTTACTGCAGTCAAAAAATAAGTTTAGAACGAATGTCATTTCTTCATAACGTTTTAGCGTCTTTTCATTTACCCTTAAAGATATATAATTCGATAGGGAAATTCCTGAGGGTCAAAAAGAATTCGGAACTTAGAGTTTTACTATATCATGATATAGCATTGGAGGATCGTTCCCGTTTTCGATCACAACTGGAAAAGATCTCCGAGACCTGGCAATTCGTATCACCGCAGGTTTTCGAAGAAATGATCCGTGGGGAACGCGAAATTATCGGAAGAAACGTTTTGCTGACCTTTGACGACGGTTATTTATCGAATAGAGTCGTAGCGGAAGAAATCCTCGGGCCGATGAAGATTCAGGCGTTATTCTTTATCATTTCCGATTTCGTAGACGTTCAAAACGACGAGCAAAGAAAACAATTCATTTCGAAAAATATATATCCGGACTTTACGCCCGCACAGGTACCCGAGCACTGGATTCCGATGCCTTGGAAGGATCTTCATTTTTTATTGAAGCAAGGACATTCGATCGGAAGTCATACAAGAACACATGCTAGACTTTCTAAAATCGATTCCTCCGAACGTTTAGAGGATGAGATTCTTTCTTCCAAAAAAAAATTAGAACGCGAACTCGGGATTCAACTGAAACATTTCGCCTATACGTTCGGCGACTTGGGAAGTTTTAGTAAGCAGGCTTTGACGATCGCGAAGGAAAACTACGAATTCGTACATACCGGTTTGAGGGGCGATAATGGAACGTCACCGAGTTGGGCGATTCGAAGAGAGGCTTTTTCGACTTCGGATTCGGACTCTTTGATGGGCGCTATCATGGAAGGTGGGGCCGATCTTCTTTATAAGAGCAAACTTCGAATTTATGAATCTTGGGGTTCGTTTTAATGTTCGTATTCGCTCCTCTGCCGAGCTGGAAAAATCTACTTTCAATATTCTTTTTTCGTAATGTAGATCGCGTATTTTTATCCAAAACTTGGACCGAACCTTCGAACGTTTCTCTATGGTTTTCAAAATCGGCTTGGTCTTTATTCTCCATAGCGACTTGGAAAAAATTTCATTCCGATCCGAATCAAGAAATTACTTTTTGGTTTCCGGAGTACTTCTGCAATTCTTCCCTGTTTTTGCTTAGGGAACAAGGAGTTAAGTTCGTCTTTTATCCCATAAAGGAGAATCGAGAACCGGATTACGCCGTCTGTAAAGAGTTAGCCACAAAACATCCGTTAGACGCCTTTGTTTTAGTTCATTATTTCGGTAAACCCAACGATGCGAATCGCGCTTTCGAGTTTTGTAAAACGAAGAATGCAGTTTTGATCGAAGACGCGGCCCATGTGTTAAAACCGGTAAAGGGGATCGGAGAGAAGGGAGATTTCGTATTATACAGTCCTCATAAACATCTTCCCATTCCCGATGGCGCCGTCTTGATCGTGCGTAACTCGGGACCGTCCAATGTCGTTTGGGAAAAAAGGGACGAAGATCAAGTAAAAAAGTCGGCACAAGAATTCTATCGTGCGAACGGCAACACTCGATTCTTTCTTCTAAAGTGGACGTTAAAACGTTTGCTTCAAAAGCTCGGATTTCGAAGCCGTATAGATCCTCACTCCGATTTTTTGAACGACGTTTCTACGGAGATCGTTTCATTTCCGTTTCTCTCTTCTTTATCCGGTAAAATGTTAAGCGACATCGTTTTGCGATTGGGCGCCGTCGCTAAAAAGAAAATTAGGCTTCGAGAAATTTGGAATGCGATTCTTTCGGATCGATTCGGATTGAACGTGAATCCGGAATCCCTGGATAGGAATTGGACTCCCTATTTAGCGGAGTATAGTTTCGACCGGACGGAAGACGCCGAGTCGGCGTTTCGAGCTTTGTTACAAGACGGGATTCCGGTTTCTACATGGCCGGATCTTCCACCTGAAGTTTTAAAAAATAACGAGAACGGGATCGCTAACGGACAAAGAAGAACCCGATTATTCGTATCGATTCATCAATCTTTGTCCGAAAGTAAAATTGCGAATTTATTTTACGGTGAAAAAGATTCTTTGCCAATCGTTTCCGAAGAATTGAACGCGGAGAGTTGGAACGAAGAATTGAATCGGATCGAACACACGAATCTTTTGCAATCTTGGGAATACGGCGAAGCCAAAAGAATCGGAGAGGGATGGAAGGCAAAACGAATTCTTCTGAGATCGAACGGAAAAAAAATAGGTTTGGTTCAGATTCTTTTCAAAAGATATCTTAAAATTTTTAACGTTTTTCGAATCAATAGAGGACCGCTTTTTTATCAGGACGTAAGTGAACGGGAAAAAGAAGCATCGCTTCTTTTTTTATCCGAGTATGCGTCCATCAAAAGAGGATCCGTTTTGTTTTTTAATCCCGAATTGAATTTAAACGGAAGAAGTTTGATTTCGATTTATAGAAACGGTTTTGTTAAGCGAAATCAAGTTTCTTGGTCTTCTTCTTATGTGGATCTTTCTTTGGATCAGGAAAGTTTAAGAAAGATCCTGGACGGGAAATGGAGAAACATGTTGAATGCGGCGGAGAGAAACGAACTCAGTCTGGAAGTAAGCGTTTCGCAGGATGATTTCCGATGGATGTTGGAAAAATATTCCGAACTTATGCAAACGAAGGATTTCTCCGGTATCGCGGTTTCTTTTCTTCAGAAGATGCGCGATTGTTCATCGGATGTTGAAAAACCTCTTCTCCTGGTCGCTTCTCATAGCGGCCGTAGAATCGCTTGTGTCTGTCTAACCTTGTCCAATCGCACCGCTATGTATCTTGTGGGATGGAATGGAGAAGAAGGAAGAAGATTGAAAGCGAATCAATTTCTTCTTTGGAACGCAATCGTAGAGTTGAAAGATCGAGGTTATCGTTGGTTCGATTTGGGCGGTATTGACGAAGAAAACACTTCGACTGTCGCGGAGTTTAAATTGGGAATCAACGGCGCTCGATACGAATTGGCGGGAGAATTTCTCGCTTTCTAGGATAGAATGATTTTAGGAATAGACGCTTCTAATATTCGCGGCGGAGGCGGGGTTACACATCTCGTCGAACTTTTAAATGCCGCGAAACCGAATCGATATGGCTTCGAAAAAGTAATCGTTTGGGGCGGGACCGCAACCTTGGATAAAATCCGAGAACAGTCTTGGCTGATAAAAAAATACGAACCTTTATTGGATAAGTCCCTTCTTCATCGGATCTTTTGGAATCGATTCGTTTTAAACAGAAGATTGAAAGAAACGAAAGCGAATATTTTTTTCGCACCCGGAGGGACTTATTCGGGAAATTTTAGACCGTTCGTTACGATGAGTCAGAATTTACTGCCGTTTGAATGGGATGAAATCAAAAGATACGGTTTTTCGAAAAGATCCTTACGTTTGATCGCTTTGTTTTTCACTCAGTCGATTACATTCAAAAAAGCGAATGGAGTAATTTTTCTCACACGATTTGCCAGAGACGTGGTGATGAGAAAAATACGACTATCGATCGAACGAACCGCGGTCGTAAATCACGGCATCAACAAGAAATTCTTTCAAAAACCGAAAACACAACATGAGATTTCATCGTATTCGATTAAAAAACCGTTTCGAATTTTGTATGTTTCATTCATCGGTGAATACAAACACCAGTGGAATGTAGTGAAGGCAGTCGGTCTTTTAAAAAGAAAAAAATATCCCATCGTTTTGGATTTGATCGGAACACCTGACGAAGAAGGCCCGCTTTTACGTTTGAAACAAGCAATTGCGGAAGAAGATCCCGAAGGAAAATTCGTAAATTACTTTAGTTCGATTTCCTATTCCGAAATAGAAAGAAAATATATGGAAGCGGATCTTTTTACTTTCGCTTCGTCCTGCGAAACGTTCGGACAAATCGTTACCGAAGCGATGGCCGCCGGAATGCCGATCGTTTGTTCGAATCGTTCCGCAATGCCGGAAATATTAAAAGATGCGGGCGGATACTTTGATCCGTTAGACGTTAACTCAATTTCGAATGCTCTACAAGCAATGATAGATTCTAAAAAAGATAGAAGCAAAGTTTCTAAATTAGCATTCGAATCCGCAAAGAATTTTTCTTGGGATAAAGCCGCGGATGAAACATTCGCTTTTCTTAAAAACGTAGAAGGTAAATACCAAAGATGACCCTAACAACGCCGAGTAGAAAGGAATTATCCTCCTATATCCACTCAAAACTTAAATCGAATTTATCGGGTTTAAAAGCCAACTTTCAAAATTCGGTACACGAAGTGGGAGTTCGTTATTGTTACTTAGACGATTTACTTCCGAATGAAATCGCGAATATGATTTATTCCGTGTTTCCGAAAAAAGACGAAATGAGATTGATGGATAGTTTTCGGGAAAGAAAATACACATCGAAAGATTTCAATCGATTCAATCCGCTTTTGGAAGACATTACTTTTGCGATTCAGGATGATGCGGTAATTCGCGTAGTGGAGGAGATTACGGGAATTCAAAAACAAAAGCCTGATCCGTCTCTTTATGCGGGAGGTTTGAGTCTGATGAATCGCGGAAATTTTTTGAATCCGCATATCGATAATTCGCATGAGATGACTCGTACTTTTTATAGAACTTTAAATCTTCTTTATTACGTAAGTCCTCAGTGGTCGTTGGAAAACGGCGGAAATTTGGAGTTATGGGATCAAAAAGTTCGGAATCGAGTCACTATTGAAAGTAAATTCAATCGATTGGTCATCATGGAAACGAATCCTTGGTCTTGGCATTCCGTAAGTCCGATCGTAGCGGACGGAAATAGAAACTGCGTATCTAACTATTATTTTTCGGAAGAATCGCCGATAGGAAGGGATTACTTTAACGTGACAAGTTATAGTGCGAGACCTGAAGAACCGTTTAAAAGAATTGTTTCAAACGTCGATAACAAGCTGAGAAGTTTATTAAGATTTTTGAAACGAGACGGTTTCGGGAAAAAAGATTTTTATCAAAATAAGAAATGAAGTAAAAGTCAGTGAAACCATCTCATAAAGTTCTTATCCTTGGCGCATCCGGGATGCTCGGAAGCGCGTTATATAAAATATTCTCCGATAAATTCGATTTCGAAGTTTTCGGAACGATTCGTAGCCAGGAATACTTAAAGTTTTTCACAGAATCGGAAAGAAAGAATCTCTTCACGAATTTCGACGTAACGAATCAGGATGATTTAACTCGTGTCTTCAATGAATTAAAGCCCGATGTCGTAATCAATTGTGTCGGAATCATAAAACAACAAAAGGTCGCCGACGATCCTTTAACGATTTTACCGATCAATTCCTTATTACCTCATCGTTTGTCGAATTTGTGCAAATTGATAAACGCAAGGTTGATTCTGATCAGCACTGATTGTGTTTTTAACGGTAAAAAAGGAATGTATAAAGAATCCGATATTCCGAACGCGGAGGATCTTTACGGCAAGTCGAAAGAGATCGGGGAAGTGATCCATGAATCTCATGTGTTTACGATCAGGACCTCGATTATCGGACACGAGTTGAATTCCACATATTCTTTGGTGAATTGGTTTTTATCTCAGAAGGAAAAAGTAAAAGGTTTTAGAAAGGCGATCTTTTCCGGGTTTCCATCCTCGGAAATTGCGGAGATCATCGGAACGAAAATAATACCGAATCCCGCGTTAAGCGGACTTTATCACGTCTCGGCGGAACCGATTTCAAAATACGATTTGCTTTCTTTGGTTCGAAAAGTCTACGCTAAAGACATTCAAATTTTTGAAAGTGATGATGTAATCATAGATCGCTCTTTGGATTCGCAGAAATTTCGGCAGGAAGTCGATTTTCGACCAAAACAATGGGAATCCTTAATTCAAGAAATGAAAGATTATAACGAAAAATACCTGGATCCAAATCATGTTTCATAACAAAGTTTTAATGATTACCGGCGGTACCGGTTCCTTCGGGCATACGGTGCTTAAACGATTTCTCGATACAGACGTTCGGGAAATTAGGGTTTTTAGCCGAGATGAAAAAAAGCAAGAGGATATGCGGATCGCATTGTCCAATGATAAGGTTAAATTCTATATCGGCGACGTTCGGGATTACGATAGTATTTATCAAGCTACCATCGGGGTGGATTATATCTTTCATGCCGCGGCGCTAAAGCAGGTTCCGTCCTGCGAGTTTTATCCGATGGAAGCGATTAAGACGAACGTTCTCGGGACCGAAAACGTTATCAACGCTTCGATCGCACATAACGTTAAAAAATTGGTGGTGTTGAGCACCGATAAGGCCGTATATCCGATCAACGCGATGGGAATGTCTAAGGCGATGGCCGAGAAGTTGCTGGTTGCAAAGTCCAGGTTTTTATCAAATGAAAACACAATATTGTGCGCGACTCGTTACGGCAACGTAATGGCTTCTCGCGGATCGGTCATACCGCTTTTCGTGGAACAACTTAAATCCAACGAACAGATTACGATTACGGATCCGAGTATGACTCGCTTCCTGATGTCCTTGGAGGATTCCTTGGACTTAGTTTTGCACGCTTTCGAGAATGCACGTCAAGGTGATATATTCGTTCAGAAAGCCCCGGCGTCTACGATCCACGACTTGGCAAAGGCGCTCAAAGAATTGTTTAATAAAAACAATCCGATTAAAATTATCGGTACTCGGCACGGAGAAAAACTTTACGAATCTCTCGTATCCAGGGAAGAAATCGCCAAAGCGGAAGATATGGGAAGGTATTTTAGAATTCCCGCGGATAATCGGGATTTGAATTATAAAAAGTATTTCGTGGAAGGGGAAGTGAACGTTTCCGAATTTGGGGATTATACTTCGCATAATACCGATCGACTATCGGTGCCTCAAGTTAAGGAACTTCTTCTCAAACTCGATTACATTCGGGAGCAGTTGAATGCTTAAGGTGATGACCATCGTTGGCACGAGACCCGAGTTGATCAAGATGAGTCGGGTCATCGCCGAGTTGGATCGGAACTTCAAACATATACTCGTACATTCCGGACAGAATTACGATTACGAACTCAATCAAGTTTTTTTCGAGGACTTGGAAATTAGAAAGCCGGATCATTTCTTGAACGTTGCCGGAGAATCCGCGAGCGCGACGATCGCTCAGGTTCTTTTAAAGGCCGACGAGGTATTCGAAAAAGAAAAACCGGACGCGCTTCTTTTATACGGAGATACGAACACGTGTTTGGCGGTGATTTCCGCCAAACGAAGAAAAATTCCGATCTTTCATATGGAGGCCGGAAATCGATGTTTCGATCAACGTGTTCCCGAAGAATTGAATCGTAAAGTTGTGGATCATCTCAGCGATATAAACATGGTTTTAACGGAGCACGCGAGACGATATCTTTTGGACGAAGGGATTAAACCCGAAACCATCATCAAAACCGGTTCACACATGGACGAGGTCCTTGAATATTATAAGAATAAGATCGATCAATCCGATATTTTGAGTAAACTCAAACTGGAAAAGAATCGGTTCTTTATCGTAAGTTCGCATCGGGAAGAAAACGTGGACACCCGCGAGAATCTTCAAAATCTATTAGAATCTTTGAATGCGATTTGCGAGGAATATGGATTGCCGGTGATCGTATCCACGCACCCGAGAACCAGAAAACGACTCGAGGACTTTCATGAAATCGAAATGAATCCTCTGATTACGTTTTTGAAACCGTTTGGATTTTTGGATTACGTGAAATTACAAAAAGAGGCTCTCTGCATATTATCCGATAGCGGAACGATCACGGAAGAAGCTTCCTTGCTCGATCTTCCCGCGATCACGATTCGAAACGCGCACGAAAGACCGGAAGGGATGGATGTCGGTACGTTGATCATGAGCGGACTTTCGAAAGAACGCGTTCTTGATTCCGTAAAGATCATCGTAAAACAACGAGAAGCTGGAGTTTACAAGAATCGAGTTGTAGACGATTATTCAGTCGGGCAGGTTTCGAAGAAGATCGTCAACATCGTTCAGAGTTATACGGACTATATCAACCGGACCGTCTGGCATAAAAGTTAAAATTTTAAAATGAGAATTTGTATCGTCGTAGACGATTATATGCCGCACAGTACGAAAATTGCGGCGAAGATGATGCACGATCTTGCGAAGGGTTTTCTTACTCTGGGTCATAAAGTTGTCGTTGTCACACCCGGTCCGGAGCTGAACAAACCGTATGAGATCACGGATCTGGACGGGGTAAGAATTTACAGATTCCGTTCCGGACAAATCAAAAATGTTTCCAAGATAAAAAGAGCGATCAATGAAAGTCTTCTTTCTTGGAGAGCTTGGAGATCTCTTCGAAAGATATTCAACGAAGAATCGAATGAGTTGATCCTATATTATTCTCCGAGCATCTTTTGGGGGCCCTTGATAAGTAAACTCAAGAAATTGTGGAAGGCGCGAAGTTATCTCGTTCTCCGTGATTTTTTTCCTCAATGGGCGATCGACAACGGATTGCTTGGTAAGAATTCTATTATAACCAAATACTTTCGATTTTTTGAAAGTCTTAATTATCATTCTGCGGATCGAATCGGAATTCAATCACCCAAAAATTTAGAATGGTTTCAAACTCAATTTGCTCGAAAAAAAGGAACGGAAGTCCTTTACAATTGGGCGGAGAATTCTTCAAATAATTCGAAAACGAACTTTAAAACGTATCGATCGACACTCGGTCTTGATGGAAAGGTCGTTTTCTTTTACGGCGGAAACATCGGTCACGCTCAAGACATGAGCAATATTGTACGATTGGCCGAGAATCTAAAAGAATACCCGAAGGCTCACTTTTTACTGATCGGAAACGGAGACGAAGTGGAACTCGTTCGCGACGGAGTTCAACGAAAGTCGCTTAACAATCTTACCTTGTTGGACCCGGTATCTCAGGATGAATTCAAAAGAATATTAGCCGAATTTGATATAGGATTATTTTCTCTTCATAAAAATCATCAAACCCACAATTTTCCCGGTAAGGTCTTGGGTTATATGGTTGAAGGAATGCCGATTCTGGGATGTGTGAATCCAGGTAACGACTTGAAGGACGTTATAGAAAACGCGAAAGCGGGTTTTGTTTCTGTTTCGGGGGAAGACTCTTTGCTGAAAGAGAACGCAATCCGATTGATGGACGAGTCGTTACGGAATTCGATGGGTTTGAACGCGAAGAAACTTTTAAAAGATCGATTTTCGATCTCGTCCGCGATGTCGCAGATTCTCAGTGTTTAAGAATTGAATTTGAAGTCGTTTTAAATTATTTTCGAAATTATGAATATGCAGTACGAATCGCATTTCTCAAAGATCTATAAGAAGATTTTCTTAAGTCTATTCTTTCAGCTTTTGATCGGATGGCTTTTGGTGATCTCGTCCATCTTTGTGACCTTGGGTTTGGTCGTAGGATGGAATCTCGAAATTCTTCTTTATGAGAATAACTTCAATACGATTGTCGCAACGATTTTCTCCTTTACGTTTTCGGTCTTTTCTCTTCGGAAAATTTTTAAATTTCCGGTCGCTCAGTCCTCTGCGTATATCGTTCCGATCGTAACTTTATCGTTCGCAATCACGATTTCCTTTTTCTTTTTCAATAGAAAACCGTATAGCAGTCAGGTTTTAACCTCTGCCTATCTGACCACTTTGGTTTGGTGTTTTTCAGGTTATTTTATCGGTCATCGGTATAGAATATTAAAAATCGCTTATATTCCGCTTGGTTCAGCTAGAGAAATGGAGAATACCCACGGGGCTGAATTTTATCCTTTGTCTAAACCTTCGTTGGATGGAAATCAATACAACGCGGTTGTAGCCGACTTTACTTCGGAAGAATTGAGCGCGGACTATGAAAAATTCTTAGCAAAATGTACTCTGTCAGGAATTCCCGTGTATCACACGAAACAGATCAAGGAAGCCCTGACCGGTCGAGTAAAAGTGAATCACCTTTCCGAAAACGAATTCGGATCCTTGTTGCCTTCTCAATTTTACGGTTTTCTAAAGCGTTGTATCGATTTCGTGGCTTCTTTGATTCTAATTCCGTTTGTTTCTCCTTTGTTGATTCTTACAGCAGTGTTGATTCGATTGGAAAGTAAAGGTTCGGCGGTATTCTTTCAAAGAAGAATGGGGTATCGCGGTCAGACGTTTACGATGTATAAATTCAGAAGTATGTATACGGATCAAAGAGGGCAGGGATTTACCGAAGGGCCGAGCGATCCTCGTATCACTCGAATCGGAAAGATCATTCGTAAGTATAGGATCGACGAACTGCCTCAACTTTTTAACGTGCTTTTCGGCTCGATGAGTTTTATCGGTCCGAGACCCGAGTCATACGAACTTTCGCAATGGTATGAGAACGAAGTTCCGTTTTTCAGTTACAGACATATCGTTCGTCCGGGGATTACGGGCTGGGCTCAAGTGGAGCAGGGTTATGCGGCGGAAGTGGACGGAATGAACGTCAAGTTAGAATACGATTTTTATTATATTAAGAATTTTTCATTTTGGTTGGATATGCTGATCACATTTAAGACGATTAAGACCATCTTAACCGGTTTCGGTGCGCGTTGAAAGAGTGTTTGGATTAAAATTAGAATAAGGTATTCACTTATGTCGATTGTAATATTCGTTTTTGCAGTTTTGAATCTTCTATTTTCTTACTTATTTCTTAAGAAGACAAGCTGGGTTTTATTGCTGATCCAAGCGTATTGGTTTTTTTGGATGTTTCTTTCATCCTTTTCGTTGACCGGGTTGTTTATTCCGTCCGATTTTACGTATTATCTCTACATCGGTCTTTTGTCTTCGGTCACAATCGGCGCAGGACTTTATAGCCTTCTTACAATAAAAGATAAGAAGATTCGTTTGAGGCCTGATACTTTTTTTGAACTTTCAATCCAAGACAAAGAAAAATATTTCTTTTACGGCATCCTGATTTTTATCTTTCCGATCGTTTTATTTTTCCTTTCAAAATCGATTTATATGAATCTTCAACCCGACGCACCGTCTCCGGCGTATTTTAGAGCGGCCGCCTACGGGGTATATGGCGAGTCGATTTTATTCGGCAAAAACAAATACTTATACTACTATTCGTTGGCGGTCTTGCCGATGATTTTGTCGTCATTATTCTTGGGAGCCGCATTTTTTTTGAGGCTAAAGAGAATCCGCACGTTGATTTTAGGCTCAGCCTTGGTGGCAATGGACGCGGTTATGATGTTGGGGAGATTCGGATTTTATTATATTCTAATTATCATGATCCTAATTCTCTTGATTAAACTTTTTAGAAATTGGAGAGAATTGTTTCAATCGATCACCTTCGGTAAAATCGCGATCATAGTCGGAATTTTTGTTTTGATTACACTCGTCGGAATGATGAGAGATTCCTCTCGTAAATACAATCTTAAAGAAGCCGTCGATTCTTACGTGATCGATTATCATACGGAATCTTTTTCGATGTTCGATCATGAATTGAAAGATCAAAATTCGATGCTCCATGAAAGAACTTACGGGCGCGCTTCTCTAGGTGGTTTGGAGCGAGGTTTTTCCTTTATGCTTGGTTTGTTTCGACTTCCATTTCAAATTCAAGTGCAAAGCGATCTGATCGGCGGATATTTGCATAAGAATCGATTGTTGGGTTATACGGCGGACGGAAGGCCGAAAGAATACAACGCATTCGGTTCCGTTTTATTCAGTCTTTATAAAGACGGTGGAATCTTTTTCTCAGTTCTGATGGGAATCGTTTTCGGATTTTTTGTCGCTCTATCTTCAAAAGCCATCATCTCTTTGAATCCGTATCGACTCTCGATTCTTTCTTGTTTGCTATTTATCGGGATTTTCGGAATTTTTCAACCCGTGTTAGGGGGACCGATTCTCTTAACGACTCTCTTTACTAGTGCTTTTTGGCGTTTGTAATTTGTTGTTTTAACGGATCGTCTTCGAATCAACGAATCGAATGTTACAAAACCTTTATAAACGTTATCCGAACCTCGAGAAGATTCTTCACAACGGCGGTTGGCTTTTTTTCGATAAGATTTTTCGAATGGGCGCGGGGATGCTCCTGGGTGTTTGGATCGCTCGTTATCTTGGTCCGGATACCTATGGAAAGCTGAATTACGTAATCGCTTACATAGCGTTAGTCGGCAGTTTTACGAATTTAGGTTTAGACGGGATAGCCGTTCGTGAATTGATTAAGGAAAAGAATGTTCGGGATGAGGTCGTTTCCACTTCCTTCATTCTTCAATTTTTTGCAGGCCTTGTAGCCTATGTAATCAGTATCATTCTTATCTTCTATTTAAGACCAAATGAAGCCGATATCTTCTGGATGGTTTGTTTGGTCGGATTCACTTTGAGCTTTCGAGCGATCGGTGTTGTTAAGTATTGGTATGAGGCTCAGGTTCTATCGAAATATTTCGTTTGGTTGGAGAGCGTTTTATTCGTTATCTTCTCGGGAATCCGGGTTTTCCTGATCGTAAAAGGTTTCGACGTATTCGCGTTTGTTTGGGTAGGTTTGGTCGAGTCCATTCTCGTTTTAATCGGTTATTATTTTCTTTATAAATTCCACAACGGCACATTATCCATTCGTCATACAAATTGGAAACGTGCGGTCTCCCTTTTGCGCGATAGCTGGATGCTCTTGTTATCGGGGCTTGCTATTATCGTATATATGAGAATTGATCAAATTATGATCGGTCAAATGCTGGGAGACGAGGCGGTCGGAGTTTACACTGCGGCGGTAAAGATCAGCGAAGTTTGGTATTTTATACCGATGGCCATCGCTTCTTCCCTTTTTCCATCGATTCTCAAGGCGAAAGAATTCGATCAGAAATTATACTTAGAAAGATTGCGTCTTCTTCATTCATTTATGCTAATGATCGCGTTGCTGATCGCGATTCCGATGACGTTCCTCTCGGCTCCGATTATAAATATTCTTTTCGGAAATAAATTTTCCGAAGCAGGAATCGTTTTGGCGATTCACATTTGGGCCGGTGTGTTCGTATTCTTGGGTGTTGCGAGCAGTCGATACTATCTTACCGAAAATTTACAAAAGGTCGAACTTTATAAAAGTATCGTGGGCTGTATTACGAATATCGTATTGAATTATTTTTTCATTCCGATCTACGGAGTGAAAGGAGCCGCAATCGCTACCGTGATTTCTCAATTCTTTGCGAGTGTTTTGTTCAATCTGTTTCTAAAAAGAACTCGGGAAATATTTTTCATACAACTTCAATCCGTTCTGTTGTGGTCCATGTTTCGTCAGATGAATCGATTTCGAAAGTCGGTATAAATTTCTTTTCATGAAAATCCTTTACGATCATCAGATCTTTACCCTACAGAGATTCGGCGGGATTTCCCGCTACTTCTACGAGATTATGAGAGGACTGAAAAAGAATTTTGCAGTCGATGTGAAACATTCGGTTTTATATTCTTCGAACGAGTATCTTCAGGATCGAGATCTCTTTCCTTTGGAAAAAGAATATTCTTATCAGGATTGGTATCCATCGATTCGATTTCGAGGAATGTATCGTGTTTTTCGTTTGTTACAATGGTTCGGTTTAATTCCGTATCCGAAGAGAGAAATGGCTCGTTTGATTTCGAAGGAAATTGCGAACGAGGACTTCGATATTTTTCATCCCACGTATTATTCTCCGTATTTTTTGAAGGATTTATCGAACAGAAAAAAACCTTACGTATTGACCGTACACGATATGATCCATGAAAAATTCCCCGATTATTTTTCAGATGCTCGGGAAGTGATTGAAAACAAAAAGACCGCAATCGAAAACGCAGATTCAATCGTGGCAATTTCACTGAATACGAAGTCGGACTTATTAAAGTATTATAATATTCCTGAATCTAAGATTAAGGTTATTTACCATGGGACTTCTTTTGCAAGTGATTCATTGAGCGAAAAAACATCGGAATCAAATAAGAAAGATTATATTCTCTTTACGGGGAATCGTTCGTATTATAAGAATTTTTCTTTTTTCCTGAAAAGTGTACGGGCTATCTTTCAGGAATTTCCCCGACTTCAATTGTACTGTGTTGGTGGCGGGGCCTTCAATCGTGAAGAACTTCAATTGATCCAGGAGTTCGGTTTACTAAAGCGAGTCGAACAGTTTCGATTTGAGAACGACGAGGAGTTAGCCGCGTATTACAAAAACGCTTTGTTGTTTGTTTTTCCATCGAGATACGAAGGATTCGGAATTCCTCTTTTAGAGGCGTTTAGTTGTGGATGTCCCGTCGCTTGTAGCAACACATCGAGTTTTCCGGAGGTCGCGGGCGAAGCCGCCTTTTATTTCGATCCGGATCAGTCCGAATCGATTTATACAACTCTTAGAACCGCTCTTTTGGAACCGGAACAACGCAAAGAGAAGATTCAAAAAGGAAAAATTCAGCTTTCTAAGTTTTCTTGGGAAAAAACGACGAAAGAAACTTACGAACTGTATGAGAGTATTATAAAAAATTAAATTAAGATTCATGAAAGTTCCAGTATTAGTAATCGCCTTTAACCGTCCCGAGTTCACTTCCCTCGTTTTTGAAACCATTCGAAAGTATAAGCCTAAAAAACTGTATGTAGCCGCAAATGCGCCTCGAAAAGAACGCGATGGCGAAGCCTTGAAGTGTAAAGAGGTTCGCAACATAGTAAAAAGCGTAGATTGGGATTGTGAAGTCCATACACTTTTTCGTAAAGATCATTTGAGATTAAAGTTGTCCGTAAGCGGTGCCATAGATTGGTTTTTCAAAAACGAAGAAAAGGGAATTATTCTCGAAGATGATATCATCGCCGAACCGAGCTTTTTTACTTTTTGTGAAGAACTCTTAGAACGTTATAAAGATGATGAAAGAATCGGAATGATCAGCGGGGATAACTTCGGGTTCGGGCATAGAAGGGACGAGAGTAGTTATTATTTTTCACGTTATTCTCATATTTGGGGATGGGCTTCTTGGAGAAGGGCATGGAAGGGTTATGACGTTCACATGACGGACTATGCAGAATTCTTAAGGAGTGAATTTCTTTCGGATCTTTTTTCAGAAGCCGTTGAGTATAATTTTTGGAAATCGAATTTCGATATGGTCGCATTCGATGATTTTGAGACTTGGGATTTTCAATGGGTTTATCACAATTTTAAAAATGGAAGATTGAATATCATGCCTTCCGTGAACCTAATTCGAAATATAGGCTTCGGCGATTCCGCCGCTCATACTAAGGAAGCGAATCAATACTCGAATATGAAAACGGAACCGATGCACTTTCCGTTGGTTCATCCCAAATATCTAATTCGAGATTGTAAAAGCGATCTAATGTCTCAACGAACCTTTTTTCCTCCGAGTGATAAGAATATAATCCGTATTCTGCGTTTGTTCAATCCGATTCGGATTTTAAATAAGATCAGAGGTCACTTGCTTGGAGCTAAATAAAAATTTTATCGGATGTAGGCTTTGCGGTTCTACTGCAAAAGTAGAATTTCAAACTAAAATAATGAATCGTTATGACGTTTCCTACTTTAGATGTGAAAATTGTCAATTGATTCAATCGGAACAACCTTTTTGGTTACAAGAGGCTTATGAAAAGGCGATTTCGGTACTCGATACGGGAATCTTTCTTAGGAATAACGATAACGTTAAAAAATTGACCGTATTGTTAACCGAAATACAGAATCAAATTACAAAAACTGAAACTACTTCGTCCTTTTTCAATAAACTCTTTGTTAAAAATTTGCCGTTTCGCGGTAAGCTCTTGGATTTTGGCGGAGGTCACGGTATTCTTGTTCGGATGCTACGAGATATCGGCTTCGACTGCTACTGGTATGACAAATATGCTAAGAATGATTTCGCCACCGGGTTCGAAGCGGATACGAGCGATAAACATGACGTTGTCTTAGCATTTGAATTGTTTGAACATTTCGAAAATCCGAAAGAAAACATTGAAGAGATTTTAAAACTGAGCGAACCTAAAATACTCATATTTTCAACTTTGTTGTACGGTGACCGGACCCCGGCAAAGGATTGGTGGTATTATGCGTTCGAGGCAGGACAACACATTGCATTCTACAATTCAAATACGATTCAAAGTATGAAATTGCAAAACGGATATACCGCGTTTTCAGTTTTACAAGATTTACATTTGTTAGTGCGCAATGATGTGAATCTGGATCAAAGCAAATTGATTCGTTCTCTTCGAAACTTAGAAAGGAGTTTTTCCAAAGTTAAGAATTTGTACAATTCGAAAACTTTAGAAGATCATTCTTTTTTAAAAAATACGATTCCATCAACTTCCAAATAAAACGAAGTCTGATTTATAGATTATAAGTATTCATTCGGATTCTCCAATGGCAAAGAAAAAAAAGAAAATAGACATAGTCGTACCTTCTTTCAATGAAGCAGGGAACGTAGAAGTATTGTTCAACCGATTAAAAAACGTTATACCGAATGCTTACGAGTATCGAGTTATCTTTGTCGATGACGGTAGTGTCGATGGTACTCTTGAGGCCGTCGAATCATTAACGCACAAACATTCGCAGGTCAAATACATCTCGTTTTCCAAAAATTTCGGACATCAGATCGCTCTCAAAGCAGGCTTGGATCATTCCGACGCCGATTGTACGATTTCTTTAGACGCCGATCTTCAACATCCGCCTGAATTGATTCCCGCTTTGATCGAACGTTGGGAGGCGGGTGACAAGATCGTTTATACAAAAAGAATCGATAACGAAAACGTAGGATTTTTTAAAAAGACAACGGCGAAATTATTTTACAAACTTCTAAACGGTTTGTCCGGTTTGGATATAGATCAGGGCGCCGCTGATTTCAGATTGTTGGATCGAAAGGTCGTAGATGTTCTGAAAAATTTTCAAGAGAGAAACTTATTCATCCGTGGAATGGTAACAGGAATCGGTTTCAAAAAAAGTTATATAGAATACCAGCCCGATAAGAGACAGTGGGGCAAAAGCAAATACAATCTAAAAAGAATGTTCTTGTTTGCTTTGGACGGAATCACTTCCTTTAGCGTAAAACCTTTACATATCGCCACGATCGTAGGAATCATTTCTTCCTTGTTCTCAGGGCTTTACGCAATCTATGCGATTACCATGTTTTTTACTTCTGAAAAAACGGTTTCCGGTTGGACTTCCGTACTTGTGAGCGTGCTTTTTATGGGCGGCGTTCAGTTGATCGTGCTTGGTATTCTCGGTGAATATATCGGCAAGATGTTTCTGCAAACGAAAAGCAGGCCGAACTATATCGTAAAGGATTCTAATCTTTAAAACATTCTAAAATTCTTAAGCATTCATTAGGAATAATCTACACTATGATTCAATCTATTCAATCCTTCTCAGACCCGACTCAATTTCTTATTTTAAGCGTTTTTCTGATATTTTTGCTCGTTGAAAAAAAAATCACATGGAATCCAAAAGTTCAACTTGGAACAGCCTTGACCGTTTCTTTGATCGTTTCCGTTTATTGTTTCGGACCGAATTTAAAAGCTAAGTTTTGGTTGATCGACGATCACGAGGTTGTTTACTTTCTGAAATCCAAAACTCAGGGTTCTAACCTATTTGATTTTTTTAATATTCTTTTGACGCAGACCGAAGTAGGTAACTTCGGGGAAAGTCCAAGATACAGAATCTCATATTACTTTTTGAGAATTTTAGAATCGCTCGTATTTAAGGAAAATTCCTTTCTTTGGTATTTTACTTTATTTTGTATTTCGACTTTCTTCGTTTTTTCAATGCTTCATTTTCTTTTTAAACACTTCTCGGTTGCTGTATCGATTCTTTTTACGTTCTTCGTTTTTTCATTTCGCTATTGGTCCGATATATTTTCTCGCTTGGGCGCGGGAGAAACTTATGCCGTACTCGGAGTCGCTTTGATTCTACTGGGCCTTGCATATTACAGATACAAAGAGGAGAATGCCGATTGGATATTCGTAATCGTATCGTTCGGAGTTGCGATTTGTTGCGGATCCAAGGAGAACTTTCTTCCCTTATTTTTACTTCCTTTGTCTTTGTTGATCTTGGAATGGAAACGAAAAACGTTTTTTCGATCTATAGTTTTAATCTTGCCGATTCTTCTTTCGATCTTTACCGTTATTTCCCTTTATTTATTCTTTAAAAAGAACCAGGTCGATATATACGGAAACAGTACGCGAATTTCCGATCGAGTTTTGGCTTTGTTCGGGAAGCTGAACGGAGACTTTGTTATCGGCCTTTTGATACTTGCGGGGTTTGTTGCAGTTTTAAGTATATTAGAATCTTTTAAAACTAAGAAGTTTAAAATCACGAAGGCGATTTTGTTGCCGATCGTTTTGTTCGGAATTTTGCTTTTGAACATCGTTTTTTACAACGGAAACTGGCCTACGAATTCGCGTTACGATTTCCCCGGTATTATAACATACCAAGTAGGGCTTTTGGTTTTGATCGTTTTAGCTTTAGAAATACTGCTTCGATATTTTGAAATCGATTTAAAACATCGTGCGATCGTTACGAATATCGCATTGATTTTCTTTCTTTCTTCCTTGGTTTCAGCGAAAGGAATCACGGATCTTCAGCGTGATGCCCGTGCTAACATGAAACGAACGCAAGCGTTTTCATCCTTTCTTACGAATTTGATTTCCGATTCCACGGATAAAACGATTGTGTTATACGTGCATCAAGCCTTTGATTTTGAGCCGGCGGATTCTATGACTCGATATTTGAATTACTACGAAGATAAAAACGAGAGAATGATTTTAGTCTCGCCGGCAAAGGCGGAGTCGGATTTTAAAAACGGCTTATTGGATTATTTGAGAAAAATTTCGAAAGAAGGTTCCGAGGAACGAAAAATTCTTCCTTACAATCCCAAATCGTTGGCCGGTCGCTCTTGTTTGATTTTGTATTTTCCTCCCGCTTCCTTGGAAGATGTTCCGAATATTCCCGAATGTAAGGAATTGCGCAAAGAAACCGTTCCGTTCTAATCGCGCTTTTGATTCAATAAAACATCGTACCTTTGAACTTTAGTATATTAAGATAATCTCAAACCATGACAAAAAAAAAGACGCCGAAAATTTCCATCATCACCATCAACTACAATGATCATTCCGGACTCGAAAAAACGATTCAATCCGTTAGAGGTCAGAGTTTTGAAAACTTCGAACATATCATTATTGATGCGGGTTCCAAAGACGGTAGCGTCGATGTGATCAAAAAATACAAGGACGGAATTTCGCATTGGGTAAGCGAAAAAGACAAGGGTATCTATGACGGGCAGAATAAAGGAATCAAAGCCGCAAAGGGAGAATACTGTCTTTTTCTGAACTCGGGGGATTTTCTCGCGAATTCGAACGTACTTTCGGACGTGTTTTCAAAGAATGATATCGATGCGGATTTTATCTACGGAGATATGTTGATAGAATCCGAGAATGGAAAGGTTGCTTACGGCAAAAGTCCGAAGGAACTGGATCTTTATTTTTTATCCTATGAAGTTTTATGGCATTGCGCTACGTTCATTAGAAGATCATTATTTACTAAATTTGGAATCTACGATCTTTCCTACAAAATCGCGGCCGACGTCGATTTTTTTCTAAAAGCGATCGGAGTGGGCGGGGCGAGTTGGAAATATGTCGGAAAGCCGATCAGTCAATTCAATACGTTCGGTTTTGGATCAAATCCGAAAAATCAAGTGCTCTTGGAAGCGGAACGAAAGAGGATGAGAGAGGAACATCTGTCGCATTCCACGGTAATCCATCTTGAGAAATTTTTTAAAATGAGAAAGGACTATATCATATTCGGTTATTTTTATTTTCCGCAAATTCTTAATTTCTTTCGCAGTATAAGTATTCTTAAAAAACTGAACGGCATCTTCTTTAGATTTGCAAATCGGAAGTAGAACTTTGAAGATTTTAGTTTTTATCAATCATTTCTACGGAAAGAATCCATACTTTGTCGGTCGCTCTTCTCAGATCTCCGAGAAGAATGAAGACGAACGCAAGAAAAAAGCGGAACGTAGGCTCGCCCATATAAAGGCGACGGTGGATTCCCTCAATACCTTGGGTAAAAAAGTGGAAATTAAATTCTGCGGATACCAGGGAAAATCTTTGGTGAAGCTGGACTTCGATTTCGAAAAAGAAATCGATAAACCGACGGATATCATGTACGCGAGTCTTTCTAAAATGGGAGAATTTGCGAATCGTTACGATTATTTTATCAACATAGAAGACGATATTCTTTTATCAAAGGAAACATTCGATCGAATCGTTTCCTTTGATAAGAATTCGAATATCAACGAAATTCTGCATCCGAATCGAATGGAATTGGATGATCATGGCAATTTATTTTGTATCGATTTAAAATGTGTCCCGGGTTGGACATATACTCAAAGAGAATTCGGTGGTAAGGTTTTTAGACAAGCGGTCAATCCTCATTCCGGTCTCGCGATTTTTAGCAAAGAAAAATTGAAATATGCCCTGAAGAATTCAGACTTAAAATCGAAGACAATTGTTCTTTCCAAGGGGATGGAATCCGCATACGCGAGCGTTCATTCCTCTTTTATCTTATGGAGGGCTTACGACGATATCGGCTTTCATTCCGTTTTTCATCAGGATAAATGGGTTCAACCAAAGAAAGATCTTCTTACCTCGATTACTTGGAGAGATTTCGTTCCTTTGATCGTATTGAAATTGCTTAAATATATGTTTCTAACATTTCAACGGAAAGAATAGTTTTCCCCGTAAAAATTAATACCGTAGTAAATTCATTTTGAAACTCATCACACTTCGAATTCTTTTTAAGAAAATTTTTTATTTATTCAGGCAATATCAATACTTCTTCTTTTTATATGCAAAAAGAAGTAAGTTTCAAAAAACTGAATCTTCCTTTAAGCCGCTGATCAGCGTGATCGTTCCCGTTTACAATACCCGGATCGATCATTTGCAAGAGATGGTCATGTCCGTTGAAAAACAGACTTATGCTCATTGGGAATTGATACTTCTGGATGACGCGTCACCCAAGTCGGCGCCCGGAGAATTCTTAAGAAAATTAGAAAAGAAAAATCCGAAAATTCGTTATTCTCGCTCCGAAAAAAACGGAGGCATCAGTATTGCGACTAGTAAGGCCTTGGAATACGCGAAAGGCGAGTATGTCGCTTTTTTGGATCATGACGATCAATTGATGGATAATGCGCTTGGGATCATCGTCGATTCCTTACAAGGCGAGGAATCGAGCCGACCGGAGTTTCTTTATTCCGATGAAATCTACCAATCCAAGACTCGGGGAGTTTTCTCCTTATCAACGAAGCCCGATTTTTCCATCGAGAAATTAATTTCGCACAATTATATCTGTCACTTAGTCGTTGTTTCAAAAAATCTAATACAGAAAATGGGCGGATATCGGGAAGGTTATGACGGAAGTCAGGATCATGAGTTCGCTTTGCGAGCCTGTAGACATACGAATCGAATCCGAAGATTGCCTTTCTATTTATACGAATGGAGGCTTCACCAAGAAAGTTTTTCCAGAACCAAGGCGGCAATCTGTGAAAATAGTTCCAAGAAAGCTATCCGCGAATTTTATGCGGATCGAGCGGAAGATGTAAAAGAAATCGTTTCCGGTCATTATCCGTTCACATATCATCCCGTTCGAAAACTCCATCCGGTTTCTTCGGTTTCGATCGTGGTTTTTGATTCGGAAGGTATATTAAAGAATGATTGTAAAGAAATCTTTGATTTAGTTTCCCTTACTCCCGAGGTAAAATTGGAGATTGTTTTAAGCGCGAGCCGGAACCAGAATCTGGATTACGCAAAAATACGAAACGAAATCCAAACTCGGTTCGCGGAAAGAGTCAATCTTCAAGTCGTTGAAACAAAGAATTTTAACGTTTCTGCAAAAGAAATCAATTCGATCGTAACAAAGACGAACGGTTCTTATCTTTTCTTTTGGAATCCGCTGTTTATGCCTAAGGATAAGAGCTGGCTTTACGAACTCCTGCAACATGGGCAATCAAAGGGAGTGGGTGCAGTAACGCCGATCGTTTTGAACCAAAGGGGTGAACTGATTTATTCTTCCTTGTTGCTCGGTAAAAAAGGATTTATCGGAGTTGCAGGAAATGGACTCAAACTTGCCGAAGCTAAAATTTGGTCCGGAGAATTTTTGGAAAAAAACGTTTCGGCTATCTCGCGAAATTTATTTTTGATCTCTCGAGACACTTGGAACTCTTTAAACGGACTGAACGAATCTTATCAGCAAAATTATTGGGACGTAGATCTATGTTTACGGATTCTTCAAAAGGGATTTCGAATCGTGAGCAATCCTTTTGCGGATTTCACTTCGTCTCGACCTCCGAAAAAATCTTTTCAGGAGTTTGATCCCGCTTCTAAAGTGGGTGCGGCGGATCGTCGACTTTTGATCCGGGAATGGGGCAAGGCTCTATATGAGGATCGATTCTATTCTCCTCATAGCGATTTAGTCGGTTGCGATATGCAACCAAAGAATCTTCTGCATCCCTTGCTCGATGCGTTTTACCGTTGGAGATGGGATCTCGATTGATTTCTTACGATTCCAATTTGGTAAGTCATAGGCGTTGAAAGGATCGAAAATTTTTTGATCGCGGCATTCCCCAAGAGTGATTTTGTGGTTATCTTAGGATTCGATTCGAGTCCGATACGTTTTAATAAAAAGTTGAAGTAGAGATTCATGCAGTTTAAACGATTTCCGATCGACGGTCCCGTGCTTATCGAGCCGAAAGTGTACGGCGACGAACGAGGTTTCTTTTTCGAGTCCTATAAAAAATCCGCATTCGCACAGGAAAATATCCCCACGGATTTTTTCCAAGACAACCATTCACGATCCGCAAAGGGAGTACTTCGAGGAATGCACATGCAACTTCCTCCGTATGAACAAGGTAAACTCGTTCGAGTTGTCAAAGGAAGAGTGATCGACGTAGTCATCGATATTCGAGTTGGGTCTCCGAATTTTGGAAAATGGATTTCGGTCGAATTATCGGAAGAAAATAAGAACATCTTTTGGGTTCCTCCAGGATTCGCGCACGGTTTCATAACTCTGGAAGACAAAACAGATTTCTTATATAAGGTAACGAGCGAATACAATCCGAAGAACGAAGTAGGCATTCGTTGGGACGATCCGGCTCTTGATATTCCTTGGAAAACATGGTTGCCGGACGCGAAGTTTGTCGTTTCCCAAAGAGACGGTGAAACTCCCTTTCTGAAAGATTTTAAAAGTCCTTTCGTATATTAGTATATTTCAATATGATTTATTATACCGGAAAAAACGGCCAAGTCGGCTGGGAATTATCGAAACGTTTTGCTTCTGCAGGAATCGAAGCGATCGGATTCGGCAGGGAAGAATGGCCCCTCGATGACTTGAATACCGTCGAAAAGATTCTCGAGAAAAACCCGAAAGTATTGGTTCACTGCGGAGCTTATACGGCGGTCGATAAAGCGGAATCCGATTCTGAAAATGCGTATAAGATCAATTCCTTAGCGGTTCAAAAAATAGCCGAAGAATGTTTCAAAAGAAAAATTCATCTGATCTATGTTTCAACCGATTTCGTGTTCGACGCGAATTCCGAGACGATCGGAGATACTCTTCGTTTTTGGAAAACGGATTCTTCTCTTTCTCCGAAAGGTGTTTACGGAACATCGAAAGCGGAAGGGGAAGAATGGATTCGAAAAACTTTTTCCGGTTCCCCCGGTGCAAACATAGTGCGTACGAGTTGGGTCTATTCAGCGCACGGAAATAATTTTCCGAAAACCATTCTTCGGTTATTGGGCGATCCGAATCGACCCGAGTTGAAGGTGATCGAAGATCAGTTGGGGCGACCGACTTGGGCTGGAAGACTTGCGGATTTTATAATATTCTTAATTGATGGCGTCTTAAAGGGAGAATCCTTTTCGCAGACGCTTCATTTTTCGAATTCGGGCATCGCGAGTTGGTACGACTTTGCAGTCGCGGTCCGCGACATTTCAAATTCTTCCTCGACGATTAAAAACGTAAAACCGATTCTTCCGATTCCTACCGAAGAATATCCGACTCCGGCACCGAGACCGAGATATTCCGTTTTGGATTTGGGGGAAACTCGGAAACTTTTCGGATCGATTCCCCATTGGAAAGAGGACTTGATTCTCTGTCTGAACGAACTCGTCGAAACCTCTGGAATAAAATTATGAAAAAAATCTTAGTCACGGGAGGAGCCGGTTTTATTGGTTCCAACTTCGTACATCTTTTGTTAAACGACACCAAAGAATACCACGTAATCGTTTTGGATAAACTCACGTATGCGGGAAATCTGAAGAGCCTCAACGTTTGGAAAAACGATCCTCGTTTTACATTCATAAAAGCTGATATTGCTGATAAGGACGAGGTATTTTCCGTATTCAAGGATCATAAGATCGATTACGTGGCTCATTTTGCCGCCGAAAGTCACGTGGATCGTTCCATCTCCGGTCCGGAAGAATTCATAAGAACGAACGTCCTCGGAACTTTTTATCTTTTGGACGCGGCCCGTTTGCAATGGAAGGATTCTTTTGAAGGAAAGAAATTTCTTCACGTTTCCACGGACGAGGTTTTTGGAACGTTAGGCGATACCGGGTTCTTCACCGAGGAAACTCCTTATGCGCCGAATTCTCCATACTCGGCTTCCAAGGCGGGTTCGGATCATATCGTCAGATCCTATTATCACACGTATCACATGCCGGTCATAACTACGAACTGTTCGAATAATTACGGACCTTATCATTTTCCGGAGAAGCTGATTCCGCTTATGATTCTAAACTGTCTTCACGGTAAACCATTGCCGGTTTACGGGGACGGAAAGAATATTAGGGATTGGTTATATGTTAAGGATCATTGCGAGGCTTTAAAAACCGCGTTGTTCGACGGCGCTCCGGGTGAAACCTACAATATAGGAACCCGAAACGAAAAAAGAAACATAGACATCGTCCATGCGATCTGTTCCATCATGGACGAGTTGCATCCGTCCGGAGCTCCCCATTCTAAACTGATCCAGTACGTAAAGGACAGACCAGGACACGATTTCAGATATGCGATCGATCCGAGCAAGATCGAAAAGGAATTGGGATGGAAACCGAAGTCCGATTTCAAAACGGCGATCCGTGAAACGATCCGTTGGTATTTGGATAACGAATCCTGGTGGAAGGAAATTCTCTCCGGTCAATACAAAGAATATTATGAAAGTCAATATGAGAAACGTTGAATGAAATCAAGAAAAGGAATCATACTCGCCGGGGGTTCCGGCACGAGACTTTACCCGGTTACCCATGTCATTTCCAAACAACTTCTTCCGGTATATGATAAACCTATGATATACTATCCGCTGACGACTCTTATGTTGGCGGGTATTCGAGAAATTTTGGTGATCTCGACTCCACAAGCGACTCCTATGTATAAGGAACTTTTGGGAAACGGGAAACAATGGGGAATCGAGATCGAATACGCGGTGCAACCCGATCCAGGCGGATTGGCTCAAGCCTATTTGATCGGTGAGAATTTCGTAAAAGGTCATCCATCCGTTTTGATTTTAGGGGATAATATTTACTTCGGTCACGATCTTTCCGCGTTGTTGGAAGGCGCTTCCGAAAAAGTTTCGGGCTCCACCGTGTTCGCTTATCCGGTTCACGATCCGGAAAGATACGGAGTGGTGGAATTCGATTCTTCAAGACGTGCGATATCCATCGAAGAAAAACCCGTTAAACCGAAATCGAATTACGCGGTGACCGGTTTATATTTTTATGATGAAGAAGTCGTTCAAATCGCGAAGTCCATTCAACCTTCTCCCCGGGGAGAATTGGAAATTACGGACGTCAACAAGGTCTATTTAGAACGAGGAACCTTAAACGTTCAAGTGATGGGCCGAGGTTACGCGTGGCTTGATACCGGAACTCACGAATCTCTTTTAGAGGCTTCCGTCTTTATCGAGACGATCGAAAAAAGACAAGGCCTTAAGGTCGCTTGTCCCGAGGAGATTGCGTTTCGAAAAGGATTTATCACTTCGACTCAATTGGAAGAACTCATCGCGCCCTTGAAGAAAAACGGATACGGACAATATTTGATCAAGGTGCTTCACGAAAAGATCTATTGAGATTGAAGTCGATCGATTCTCCTTCATGCAAAGCTATAATATCATAACCGTAACATACAATTCCGCGCGATACGTTTCGGCTTTGAACGAATCGATGAAGCTTCCTCAGAATTGGAATTGGGTGATATGGGACAACGATTCCAAGGACGAAACTCCGAATTTATTAAAGCGAATTGCGGATAACGAACGTAGGATCGTTTATCTCAATCGAAAAAATCTTGGATTTGCGGAAGGGAACAACGAAGCCGTAAAGATCGCTCCGAAAGCGGATTGGATTTTGTTGATCAATCCGGACTCTCGTTTGGATTCCGACTTTTTTAAAGAATGTGAATCTGTTCTTTCTTCCAAAGGAAAGGATTACTCCGTGTTTTCCTTTTTGATGTTAAAGGAGAATGACGACGCGGTTGTCGACGGGGCGGGGGACATCTATCACGTTTCCGGTGCGGCATGGAGAAGAGGTTATAAACAAATTCTTTCCGAAGAATACCTGAAAGAAGCGGAAATTTTCTCGGCTTGCGGAGGTGCGATGGCGATCCGTACATCCGTGTTCGAAAGTCTGGGCGGATTCGATTCCGATTTCTTTTGTTATATGGAAGACGTGGATCTGAGTTTTCGCGCAAGACTCGCGGGTGAAAAAGTTTTATTCACTCCGAATATAAAAGTCTACCATCACGGTTTTGGTTCGACCAAAGAAAGAAGTTCCTTTTCCCTTTATTACGGACTTCGAAACGCGTTAGTCGTCTATTGGAAGAATATGCCCTTTTTTTACGGGCTGAAATATTTATTTCATCATCTTCTTTTTTTCGGAACGAGTGTTCTCTATCATTCCGTATTTACGAGTCCGAAAATTCTGATCGTCCCCTTCGGTTTTTTAAAGATGTTGCCCGGGCTTGTTTTAAAACGTTTTAGAATGAACCGATCGAAAACGATTTCCTTCTCGAGTCTCGTTGCGTTGATGAACCAAGATTTGTTCTCTCCTTTTCGAAAAAAATAAGATTTATGTCCGAGCGTTTTTCTCCGTTAGCCGTCATTGTAACTTTTAATCCCGATTTTTCCAACACTCTCCGCAATATCCAAAATCTAAATTCGAACGAGGTCTCCGTTTTAATCGTGGACAATCATTCTTCGAATCTTCAGGAAATCAAATCCCACAAACAAAAACAAAATTTCCTTTTGGAAAACGATCGAAATCAAGGTTTGGGCTTCGCACTCAACAGAGGAATCGAATATGCAAAAGAAAATCGATATTCTCACGTTTGGCTTTTCGATCAGGACAGTTTTTTGGAATCGGAATCCATTCGGATCTTTTTGGATGCGGTTCAAAAACACGAAACCGATTCAAATGTTCAATCCAAGGTAGCTTCGTTCGGCCCAAACATATTCGATAAGGTTAAAGATCGCAACATCTACGGTCTTCCTGAGAATGCGACCGGTTTGTCGGACGCGAAATTTTTGATCACCTCCGGAAGTTTCTGCTCCTTGAAAGTATTAAACGAAGTCGGTTGGATTCGTTCGGATTTTTTCATTGATTACTTGGATTACGAATGGTGTTTTCGCGCCAACGATAAGGGTTATGTTCATAAGATCGTAACGGACTCGAAGATGTCTCATTCGATCGGAAACGAATCCAGAAACATATTAGGACTTTTTAAAATAGCGATTCATTCTCCGTTTCGCTGGTATTTTCTTTTTAGAAACGGGATTTCGATGTGCCGCTTGCCCCATGTTCCGGGGAGGTTCAAATTGGAAGTGATTCTGAAATCCGGTTTTCGATTTTCGATTCTTCCATTCTTTTCCAAATCCGTATTCGGAACCTACGCGCACATACTCCACGGGATCTGGGACGGTCTCACTCAAAAAGAATCCTCGTTTTATCGACGTCTTATCGGTTCGCCCGAAAACGGGAATGTCTGAATCGATTTCGGAACCCGCGTAAACTTTTATAAGGAATCGCCTCTTGAAGCTTGGTATCACAGTTTCGATCGTACTCTACAAACCGAATCTTGTCGTTTTTCGAGAGTCCATCGAATCGCTTTTGGACTCAGTCGCTTATCAAATTAAGAATTCCTCATATACCTGCAAATATAAGATCGATATAGTCGACAATTCTCCGTTAAACGACGGAAACGTTTCGAAAATGTTGGACGAGTTTTCCAAAAAAGCCCAACTGAAAAAGAAAGTAGAGTTTCGTTATATTCATCTTCCTGAAAATCCGGGCTATGGGGCCGCGAACAACCGCTCGATTCTGGAATCGACGTCCGATTTTCATCTTGTGCTGAACCCCGACATCAAAATGATTCCTCAAACCTTGGAGTTATGCGTTCGTTATCTAAAGGAACGTTCCGATTGCGACGCGGTGGTTCCTTCCGTTCTGGATTGGGACGCGGACGCGAAGGATGTAACTCGTATGCAATTTTTGATCAAATCGTATCCGACCGTTTTTGTTTTGTTCTTACGTTCTTTTGCTCCCGCGTTTTTTAAAAAGTTTTTTCAAAAGAATTTAAACGCTTACGATTTGATGGAAAGAGATTGGAGCAAAACGCAAGAATCCGTTCCGTTGGTAAGCGGATGTTTTATTTTCGCCAAAACGGATTCCTTACAAAGAATCGGAGGTTTCGACGAAAATTTCTTTTTGTATTTCGAGGACTTCGATCTTTCCATGCGTTTGAATCGGAAGGATTATTTTCCGAAGGTGAAAATCTTTCATAAGGGCGGGAACTCCTCCAAGAAAGGATTTTTACATGTAAGGCTTTTCGTAACGTCCGCATTTCGTTTTTTTATGAAATTCGGCTGGAAATTGTATTAAGTTTTTTAAATTTAGAAAATTCTACTTTGCGAATGCGAAATTAAACGGAAATCGAAACGATGCGTAATTTGATCTTGATTTTATGGGTTTCTCTTTTTATCGGAGTTCTATTTTTTCTTCAGATCCATTTTGCGACTCCTGCGGGCGTTGCGATCATGATTTGTATTTTCGCGTTCGCGGGAATTTTTTGGGTTACCGAGCCGATCCCCGGTTATGCGACTTCGATTCTGGTGATCTTTTTCGAGATTCTATTCTTTGCAAACCCGATGGGAATCAAAGAGCTTTCTTTTACAACGGGCAAAAATCCGGCTCCTTCCGTTTTTCTATCCTCTTTTGCGGATTCATCCATCGTTCTGTTTTTGGGCGGTTTCGTATTAGCAAAAGCCTGCGTTAAAACGGGACTCGATCGTTTTCTCGCAAACAGAATCATTCGTAAGTTCGGCGTTAAAAGTCATCAGGTGCTTCTCGGTTTTATGTTTACCACCGGATTTATTTCGATGTGGATGAGCAATACCGCGACGACTTCGATGATGATCGCGTTATCTTTTCCTTTGTTTCAAATTCTTCCCGAAAAAGAACCGTTCCGCAAAGCTCTTCTTTTGGGAATTCCTTTCGCGGCCAACATCGGAGGAGTGGGGACTCCGATCGGTTCTCCGCCGAACATCATTGCGATGGGAATCTTAAAACAACAAGGAGTTCAAGTTTCGTTCGGAACTTGGATGCTTTTTGCGGTTCCTCTTGTTGTCGTATTGATATTTTTTGCCTGGTTTCTTCTTTTGAAGTTGTTTCCCGAGAATGGCTCTTTGGATCTTATCGTTGAATTTCAGGAACCGGAAGGTGGAACCAAGTCTTTTGCGTTTCGGACTACCTCTGTGATTTTTTTAGGAACGGTCGCTCTTTGGTTTACCGAAAATCTGCACGGAATTCCGGCCGGGGTGATCGCACTTTTGCCTTTGATTCTTTTTCCCGCGTTCGGAATCTTAAATGAAAAGGACATCAATTCTTTGGAATGGTCCGTTCTACTTTTGATCGCCGGCGGGATCGCGATCGGTATCGGTCTTCAACAAAGCGGTATGAGCGTTTGGTTTTCGGATGTTCTAAAACCTATTACGAAACCTGAATATGCGGTAAGCGTGTTGTTCTTGCTCTGTATTCTGGCGCTTCTGCTGAGTACGTTTATGTCGAACACGGCGGCTACCAACCTTCTGGTTCCCTTTGCGTTTCCACTTTCCGCCATCATTCTTCCCGGATCGGAAGCGTATCTTCTGGAAATCTGTCTCGGGATCGCGCTTTCCGCTTCCTTGGCGATGTCTTTGCCGGTGAGTACACCTCCCAACGCGATCGCCTACGCGGTAGGCGGGTTTGAAATCAAGGACATGATTCGTGCGGGACTACCCGTGGGAATTTTCGGTCTTGTGTTGACCCTAGTCGCTTACTTTACGTTTTTATAATTTTCTTTCGGTTCTTGTTTTCCGATTAGGCGTATTTCATGGAAGAATTTTTAAACGAAGTCCCGATTCTTTTTTTCAAAGATACGAAAGAATGGACCGCTTGGCTTAAGAAAAATCATAAATCGGATTCTCCGATCTGGATGAAACTTTCCAAAAAAGAATCCGGAGTAGTTTCGATTTCGTATGCCGAGGCTTTGGAAGTCGCGCTTTGTTACGGTTGGATCGACAGCCAAAAACAAAAATACGACGAAACTTTTTGGCTTCAAAGATTCTCCGTTCGAGGACCGAAGAGCATCTGGTCCAAGATCAATCGCGAGAAAGCGATAGAACTCATCGCGTCGAAACGAATGCAAACCGCCGGACTCAAGGCGATCGAATCCGCAAAATCGGACGGACGTTGGGACAACGCGTATGCTTCCCCGAGTAAAATGGAAGTTCCGAAAGAGTTTCAAAAACTTTTGAAACAAAACCCGAGCGCATTGAAATTTTTCGAATCATTAAATTCCGCGAACCGTTACGCGATTCTATTCCGAATTCATAATGCAAAGAAGGAAGAAACGAAAGTAAAACGTATGAAGGAATTTTTGGAAATGCTCAAGAAGAAGGAAACGCTTCACTGAAAGGTTCTTAAAATTCCCGAAAAAATATCTTTCCAACGTCGAACGAGATGGATACATTACCCACAGTGTCCTTTCGCAGTTTCAAATTTTTTATAGCGTATTCTTTCGCGTTCTTATTTCTTTCCTGCCTTCCCGAATTCCTTAAAAATTCCACATCGGAAAACTCCGAGACCGATTCTCCATCGGCTCTCACAATCCTTCAAGACAAGATAGACGCGGTTCTTCACCCCGAACACAATCACGATCCCGAGCTTCTCAAGATTCTAGCGGGCGGGGACGTCATGTTCAACTGGGGAATCCGCGACACGATTCAAAAACACGGCGAGATCGCTCCCGTGGAAGGTCTGAAATCGCTTTTCGGCGAAGTGGACTTTCGAATGGTCAATCTGGAAACTCCGGTTGTCGCTTCCAAAACGGAAGAATCCAAAAAAGCGTATATCTTCACCGCTCACGAGAAGGACTTGGATTCGCTTAAGTTTTTGGGCGTGGACATGGTGTTTCTCGGAAACAATCATTCCTTCGATCACGGCCCGAACGGGATGGTCGAGACCCTTAACATATTAAAAAAAAATAATATTCTAAACGTGGGCGCCGGGAAAAAACTCCCCGACGTTCTCGATCCTCTTCAGCTCAGTTTAAAAGGTTCCGATCTTAGAATCCATTCCGTCACCGCGATCGCGGAACAAGCACACTACGCGACTCCTTTGAAATCGGGGGTGGCTCCTTTTTTACTTCCTTCTCTTCAAGCATCCTTTTTTGAAAGACGTCCTCCGATGCGTCGAGGTGTTCCTTATTCTCCTCCGGTTCGTATCGTTTCCTTGCATTGGGGAGTGGAATATTCTCCGTTTCCTACGCCCGATCAGAGAAAGATCGCGCGCGCCTTGATCGATTCCGGGGTGAAGATCGTGATCGGTCATCATCCTCATATTCCGCAGGGAATCGAATTGTATCGGGGAGGGGTGATTCTCTATTCTTTGGGGAATTTGATTTTCGGAAGTAGGAACTCCTACCTCAATCACAATCTAATCGCGATTCTTCACATCCGAAAGAACGTTCTGGAAACCGTAGAGCTCGTCCCGATTTTCGGGAAATTTCAAAAAGAGGACCACAAAATCCGACCCGTTCAAGGCAAGGAAGCGAAGGAGTTCCTACACGAGATCGCGGTTTTATCCTCGGAGTTAGGAACCAAACTTAGAGTCGAGGAAGAAAGGGCCTTTCTCGATCTTCCGACAAATTCCACCTTGACCCCTGCCTCTAAACGCAAAAGATAGGCATATTATCGGTTCTTCTGCTCGTCGCATACCGCAGGCGGGCTACAACCATAGGGGAAACTTTTTGAGAAACTACGAACTCACCACCATCACACGTGTGAGCGCGCGGGAATCTGCAAAGTCCGAAATTCAGGATACTTTGAAGAAATTTTCCGTGAGCGTCACCTCCGACGAAGACTGGGGCCAAAGAAAACTCTGGCACCCGATCAAACACGAAGAGCAGGGAATCTTCCACCACTACAAGTGTAGCGCCGATCCAGGTGCCATTGAAAAAGTGGAAAAGGAATTCTTAATCAACCAGAGCATTTTACGTTCCATGGTTGTGCGCCTCGATGGCTAATGATATCAACAGAGTGACTCTGGTCGGCCGCTTAACGCGGGACCCCGAGTTCAAATCGATCAATGGGACTTCTCTCGTTAACTTCTCCTTGGCCAACGGCCGGACCTATGTGTCTAACGGAGAAAAGAGGGAAGAATCTCATTTCTTCGATTGTGAAGTTTGGGGAAAACCGGCTGATATCATTCAACAATACTGCAAAAAAGGAAAGCAGATTGCCATTGAAGGAAGACTGAAGCAGGACACTTGGGAAACTCCAGAAGGTAAGAAAGCTTCTCGTATCCGTATCGTTGTTGAAAACTTTCAACTTCTCGGATCCAGAGACGACGGTTCTTCCTCTCCAAGAGAATCCTCTTCTTCCGGAGGAAATTCGTATCCATCCTCTCCGGAATACTACAGCCCTGCACCGGATGGTGACGACGACATACCGTTTTAATGAGGTACACTTATGAGTGAAAACGAAATCAAAGAAGAACGTTCCGAAAGACCGGAACAGAGCGAAGCTTCTTCCGAAATGGAAGGAAAGCCGCAAAGAAAACAGAATAAATACAAGAAGAAAGTCTGCCGTTTTACTGCGGATCCAGAACTTGCGAAACAAATCAATTACAAGAACATCGAGCTTTTGGAAAGATTCATCACTAACCGCGGTAAAATCATTCCAAGAAGAATTACGGGAACCAGCGCTCGTTATCAAAGAGTTCTCGCTCGTGAAATCCGCAAAGCAAGAAGCATCGGTCTTCTTCCTTACAAGGTGAACTGAGGTACGAACATGAGAGTGATCTTACAAAAAGACGTTATCAATCTCGGCGACGCGGGAGATCTTAGAGAAGTAACCGACGGTTACGCAAGAAATTTCCTGTTCCCGAAAAGACTCGCGGTTCGCGCAAACGACGGAAACACAAAAGCCGCTCTTCACCAAAAGAAACTTGGCGAACTGAAAAGAGAAAAACGCAAGAAGGCGATGGAAGGTGTTTCAGCAAGTCTCAACGGTAAAGAATATGATGTTCTCGTTAAAACCGGCGGCGGAGACAAACTTTTCGGAGCCGTTACTCCTATGGACGTAGCTTCTATTCTTAAAAAGAACGGAATCGAACTCGATAAAAGAAAAATCGAGATCGCTGAGCCTATCCGCAATCTGGGATCTTACAAGATCAAAATTCGTCTTGCAGACGGAATCCAGCCTGTGATTACGCTCAACGTTAAAAAAGAAGAAGAATAATTCTTCTTTAGGGGACCATGCAGTCCGACTCCTTATACGAACCGGAATCCGAAAGAGCCTTTTTAGGATTCCTGCTTCTTAAGGGGGCGGACAATCTCATAGATGTTCCCATCGATCCCGAAGACTTTTATGTGGATCTCCACAGAAGAGTCTATAAGGCGATCGCCGACCTTGTGGACAAACGGATCACGATCGATCCCGTTTCCGTCCTGAACTTTCTCAAGGAAAATTCCCTTCTTAAAGACGAAGAAAAAGAATTCAATTATATCTATTCTCTTTATAGAGACACCGTAGTCACACAACCTCTTGCGTACTACGCGACTCGGATCAAACGTTTTTCGGAAAGAAGAATGTATGCGAAGATCCTCCAAGATTCCTTGGAGTTGATCCGCAAAGAACCGGGCGACAACGAATCCGTATTCAACACGGTAGAAAAAAATCTCACCGAAATTTCACGAAGTATAGACGCAAAAGGTCTGCTTCCGGTTTCCTCGGACAAGGTAGCTCTTTCCGATTACATCATGGAGATCATGAAGAATCGGGGACAGATCACCGGTCTTCGTACGAACTTCACCAAACTCGACGAAGCGACCTCCGGTTTGAAGGAGCACGAGTTGATGATTCTCGCGGCCCGTCCCGGTAACGGTAAGACTACGTTCGCACTCAACATCGCGTCTAACGTGGCGCTCATTTACAACCAACCGGTTGTCATCTTCTCGCTCGAGATGAGCCGGATAGAACTTCTTCTCAAGATGGTCTGCGCCGATTCTCAAGTGGAATCGATGAAACTCAAAAAATCCGAACTCACTCGTTCCGACGCTCCCAAACTTTTGGAATCCATCGTTCGTGTGACCTCGGCTCCGATCTACATTGACGACTCGGGTGGTTTGACGATCGACGACTTTAAGGGACGGGTTCGTAAACTTCTCACTACCGAAAAAATCGGACTGATCGTCGTGGATTACTTACAGCTCATGAGCGATCCGAAGAACAAGGAAGGCGGTCGTCAACAAGAGGTCGCTTCGATTTCCCGTTCCCTCAAACAGATGGCGAAGGAAGCGAAATGTCCGATCATCGCTCTTTCTCAGATGTCTCGGGCGGTGGAACAAAGATCCAAGGATCAAAAACCTCAGCTTTCCGACCTTCGGGAATCGGGTGCGATCGAGCAGGATGCCGACATCGTCTCGTTCATCTATCGAGAGGAGAAGGTAAAAGCCGAAGAAGAGATCAGTCCGGAGATGAGAGGAAAGGCCGAGATCATCATCGCAAAAAACCGTTCCGGTCCTATCGGTTCTTTTCATCTTGCCTTTAGGCCCGAGCTTAGCAGATTTGATAATATAGATTAATTTACGGACCGCGTGAAGGTCTCAATAGGAAACGGAAATCATTGAAACAGTGGATTCAGGAAAGTTATAAACAGCGCTCTTGGGCCGGAGAATTAAACGAATCCCAAGAAGGTAAAAAGATCGTTCTTTACGGTTGGTCGTTTCGTTTTAGAGATCAGGGTGGTGTGATTTTTATCGATCTTCGCGATAGAACCGGAATCATTCAGGTTGTCGCACGCAAGGAACTTCTCGGAGATTCTTTTACGCTTGCCGAGAAGGTTCGTTCCGAATACGTTCTCGCGGTCACTGGAACTCTCAAAAAACGCGACGCCGAATCCATCAACCCGAGAATGCAAACCGGAACCATCGAAGTGGTTCTGGATCAATTAGAAATTTTGAATGCGGCTAAAACCCCTCCGTTCTCCTTGGACGAGTTCGACGACGTTTCCGAAGAACTCAGATTGAAATACCGTTATCTGGATTTCAGAAGAGAAGAACTGAAGAATCGGATGATCAAAAGACACGAATTCATATTCGCAATTCGTAATTATCTCAACAAACGTAAGTTCGTCGAAATCGAAACTCCGATCCTGAACAAATCCACTCCGGAAGGTGCGAGAGACTTTTTGGTTCCTTCCCGTTTGAATCCGAACGAGTTTTATGCGCTTCCACAATCTCCTCAGATCTTCAAACAGATTTTGATGGTGGGTGGAATGGAACGATATTTCCAAATCGTAAAATGTTTTCGAGACGAGGACTTACGCGCGGACAGACAACCCGAGTTCACTCAGCTCGATATGGAATTTTCATTCGTAAGCCAAGAGGAAATTCTCGCGGAGATCGAGGGACTCGTCGCGTCGATCTATAAAGAAGTTTTTAACATTCAATTGACCGTTCCTTTTCCGAGAATGACTTATAAAACCGCTATGGAAGAATACGGTTCGGATAAACCGGATCTTCGTTTCGGTATGAAACTAGTGGACGTTTCCGAAATCGTAAAAGACTGCGACTTCAACGTATTCTCGGGCGCCGTGAAAAGCGGCGGAACCGTAAAGGTGGTTTGTGTTCCGGGCGGCTCCGTCATCTCCAGAAAAGAGATCGAAGATTATACGGCTTGGCTGAATCGCGACTACAAAGCAAAGGGCCTTGCTTATATGAAACACGGGGCTCAAGGTCTCGAATCCACGATCACAAAACGTTTTAAACAAGAAGAACTCGACGCGATCTCCAAAGCATGTAATTCGAAAGAAGGGGACATGTTGTTCTTCGGCGCGGACGAAAAGGAAATCGTCAATCACTCGTTAGGCGCTCTTCGTTTGAAACTTTCGGAACGTTTTGAAACTCCGAAGGAAGGGGAGAATAACATCACTTGGATCGTGGACTTTCCTATGTTCGAGTGGAACAAGGACCACAAACGTTGGGACGCGTTGCATCACCCGTTCACTTCACCGTCCGACGATAGCATTCCGTATTTTGAATCTATGGAAACCCTGCAGAAGAACGCGGGCAACGCGACCGCCAAAGCGTACGACCTCGTTATGAACGGAGTCGAAATCGGCGGAGGTTCCATTAGAATTCATTCCCGAGACATTCAGAATCAAGTGTTTAAGGTTCTCGGTATCGAAGAGGAAGAAGCGAAGGAAAAATTCGGATTCTTATTGGAAGCCCTCGAATACGGAGCTCCACCTCACGGAGGTTTGGCGTTCGGTATCGACCGTATGCTGATGCTCCTCACCGGAGGAAAATCGATCCGAGACGTGATCGCTTTCCCGAAAACTCAAAAGGGTCTTTGTCTCATGAGCGAATGTCCTTCTCCCGTTGAAGAAAAACAGCTTCAAGAGTTGAAGATCAAACTGGTAAAGGTATAAACTTATTTCCACGCGCAAAGAACAGTTCAACTTCGAGAATCAGGATCTTTATCGTAAGATCTGCGGGATCAACGACGACGGTGTGAAAATTCTCGAGAAACAACTCGAGATGGACATCATCCCGAGGGGAAACGGTTTTCAGATCGAGGGCGAATCCGCGAAAGTGGATTTCGCTTTGGATTTTTTTAAAAAACTCGAAGCGAACTATCGCGAAAGACCGGACAGGGACTTTACAGATTCATTCGATTTTGCTTATATTCTAAAAGACGCAGGTAAGGAGCTTCGCAAAAAAAAGGTATGGGAAACCGAAACCGATCGGGCCATGCCTTGGAAACCGAGCGAAAAAATTCTCACCACATACCGAGGAAAACATATCTATCCTCGTACTCGTAATCAGGAAACGTATTTCCATTCTTTTCAAGACAACTTGATCACGTTCGCGCTTGGTCCTGCGGGAACCGGTAAAACGTTTTTATCCGTAGCGACCGCATGTAGATTTTTACAGGCGGGAACGATCGACAAGATCATTCTTACAAGACCGGCCGTCGAAGCGGGGGAGAATCTCGGATTTTTACCGGGTGATCTCAACCAAAAGGTGGACCCTTATTTACGTCCCGTTTACGACGCTCTCAACGAATGTATCGGGCCTGAAAAAACCCAAGAATACATCGCACTTACGAAGATCGAAATCGCTCCAGTCGCGTTTATGCGCGGACGAACTCTTTCGAATGCCTTTATTATATTGGACGAGGCGCAGAACTGCACTCTCGCCCAACTCAAAATGATTATGACTCGTTTGGGAAGATCTTCCCGTATGTGTATTTCGGGCGACTCGACTCAGATCGACTTGGATCACGGTCGTTCTGGACTCGAAAAAGTGGTGACTTTATTCAAAAACACGGATCAAATCGGAATGGTGTTTTTTGGGAAAGAAGATATTACCAGACATCCGCTCGTTGAAGTAATCGTTCGTAAATTCGAGGAGTTGTAATCGTATGCCCAGTCCGGGAGAACAAGTCGAATCCGCTATGGCATGGATTACGGACACGCTGACCCGGGTCCGTCCGATTTTGTTCGTCCGAAGATTCCAAGTTCTTCTTGTAGTCATCACTCTGTTGATGGTGACTTGGATGCTCGCCATTCCTTTTTTCGGTCAGGATAAAATGGATCTTTCACCGGACGGGTTGTATTCGGAAGGAAAGACCGCTCCCGAAAAGATCGTTTCCGCAAAAGAAATCGTCTACGAAGACGAGGACAAAACCAAGGCCAAAAAACTCGCCGCTTATCAATCCGCTCCTTTCGTTTTTGATCGAGACTACGCCGCATTACAGGATCAAATCAACAAAGCCATTCAAGAGGATATGGAGAATTTTCGTTCCTTTAAGCCTAGCGCCGAAGGTCGAGCTTATCCCGAACTTCTAAATGTCGTACCTCGTTGGAAAAACAGATCCAAGGAAGAGATCGAACTTCTATACAAAACGCCGGGCAAGGGAAAACTCAAGGATATCGTTCAACAATATTCTAATTTAGTATTTTCTTCTTTTTGCATATTGCGGGACGTCCCTCCGGATTTCACCGCGGTAAAAACCTCGGGTGCAAGAGTTCGAAATCAGGGAATCAAGGAACAGACTTCGAATCTCGAAGGCGGTTATATCATTCCGAGATCGCATCTGTATCGAGATCCGGATACTGTGAGTATTCTCAATCGGATGGCTCAGGAAAAACTTTCCAGAATGGATCCGGCAGTGCTTCCTATCGTTCAGAAAATTTCACTGAGTTATATCTATTCCAATCCTTCCTGTTCTTACAACACCGAAGAAACCTTAGCCGCAAAACAGTTCGCCGCCGATCGCGCCGAACCGCTCAATTCCAGGGTTCTCGCCGGCGAAGTGATCGTTAAGTCGGGAGAAATTATAACCCCGGAAATATTCAAAAAACTGCAAATAGTCAACACGTATGCGACTCGGGCGAACATCGCTTCGATCGTTTCGATTCTTCTGATTCAAACGGTTTTTGTCGTTATCATCTATATCTTTTTGAAAAAATACAATCCGAAACGATTGAACGATGTTTCAAGTAACGTGATCGTATTCTCTTTGATCTGGTTTTTGGTTTTAAGTTGTACGATCGCCTCGAGAATCTTCTTCAACTTCGAAACCAAATACGACACGATCTTTTACTTCGCGTTGTTCGTTCCCGTGGGTATGGTCTGTCTTATCATTAGCTTTATCTACGACGAACAACTTTCGATCGCGATCGGATTCTATCTTTCCTTCTTCGTGTTTATGGCTTCGCATTACAATCCGACTTCGTTTATGCTCGGGTTCGTTTCCTGTATCGTTTCCGCGAGTTACGGAAGGAATCTCAAAAAACGGATCGACTTCATCAAGGCGGGGCTTTATATCGCGGGCGTTCAGATCATCATCGCTTCGAGCGGTTATCTTTTCGATTCGAGAAACTACTGGGTTGCGATTCCAAGCGGTTCTTGGATCAAGGATTTGATCGAGTCGAACATATTCAAATTGTATGTTCTTTGTTTGATCAACGGATTCGCTTGTTCGACCGCGGCGCAGTTCTTACTTCCGATCTACGAATATCTTTTCAACGTTCCAACCCGTTTTAAACTGATGGAACTCGCCGATACGGGACACCCTTTGTTGCAGGATCTTTTGACAAAGGCCCCTTCGACGTATACACATACGTTTTTGGTTGCGGCGCTTTCCGAACGCGCCTGTCAAAATCTCGGTCTGGATTGGCTTTTGACTCGGGTCGGAGTTTACTTTCACGATATCGGTAAAATTCCAAACGCCGGTTTTTTTGTGGAGAATCAACACTTGATTCCCAAAAAGGAAAACATCGATAAGAACAATCCGGCTCTTGCGGCGAAGATCGTCATCGATCACGTGTTAGACGGAATCGAGATGGCGAAGAAGGCGAGACTTCCGAGAGAGGTGATCGATTTCATTCCGGAACACCACGGAACTTCCACGATGGCTTTTTTCTATCACAAGGCCTTATCCGAACTTTCTCCCACACAAAAGAAGAAACTAAAAAAACAGGACTTCCAATATCCGGGACCGAAGCCGCAGAGAAAAGAAACCGCGATCGTGATGATCGCAGATTCTCTGGAAGCGGCTTCCCGTTCTTTGGAAGAGATCACAACGGAGACTTTGGACAATCTCATTACGAAGATCATCGGAATCAAACTCGCGGAAAATCAATTGGATGAATGCGGGCTGACACTCGGTGATTTGGAAATCGTAAAAGCCTCCTTTAAGGAAGTTTTGTTGTCCAGTTTACATTCCAGACCGAAGTATCCGAGTATGGAAGCCACAAAAGCATTAGAAAAAAAGAATGCGATGGGTTCGCCGAACGGTCATAAGAATCAGAAATCCGCAACGGGGAAAGGAAACTGATCGCCGATACCGTTTCCATTTCGAACGACTATGGAATTATTTCCTGGTGGAACGAAACGGAAGTCGTCGAAAACTGCAAAATTCTTTTCCGTCGTGAACTATCCGATTCTCCCTGCGATCTAAGTCTGCTTTTGATAAGCGACATCGATATGAAAGAGATCAATCTTCTGAGACGAAACAAGGATAAGACCACGGACGTTCTTTCCTTTCCACTCGAGTTCGATTCCGCTCCTCTTGTCGCCGTTTTGAACGAAAGAATCAAAAAAAATTCCAAATCCTTACCTCCGATTGCGTTAGGCGAAATTGTTATCTCGGTGGACACGCTCAAAAAACAAGCCGTTGAAATCGGACATTCCGAAAAGGACGAGTTTTATCGTTTGTTGGTTCACGGATTTTTACATCTTCTCGGATACGATCACGAACGAGGGGAAGAGGAAGAAAGAATCATGAAGTTAAAGGAAGACGAATGTCTGGAAGCGCTTCAGGATCTCTAAAAAAAGCCAAGGGAATCGTTTTGGAATCGAGGACGATCCAAGACGGGGACGCGATCATACGACTTCTTCCCGAAGAAGGTCAGGTGGAGAATTTTCGGATTCGAGGAATTCGAAAAAGCAAAACAAGACCCATCGCCTCAGTCGAACCCGGATCTCTTTCCAGCGTGGATTATTACAACTCCAAGAACAAAGAGACGCATAACGTGAAGGAGATTTCGCTTCTGAATCGATACGATAAAGCGAAGTCCGGTTACTTCGGAATGGTTCTCGTTTCTTATCTCGTCGAACTTGCGTCCTCCTTTACGCCGGACGGAGCGGAACATCCCGGAGAATTCCGTCTTTTATCCGGTGCGCTTGAAGAGCTTGAGGAGAACGGCCCCGGCGCCTTGATTCTTCCCTTTTTTAAACTGCGTCTTCTCGTATCGGGAGGATTTTTATCCAAGGAACTTCTTTGTCATTCCTGCGGAACCGAACTCAAGGAGATGACGAGCGTAATGCTTCAAGCTTCGCCGTTCGAACTCGTATGCGGAAATTGTCTTCATACCGATCAGAACGATCTCGGACTCGTTCAATGGATTCAGACATTTTTAATGCTTCGATTTCGGGATTTGAAGGAAAGAAAAATATCCGTTGAAACTCTTCTGGACTTGGACAGAATTTGCAATCGAATGCTCGAACCCATTCTTAGAAAAAAATTGAAATCGTCCGTCACTCTCTATGAAGCCCTGGGGGAAAATCTTGGAAAACTTTCTTAAATCGATTCTATTTCTATTCTATTTTTGCATTCTTCTTTTTCTCGTAATCCTGGACATTCGCTGGGATCAAAAAACTCCCGTATCGATCCCGGTGCACGCGGAAAGAGAGGAAAGGGGAAAACGATCAGTACTTGTTTCCATGATGGATCTGAAAAAAATGGTATTTCAGGAATTGGAAAAAAGCTGGGAGAACTCCCGGAAGAAAAACGTATTCTATGAAAGAAAATGAAACTCTAAAACAAATCGTATTAAAAGCGCTCGAAGAGGGGGTTCGGGAACTTTCCGCTTCCATCCCCGATGTCGATCCGAGCGCGTTCAAAATCAAAATAGAATATTCGCGAGATGAAAAATTCGGGGATTATTCCACTTCATTCGCATTAGAAAACTCTAAAATTCTTAAGAAGAATCCGGTTCAAGTCTCCGGCGATCTCGTCGAGATTCTCAAAAAAAGAAACGATCTTTTTGAAACGGTGGACTTTACTCCTCCCGGTTTCGTGAACTTCCGAATCACACCTTTGTTTCTTCTCAAATTCATCGAATCCTCGATTCTTTCCGGAAATTATTTTCCAAAAGCGAACGATCCGCTTAAAATCAATCTTGAATTCGTTTCCGCAAATCCTACGGGACCGCTGAACATCGTTTCGGCGAGAGCCGCGGCGAACGGGGATGCGATGGCCTCTCTTTTGAAGGCGATCGGTCATAAGGTCGATAAGGAATTTTACATCAACGATTACGGGAATCAGGTATTTTTACTCGGGGTTTCCACCTTGGTCCGAATCCGCGAAATCAAGGGAGAATCTTCGTCCCTTCAGGAAGCGGACGATTCCACTCCGATCGAAACGATCTTGGAGAAAAATATTCTACCCGCAGAAGGATATCGCGGAGAATACATTAAGGATATTGCAAGCGCTCTCTTAAAGGATTCCGAAAAATCACCGAAGATCGAATCCCTTCTAAAGGAAAAGAAATACAGAGAACTCGCGGAACTTTGTTCCGGTTGGACCGTGGAAAACAATCTGATCTGGCAAAGAAAGGATCTGGATGCGTTCGGTGTTGAGTTCGACAATTATTTCAGCGAATGCACGTTACACGATTCGAACAAGGTTTTGGCGGTGATGAAGGACCTCGAGAAGTCGGGTCAGATCTTCGAAGAAGACGGAAAGAAAGTATTTCGTTCCACCGAATACGGAGACGATAAGGACCGTGTGGTCGTAAGGGACGACGGAAGACCTACGTATCTTCTCGCCGATATCGCGTATCATAAGAATAAAATCGAAAGGGGATACGATCGTATCTTCGATATCTGGGGACCGGATCACCACGGATATATCGCGAGACTTGCGGGCGCCGTTCAATCCATCGGATACAAAAAGGAAAACTTCAAGGTCATCATCGCACAACAAGTGAATCTTCTCGAATCGGGACAAAAGGTGAAGATGAGCAAACGCGCCGGTTCCTTTCAGACGATGAGCGATCTGATAGGATTTTTGGGAAAACACGGACGGGACGTGGGTCGTTATTTCTTCGTTATGCGGTCGTTGGACGCTCCTCTGGATTTCGATCTGGATCTCGCAAAAGACGAATCCGATAAGAATCCGGTTTTTTATCTGCAATACGCGCACGCAAGAATCTGTTCGATCTTTCGCGAGGTCGGAAACGAAACTTCCAAGGACGCCGCGACTACATTAGAAATGTCTGATGAACGAAAACGTCTTCTTTTCTGGATCGCAAGATTTCCGGAGGAGATTTTCGACGCGGCCAACGCGATGGAACCGCATCGTGTAACGAATTATCTCCAGAGTTTCGCAAAAACGTTTACCGGATTTTATCTCGGAAAAAACAATCGATTGAAGGATGCCACACCCGAAGTTCGTTTGGGTCTCGCGAGAATCTGTCTCGCGGCTAAGAACGTTCTTTCGGAAGGACTTTCGCTCATCGGAGTTTCCGCTCCCGAAAGAATGGAAAAGGAAGCCTAATGTCGACCGCACCGAAAATTATCGTTCTGTCCACCGGATCGGAACTGACTTCCGGAAGAAGTCAGGACACGAATTCATCCTGGATCGCAAACGAACTTTTCGGGTTGGGATTTTCCGTTTCTAAGTTCGTGGTTTTACCGGACGACCCGATTGTTCTTCAAGAGGAAATATCGAAACTCGCAAACGAATCGACGAAGGAACAACCGATTCTTCTTGTGATGACGGGCGGGCTCGGTCCTACGGAAGACGATTATACGTTGGAAGTCGCGTGTAAACTCAAAGGTGTTTCCGCCGTCGAGAGCACGGTCGCCAAACAACGATTAGAGGCTTTTTACAGACTGCGCGGAAGAAACTTTCAGGAAGCGATGCAAACCGCGATCCGTCAGGTTTCGGTTCCGGAAGGTTCTATCATTCTGGGCAACAACGTCGGGATCGCACCCGGTTTTGTCATCACGTTAGGCGAAAACGCGAACCTATGTTGTATGCCCGGAGTTCCGGGAGAAATGACGGAGATGTTCCGCGACGAACTTTCGCCTTGGATCTCCAAAACTTTTTCCGCGACGGAACTACATTCCGGATTTCGTTTTGTTTGGTGGATGAGCGAATCCCTGTTTCAGAAAGAATTTATTTCAAAGGAAGAATCGGTCACGAGCGGAAAAGTAGTATGGGGTGTGGCCGCAAAACGCGGATACATTCGAGTGAGTTTTCAATCCTCCGATCGTTCCTTGGTGGATTCTCTTTTGCAAAAGATCGATCAAGTCTACGGAGCCAAATCGACCCCGGACGTATTCGAAGAACTTCCGAAAATTCTAATCGATAAAAAACTCACCGTCGGAACGGCCGAAAGTTGTACGGGCGGATTGATCGCAAAAACGTTGACCGATAGAGCGGGATCCTCCTCTTATTTTTACGGAAGTGTGATTTCTTACGATAACAGCGTCAAGGCCTGTTTGCTCGGAGTCAAACAAGGCACGTTAGACGAGTTTGGCGCGGTCAGTAAGGAAACCGCAAAGGAAATGGCGGAGGGTGCGCTTTCCGTTTTGAAAACGGATCTAATAGTAAGTGTTACCGGAATCGCCGGACCGGGCGGAGGCACACCGCAAAAGAAAGTAGGTCTGGTTTATTTCGGGGTCGCTCGCAAAAACGGGGAAACGGAAATTCACGAACACTACTTTCCGTTTCCAAGGGCATCGTTTCGAGAATACGCGGCGTTCACGGGAATTTATCTTTTATACAATCTTCTTAAGGACAAAAAATGAAACTCTTAACCGTGGCCGGATTCGGCGTTTTGTTTACGATATTATTCTTTTATACATTAGGAAATCCTTATAAAACCGCGAGTGGGATCCAAAAGGTCTGGGCGTTTTCAAAACCGGCACACGCGGGGATGGCGGACGATTCGAGGTTCGCATGGAACCCGGACGAGAATTTAAACGGATACAAATTCGAAAATTCGTATTATACGATCCAAAGTTCCGCGGGAATTCCCCTCGAAGATACGAGAAGAATCGAATATCCGTTCAACACAAAGGGTTATCTCGAATACAAAAAGATAGGCGCCGAGGTGAATTTTTATTCTCCCTCGAACGAGATCCTTTGGACGAAAGAGTTTCGAAGTTATCCTAGAATTTCTCCTTCGGGCAACGTGGTTCTTTTGATCGCGGGGGATCACAATCAGGTGATTCTTTCAGATATCAACGGAAACGGAACGGGGGCCGGAAAACTCGACGGACGTTTTTTGACCGACTATGCGTTTGCGAGCGATTCCAAAATCACGGGAGTCCTTTTTTCTGGAGGAGAATTGTTTGTCCTCGATCCCAAAGGTGCAATCCAAATCAAAAAGGATCTTGGTTCGGAAAAGAATCCGGTTTTTGCGAAGAGCGTTTCCGTTTCTCCGGACGGTTCCAAAACCGCGGTCCACCTTTTGAACGGAAACAAGGATAAAATTCTCGTCTTGGGTGCGAAGGGAGAAGAGGTTACGTCCTACGATCTCGATACGATTTATCCTCATAAACTTTATTTGGCGGTTTCCAATACGGGAGAGGTTTTGATCTCCGCGCCGGATAAGTTGATCTTTTACGATTCATCCGGGAAAACGTCCTTGAACGTTAAGCGAAATTCCGGGAACGGGGTTTATCAAACCGCTTTTCACAACGGGGATTGGTTTGCGGCCGAAGCGAATCAGGAAATTTTATTCATAGACGATTCGGGTAAAATTCTCAAAAAAGAAAGAATCAAAGGTTCCGATTTACCGGCTCGATTCTTTCCTTCGGGCAAAAAGGGTTCCGTCGTTTTGGAAACGGGTAAGGAACTATTCTTATACCGCAATCTTTGATTTTTTAAACTTCGTAGATCGAAAGGGACTTATAACTTTTGTTTCCCTGTTTGTCGAGCAGGGCGATGATCTCGGTTCTTTTTTCCTTTTCGATGTTGAAGATCAACTGGTCCGAAATTTCTCTGCAGATATAAAGACCTCTACCGTGAGAATCCGCAAGCCCCGGAGGAAAACCGGTGGTTTCATCCACGGTGATATGACGATCCAAACGTTTTAGAATTTCCTTTTTATCCAATGAACCGAAATGATCCCGGATCACGATGATAAACGTGTTCTCCGCGATTCCGTAACCGATTTCGAAAAAATCGGATTCGGCAAGTTGAATATTCTCCAGAGGAATGACTAAGTCTCGGGACGGAAGTTCGTATTGATATTTGTAATTTCCTTTTGAATCGCGCGGAGCGCGGATCATCGCGTTGGAAGTAAGTTCCTCTAGGATCTGATTGATCGCGTTAGGCGCTCCTTTTTCGACGAGAAACTTGGCGATTCGATTGCAGAGAAAGTTTCTCTGTTCGTCCGAATAAATTCTTTTGTAGACGATGCTGTCCGGTTGGGGAACCGAAAAGTCCTTATCTTCAGCGCCCGATTCCTGGATCGTAAATTCAGGTCCGAAATATTTTTCAACGCCGAAGATATCTTTCGTCAATAACTTGTGAACCATCACCGAAATCAAGGTGATGTCCAAAAAGGAATACTTGGGAATGATATTCCAGATCCCGTGTTTATACGCGAAGTTGATGTAGTCGTTGATGTTATACGCGGTCATCAGAGTGTAAAGGACCTGAGGGAATTCGTGTTGGATCGTTTTGATCAGATCCAATCCCGTTTTGCCCGGCATCCGAATATCCGTGATGACGAGATGAATCTCCTCGCTCTTTAAAACTCGAATGGCCTCGTCGTAGTTTTCCGCGTCGAAGATATTGTACTTGCCTGTGAGTAAATCTTTGATCGCTTCCCGAATCGAATGTATGTCTTCAACGATTAGAATATTGTACATTAGGAAGAATACCCGTGGTTTTGTGTAAAGGGTAGGGAAACTCTGAATCTTGTTTTTCTTTCGAAGGATTTAACCGACAATTCTCCGCTGTGCTCACGAACGATGGAGTGACAGATGGAAAGACCGAGCCCGGTTCCGATTCCGGTTTTATTCTTCGTAAAGAAAGGGGAGAATATCTTATCGATCAGATTGTCCGGAATTCCTCCGGCGTTGTCTTCCACGATGATATGCACCATGTTTCTTGTTTTACGAACTTCCACGCGGATCTTTCCTTCTCCATAGTCGAAGGCTTGCAAAGAATTCTTAAATAGATTGATAAAAAGACGTTCCATCTTTACCGGATTGAACTGAAATGTAGTTCCCGGTTCGCAGAGAATTTCCCAGGTGATGTTTTTGGAAAGAACGGGATAAACCCAAATCACGTTTTCTTTCGCCTTTTGGATCGTTTCGTAGATGTCCGCGGCGGTTGTTACAAGGCGGTCCGGTTTTGCAAAACTGATGATGTCCGAAACGATCATCGCCGCGCGCGTTAGATCCTCTTTCATCATATCCAAACGTTTGCGGAAAAATTCCGGATCTATGGAAGTGAGATTGTTCAAAAGACTTTGAAGGGTTAAGCTCATTCCGGTAAGAGGGTTGTTGAGTTCGTGAGCCACTCCGGAAATAAAAATCCCCAGAGAAGCAAGGTTGCGAATTCGAAGATTCTCCTCTTCCTTTTCTTTGATCCGAGTGATATTACTTACCTTTTCCAAAACGGAACCGATGATCCCGTCCTTCTCGATCGGATAAAAATCCAGGTAAAGCGTTTCCTTTTGACCCTTCACGGAATGAAAGATCTCCCGGTTCACATCGGAGCGGGGATATTCGAAGTATTGATTGAAATTTTCTTCTCCGTTCTGCATGTCCTTCATCGGACAATACGGACATACGTCTCCACGGTTGTAGAGAACCTCGTAACATTTCTTCCCTATAATGGAGGAAAAGGACGGTTGACCGGAAAATTCGAGCGTGGATCGATTTACTCTCCGGATACGAAAACCCGGATCGATCAATACTAACGGCTCGGTAATCCCATCCAAGATGGATTGTAGTTCACCGGCTCTTTCTAAGAGATTTTCCTGCAACGAGGACATGAAGATTCAATATTGTAGAGAATCTTTAAAAGTTTGCAGTAACTTTTTTTTATTTTTTGCGGATTCCTGGCTCTGCATTTCCTGAAGTCTCATGAGCTGAATCAGAAAATCCTCCAGAAGTTTTAAGTAAAATTCTTGCTTAAAGTTGGATCTCTCTCGGTTGATTCCTTCGTCTGGGAGAAGCTGAATCGGATAACGAACTTCCTTTCCGTTGCGATCGGCTTGCAGAAGAATGTCGTCCACGTTCTGATCGAGAGGGGTTTCGTCCGTCAATCGGATCAGAGTAGTATCGGAACCGTCGGAATTCTCAGCTTTTACCTCGGTGATTACCTTGGAAAGAGTGGTTCCCGTAAACTCGAGCGTTATCGATTTGCTCTCGGCCTTTTCGATTCCGTTCTTTCCTTCCTGGATGGAATGTTTCACCACTTTGATTCCCTTTCGATTCGGATAAGTCCCGAGGAATGTAACGTACGTTCCGTTGGGAACCGAATCCATCTTTTCCAACTTCAAAAGTTCACGAGCGATTCCGAGATCTTCATACACTCTGAGAATTCTTCGGTTTAAAATGGACGCGGTGTCGGACGCTTTATTCTTATGAGCGTCGTCTTCCTTATTCTGTGCGGAAAGAGAAGTATGTAAAAATACGAATATTAGAAGAGTAAAAAGAATCGAGAGGGTTCGTCGGGAAGTTGCGCGCGTCGTCGGTTTCATCTTCGAGGAAGAATTTTCTTTTGTCGAAAATTCTTCCCTAAATCGAGTGAGTTCCGAGCGCCGATTAAGGATTGGTTGTCGGAGCAGGGGTTGCTGGAGCGGGAGTCGTAGTAGGTGTTGTAGTTTCACTTTTAGTCTCCTCGGGAGCCGGGCTTAATACGGGAGTCGTTTCCGGCATCAGCTTATCTTCTTTTTTTGCGAACAAAAAGGAAAGAATCAAAGAAAGAATGATGAATAGAATCGCCGTTACTCGAGTGGCCTTGGTCAGAACGTCCGCAGTGGAAGAACCGAAAACGGATTGGCTGGAGCCTCCTCCTAAAAGTCCTCCGCCCTTGCCGGTCTGAATCATAACGAGCAGTACCAGAAAGAGAGAAACAAAAACAAAAAGGGTTAGAATGACTCCGTTTAACATATCAGTTCCTGAAAAAAAATTGAATCCTTTGCCAGATTATGAAGTCTTCAAGGGGTGACAATTAAAATACTCTTCCCAGGGACGTTCGGATCGGGGTTTCAGCCGGTTTTAGAAAAGTCCCGCGTAGGAATCGATCTTCTGGCTCGCGCCTCCGACAAGTCCTCCGTCAATGTCCTTTTCCTTTAAGAGATCCTTAATATTGTCCGGTTTGACCGAACCTCCGTAAAGAATCGAAAGAGATTCCGCGACTGTGGAAGCTCCCACAAAAAGTCCCGCGACTTCCTTGCGGATAAACGCGTGCACTTCTTGAGCCTGCGCGGGGGTTGCAACCTTTCCGGTTCCGATCGCCCAGACGGGTTCGTATGCAAGAATCAAATTGGAGAATGAATTGCTTTCGATTCCTTTGAGACCTTCTCGGATTTGAGAACCGATGACCTCGAAGGTTCTGCCGGATTCTCTTTCGGCGAGAGTTTCTCCCACACAATACAGCGCGGTGAATCCGTTCTTCAAAAGAAAACGAACCTTCTCATTGCAGAAGGAACTGGATTCTCCCAAGAACTGTCTTCTTTCGGAGTGCCCGATCATCACGACCTTAACGCCGATCTCTTTCAGTTGGTCCGGGGAGGTTTCTCCGGTGAAAGCGGCAAGTCCTGAATGATAACAATTCTGCGCGCCCACGATCACTCCGGTTCCTTCTAAAAGTTTAGCTACGCTCGCCAAATGAAGAGTGGAAGGAAACACCATAGAAATTCTTTCTTTGGCTACGGATGGGATTTTGTCTTTGATCGATTGCGCCAGGGAAACGGCTTCCTTTTCGGAGAGATTCATTTTCCAATTTCCGGCGATCACTGTCTTGCGCATACTTCCTCGTTTATGGATAATTTCTGGTAAAGTTGGGAAGAGTTTGTACGAAAGCGCATTGGCTTCAAGGACTTTTTACGGGAAGGTTTGAGGCTACGTCGAAGAGAAACGTTATTTTTGAAACACTGAGGCTCCGGCTCCGTTGCTCCGTCGGAGGGGGACGCTATTTCTGAAAGGAAGTGAACTGAGTAAAAATCTTTTGTGAAATTGAAGTATCCATAAAGATCGCACTGTCGATTTGATATTTTCCGGATTGAGCTTGGTTCGGAATATGGGGGAAGGTGACGTTGGTTTCCAAAAACCAAAATTCTTTGCTCTGCGCTTTTGCGGAAATCGCGGTGGTTTCCAAACATTCCATCGCGAAAATTCCGTAATAGTTTCCGCCTTCGTCGAAGTAATACAGATCGGAATAAAAATAAGCGAAATCGTTTTGAGCGGCGACGCTTTGGATTTCCTCCGTGAATTTTTGAACCGCCTTTACGTTGCAACGGTTTTTGTTATCGACCACGGCACAGTTTTCGGTCAACGAAGAAGACGCGCTTTTTGTTCCGGAAAAATTCGCACGGAATTTCCATTGGACCGAAGGGATTTCACTACCGTCGCTCGCACGTTTAAAACCGGATGCGTTTGCGGAATACGGAAAGAGCAGACTGAATTCTCCCGGATCCTGCGATTCGAATTTTGCGGTTCTCGCGTTTGGAAACGAAACGGTTCCCGGAATCGAATTTCCTTGTTTCAAAATTTCTAATGTTCCGTTCGGATTTACGTCTTGTGAGAATCGAACTTCCAAAACCAATTTGGTGGTGGGGAGAATTTTCTGAACACGAATGTTTCCCGTTCCAAAGTTGTCTCCGATATAAGTGCAGGCTCCGTTGAACGATTTGGTTCCCAGGTCCGTCCAATCCAAGGAGAATGTCGCCGCATTTGTGGGAGAAACGGAAACGATCCCGTTTGGAAGAACGACGTCCGGAATTTCCGGGATTGGCGGTTGCGAAGAAGACGCTCCTTTTCTTCCGAAAAAATTCGATGCAACTCCGATCAATCCCAATGCGGTTTCGTCGTTTGATTCCGATTTTTGCGGATTGCAATCGGATATAAAAATCAAAAGTATAAGAATGAAAATGAACGTTGAATTTTTCATAAGAGATATCCTCTTCAAGCGTCGAACTCCGAAACGATCGGTCGCAAATCGATTTGAAAGGAACGACCGAAGTTCGATCCGCTTGAATCCAAGAACGATTTCGGAAATAAAATCTTTCAATTGAATTTCGGATTCTCGCCTAATTTACGTTCACTTGTGGGATGCGTAGATTTGAGTTTGTGGGCGGTGATGATGCGATTTGCACTTCGGAAATCTGATTTCGATATGAATTTAGAATATTCAATAATTCTAATTTATAAAACCGAATTGTATTTCTAAAAATAAAATTTGAAAAAGAGGGATTGGGTAGCTATTGCGCGTCCGCTGGGACGGCACACTTAAAAAGAAAAAACCGAACCCATCCTTTCGGATCGGATTCGGTTTTTATTCCGAAGCTGGGAGCTATAACAGCTTTTTAGAATGTTATTCTTTTTTAATCTTCGGCTTTTTTGAGAAGCGCTTCCACACCCGGAAGTTTTCTTCCTTCCATAAACTCGAGAGAAGCTCCTCCACCTGTGGAGATATGAGTGATCTTATCCGCAACGCCCGCCTTGTTGATCGCCGCGATGGAATCTCCCCCGCCAACGACCGTTTTAGCCTTGGACTTAGCGATCGCCTTTGCGATTGCCATCGTTCCGCCTGCGAATTTATCCATTTCAAAAACGCCCATCGGTCCGTTCCAAAGAATCGTTCCCGCGTTTTTGATGATCTTCTCGTAATTGGAAACGGTTTTGGAACCGATGTCCATTCCCATCCAACCTTCTAAGATTCCCATCTTGTCCACGGACTTTGTCTTCGCTTTTTCGCTAAACTGATCCGCGATGATATGATCCACCGGAAGTTGAAGATCGACCCCTGCAACACCCGCCTTTTCAATCAACTGGAAGGCCTGTACTTCGAATTCTTTTTCCACGAGAGAATTTCCGACCGGAATCGCTCTGGACTTCAGAAACGTATAAGCCATTCCTCCTCCGATCAAAAGATGATTCACCTTGTCGAAGAGATTGTTGAGAACCTTGATCTTAGAAGAAACCTTAGATCCGCCGATGATCGCAACAAACGGACGAGCCGGTTTTGAAAGAAGCGCGGAAAGTTCCACGATCTCTTTGTGCATCAAAAGTCCCGCGTAAGCAGGGAGAAGATGTGCGATTCCTTCCGTGGAAGAGTGCGCTCTGTGAGCGGCGCCGAATGCGTCGTTTACATAAACGTCCGCAAGAGCCGCGAGTTTTTTGGAAAAACCGGCTTCGTTCTCTTCCTCTTCCTTATGAAAACGAACGTTTTCGATCACGAGGATCTCTCCGTTTTTGAGTTCTTTGGAAAGTTTAACCGCTTCGTCGCCGATCACGGTTTTGGAAAAAAGAACGTTTGCCTGAACGAGTCCCTTGAAAACTTCCACGACCGGAGCCATGGAGAATTCAGGATTCACTTGTCCTTTCGGTCTTCCCAGGTGACTCGCGATGATCACTCTCGCCCCTTTTTTGAGAAGGAGCTCGATGGTCGGAAGAGTCTTTTCGATTCTGGTTTTGTCGGTGACCTTTCCGTTCTCAATCGGAACGTTAAAGTCCACTCTCAGGAAAACACGTTTTCCGGAAAGGTCGACGTTTTCGAGTCTAGGTAAATCCATGAATTAACCTTTCTTCGCCATGTAGCGAACGAGATCGAGAACTCGATTCGAGTAACCCATCTCGTTGTCATACCAGGAAACGAGTTTGAAGAATCTGGAATTGAGTTCGATACAAGCATCCATATCGAAGATGGAAGATAGAGTAGAACTTACGAAGTCGTTGGAAACTACCATGTCTTCGGTATAACCGAGAATTCCTTTCATGGAACCTTCGGAAGCTTCTTTCATCTTTGCGGAAATTTCTTTGAGAGAAGTTTCTTTCGTGGTTCTTACGGTTAAGTCCACAACCGAAACGTCGGGAGTCGGAACTCTAAAAGACATACCGGTCAATTTTCCGTTTACTTCCGGAATACAAAGTCCGACCGCTTTTGCCGCTCCGGTCGCCGCAGGAATGATGTTCTGCATAGCTCCTCTTCCTCCGCGGAAATCCTTTTTAGAAGGTCCGTCAACGGTAGGTTGAGTCGCGGTAGTCGCGTGAATTGTGGTCATCAGACCTTCTTCGATTCCGAAGTTGTCAAGGACCACTTTTGTGATCGGTGCGAGGCAGTTTGTAGTGCAAGACGCGTTTGATACGATGTGATCGGTTGCGGAGTTGTATTTCTCGTTGTTGACTCCCATTACGAAAGTAGGGATGTCCTTATCTTTTGCAGGAGCGGAGATCACCACTTTTTTCGCTCCGGCCTTGATGTGTTTTTCCGCACCGACTCTGTCCGTAAAAAGTCCTGTGGATTCGATTACGTAGTCCACTTTCAGATCTTTCCATGGAAGTTTTTCAGGGTCTCTTTCGGAAACGCAAAGGATTTTTTTTCCGTCTACGATGAGTTCTTTATCGGTATGTTCTACGGTTCCTTGGAATCTTCCGTGTGTGGAGTCGTATTTGAGGAGGTAGGCCAGGTTATCAGGAGTAACTAAATCATTGATTGCGACAAATTCCAGATTGGGGTCTTTGATTCCTGCACGGAAAACGAGTCTTCCGATTCTTCCAAATCCGTTGATGGCTATTCTGGTCATTTTCTTCCCTTTGTTGTTAAGATTTATCAAGATCTCCCGTTTGGAACGAACGCTCCAGAGGAGAATTTTTTAAGATTTGATTACAGTATTTTCACGGAACATTCTCTTGAAAATCCGTTTTTTGGGGAGAATTCGAACCGAATTAGGAAAAATGCCTTTGAAGGATTTCGTCGAGCATCGCGTTTGTGAGCGGTTTTGTTTTGAAATCCGACGGAGAACCGAAACCGCCGAACTTACTTTTGTCGTCCGGATTTTCGGAAGTGGTCAACATAACGACGATCATCTGGGCTTGAAGTTCCCGATCGAGCTGTTTGTATTCTTCCAAAAATTCCCAGCCGTTCATTCCGGGCATGTTGATGTCTAAAAAAATCAGATCGGGATGAGGACTCGGATTGTCCGCCTTGTTTTTTAAATAATCCAAGGCTTCTTGAGCGGATTGTTTGGCGATTACGGTTTCCGCGTAATTCCCTTTTCGAATCACTCTTTCATGAAAGAAGTTATCGTCCTTGTTGTCGTCTATGAGAAGGATACATTTTAATCTTGGATTTGTCATAAGTTGATCGTATTCGGAATATTGAAATAGAACGTACTTCCATTTTGCGGAGAAGATTCCACCCAGATCCGACCCCCGTGTAATTCTACGATTTTTTTGCAATGAGCCAAGCCGATTCCGTGGCCTTCGTATTCTTCCTTGATATGAAGTCTTTGAAAGATAAAAAAGATTCTATCCAGATGTTTGGAATCGATTCCGATTCCGTTGTCGTGAACCGAAAAGATCCAGAAGTTTTCTTCTCGTTTGCAACGAATTTCGATTTCCGGTTGAACTCCCGTCTTTGAAAACTTGATCGCGTTTGAAATCAAATTCTGAAACAGCTGTCTGAGTTCGATTTCATACACGTTGAGATTCGGAAGGTTGTCCGATTTGATCTTCGCGCCCGATTGAACGATCGCATTCTCCAGATCTGAAAAAACTTCCGAAAGAATTTGGTTTAAATCGGTGAAGTTTAGTTTTTGATCTCTTCCGATTCTCGCATACATAAGAAGAGCCTTAACAAGAACGCTCATTCTTTTGGTGGCTTGATCGATCGTTTTGAGATGTCTGGTCGCGTCTTCGTTGAAATCCTTTCCGTGATCCTCTTCCAAAATTTGAACGTAGTTTGACACGGTTCGAAGCGGTTCTTGTAAATCGTGGGAAGCTAAGAATGCGAACTGTTCCAGTTCCTTGTTTTTTACTTCGAGTTCGTTTTTGCGGATGAGAATTCCTTCCTGATTTTTTCTTTCCGTGATGTCTATGATCGACGCGAGAACCATCGGACCTTCGTCCGTGTCGATCGGATTCAAACCGATTTCGACTTGAACCTCGCTTCCGTTTTTTCTGCGCGCGAACAATTCTCTTCCGGCGCCCATCGATCGTACGGAAGGATTTTGGAAGAATTCGTTTCTTCGATCCGGATGATCGTGGCGGAAACGTTCCGGCAAAAGAATTTCCAATTTGACTCCGATCAATTCTTCCCTTTCGTATCCGAAAAGTTTTTCGGTTTGTTCGTTTACGAGTGAGATCGTTCCTTCCCAATTTACGAGAACCATCGCGTTCGGAGCGGATTCGACCACGAGTCTGAATCTTTGTTCCGCTTTTTTACGTTCGGTGATGTCGATGATCGAAGCGAGGACTAACGTTCCGTCAGCGGTTACGACCGGATTCAATCCGATTTCAACGGGGAATTCGATTCCGTTTTTTTTTAAACCGTAAAGATCTCTTCCCGCTCCCATCGGACGAACTTTCGGAGAATCAAAAAAAGAATTTCGAAATGTGGGATGATTTTTGCGATAACGAAAAGGAAGAAGTTCTTCCACGAGTTGTCCGATCAATTCGGTTCGATCGTATCCGAAAAGTTTTTCGGCTTCTTTGTTGATATAAACAATTTTTCCGTCCCGATTGAGCAATACGATCGCGTTCGGAACGGATTCCACCATCAATTGAAATGTAAGTTCGGAATGTTTCATCGTTACGGGAATCGGATCAAGGTATCACGCGGAAAAGGTCGTGTCAAATCGTAAAATCGAACATTTGAATATTCGAATTTTCTACAATAGATGTGCGCACGCCGAAGCGTCGCGAAAACGAACAGCACGGAAAAATACGAGTCTAAAAACGGAATGGAAAAAAATTATAAACTAAAACGGCTCGGTTAAAAGTTCGTTCGAGTTCGGAAGGCGTCGAAGAATCAGAGGGCTTTTCCGAGAATATTCTCGATCGGAATCGGACCGAAATCTCTGGAATCGGAACAGGAATCGCGGTTATCGCAAAGAAGAAAGTAATCCCTGTCTTTTAAAATCAAAGGTTCCGAGTTGTCTCTTCCCGAAAAACTCGCGGGAAATGGGCCACGTTTGTCTTCGAACTGAAGTTGAAATCCTTGGCCTGAACCGGAAACGTCTTCCGGGTTGTTGTTGCGAAAAAGAATTTTATTCTTCATTTGAACGGTGTCACCGGGTTTGCCGGAGATTCTTGAAAAAACGACCTTCCCGTGTTGAGTCGGATGTTTCACCAAAACCAAATCGCCTAAGTAGAGATTGGATCGGTCGACAAAACGGGAGAAATAAATTCTTTTTCCGGAGGAATAGGCCGGTGACATCTCGTTCGTTTCCAACGTAAACGGAAAAATCAAAAAGAATCGTATAAGAAAAGCGAAGAACGCTCCGATCAAAAGTCCGATTCCGATCTGTTTGAGAAGGGACTTGATCCTTTCTCTTTTTTCTTTTTCCTGGTTGGACGAACTTCTGCTCATGCGTGCATTCTTTTCTCCGCAAGTATTGGGTCAAAAGAAAATCTTTTTTTTAGACTTGTTTTGAAGACTCCGAAAGAAAGATCTGGAAGAAGATAGAAAGAGGGAAGGACCGATGAAATCAAATTACCAAATTCTCGAATACATGGGAAAAAAACCGCAGATCCACGAATCCGTTTTTTTGGCTCCGGGTTCGCAGGTCGTCGGAGACGTAGTGATCGGGAAAAATTCTTCCATCTGGTTTCAAACCTTGGTTCGAGGAGACGTGAACTACATTCGGATTGGGGAGAATGTAAACATTCAGGATCTTACGGTCATTCACGTCGCGCGTGACGTATATCCGGTCGAGATCGGGAATAACGTGTCGATCGGTCACCGCGCGACGATTCACGGATGTAAGCTCAAGGACAACTCCTTTGTGGGAATGTGCGCGACTTTGATGGACGACGTGGAAGTCGGGGAGTTCGCGTTTATCGGCGCTGGCGCTCTTGTGACTCCCGGAAAAAAAATTCCTCCCGGAGTTCTTGTGATGGGTTCGCCCGGAAAAATCGTGCGGGATATCACCGATAAGGAACGGGAAATCATCACTCGTACCACCGGAAATTATATCAAATACAAAGAGAACTACTTGCAGGATCCGTTTTATTCCAGAAGTTGAATGAATGGAAGAATGGTAGACGGAACCCTTGTTTTGAACATTAAAGATCTTTCCTATACACAAAGGAATTGAATATGAGTAAAGAATCATCGCTTCCGGGCGTATACATTCGGGGAACCGGCGTAATCGGCTGGCCCTTGGCTTCTTTGTTGTTATTGCTTCGAGGAAAACTCGAAACGTTTCAGGTTTACATAGAACCGTATCGGTTGAAAAAATCGGAGATTCCCGCGATTCTTTCCCTTGTGGAAAAAGGGGGACTCGTAGTGGATACGGGGGACAACGGAGTCCGGGATTTTTTTCCGGAGTTTGTTTCAAAGAAGGAAGCGCTCGAAAATTCCGTTGTTCTTTGCGATTGTTCTCCGCCCGGAGTCGCCGATTCGAGAATCGAAGAATATAAAACTTCTGAATATTCTAAAATACGAATGTTTATCGCTCAAGGAAGCGAGCACAAATTCGGTCCTCAGTTTATGTATCCGGATGCTCGCGATTTTCTGGAGAATGATCTTCCTAAGTTTTTGCACGTTTCCACTTGTAACACGCATACTCTCGCCGGATCTCTTCGTATTCTTACCGAGGAATCACCGAAAGATTTGGAATCGATCTTGGAGGAAGCCGACTTTCTCGTGATTCGAAGGGACGCGGACATGGCAAAGGACGATCCGCACGTGACCGGTCCCTTGCTTGTTAAACCCGAAGCGGAATGGGGGACACATCACAGCCGATTGTTAAACGAATTGTATTCTCAGATAAAGGTTCGGTTGCCCGTTACTTCTTCGTCGGTTACGATCAATTCTCCTTATATGCATTTGGTTCGATTTCGTTTTCGTTTGAAGAAGGCGATCAAAAAGGAAACGGTTCTGAAAAGAATTCAAAACGATCCGTATCTTTCCACGACCGATTTGATTTCGACGAACTCGATCTTCTCATCGGGAAGGGATCGAGGTCTTTACGGAAGAATCTTTTCACACGCGGTGATTCCTCTCGGTTCTTTGGAAATTTTCGAAAAGGAAATTCGAGGTTATGCGGCGACGCCCGGTGATTCAAACGTTCAGGTTTCAACGATCTACGCGGTCTTTCGCGCACTCGGCCTTGAGTTCGGGCCGGTTGCAGAATCCTTTCTACAGAGTGTCGTTTTGCAGGAAATTTAGGAAATTTTTAGAGAATTCTAAACCGCCCAAAAGTGCGTCCTGCTGTAAAAAGAATCCGTTGGAAAGGATTTTTTTTCTTGAATCCATTTGTTATATTGAAATAAATGTCTAATATAACAACATCTAAACTCAAAGAACCCTTGTAATAGGTAGGAAAACAGAAATGAAAGCTAAGAGTATTTTAGAAACGATCGGGAACACTCCCCATGTAAAAATCAATCGCTTGTACAACACAAAGAGCGAGGTCTACGTAAAATTAGAAAGATCGAACCCAGGTGGATCCATTAAGGATCGTATCGCTCTTTCTATGATCGAAGACGCGGAGAAATCCGGAAAACTGACGAAAGACAGCATTATCGTAGAACCAACTTCCGGTAATACCGGAATCGGTCTTGCGCTCGTCGCGGCCGTTAAGGGATACAAACTTCTCTTAGTAATGCCTGAGTCTATGAGTATTGAAAGAAGAAGAATCATGGCGGCTTACGGAGCGGAATTCGAACTCACTCCGAGAGAAAAGGGAATGCCGGGTGCGATTGAAAAGGCAAAACAAATCGTAGCGGAAAATCCAAAAGCATGGATGCCACAACAGTTCGAAAACGAAGCAAACATTAAAGTTCACGTTGAAACCACTGCGCAAGAAATTGCAAAAGATTTTCCGGACGGACTCGATTACGTAATCACTGGAGTAGGAACTGGAGGACATATCACCGGTGTTGCTCAAGTTTTGAAGAAGAAGTTTCCAAATTTGAAAGTATTTGCAGTTGAGCCTGAGGCTTCTCCAGTGATCTCCGGCGGAAAGCCTGGACCACACCCGATCCAAGGGATTGGAGCAGGTTTTATTCCTAAGAACCTTCACACGGATCTTTTGGACGGAACAATTCAAGTGAGCAAAGACGAAGCGTTTGAATATGCGCAAAGAGCGGCTAAAGAAGAAGGTCTTTTTATCGGGGTTTCTTCCGGCGCGTCTCTCGCGGCTGTTGCGAAAAAGTTATCTGAGATTCCGGAAGGATCGAAAGTATTAACTTTTTCTTATGATACTGGAGAAAGATATCTTTCTATCGAAGGACTTTTCCCGGTTCCTGCAAACGCATAAGAGAATTTTTTTTTGATCTAAATTTTCTCCACTGGAACCCTGGAGCGGTTAAGCCGCTCCAGGGTTTTTTATTAGATTTGTGATTTTGAATTTAACCTTTCTTTTCCTTTCATAACGTTGAGTCGAAAGCTCGTTCTGACTCAAAACATGGATCGATTGGAATCGCCTTTTTGAAACGATCTTGTTTGTGGTATTCGTTCGTGAGTTTTTAAGAAAAGTTTCGTTTGATCGTTGGTCTCAATGGTCGGGAAACCAATCTCTGTAATCTAAAGTGAGAAATAACGAATCGGGTTCGCATCGAAGTCTTCGGACCACCTTGTTATTTAAAAGATCGAGGTCGAGGATATAGCCGTACTTACTGTGAAAGGTGGGAACTCCCGCATTCAAAGTGTCCACTATAGAGTTTCCGACCCCTAGATCCTCCAACCATAAAAGATAATTAAAAAGATAACAACGAGAAACCCCGTGCGCTTGGGCCAAGGCGCCAAAAAGAGTCCAGCTACCGGTACTCAAACGAACATTCACCCGTCTCATTTTTGTTTGGCCGGAACTCGGCTGATACAAAGTCTTTCCCGCTTTAGTGCCCAAACGTTCCAATGCTGAAAGATATTTACCGTATGTTCTCAACATTTCGGGAATTTTCTTCGGAAGCCTGCGCACTTCTTTTTCACTAAACCGAATCCATGTTTTTTCCGGAATCAACAAGGTCACGGTTTCGAGACAATTTTCTTGCAACCGAGAAGAAATCACACGATCGGAATTTAACAATAAGAATCCCATATCTTAAACGGTTCTCGAAAGTTTTCGAACAAATCGGTTTTCGAAACCGAAAGAGTTAAAAAATTCTTAAAATAGAATTTAATTTCTCACATTCACAAGAGACAAAGGCATGCTAAAACAAACAAAAAACAAACAAAACCGAATCCACGAAGAACGCAAAACAAACGAATCGGAAAATGACTTGGACAAAGAAAGGCAACACGGAACAAAACCGACAAAACCATAAATAAACAAATGTTCACAAAAGTGCAACCATACAAGAAATGATAAAATCAAACAAGCCCCAACTATTCAAAAGTTTGATGTCCTATTAATAAAATCGAATAGTCCTTGCCTCAAAATTTCGAATCTGAAAATTTCGGTCTATGTGGAACAAAAATGCGATCTTAAATCGAATACAAAAATTAAACCCCGAGAAGGACTATCACCAGATTTCCTTTTTATCCGGGAGCTACGACTTTCCCAGAGACATTGAAATTTCATTAGCATTAGCATTCTTTAAAACGTTTGCGATCCCTTCCATCGCCAAAATTTTAGATAAAACCAAACAGTTCGAAAATTACGGACAAAAACGATATGATGATACCGCGATCCTTCTTGCGGAATTTTTAGAAAACGGAACCGATTCGCCCAACGGAAAAGAAGCGATCCGAAGACTCAATCAGATCCATAAAGATTACGAAATCGCAAATTCCGATTTCCTATATACTCTCAGCACCTTCGTCTACGAACCGGTTCGATGGAATCTTCGTTTCGGATGGAGAAGGGGAAGCCAAAAGGAAAAACTCGCGAACTACTACATGTGGAGAAACGTTGGAAAGCTCATGAACATCAAGGATCTTCCGAACGACTACGATTCTTTCGAAACTTGGAATCGTAAGTTCGAGGTCGAGAATTTCAAACGAACACCCGAAAGCGAACGACTGGGACAAGCGACTCTTCATATTCTTGCAGGAAGAATTCCGAACATACCCGGTGCGCGCACTCTCATCTATCACGCGCTCTTCAGTTTGATGGAAGCTCCTCTCAGAGACGCGATGGGATTTCCGAATCCGAACCGAACGATTGAAATTCTCACCTTAATCGTTTTTAAAACACGAGCGCTCATCTTGAAAACGATTTGGCCGGCACGAACCAAACCTTATCTCGTGACAAAACGGAAAAACCCAACCTACAAAAGCGGATATTTGATTGAAAACCTGGGCCCGAACTAAACCCTAAAGATCGGTGTCCTTTCTTTTAATCGTCGAATCTCCTTCCAAAGCGAAAACCATAAGCGGTTATTTAGGCAAAGAATTTAGAATTCTCGCGACCCTCGGGCACGTAGCCGATCTTCCCAAAACGACCTTGGGTTTGGATCTCAAAAACGATTTCGAACCGGAATACGTCGTATTGCCGGGAAAGAAAAAAGTTCTTTCCGAAATCGTAAAAGCCGCTAAAGAATCCGAAAAAATTTTCCTGGCTACCGATCCGGATCGGGAGGGAGAATTCATCAGCGCCTATCTTCGCGATAGAATCAAAAAGAAATCCAACGTATATCGGATACGTTTCACGGAAATCACACGCGATGTGATTTTGGAAACATTAAAGAATCCTGATGCGATTCGCGAATCCCTCGTAGACGCTCAAAAAACACGGAGAATCGGGGATCGATTGATCGGATATTTCGTCAGTCCCGTTCTCTGGAAAGAAATCGGGCCGGGACTTTCGGCGGGAAGGGTGCAATCCGTAGCGCTCAAATGGATTTGCGATCGGGAAGAGGAGATTTGCAACTTTCATGCGGAAGTATATTATAATATTCTACTTCATATAAAAGATAAAAATGGAATCGAAGGACTCTTTCAAAGAAACGGAGAACGCATTTTTTCCGAACAAAAAGCAAAAGACATTTTAGAAAACGTTCAAAAACAAAAAATACTTAAGATCAGCGACAAAAAAGAATCCTTCGGGAAGAATTCTCCACCACCTCCGTTTCAAACCGCGAGCCTGCAGCAGGAAGCGTTTCGAAGATATCAATTCTCCTCTAAAAAAACGATGAGCCTGGCGCAGAGATTGTATGAAGGAGTGGATCACGGAAACGGAAAAAGAGAAGGGCTGATCACTTATATGAGAACGGATTCCGCTCGTATGAGCGCGGACTTTATCGATAAGGCCCGGTCCTGGATTCTATCGAACCTCGGTGAACGATTTTCAAACGGACCGGGCCCCGGCTCGATTCGAAAAAAGAAAAAAACGACTCAAAAAATCCAAGATGCACACGAAGCGGTTCGTATCACCGATCCATTCTTAACGCCCAATGAGGCCAAAAGATTCTTAACAAAGGAAGAAGGACTTTTATACGAACTGATCTGGAAACGAACGATCGCATCCATTCTACCGCCGGAAGAATTCTTAAAAATCGAATATTCGATCGGGATCGACGGAGAAATCTTCGGACTCGAAACGAAAAAGACTTTGTTCGAAGGTTTCAAAATATTAAACGAAGTGGACTCGAAACCGATTCCCGTTTGGGAAAAGGGAGAATCCGTTTCTTTGGAAAACTCCGAGCTCGAAAAGAAACAAACAGAACCGCCTTCTCGTTATACGGAAGGATCGTTAGTTGCAAAGCTCGAAAAAGAAGGAATCGGCCGACCTTCCACGTATGCGACCGTTTCGGAAACGCTTCTCAAACGGAAATACGTCGATCAGGAAAAGAAATTCTTTCTTCCGCTTCCTTTGGGTGAGAAGGTCAATTTCTTTCTGCAAACGAGCTTTGGAGATCTTTTTCGGGAAAAATTCACGGCGGAACTCGAGTCGGATCTGGATCGAATCGAAAAAAACGAGGCGGATAGTCTTTCCATATTAAACCGACTTTGGTCGGATTTGCAGATTCGAATTCAAAACAGCAAATCTTCCGCCGTAGTATTTCGTAAAGAATGGGCCGTTACGAGACAAAAGAAGAAAGAAACCGGTTGGGGAACCTGCCCATTGTGTAGGGAAGGAACGCTCCAAAAGAAAAGAACCTCCAAAAAGAAGGAGTTTTATCAGTGCAGTCGCTTTCCAGATTGTGAATATGTCAGCTATGAACTCGGGAACGCTTCCTCCTAAAGCATCTTTTACGTTCCTTGCTTACTTCCTAAGCTAAGAACCCACAAAAGACCTGCCTTCACTTTCGGCATAAATCTCTTTACGACCTTTCTACGTTTTAAATTTCGAACGATTCCGTGTAGTGCGGGCATCTGCGAAAACCTTCCTCATTTCCATTTGATTTTTTAAACGATCGTTTGTATAATTCTTAGATAGGATGCGCTTTCGAGGATCGAAATCGATTTTGTTTTTAAGCAACAAGCCGATGAAAAACGAAATCCCTTTTTAAGTTCCGCACGGATTGCCCTTTTTTTAAAGAACAAAAACGTATGCGTTTCGTTTTTAGGAAGAAATAAATTCAAAAAATAGAATATTCTAAAAACATGGAATTCAAAACGAGTTCGCATTAATTTTTTATCTCTATTTTAAAAAATTTATTTATTTTTTATTTAGCAGGCGTCGTATAGGTTATAGAGAAACAAAAAGTTTCTTAGCCGTTCCTCAAAGAAGTTTTTCTCTGATCCTCGGCATTAAGCAAAAACAAACAAAAAAATCGAGGTTTCAATCATGAACACTAACAAAATGATTTCTGTAGTTTCCCTTTTAGGCTTTCTGGCAGCAAGTTCCGTTTTCGCGGTCTCCGAAGATGTCGAAGATCAGCTCTTGGAAAAAGCAATCGTAGAAAGTGCAGTGACAAAAGAACAAAAAACCGCAGTGGGTAATTATTTGAGAGCGGTTGCTCATCAAAAAGCTCATAGAGCGGAAGAATTGAGAGAACTTGCAAGCAGATCTACCGGCGGTAAATTTCTCGCAAGCAACGCTCAATCTCAAAAATACATCAAACAAGCTCAAAGCTTAGAAAAAGAAAACGCAAGATACCAAGCGATTCTTCAAAGCTTCTAATTTTCAAGTTTGATTTTTATGACTTGCGAAAAGGCGCCCTGCGGGCGCCTTTTTTGTTGATAAACAAATCCCCACAACACAACCAATCGCTCTGCAAAAAAGAAAACATTCGATCGTGAGTCGTTACGATTCAGTGCCGAATTTACTTTCGAGTAAGATCTTTAACTTGCCCAAATCCTTTTTGACCCAAGCCGCATCCTCTTCAAATTTTTCAGAAGTCATATCCGCAACTTTGAACAAAGAAAAAATGATCTCGCTTCCTTCTCCGTTGGGAATGATTCGTAGAGGATTTGCGATCTTCGTTCCGTCCGTTAGGATCACTGTGTGATCTAAGATTCCGTATTCATTCTCGGGCGTAAAGATCGCTTTGAGAGTTCCTTGAGGAGCTTCGATGATCCATTCTCCCTTGGAACCGGGACGTATGGATTTGCAAAGTCCCGAAGCCCATTCGGGAAAGTTGGTCGGCTCGGAAAGAAATCGATATGCGGTTTTGCAAGCAACTCCGATCGATACACTGATGTGTTTGGTTTCTAAGACGGTTTTCATCGTCGCCTCTTTAGAAAGATTTTCTTTGCGGAATGACGGACCAGGTTCCGTTGATTCTATTTACCTGTAAGGATAGATCGTAAAGATTTTGGAGGTGATTCGGGGTAAAACATTCTTCGATCGGACCGGTGTGAATGACCTTGCCTTCTTTGAGAAGAACGGCCTTCGTATAAAACTCGGGAATCTCTTCGGGTCTATGCGTGATGTAAAGCGAAGTGAAATTTCTTTTGGAATGATATTCCTTTAAAAATCCTAAAAAGTCCTCTCTCGCGCTTAGATCCAGGGAAGAACAGGGTTCGTCCAAGATCAAAAGATCGGGTTCGCTCACAAGACTTCGCAGGAATAGGATCTTCTTTTTTTCTCCGGATGAAAGAGTGGAATAGAGTTGATCCTTTTTGGCGATCAAGTTCGCTTCTTTAAGAATTTGTAATGTCTTGGATTCTTCCTCGGGGCTCGGATCGCGGTAATATCCGATCGTATGAAAGAGTCCCGTTAATACGACATCCAATACGGTGAGTTTTCTTTGGAGGGAATTCTCCTGCTGAGAAGCGTCCAAAATTCCGATTCGTTTGCGCAGATCTTGAATCGCCGTTTCTCCGTATGTTTCGTGAAACAGACGAATGGTTCCCGAAGTCGCCCAGATCATCCCGTAGATCAGGTTTACGATCGTACTTTTTCCGGCCCCGTTTCTTCCTAATAGAACGCAGTGTTCGTTTTCCGAAATTTCGAAACTGACCCGATCTAGAATTATCTTTCCGGCGGGCTTATAACTGATTTCCTCGACGGACAATAAGGAATCTTTATTCAATAGAATTCAATTCTCCATTCTCGCGATGTCATACAACTTTCGGAGCTTCTCGCAGGTTTCCTCGAACGTCTTTTTATCGGCGAGATCGTATTTTCGAAGTATGGTTTCGTCTATCGTGAAAAAAGAGGCTTTCTTGTCGATACAATCCATCATCATGTTCGCGAGATATACGAGTTCCACTAAATCGTGGTAAACGCTTCCCACCGCCATAAACGGTCTGTGATGAAATTCGATCATTTGAACGAGATCGGGAGGAAAGTCCCATTTTTTTGCAAGAAGCGCGCCTAACGTAGGATGGGAGATTCCGATGGAAATCTCCTCCAAAATCGTGGAACTTCCGAAGTCGCGGTCCTTTTGATAATTGGTGAGTTTGATGAATAACTTTTGATCCAAGGAAAGGAGAATGAATTTTCCAAGATCGTGTAGTAAAGCGCCGGCCGCGGCGATATCCGCAACCCTCGTCATGCCGCCTCGGCCGGCGATATGACGAATAAAAAAACTGCACATATTCGAATGATTCCAAACCTCTTGCAGTTTCGCATAACGTCCATCCATGATCTTGCGAACGCCGGAAACGTAGAGAAGGTTCCTTACGTTCTTGAGTCCAACTACCTTTACCGCCTGAACGATCGTGTTGACCTTGTTTCTACTCGCGAAACCCGCCGAATTCGAAAGTTTCAATAAGTCCACGCTGAGCGCGGGGTTTTTTTCGATTTCGTTCGCGATGATTCCCAGATCCGAATCCGGATTGTTGCACAAGGAGATGATTCGAGTCAAAGTGTTCGGAAGCGGGGGAAGACCTTCTATCTCTACTAAAATTCTTTCCTTGAGTTTTGTGGTGATATCGATCGGAACGATCTGTTGAGGAACGACTAACGTGGCCCTCGTCAACTTTCCGTCTGTGTCCACCTTGAACTTGTCCGAACCGATTCCCGAGTTTTTCAAAAGAAGTTGAATGAGAACCAAACCGAGACCCGCGCTTTCCTGAGAATCGGAAATGTCCATAAACGCGTCGGAAAGATCGTTGTATTTTTTGGCGGACTCGATTCTTTTTTTGATCCGATCGAGTTCCTGAGGTAAAAGGGCCGCGTCGTTCTCGACGAGAATCGCGAGACTGTTGTTGACCATCTTCGCGCGGAAATGAATCTGAAAACTGCTGTTGAGAAGAATCTCCCTTTGATCGTCCCAGTGATGAGTGATTTCCTGTTGGAAGGTCCGCATTCCCTTCGTGTAATGATCGGCGTTGTGAATGTCCAAATTCTTTTTCAGAAAGAAAATCCGTTTCGCGTTCGCCTTGTTCGCGTTCATTAGAATTTCCTTAAGAATGGTGGAAATCACCTCCGTCAAAAAAAGGCGGTCTATTTTCCCGAGAATATTAAGCAATAAATTATAGAGTTGTTGATGGTCTTCCTCGGATACGAATTTGAATTCGAGATCGATGTCTTTTCCGTTGAGAAGAGTCTCTGTCAGTTCGGGTATGTTTAGCATTTTGAGCGGCCTTTTCGGAGACATTTTCCCGGGTTTCCCAAATAAATCCAGTCTTTCCGAAAAACGGTTCCGCGGTTTGTCCGGGGGAGTTGGTATTCTTACAAATGGAATCGTTTGAATGTTGGAGGATACAATGGTTTTGGTAAGAGAAACTGAGAATGAAATCGATCGACAATTGCGTTATTTTTTAGAGGAGAAATTGGAAGGAATCCTGGATGAGGCCCGCAAAGTAAAAAAACGGCGCCAGGAGGTGCTTCACGGCAAAAAGGCCGAGAAAGGGGTCGAGGAGGGCGCTCAAACGGGGGATTCCGAAGAGGATGATCAATTGACTCTTTGGGAAGATCTGAGATGAGCCTGAATCTCAAACAATGCGAACATAATAAAAAAGATGGACAGTCCTGGAAGCAATTCTTAGGATTGAACCAATGGACAATAGCTTCTTTTCAGAAAGCGAAAACGGCCAAGGCTTCCCGGTAAAACGGGACATTCTCGATATCATGGATTCATATCGGTATATGAATTCTTCCTATTTCTTTGATTTTCTTTCCGACGGACGCTGGGATCACGGTACCGGCTGGATTGAAAAGAATATGAGCGGAACCGATTGGTCAACCCGCTATGTTCCGGAGAGTATAGAGCGTTATAAGAAACAGACAAAACGTTCTAGAAAATCTCTTTAAAGAAATATAGATCCTCGAAACGGTTTATGTTCTTGGTTTTCAAGGACGGTGAGCGTTTTATCTTCTGTTCTTTTTTGTTTTTCATCCTTAGATTCTTACTCACCTTCTTTTTATCTCAAAAATCTTCAGTGCCTTTTCTTTTCAGTTTAGAATCTAATCTCTTATCACTCGTACATAAAAAAAGGCGGAGTGATCCGCCTTTTTTGATACCGCCCGCGTAACGCGTCGATCATCGATTCGATCCAAGAATTCTTCTTAGTTGAGGAGTTTGATGGTTCCTACGTCCATGAATCTTCTATAAACCAGTTTGTTTTTCTCTTTCAATGGATTGAAGATCAAAACCACAACCTTGTTGTAAGTCAAATAACCCGGTCTGTATTCGGTGTAGTGATGAGACATGAGAGTTGTCTTATACTTCGCGCTATAGATCGTGTAGGTGTGTTTGTTCAAAGAATCGTGTGATTGTTTTTTCTTTTCGTCTTCGGTTTGATCCACGAAGTTGCTCAAAAGAACCTGATCTTTTTTAGGACCTTGTTCTCCGAAAATCGTAAACTCAAGCGCGTTCTCAGGATGATTCGTAAGATACGTAATGGTTTCGGTCAACGCAGGAATGGACATCTTTACCATTTCTCCGCGTGCAATACGATCGTCGTAATCCTTCTTCGCTTTGTTGTATCTTTCCTCACCCCAAACCGCTTTGGATTCGAGTTTTTGAGGCATCAGATTTTGGAAGTTGATGATAAGAGTGCTATTCTCAGAGTCGTATCCTCTCCATTTTGGAAAAGGAACCAGATCTCTTTTTTCTTGGTTCACCGCGCTCGTCTCGTTCACCGCTAAAATGTAAACGGAGAATTTTGCCGGATCGAAATCACGGTTTTCCATTTCCACCATTACATCCAGAAACTCTCCCTTACCGTTGTCCGAATGTCTGCGGAAGAAGGAAATGTTCTTAACCGAAAGACGCTCGTCGTAATAGGATAGGGGATAGTAGTCTGTTCCGCCGTCCTTTTTACTCGGATCGGGTTTTTCTGCGTTCTGGCTAAAGGTCGTTTGACCAACGAAAAGAAGTAGCAGGCAAACAGAGATTCTTAAAAAAGATTTCATAGTTATTCTGGTCCGATGGAATTCTTACTAATTTATATCGGTCTTTGAAAGCCGGAAATTAGTTCGTGAAAGTCGTTTTTTGGTAAAAATTACCGTTTTCGGTTATTTTCGTCAACGTGAACTACTTTTGGGGAGTAGTTTGTAGGAAGATCTTTTTCTTCCACTTGCGCGTAGGTGATGATGATCACTTTGTCGCCTTTCATCCCGAGTCTTGCGGCCGCGCCGTTTAGACAGATTTCTCCGGAACCGCGTTTTCCTTCGATGATGTAGGTTTCGAAACGGGCGCCGTTGTTTACGTTGACCACGGAAACTTTCTCATACACGCGCATTCCTGCCGCGTCCACAAGATCCATATCCACGGTCAGACTGCCTTCGTAGTTTAGATCCGCGTCCGTGACCGTAGCCCGGTGGATTTTACCTTTCATTACGGTTATCTGCATCTTAGGGGTCCCGTTACTCGCTAAATAGTACCTTAAAAATTTTACCGGAGATATTTAAAAGCGTTTTCCTCTTAAAAAAGTGAATTTTGGTATTCAAGGTATCCATACTGAACGGAATCTCTGCGAAAAGCGGCGAAATGATGTAATTTTCGTAGAGATTCGGGTATACGCGATTCTCATCGTAAACCGCACTTTTGAAATTTTCCAAGATCTTACGGATGATTCTTTTTTCCTGTCGGTTGAGGTCGATCGCTTCTTCTCCCCGTTCTCCCATCCAAACGATTTGAAATCCTGAGATTCCCTTTTCGGTCAGTCTGGGTTTGATATCTATTAGACCGTTTTTTCTCAAATGAAGCAACGCCCCCTGAAAATCTAAAGCGCAGGGAGAATCTTCCAAGTGAATATACGTTTGGTTTGTGATGAGTTTCGCATTCTTCTGAAAATAAACCCCGTCCGCGTAGTAGATGAGTTTGGAAAGGGACAAACGGTCTCTTCCGTTGGGGGACTTCTGAAGGATAAAAGAGATGACTTCTAAGAGTTTTTCCATATAAAGAACTTGTGAGAATGATCGAACCGAAAGGAGAATTTCCTTACCTCAGTTATTTGGAACTGCAGGAAAAACTGCGGTCGTCCAGGAGAGAATGCATTCTATTTTTGGAACACGCTCCCACAATCACCGGCGGAATCAATTATAATCTAGAGAATCTACTTCTGGGGAAGGAATTTCTGGAATCTCAGGGAATTCAGCTTCATTTTATCCAAAGGGGTGGGGACTTTACGGCGCACGAACCGGGTCAGCTTGTGGTTTATCCTCATGTGGATTTGAAAAAGAGAGAACTTTCGATCCGTTTTTATCTGGAGAATCTATTACGCTCCGTGATCGACGCGGCTCGCGAAACCTGGGATCTGCGTTTGGTGGAAGATTCTCAGGCGCCCGGTTTGTATCTAAAATCCGATCCTTCCCAAAAGATCTGTTCGATCGGTGTGAACTTTAAGTCCTTTTTTACGAGTCACGGAATCGCTTTTAACCTGAACAACGACTTTAGAGCGTTTCGAAGTATCAATCCCTGCGGAAGAAATTGGATGGATATGACAAGCGTGGAAAAGTTGGGCCTGGACGCGGGACCGGAAAAGAGGAACGAATTTATTTCCAATCTTAAAAAGAATCTGAATTCTTTTCTAAATTCTCCAAAAGTCCTCCTTTCTCACGGAAAAGTGAGTTAGAATCCGTTTTTATCCTCAAGAGAAATCCTCGGTTCTACCGATTTGTTAGGTAGAGGTCTCAGAGTGAAGATTTTCAAAAGTATATTCTATTTTCTTTTACTGCTGATCGTTTGCGAATCGATCGCTCTCGGAGCCGTGGCTTGGTCCTTTTTGGAATCTTCCCTGGCTTCGTTCGACCTTTTAAAAATCGGCTCGGACAATCGAGCACGAGATACGTTAGGCACTCTTTCTAAGGCGGCAGAGAATTCGGGAAGCGACGCTTCCTATGAGGATATGAACTTCGTTTTTTCCAGAATGACGAAAATTTCCGACAAGGATAACGACGGTTATACGATTAAGGAAATCTTTTTGACGAGCGAAGCCGGGATCGTTCTCGCGCATTCCAATCCTGCCTATCTTCAGGAAACTTTGAAAAAAAGAAAACCAGAGGCTTTGTATCAGGACGCTCTTTATACGAGAGCCTTTCGTCTTCGTAAATGGCAGATCAGCATTCCGGTTCTTTTAGGACAAAAGAAAGAAGTTCTTTCCAAAAGTATTTTCTTTTCCAAGTTCGAAAGTTTTTTCCCGGAAATCAGCGAGCCGGAAATTCTTCTTTCAGCCGCGGTTTATCATCCCGTAAAATTGGAAAGAGTAGCGGCGATCCACATGATCTATGATCGCGGAAATTTTCGTAATTTCGTTCTGAAACAGACGGAGCTACTGGAATGGCTTTTGCGCAATTATTCCTTAATCGCTCTCGGTGCGGCCCTATTTTTGGAATTCGTCTATCTCCTTTTGACCTTGGGTAATTCGACAAAGGAAACGGTTCCGGACTACGGTTCCAGACCTCTCGTGGAAAAAATTTCTCATCCAAGCGCGACTAACGTTCCGGTTCTCACAAAACAATCCAGTCCCTTGGACTCCGTTGCGTTTCCGGGTAGTTTGGGAAATTCTCCCCAAACAATTCCGTCGGTTGCGGATAACGTGTCCCCTCATGCGGTTCCCGTTTTGACCGCTTCGGTCGTTTCTGAACCGGTTTCGTCGGCGCAGGTAACCGTTTCACAAAACGTAGTAGGGACAACCGCACCGTCATCCGTCGCGGCTCCGACACATTCGAACGCGCATCCGGGAGCTTCGGCTTCGAACGTTACGCCGGCGATCGTTTCTTCTCAGGAAGAAATTTTGGACGCGATCTACTTAGGATAAGATACAGAAGTGGAAATCAGATCCAGACTTTCGGGAAATATTTTCAAGCTCAAGTTGAAGGGACGATTGGACTCGGCGAGCGCGGAGGACTTTTATTCTTATCTAAAATCGAAATGGGATGAGGGAGTTCGTAAATTTCTTTTTTCCTGCGAGGAACTGGAATACATCGAGTCCGAAGGAATTTCCGTTCTTGCAAGATTCGAAAACTTTCTAAAAAACAGAGGCGCGTCTTCCGCCTATTGTGCGTTCAACGAAGAATGTAAATCGCTTTTGAGCTTCTTGGGCTTCGGTAAATCCATCGCATTTTTTGAAGACTCGGGTCGTGCGGAAGAATATCTTTCTTTGATTAAAATTCAGGATCAAAGAGATTCTTCGGCGGCTTCCAATCCGATCTCCAAGATCAAAAGAAATTCTCCGGTTCAATTTTATTCTTCCGGCTCCGCAAGCGAAAAGGTCGCGGGTTCGGGCGGTTCTCATTCCATTTACATTCCGGAAATCAAAACCGTTCCCGAGTTCGGGATCGAAGAAAACGAAATCGTGTCCGGTTCGGAATCTCGATTTCCGAAAACGGAACAAACCTTGTCAACCCCCGGTCTTTCCAGTCAGTCTCAAAGATTGCGCGCATTCTTAAACGAAGGAAAAGAAGAGGAAGAATCTGCGTCTTCCAAAGGCGGCTCGAACGCGGCTGAAACCTCTTCTTCCGTTGAGGACTCAGATTCTCATTCTCAGGAATACTCCGCAAAGAAGAACCTGGACAAGGCAATTCTCGCTGAAAAAAATTTCCCAAAACGGATGATTTACTGCGGGGCTTGTTCTTCCCGAATCCGCGTTTCCAAACCGGGGAGATATCAATGTCCGAACTGTCAGATTCAGTTTGACCTAAATGCCATGGGCGGAGTTCGATACCTAGAAAAACTTCTAGGACCATGATCGTTGTCTAACGCCGCATCGAGAAGCATCGCGCTTTCCTTTTATACGTTTCTTTCCAGAATTCTGGGTCTTATCCGAGATCATTTTATGGCGGTTTCCTTCGGAACCGGAATGGTCGCGTCCGCTTTTTCGGTTGCGTATCGTCTTCCGAATATGTTCCGCAATCTTCTCGCTGAAGGAACTCTTTCGCAATCCTTTATGCCTCTCTACGCCGAATCGGGTAAGATCGGAGAAGAAGAAGCCAGGGTAATGAGCGGAGCGGTTCTATCTTTTTTGTTCTTTATACTATCGCTTCTCGTCGGAATCGTGTTTTTGTTTTCGCCTTTGTTTCTTCCGTTTCTCGTGGGTGGAACGAAAGAATATTCTAATTTAGTAATAGAGCTTACGTATATTCTGTTTTTCTTAATCGTCACCGCGAGTCTTTCGGCGATTTTTATGGCGATTTCCAATTCGAAGAATCGATTTTTTGTTCCTTCTCTTTCTCCTATCATTTTGAATCTGAGTTATCTGTTCGTGTTCTTTTTTCTTTTTCCGTTTGTGGAAGATCTTCACGATCGAGTGATCGTTCTTTGTTCCGCGATCGTGATCGGAGGTTTTTTACAATTCGCGGTTCAGGCTTGGTATGTTTGGAAAAAGAAGGATATGCCTTCCATCAACTTGAATTGGAAACACCCGGCGATCAAAAAAATCTTTAAGCTGATGTTGCCCGCCGCGCTCGGAGGAGGGTTTTATCAACTCAGTCTTCTTGTGGATATTTTTTTGGCGAACTGGGTGCAGAACCACAACCCGGGACTCGGAGCGGTTGTCAGTTTGGATTATTCGCAAAGGCTTGTTCAGTTGCCGACCGGGATCATCGGAGTCGCACTTGCGACCACCATTCTTCCCGCACTTTTACAATCTTTGAAAAAAGAAGAATGGTCCGCGGTAGGCCAGGAACTTTCAGGCGCGCTTGAGTTCGCATTATTTTTAACAGTTCCCGCGGCGATCGGCATGGTTCTGTTAGCCGGACCGATTTTGGATTCGATTTATTTCGGTGGGAAATGGGATCACATCGCGACTCATACGGCTACGTTGCCACTCGTGTTTTATTCTTTGGCGATTCCATTTTTCAGCATCAATAAGATATTGATCTCTTCATATTACGCGTTTCAGGATACGAAAACTCCTTTGAGAATTCAGTCCGTTTCGTTTACGATCAACATCCTTCTGAATCTTTCTCTGGTTTGGTTTTTGAAACATTCGGCGATCGCTCTTTCGTCCGCGATTTCCGCAATGATCACTTTTTTTCTTTTGGGAACCCTTTTGAAAAAACACAAGGTCCAATTCCCCTGGCCCGAACTTTTGAAAAAAATTTCCAAAATGACGGTGCCCTTTTTATTGCTTGGAAGTTATCTCTTCTTCCATCAAATTTTCTTATATTCGCCGATTCTAAACTTCTTGGAATCGGAAGGGATTTCCTACGCACAAGCCTCGAGAATCAATCTGAGCGTAGTAATTCTTCCCTCGATCCTGATTTTTTTCGTTTCCAGTCTTATTTTTAAGGTCGACGGGATATATCTTTTGATTGGGAAATTCAGAAAAAAACATAGGATCGGTTGACCGAAACCGTATGAAGTTTACGGTTCTCGTTAAACCGAACTCGAAAAAAGTTTTTTTCCGAAAGGAAGAGGACGGTTCGATCACGCTTGCCGTTCGCGAACCGGCGCTCGAAGGAAAGGCGAATGAGGCGGTGATCGAGGCTTTTTCGGAAGCGATGAATCTTCCGAAACGAAAGATCCGGATTCTTTCGGGAGAAAAGGGAAAACGAAAAACCGTCGAGGTCGATCTTTAAAACCCGGACCGAACCCATATGCGAAATCGAATACTACTCATCATTCTACTTTGTTTACCCGGAATTCTTTTCTCACAAACCAAAACACAAACCGAAGATCCTTTTGACGAACTTGTAAAAGAGAAAAAGGAAATTTTCGGAAGCGAAAAGGAAGAGAAATATCCCGTTCGACTTTTGATCTACGATTGGGAAAAGTGGGAAGGACATTCCGCTTGGCATCTTTTCTGGTTTATTCGAAAAACCGATTATCCCAAATTTAAGCAATTTAGAATATTCCCACTTTATAATTCTATCGAGGCGAAGTCCGGCAAGGCGAGTTTGGACTATCTGTTCCCGATCGCAGGATATCGAAAGGTGGAATCGGAAGGTCTTCTTGAAAAAACTTTTTTATCACCTCTTTATTACAACAACACGATCGAACCAGTCGGAGGCGGAGCGGGTTACAGGGAATCGGCCACCTTTTTCTGGTTAGGTTATAATTTCAGTTCCTCCGGTCCGGGTTTTGAAAAGAATTTCACGATGGTTCCCGGATTTTTTCCGTTGTTTACGAGAAAGACCGAAACGTTAAATGGAAATCCGTCCAGTCATATGTTTTTTCTTCCCTTGTTGTTTTTCACAAAGGAATCTTCGGAAGAATCCAAAACGACTCTCGCTTTGTTTCATTGGGGAAGGGATCAGGAAAAGAAATTCTTTCATTTTTTTCCTCTGCTTCATTATACGAATTATAAAACCAAGGAAGACTACTCGTTTACTTTTTTTCCTTTGTATCATCAATCCAAGTCGAATCTGGCTTCTAAGAAATTTGCGATCTATTCGCCGTTGTGGTTTCAAGAAGAGGAGAAGACTTCCGATTCTTATTCCGAGTATACGTTTTTGCCGTTTCCTCTTCTTTATCGATCAAAGGAGATTTCACCTCGGGAAGAATCGAGCACGTTTTTACTCGCACCCTTGGCCCTGTATTTTAAAGACGTTGGGGAGAATGTACAATTTCGGAATTTTCTTTTGTTCCAGTGGGGAAAGGAAAGGGAACTTCGATTTTTTAGATTCTTACCTTTGATGTATTGGTCCAAGACCAAGGATCAAACGGACAGTCAGTTTACTTTTTTTCCGTTCGTCTTTTACAAACAGAATTCTCACTTAACTTTCTTTCCGATCTTGTATTATAAAAAGGATTCCTATTTTACATTTTTTCCTTTCTATCATCAATCGTATGAAGGCGACAATTTTACGCAGTATATGCTTCCTTTTGTTTATCGCAGGACCGGGAAGGAAGATTCAGAAACTTTAATATTGAATACGTATTGGAGCCGTTCCAAGGACGAACTGACTTCTTTTAACTTTGCTCCGTTCTGGTTTTATAAGAAAAACGAATACAAACATTTGTTTCCGCTTTATTTTTCTTGGGAAGAATCGAAGGAGAATTCCACGTTTGCTGGGCCGCTGTATTATCGATCCGTTACTCCGAATTCTTCCACGAACTATCTTATCAACACATACCTTCGTTACGATCGGGGAGAATTGTCCGCGTTTACCTTCTTCCCTCTTTTTTATTATAAAAAGAATTCTTACGGGCACGTGTTTCCGGTTTATTTTTCCTGGATGGACGACGACCAATCCGTCAACCGCGCAGGCCCGTTGTTTTATCAGTATCGATCCAAGGATGTAACTCAGGATTATTATATTAATACGTATTACAAACGCGAACGAGAAAAGGGGTTAACGGAGCTTGTCAGCTTTCCTCTTTTGTTTTATAAGATGGATTCGCATTTCGCTCTTCTTCCGTTTTATTATCATTCGATCGACCGAGACGATTTTACTCAGTATTACTTTTTGCCGATTCCGATTTACAGACATATTCGAAAAATGGAATCCGAAACTTTGGTTTTAAACGCGTATTGGACCAGAGACTCAAAGGGAGAATATCTTTCGTCGACTTTGTTTCCGTTTTACTTTCATAAAAAGAATTCTTATCTGAATATTCCGCTTTTGTTATACTTTCAGTCGGAAACGGAAACGACCAGCCGAAAGATCGCTCCTTTGTTCTATTCGTATTCGGCGCCGAACGAGGACGAATACTTTCTTTTGGGTTATCACAGTTATAGTTCGGATCGGACTTCGTTTAAACGATTGTATCCGTTTTACTATTCTTCCCAGGAAAAAGACGGTTCGTCGTTTTTGGGATTGGGCGGTTTGTTTTATCGTTGGAAGGATCCGGCTGGGGAGACCACAACTCGAACCTTTTTACCTCTGAATTACTTTCGAAAAAATGAATATAATATCTGGTTTCCGTTCTACTTTCGTTTCGGCGGAGAAGATAATAACCATGTTTCTTTCAGTCCTTTACACTTTAGACTTAGATCTCCGAACGTGGATCGGGATTGGATTGTTCTTTATTATTCCTCCGAGAATCGAGAGGAGAAAACGAGCTCTCGTTTTGTGGCTCCTTTGTATTTCGAATGGAAAAATCCGGAGTCGAGAGGGGATATCTTTCTTCCCGCTTACTTAAAGTATTACGAAAAGAACAAAAACCTCGAATTATACTTCGGAGGAATTTCAGTTTCTCAAACCGGAGGGAAGTTCGACGCTTCCTTGAAGTCGAGCGCATCCGGAAAAGAATTCTATGTGGATTTGGATTATTCCTTTCTATACAATATCTTCAGCGTTTCTTTAAGGAAAGAATTATCGAATCCTCTTACTTTTTTCTATGAGGAAAAAAAGGAAGAACCGGGTCTCGTTCCTCAAGCGGATCAAACTCCTAAGATTACCGGCAATAAAAAAGGTCTTCGTCTCGCGGTGGTTGCGGAAGATTCGGCGCCGACTCCTCCTAAGGATGGTTCCAATTTCGCATCGTATAAAAAACTCGCGAGAGAGAATTCAAGAAATTATTTCGGTTGGGAAGCGTTATTCGGAATCGCGAGTTATCAATCGGGCGACGACAAAAGTCACTTTCGGATTCTTCCCTTAGGTTGGTTTACTTGGGGAAAAAACAACAAGGATCGTATCTTCGCGTTTCCGCTTCCCTTGCCCACATTTTGGGGGACGGTCGGAGACGAATCGTATCGGGTTATTTTTCCGTTGTTTGCGGAGCAGAGAAAGGGAGAGGATTTTACAAGAGCCTTCGGTATCTTTCTTTTTGTGTTGGAACAGGAAAAGGATAGAAGGGAATATTCGATTCTTTGGCCTTTGATACGTTATGCGAAATCTAAAGACGAAATCGCGTATCGGTTTTTCCCGTTTTTTACGCATAAGGAAAGCGCGGATCGTTTGGAAACGAAGAGTATCTTTTATTATCGTTCCCGCGAAAAGACGGGAGCCTACGAATCTTCTTCCTTTCACGGAATTCTATTTCCGTTTTATCAAGCTTCCGAAGAGATTTATACGAAGAACGATAACGTTTCCGGCGGCGGATACGGTTTGTTTTTCCCGTTCTATTATCGAAATTACGAGGATCGTTTTACGGGAGGGAATCGGGTCTTTAAGGAAAGAAATCTATACACTCCTTTGTTTTTGTATTCTTCCCTGGAAGATTCCGCGTTGAAAACGAAAGAATCCTTCGTTTTAAGTCCGTTCTATTTTGCATCGAGTTCGGAAAAGGTAATATTAGAAAAACCGTATGTGTCCGATCTGAATCTGATTTTGCCGATCCCGTTGGTCGTTTGGGGACAGGATGGAGAAGAGAAATACAACTTCATTTCCGGTCTTTATAGGGCGAATTCTCCCGAACGTTCCACTTGGAATTTCCTTCTTTTGTTCGGTTCGACGAATACTAAAAAGGATCAAAAAGAAGAAATCGTATCCAGCTATGTGTTTCCATTCTATTTCGGAACGACCGTCACGGAAGGGGAAGTCGTAAAATACAAATCGAAAACGGTTCCTATTTTGTATTCAAGCGAGGAAACTCCCGAGTATTCACAGAGCCGTTACGCGCTCTTTTTCAGTCGTAAATCGAGCCCGAGCCTCGGTTATTCGAAATGGGTTCTACCTCCGTTTTTTTATTACGAAGAAGAACGAAATACTTACGGTCAGGTGGAAACTTCGATCTTCACCCCGCTTCGGTTTCAAAAAAGTGTTTCACCGGGTCAATCCAAGTTGAAAACTTCTTCGGATAAAAAATTCTACCCGATTCCTTTGTTCGCTACGTATGAATCGGTTACGGACAAGGGAATGATTCGAGAAACGAGCGGTTGGGACTGGCTTTTTCTCGCCAATTCGGAAACTAGAAAAACTCCGAGCATTCAGAAAACTGAATATGATTTAAAAATTCTTTTGGGGGGAATTTTCGGATATTCTTCTCAGATCGATCCGGAAAGAGAATCCGTATCCTGGAATCTTTCCTTGTTCTATTTTAGAAAGTCGATCGTAGAAAAGGGAGTTAAAACGTATTCTTCCAATTTCGTTCCTATCGTTCATTCGAGCGAAAAAACTCCGGAGTCCGAGGACGTAACTTGGTTCTTGGTTATAGGAAACAAATCGGATCAAAAGACCGGATACAAACGAAAAATGTTTCTTCCCGTTTATTACGAAAAGGAAGAGAGCGTTCGCAAAGGTTATGTGGATTCCACTTCGTTTTATTTTCTTTTTTATCAGTGGAAGTCCGTTCAAGAAGGTAAGGACGGTAACTCTTATGCGGAACGTTTTTATCCGATTCTTCCGGTTCCGCTTCTTTATACGTTTGAAAATCATATTCGGGAAGATAAGGTTCGTAAAGACGTTTGGGGTTTTGATTGGCTCTTTTTGGCGAATTACAAAAATACGAAGTATCTTCACTCCGGAACCGAGTCCGTATCGTTTAAGGCTTTGTTGTCCTTGTTCGGTTACGAAAGAAACGGAACCTCGGGAGAACAGGAACTCAGTTCTTATCTCTTTCCTCTTTTCTTTTACAAAAGCGGGGAGCATAAGGAATACGATTCGTATCGATGGTTTGTTCCGATCGTTGCGTATCGGAGTTTCAACGAAAAACAGGGAAAAATTTCCTCGAACACGAATCTTTTCGGAATTCTTATGAATTACAAACGGGACGACGAGGCGGGGACGAAAAGTTTCTTTCTCTTTCCTTCGATCTACTATTCGAACGATTCCGCAAACAAGGAAAAAACGTTCTTCGTTCTACCGTTCCTTTATTCCTCTTTTTCAGGCGAGGATCAATATTCATTTTTCTTAATGGGTTACTATCAGGGTAGAAATCTTTCGTCCAATCGTTATAACTTTTTGTATCTGTTCGATTTGGAATCCTCTCTTACGGAACAAAAAAAGGAACTTACACTTTTCTTGGGAGCGTTTAACGGAGAATTTCAAAAGGACAAAACGCGTTGGGGAGTTTTCGGCGGAATTCTTGTGGGTTATCAATCCACTCCGCAGATGGTCGACTGGAACGTCCTTTGGATTCGTTATTTGAATTCTCCTCAGGAAAAAATCCAAAACTTTTTGCCCGTTTACAGATACAGCGAAAATCGAGAAGGGTATTCCTTTCTTGCGCCGCCGATTCTCACCTATCATGAAAAGGATGTCGAGGGTAGTTTGACGTTAGGCGGTCTTGGTCTTCTTTATTACAAAAACCGCTCCGAAGTTTCCAAGGAAGAATCTACCAAAATTCTCGGAGGTATTCTATTCTTCTCCGAAAAGAAAGCGGCCAGAGGATATCAGAATTACGGTATGCTCGGTATGCCTTTGATCGGAGGTCTGCTCTGGAATTACGAATACGAAGAGGATACCGGTTTCGAAAAAACTTCCGTTTTGAAATTCGTATTCAGTCGCACGACCTACAAAGGAAAAACCTGGAACAGTTATTTCGGGATTTCAAGCCGATTGTTCGAAGACGGGGACAAGGAAAACAAGTAAGAATTCTTTCGGCTTCTAAACGCCTTTCCAGTTGATTCCGATGACTGAGATGTCGTCCTGTTTGGAAACACCGGAGAGAAATTTTTCCTGTTCGCTTAACAAAGAGTCGATTCCGTCTCGGATGGATTGAGTGTTTAAGGAATGGATTAGATTTTCGACGCGTTCTTCACCGAATTCTTCCTTGTCGATGTTCCATTGTTCCACAAGACCGTCCGTAAAAAGTACGAGCTTTGAATTCGGAGTGATCTTTACGTCTTTGGATGTGTACTGAGTTTTTGAAATGGCTCCTACGATTCTTCCCGTTTTTTCGAGCTTTTGAATTCCTTCTTCTCCTATGAGGTATTGCGGAATATGTCCGGCGGACGCATAACGCACATTGCCCGAATTCGTATCGATGTCCAAAACGATACAGGTGAAGAATTGATTCAAGTTTTTGAATGTATGGAGAAACTCGTTGTTGAGATGGTATAAAATTTCGGTAACGCTGTAGATTCCTCGTTTTAAGGATTCGTAAATCGCCTTGATCGCCATCGTGATTAAAGCGGCTTGAACTCCGTGTCCGGTCGCATCCGCGAGAAACACCCTAGTCAAACCCGGTTTTAATTCCATGATGTCGAAGAAGTCGCCGCCGACCTCGCTCAGTGGCAGATAACGCACGATAACCTCGAGTTCTCCCAACGTTCTGTCCTTATGCGAGATGATTCCCGATTGGATTTTTTTTGCGGTGGAAAGGTCGCTTTGAATGAGGTTTAGGTTGTCCTCCAATTCTTTTGCGAGAACTTCCTTTTCTCGTATGTTCAATCTGATTTTGCTTAATACGGAATTGTATCTTTCGGCGATTTGTCCGACTTCCGTGAAAGGTTCTATCGATAGGTCCTTGCTCAAATCACCGGTTCTTTTTTGATATTCCATCTCGAGGAAAAGATCGATCAATTCGGTCGTGGCCCTGTGTTCGGTATAGTTGAGCCCCTTGTATTCGTTTTGTTCGGAAACACGAAATGGAAAAAATTTGTTGATGACGCTTAGGATGATATAGCTGAGTCCGAAGGCGAGCGCACCGCAGGATGCGATTCCGATCAACTGAACTTGAATCTGATCCAAACGCCCAAGACCCGTTCCGAGTATTTCCAGATTTCCAAAAATTCCCACGGCAAGAGTTCCCCAAATCCCGGCCGCTAAGTGAACCGGAATCGCACCCACCGCGTCGTCGATTTTGATTCGATCCAAAAAGGATCTGGTTTCGAACATTAGAATTCCTGCAACTAATCCGATGACGACGGAATCGATCGAACTTACCGCGTGACAAGACGCTGTGATAGCGACGAGACCGGCAAGAGCTCCGTTTAAGGGAAGAGTGGCTTCCGCATATTGAAGGCGGATCCAACCGTAGATCAGGGAAGACGCCATTCCGCTTACCGCGGCGAACATCGTATTTACGATGATCTTCGGAACCGCCGCTGTGAACGCTAACGTGCTCCCTCCGTTGAAGCCGATCCATCCCAACCAAAGAATCAGGGTTCCGAGCATCGCCAAAGGAAGATTGTGTCCCGTGATGTTTCGGATCGATCCGTCTTCTCCGTATCTTCCGGATCGGTTCCCTAAGATTTTCATCGCCGCGAGACCGACCCAACCGCCTACGCTATGAACGACCGTTGAACCCGCAAAGTCGATAAAGCCCAATCTTCCGAGCCAACCCGTTGAAACTTCCCATTGGGTTAAGTCCTTGCCCCAAACCCAATGACCGAAGATCGGATAGATAAACGCGGAGATAACGGCGGTGACGACGATGTATGCGCCGAACTTCATTCTTTCCGCGACCGCTCCCGAAACGATCGTCGCGGCTGTTCCACAAAACATCAGTTGAAACAAAAAGAATACGGCTACGTTCGGATCCTGAGTTGAAAATTCAGGGAAGAATGTATCGATTCCGAAAAATCCGTTCGCACTTTTACCGAACATCAAACCGAAACCGACTGCATAAAAAATCAAAGTCGCGATTCCGAAGTCCGTGATGTTTTTGATGGCGACGTTAATCGAGTTTTTGGTTCTTGTTAAACCGGATTCGAGACAAAGAAAGCCCGCTTGCATAAAGAACACAAGTCCCGAAGAAAGAATGATCCAGAGTATGTCGAAATTCGTTTTGGGCATCTACGTCTTTTCTTATTAGGACGAGAAAAGTTTGCAAGAATCATTTTATGAAATTCGAATTTGTAATCGAAGCGGAATAAAAATCAAGTCGAAGGATACGTTATGCTATGTTTACAAATGAGGCATTCTGATTTATACGGAATCAGAAGCGTCATTTTAAAGGCTTATGATCGATGTCCGATTAATTTTCTCCGATTCCCGAGCCGGATAAGGGAAGAAGGCCGAAATCGCTGGCCTTTTTTACGAGCTCGGCTCTGTTGTGAACATTCAATTTTTTGTATATATTCTTTACATGATGTTGGATCGTGTATTTGCTCACTCCGAGAAACTCCGCGACTCGATTGATGGTTTTTCCCATAACCATGTGGTCTAAGATCTGCTTTTCCTTATTCGTAAGTTTGATCCCGTCTCCGACTTTCTTGAGTTTGAAGTTGTTCAATACTCGGAACGCGATGGTAGGCGTGATGATTGCGCCTCCTCGAAGCACCGTATCTATTACCTCGATAATGTCTTTGAGTTCCGATTTGAGAATATAACCGATCGCCCCGTATCGAAGTGAATTGTAGATGAGTTCGTCCGAGTTCATATTGCTCAACATGATCTTGCTGATCGAAGGATCTCTTTCCGAAAGTTTCGCGGCGAGATCGACTCCGTTCATTCCCGGAAGCATGATGTCTAAAAATACGAGGTCCAATGAACTTCCTTTCGGATCCTTCCAGAAAGATTCGGCGGATTCCCAATGAAGAATTTCCTCCACATCCGGAACCGATTCCAAAACTTTTAGGATTTGGTTTTTATAGTTTTCGTCGTTTTCTACAATTCCGATTTTGATGTTTTTTGTTTTCATAAGAATTTCCTCTATTGTTTACACCGCTAAAAAGCGGTTCGTCTTTATTTTCAATCGAATCGAATATACGTTTTCCAAAAGGGAGATTTCCATCTTTCCTTCTAGTTTTGCGGTTCTTTGGATCAGGTTCTCGGTGCCTCTGCCCGTGCGGTTGTTGGAAAGAGTGTAGTCCGATTCCGATTTCATCTCCATTAGAATTTCATGATTTATTAAAGAAAATTTCCAGTTCGAAATTCCTTTTCCATATTTGAGGTCGTTGGTGGTGACCTCGTTGATGATTCCGAAAAATTCCATCAGAGCATTTTCATCCCGATGCGATTCGAAAAGTTGAATCAGCGCCTCTTCGCTTTGAAAGTCTATTTCTCTTCCCGCGTCCGAATATCTTCTGAGAAGAACGAGATTCACACCGGTGATGAAATTTTCGGAAACGAGGTTTAAGTCTTCGATTTTAAGCATTTGTTCTCGAAGCATTCCGATCGACTGATTGACCGTTCCGTGAATTTTTTCGATCAGATTCTGATCCGGCTTGATCTTGCCGCTGAGCAATTCTTCGGATAAGAATTTCAGATCGATGAGTTTTGCTCCTAAGTGATCGTGAAGGTCGATGTTGATTTTCTGTCTGACCTTGTGGATCGCTTCTCTTTTATCGTTTTCGTGTTCGATTCGATTCTTATGACCCTGAACAAGATCGAGAAGGTTGTTGATGCGACTCATAAGTTGTTCGAAGTCGAACGGTTTCACGAGATAATCGTTCGCACCCGAGTTGAGCGCGGAGATAAGATCGGCGTCCCTGTTCTTTGCCGATAACATAAGAATCGGAAGTTCGAGAGCGCCGAAACGGGTTCTGATTTCTCGGGCCACTTCCAAGCCGGACATACGAGGCATCATCACGTCTAAGATCACCGCTTTGAAATCGGAATCCGTTTTGAGAATTTCCAGAGCCTCGTTTCCGCTTTTTACGAGAACCGATTCCATATTTCCAAGGGAAAGGTAGTTGCGAATCACTTCTAAGTTCACCGGCTCGTCGTCGACCGCGAGTATTCTAATTTTAGAATTTTGTTTGATCGTTTCAGCCGAATTCGTTTTGTTCGAAACGTGTACGTTGCCGTTCGTCTCGGAACGACTTTTGGAAATTGTTAAGCGACTTTGTCGTTTTGTTTTCGGGTTCGTATTTGTGTCGGAGATATTCTTAACTTCTTTGGAAAGTGGGATCGTAAAGTAAAAACGAGAACCTTTGTGAACGGAAGATTCCACGTTGATTTCCCCGCCGTGTAAGGAGACGAGGGCTCGGCTGATCGTAAGACCGAGTCCGGTTCCACCGGCCACGCTCAAATCACCGCCGTGAAGTCTTTCAAAGAATTCGAATATTCGTTCTTGCTGATCTTCCGGAATTCCTATGCCGGTGTCGGTTACGCTGATTTCAGCGTAACGATCGTCTAAAACTTTCGCACTGACTCGAACGCTTCCCGTTTCCGTAAACTTGATCGCATTTCCGATTAAATTCTGGAGAATCTGCTGAAGTCTGTCCTCGTCCGCCAGAAGAGGAGGGAAGTTGTTATCGATTTCGTTTAACAAAACGAGTTTGGACGAATCCACGTTTACACGATTGAGTTCCAGGGTGAAGTCGGCGGCTTGTTTGATGTCGACGGGAATTCTTCTTAGATTGAGATCGCTGTGTTTGAGTTTTGAAAAGTCCTGGATATCGTTCACCAAATTGGCAAGACGCTGACCGCTGGAAACGATCATCCTGAGTTGACTTTCGATAAAGGAAGAAAGTTCTCCTCCGGCTCCGCGTTTTAAAGAATCCGCGATGCCTATGATTCCCTGAAGGGGAGTTCTTAACTCGTGGGAAGTTGTTGCAAGAAATTCGTCCTTGAGTTTATCCAAAGAAATCAATCGATCGTTCGACTTTTGAAGATCGGTGGAAAGTTTTTGAGAAAGGTGATACGAAGTCGCGAACTGTTTCGAAATGATAAACGCCTGAGCGATGAAGAAGATGGAGATTCCATACGAGATAAAGTAGCTGGTGTTGATGACCATATTCGCATAAAGAAGATCGTTCGCGATGATCAAAGACAAAAGAAGACAGATTATAAGACCGATCCACGCGCCGATGCGTCGGTTTGAAATCGCTCGGATCAAAACATAAACGATATAAATACATTCCGCAAAAACTAAAAAACTGAATACAGGAAGCGTCTTTGAATAAAACGCTAACTCGGTTGCTAAAACGATTAAAGACAAAGCGGAAAAACCGAACACGAACGCATACGCGGCCTTCTTATCAAACTCCTTTGGAAACATGGAACGAATGAACAACGCAAGAATCGAACCTCCCATATAAACCGAAAGAATTTCCAAACGATAACTGAGATCGAAATCGAAATTGGGCAACAGAGTAAAAAGTAAACGTTCTCCCGTAAGAACGATTCGTACGATCGCTACGATTCCGATCAGCGCGAAAAAAAAATGTGATCGTTCCCTTCTCAAAAGGGAGAATAGACTGAAGTGATACAGAACGCCGATAAACAATCCCCCCGTGATGAAAAGATCCAGCCAGATCGTTCTTTCTCTGAGAGTGGTAAGTTCCGAATGTTTTCCGATCCAGACCTTGGCCCAAACTCCTCCTTTGGAATGTGCGAAGTTGGAAACTTCGATCACAACCTCGTTTGATTTTTCCAAACGAATCGGCGCGCTTACGGCGGGACGATATAAAGGTTTGCTTTCTTCTTTGGTTCTTCCCACGATTCCGCTGGATAAAACTTTTTGATCGTTTACGTAAATGTTATACGCGGTCGATGCTTCGAGCATCTTGATCGCGATGTCCGATTGAGGTTCGTCCAAAAGAATTCTCATCTTGTATTTCGCATAACCGAAACTCGGATAACCGTTTCCGTTTTCGTCTTGAGGATAATTGTTCCAAGCGTCCGGAACATACGCGTATTGATCCTGTAATTTTTCGCGTACGGGGGAAACATCCGAGTATAACTGATTCCATACGAAGATCCAGTCGCCGTCCAAACTCAAAGGCCCTTTTAAATCGAAGTTCCATTTGGATCTTAGATCCAAAACGCCTTGAACGACTTTGGGAGGTTTTTCGATCTGGAAAATTTGGCCGCAGGAAGGAAGCGTAAGAGATAAGAGAAGAACGAATCCGAAAACGATCCAGATTGTATTCCTTTCTCTTAGCATATAAGAATGTCTTAAATTAGGAATGGAATAAAGGAAACAATTTTCTCTCTTTCGGGCTAAATCCGCACGTCGCATTAAAATTCGGGCTACTCGTTCGAGTGATCGAAACGAATTCCCCGCGATCGATACCCACCGTGAATTGAATCGTTTCCGTTAAACGGAAGTCGACGGAAGTTTACGATTTTGTTTCATTCAACTTTCTGAAAATTCTTAGAAGTTCGTTCGTTTCTTTGAGAGTCAGTTTGGACGTGTAGTGTTCGATGATTCCATTTCCGTAGATCGGCCAAGCTTCTCGAAGAGCCTGCGTTCCGGAAGCGGTGATTTCCACGATGAATTCCCTTGCGTCCTCTTCGCTTCTTTCCCTTTTTAAAAAACCTTCCGCGACGAGTTTATCCACAGATCGGGTCAACGCGCTTTTGCTGAGAATGATTTCACGGGCTATATCGGACATCCTGGATCGTTTTTTCGGTTTCATATAAACCGAATAGAGAACGTCGTACCAAGTCAGGGAAATCGCGTTCGATTTTGCGAGATCCGACTCGATTTTTGCGGATGCGGCGGTATAAAACTTCAAACCGGCCGCCCAGGCATCGATCGATTCTTTCGTAATTTTTTCCTTCATTTACAGCAAAGTGAAATTTTTTAGTTGCAAATGCAATCAATAATTCGTATCTTATAATAGTTGCAGTTGCAACTAATTCGAAACCGACCTCGGGTTCGAATTCAAAAAGGAGTAAGAAGAATGACCACAAAACAAAACATCGAGAAAAATGTTCACAGATTGAACGAGATGATTCTTTCCGGAGACGTGATTCCGGCTTTCGAAGAATTCTATCATCCTCTCGTCGTGATGCAGGAAAACACGATGGCGCCTACCGTAGGGTTCGACGCGAATCTTTCCCGCGAAAAGGATTTCGTTTCCAAGGTGAAATGGAACCGCGCGGAGGTTTTGAGCACGATCGTAGACGGGGAACGTGATAGAAGCGTCGTTGAATGGGAACTAGACTACGTTCATAAGGACTGGGGGCATATTAAGGCTACTCAAGCCAGCGTTCAAACCTGGAAAGACGGTAAGATCATCCACGAAAGATTTTACTACACCGTCGGCTGACTCGATTGCGCGGGATGAGAGGAGATGTCTTCTTATCCCGTTTCGTTTTAAACCGACCGATCCGGCTTGCATTTTTCCATCTTTGTTATCTCTTGGAAGTCGAATGTCCAAAACAGAAATCAAACCGCCCGTGTTCGATCTTGCGGAATCGCTTCCCGCAAAAAAAGATCCTTTGTTTTATGTGGGGCGTTTGGAAGATCTTCCGCCTTCGTTTCGGGAATACGATAGTTCTCATAGACATACATACTTCGCGCTTTTTTTCTTTCGGGAAGGAAAGGGAACGCATACGATCGACTTTAAAGAAGTTCCGATCGACTCGAACTCTCTATTCTTTTTGAAACCGGGTCAGGTTCATTCTTGGAAATTTCAAAAACCGGTTCGTGGATACGCTCTGAAGATCGCTCCGGAATTTTATTCGGAACTTGGAGAAACGATGAACGCTCTGAGAGAATTTCCTTTTTTCTCCTTCGAAAACGATCTGCCGAAAATCACAGTCGAAGATCCGCAAAGATTGATTTCGGATTTTCAAAGATTGGCGGAAGAACACGGAAGCGCTTCCGATCCTAAGATGTTGTTCGCCTTGATTCAGGTGATTCTTCATCAGGTCAAAAAGGAATACGAGAACTCATTCAGAATTTTGGGAACTAACAAAAACTCTTCGGTCGTAGTTTCGTTTCAGGGATTGCTCGAAGAACATTTTTTGAAAGAACGCAATACGAACTTCTATTCCAGAAGACTCGGGATCGCTCCGAATACTCTCAATCGGATCTGTCACGATTCTCTCGGTAAGTCGGTCAAATCCGTGATTCACGAACGGGTGACACTCGAAATCAAACGTCTTCTTCTACATTCGAATTTGAATATTACACAAATATCATACGAATTGGGTTTTGATGACATCGCTTATTTCAGTCGCTACTTTAAACTTAGGTCCGGATTTTCACCCGAGAGGTTTCGGGAATCGAGGACGAAAAACACAACAAAATAGAGAATCCGTCCATTTACATTTCGGTTTAAATTTCTTATAGTTCGTTCAACTAATAGGAGATTTGAATGATCGATAAATTCTTTCAAACGGAAACGAGCTGGATTCTTACCTCGATAAGAATTGCGTTAGGCGTCGTTATGCTTCCTCACGGGGCTCAAAAATTGTTGGGCTGGTTCGGAGGTTTCGGCTTCAGCGCGACGATGGGATTTTTTAATTCTCAGGGTGTTCCTTCTCTTTTCGCCTTTCTTGTGATCGTCGCGGAGTTCTTCGGCGCGCTCGGACTGATCTTCGGATTCTGCACGAAACTTTCCGCGTTGGGAATCGGTTTGACTATGTTCGGCGCCGCGATCTTCGTTCGGGAACACGGCTTCTTTATGAACTGGTTCGGGACACAAGGAGGAGAAGGTTTCGAATACCATATTCTCGCGATCGCTATGTCAGTCGCACTTTTGATCGGAGGAGGCGGAGCATTCTCCCTGGATGCTTTGATCGCAGACAAGCTTAAATAACGTTCATTTCCATGTCGTTTGGATCCCGGGATTTCTCGGGATCTTTTTTTATACGATTTCTTTTTTTCTGGATTGGCTCGGAGTTTTTCCGGTGATCTTTCGAAACGAATCGTTAAACGAAGACTTGGAATTGAATCCCACGAAATAACAGATCGAAAGAATGTCCTGTTCGGGATTTTCATTCAACAACGAGACCGCTTCTTCGATTCTGTATCGATTGACGTATCCGTAAAAGCCGGTTTGAAGACGATCGTTTAGGAATTCCGTCAATTGATAGGGTTTGACTCCGAGATCGTCCGAAAGAGCGGTTAACGTCAGTTCCGGATCTCTGTAGAGTTTTTTGTCCCGCATCAATTCTTCGATTCTGAGTTCGAGTAAGGAAAGGTCGAGTCCGATCAACAGAGATTTTTCGTATTTTCGTTTGCGGACTTCCTTGGTCAAAGGCGCGAAAAAGTCAGGATAACGCGCGGGCGCCAAAAATAAAAGAACTACGATCCAAGCCACAAGCAACGCGCCGATCGAAAATAGAAAGTCCATTCCTCCCATAAACCCGAATACGAGACAGTACATGGCGATCATCGTGATCGTCGCCAAAATAAAAATGAATCGGATCTGAGTTCGAATTTCGGGAATTTCGAATACGCTCAAAAGCATTCCGTATCTCGCAAAAAAATATGCGGTCGTCGTGGCCGTCGTAATTAGAAACGAAATCGCAAGAAAATGTCCGTATCGAATCTCCCTAAATTCTTTCAAATCGAGGATTACATCCGCCGATGGTCGCGTAAAAAACAGGATCTCCAGTATCAAGAATACAAAGGGAAGAATGAAGTGAATTCGAATGTCCTTGTTTAGATTTTGATTCGGATATAGCAGGGAATGAGTATAAAGCAACGTAAGAGGGCCGATCATGGAGAACGAAGTCAATAACAGAAAAATGGAATGCGGATATTTTTGATCCACTTCTCCGATCACGTTCGACGATGTGAACAGGATGATTCCGAGCGAGGAAAACAAAAGAGCCAGTAAACGGTTTTCCCTTTGGCTGGAAACGGTCAGTAATTTTTGAAACGCGACCAGGAACGCAAGTCCGCTTCCGAAATAAAGGACCTCGCGTATGATCTCGTCAATCCACATGAGGCAAGACGCTAAGAGAATTTTACGTCTTGTCAAGTTTTACCGTACAATCGTTATAAAAGAATTCGAAAAAAATAGATTCTCGTTTTAAAAAATAACTCATTCCTCGATTATATCTAAATTACATTTCGCTTATTTATTTTTTTAAGAAGTTCGATTTACGAAACTCGGACGTCCGAATTCCGTCTTGCAGACGACCCTTTCTTCAACCTCGGTTATTCTTCTTTTGTCTCCATGACGAGACGAATGAAGAGAAGAGGTGTTTCCCAATGCAAATGCGAATTTTCGATGCTGGAAAAAAATATCTAAAAATCTTTTTGATAGCGACTACGGCTTTGGTTGCCGGTTGTCCCGCGGGAATTTTTACGAAATTTCCCAATCAGGAGGAAGTTTGTAAGTTCGATCCCGTGCGCGAATCGGTTCGCGCCTTGTCTGCGGCTTCCTTTCCCGAGCCGGTTCTTGAATCCCTTTCGATCAACGGAAGTTTGTCTTGGCAAAATCTTCCGAACAGTCCGATTCCGATTCCACCTCCGGTCCTAAGTCCGGGACAAACCGTTACGTTACGCGGAACAGGCTTCGGTTCGGGACCCGATATAGATTTCTCCAAAATTATGATCGGCAATACGAGGGTTTTGGAAACGGATCTGAGAATGTTCGAACAAAGACTGGATCTGATCAAACAGGTGAACTTCGAGGTGAAAGATATGCACGATCAGTGGGGAAAGTATATTCTCAGCTGGAGCGATACGGAAATCAACTTTAAGGTTCCCGAACACGTAAGCGGAGGTCCTTTGATCGTTCAGATTCAAAAAAGATCCGGTTACAATCTTTCTCTGTTAAAACCGACCGAGGCGCATAACGTGATCGACGCACAAACAAAACGGATCACGGACGAATCCTTCAAACACAAATGCGACGTCGTATCCGTGTTGAGCGAAGCGAAGGCGACAAAACCTCTCGCGGTCACCGTAAACAATCCCGGCTTTAACAATCTATTCTCCCTCGGAGAAAAAATATTCTGGTCTTACGATTTCAACATCGGTCTTGCACACGCGATTCGAAATTTGGATTGGAACAAAATCTTCGGTTATCAAGCGACGGATCCGATCACTGGTTACGTAGCCGATCCCGAACTTTTATTCGGCGCGTATCGAGCGAATTCCGGAGAGGTTCCATCCGCGGCGACGGATAACGTGTACTTCGATCCTTATCCGCAACCGACTCCGATTCCGGGTTACTTAGGTGGCGATCAATTGACAAAAGGAAATACGAGAAGTAGCGGCTGGGCGGGTTATCGTTATAAGGAGGCGTCTCATCCATACACGGGTAAGGGAGAATGGATCGGTTTTAACTGCGCTTCTTGTCACGGTTACAAGATCAGTTTTGAATCGGCTCCGGGTACCGTTGTGACCAAGGTGATTCCCGGTCTTCCGAATCCGGTTTGGTCGATGAGATGGTCCGTGCTCGGCGATATGAAAGGGATCAAAGAATCCGAACCGGGTCCGAGTTTCGACGCTTCTTCCAAGGACATCGATAAAACCGCGCTGATCTATCACATGCCACAAGGTGCCGGTGAACATACGCTTGTTCGTATCAAAGGAGAAGGAAGCGAAACGGACAACGATTATCAATTTTCTCCGATCGCGATTCCGAACGTAACCAACTACATGGGCGTTAGACGCTCATTGTCGCATACGGAATCCTATGTGGGTTTCGAAGGTTCTTATATCCATTCGGAAGAACCCGACGGCGCGACCGGTTCGATGAAGGCTCACGAACTTCAGGCTTTGACCGCGTATATGACCAAACTCGACCTATACGATAAACCTCTCAGACAGGTAGGAATCTATCGCTGGTTGAAATCGAAAGGTAAACTTGTTTCTCAAATCGGTTTTAATCCGGGAGAAGGAAGTTTTGTGCAAACCGGTTGGGAATCCTTTCCCGGCGTGGCCGAAGCGATTAACAGGGGTAAGGCGACGTATCAGAGGGATTGTGGTTCCTGTCACAACGATAAGGTGGGGCTGAATTCCAACGAGAAGATGTTCAAGCTGAACGAGGTGGGAAGATTTTTCGCTCCTACGGTTTATCAAAAGGAGCAACAATCGATCCGCGCGAACTTTTTGCGGGACATGTATTGGGTTCAACACAGAGGATTGTTAAGCGACGGACACGTTCGAAATATAGAGGACTTGGTTCATCCGGATCGTTGTACCGAAGGTTCTTCTCTTTACAACGTGTATTACACCCTCCATTCTTCCGTACAACCTCCGTTAGGCGGTCCGGACTTTCCTCAGCCTTATCCGGTTTACAACCGAAAAGGCGACGTGTTTAGGGTGGTCAAATCTCCGAATACGGACGTGGGTCAAAAACGGAATCGATTTATCGAAAGACACAAGTATTTCGTAAGTCTTCCGAACGATCCGAATTGGTATTACTGGGATTATCAGAAGATGAGAAGGGAATACGGTCCCGAGGAAATGGGAACCGCCCAACCGATCGGAATGCCCGCGGCTCCGCACCCTTGGTGTTCGAGAAGCGCTTCCGAGGTGGACGATCTAGTGGAGTATATTCTCACTCTCTAATTTAGAAAAACGTTTTGTTCGGGCCGGTTTAGATTTCCGGTCCGACGAAACGTATATTCCAAATTTTGAATTTATTCCGTTTGTGTGGAAACGATCGGATTTTCCTTCGCGGTTTTCCAAGGAAGATCGGGCCACCAACGGGAAAATTCTTTTTTGATTTCCGGTTCGAAGCTCTGACCGGGTTTCGGAGTGGCTACGGCGATGTTCAATTCTTTGGCTTTGACCAAAACGCGTTCGATCGGTTCCGTCCAAGAATGTGAAGCGAGTTCGAACAACGCCCAGTGAACGGGCAACATCGTTTTTCCGTTTACCATCTTATGAGCGATCACGGCTTGTTCCGGACCGATATGCCAATCCGGCCAGGCCTGATTGTATTGACCGGTTTCGATCATCGTAAGATCGAACGGACCGTATTTGTTTCCGATCTCCTTCATCGCCGGAAATAAACCCGTGTCTCCCGAATAATAAACTCGATGTTTGTCTCCCAGAAGAGCGTAACCCGCCCAAAGATGTTCGTCCTTATCAAAAAGAAAACGGCCCGATGCGTGTCTTGCGGGAATACATACGATCTTTAAGTTTCCGATCTTGGTTTCTTCCCACCAATCCAACTCTCGAATTTTAGAACTCGAAATTCCCCAATCGATCAGATGACTCGCGACCCCGAGAGGAACCACGAACGTAACTCCCTTTTCGTTTAACATAAGAGCCGTTTGGCGATCGAGATGGTCGTAGTGATTGTGCGAGATCACAACCGCGTCGATTTTCGGAAGATCCTGAAAGGAAAGAGGAGCGTCATACCAACGTTTCGGACCCGCCCAGCTAACGGGAGAAGTACGATCGGACCAGATCGGATCGGTAAGAACCTTTGTCCCGTCGATTTCCACGAGAGTGGAGGAATGTCCGAACCAGGTGACGCGTAATCCGCTTTCCGGTTCGCTTAACAAAACGGAGACGTCCGTCTTTTCGTAGTCGATCGGATTTTTAGGACTTACGTGTTCGTCTTTCAAAAACATCGAAACAAGACTGCTACCGATGTCGTTTATCAATGGCTGAGGATTTACGAATTTTCCGTCCTTCCAATTCCGGGAAGCGCGGATTCTTTCCTCTCTCTCGTTCGAAACGTTCAAACTGATACAGGTAAGAATATTGAACGCGATCGAAAGGGTGAAAAATACGAAAGCAATCGATCGGATCGATCGAAGAATGGCGAGAAGTTTCGGCGGAAGCTGTTTGTTCTTTTTCAAGGTGATCCCTGGAAGTCTATATAATTTCGACCGGAGTTTTTTCTTTGAAGAGAAGGAAATGCGGTCTATGAATAGACCGCGGTAAGGAGGAATTTATTTTGATTTTTTTTTCTTCGGGCTCGTTTTCTTTTTGGAAGCCGCAAGTTGGATCGGCCGTTTGCGAACCGCGGATCCGTTTCCATTGGAGGATGATACGGACTTCTTTCCGTTCTTACCCTTGTTAAAAAGTTTTAATAGAAGTTTGCCGATTTCCTCTCCTTTGCTGATCCCCATGTCCACCGTTTCCTTCAACTTAGAACCGTTCGTAGTCACGAGGGTTACGGGTAAAGAATCATCGGGTGAAATCGTATGAATTCTCACACCCTTCGGAGGTTTTAATGCGACTTCGCGGGCCACGTTAAAATGATGATGATGCCAACGGTTCATGAGCTTGGCCATTCTCCAGTCCTTCGGAAAGGAAAGAAGACTGGTCAGCATACTGAACGGAGGAGAAACCCTTTCCACCGGAGAATTTAATACGACAGTGATGTCCGTATAACCGGCTTCGATCAGATCTTCGAGTGGAAGCGGATTCAAAACCGCCGCGTCCGAATACAATCTTCCGTCCACTCTGTGTTTGCCTCGTGTAGCGATCGGAAGAGAAGTGGCCGCTTTCAAAAGATCGAATATATTCGAAGAGGTCGCGCGTACATATTCGATCGTTCTTGTTTGAAGGTTGCTGACCGCAACTCGAAACTCGGGCAATCCGAACTTCTCGAAATTCTCCGCAGGAAGAGGATACTTTTGTCCGAACAGATCGTCCACGAGATATTCCTGATCCAAAAAGGTCTTTCCTTGAAACGGATGAAAGGGAGAAATCAGTTTTCTTCCCGCGAGTTCGAAATACCAAATCGCCAAGGTCTTCAGACTTTTTTCAGGTTCCGGTTTCGGCATCGTAACGTAATACGCCGCGGAACACGCACCCGAAGAAACCGCGACTACCAGATCGAAATGTTTCGGAGATACGAGAGTATGCAAAGAATGTAATGCACCTCCCGCAAAGGCTCCTTTCATACCGCCGCCCTCCACGAGAAGGGCGCGTTTGCTTCCTTTTGCTTCGGGGATTCTCATGCGATGGTTTCTACCGCCGAGTTGTCGGATTCTTCAAAACTTTCTAATTTAGATTTTTTGAATTCGAACGGATAGGTCATGTTGGTGAGACTTGCAATTTCGTGCATACGTTCGTGTAAGAATTCTTCCGGATCCTGATTCGGATTTAGGTATTTTAATTCCCCGATTCGAATCGAAAGTTTGGTTCTGCGCAAAAATCCGCCGGGTCTGTAGTCGAGTCCCAAACACAAAACGGGAAGAGGCGCTTCCGGTTTGCCCACGATAAAACGAAACGCACCCGGTCTTCCTTTTCCCATCTTGTAAGGAACCGTGGTTTGTTCCGGGAAGATCACGAGCATATTACCGTTGTATAATACTTTTCTTGCGAACATAAGATCGCGTTTGCTTTTGCGGGGTTCGAGTCTGTTGAGAGGAATTCCTCCGCATTTTAAAAAGAAGTCGAAGAACATGGGAGCCGCCATGGTATCCTTCATGATCGCCCAGATATCCCAACGCGCTTTGTATAAACCCTTTGCGAGTCCGACGGGAATATCGTCGTTTCGTTGGTGTTTGACCAACACAAGAACCGGTCCTTCTTTCGGAACGTTTTCGATTCCGGTTAAGTCCGTTTTGTAAAGAAGACTTCCGTAGATTCTTCCGAACCAGCGGAGAATTTTTCGAATTCTCAGGGAACTTCCCGGATGAACTCCGGGCTCCGCGTCGGGTGCGGAGTATTTTTTATCCTGTCTTTTTTGGTTTTCGGTTGTGCGGGCTTTTTTAGAATTCATACGGTTTGTTTGAGCCAGAATAAAGAATCCGGTTGCAAAAAAAAGGAATTCTTAGGCGCGATTCTAGGAATTTGCGTCTCGTTTTCGTTACAAAAGAAATTAACAATTGTTAATGTCGATCGGCTTCCTCCGTAGCGTCTTACTTTCAAGATCGTTTTAAGGAGACGGCTTGTATGACTAAGAGCAGTCTGAAATTCACTTTGATTTTTTGGAGTCTCGGAATCCTCGTTGCGTTGACGGTTTTGGTGGCGGGAACCGCTTACTTTCTCGGCAGTCAAAAGGTGACCGAACACTATCAGGACCAGATGAAGACGGTGGTTAAGATCGTCGCATTCGACTTCGACAGTTCCTTACAAGCGCACGCGAATCTTGCGGAAACGATCGCACACGATCCGAGAACGATTCAATCGATTCGAACCGGAAAACCGATCGCGAGCGACTTCTACAAAGAAGTATTAAAACGATACGGCTCTTATGAAAACGTTTTTGTGTATCCTTCTTCGGAAGGGGCGACGGTCGTCGCGGAAGCGCTCGACGGCAAGACGATCGGTTACGGAAAAACTCCCGAACAAAGAGAGGATCTCTCCGGTTTTTTAAAATCCGTTCATAATGAAAAAGTTTCCATGAGTAAGGCGAAAAAATCTCCGATTACGGGGAGCACCGTGGTCGTTCTTTCCACCGCGGTAAAGGATGGGGAGAATGTAATCGGGGTTCTTTGTATCGCCTTGTCCTTGGACAGCATCTCCGATCAACTCGTGACGAACGCGCGTCTGGGTAAGGAAGGTTACGTCGCTGTCATCGAACAAGAAGGAAGTATCATCGCTCATAAAAACAAATCGTTGATTTTGAATATGGAAATTTCAAAACAAAACTTCGGAAAAGAACTTCTGACCTTGGAAAACGGAAAGATGATTCAGTTTTTCTTTTCGGGACAAACTCGTTTTGCAACGGTGCAAAGATTGGATCGTTGGAAGTTGATCGTCGCGGCGATCCAACCCACGAACGAAATCTCGGATTCGTTAAACGAACTCATTCTGGGAATCGTTTTGATTTCCGTTTTGATCGCTTCTTTTTCGGGAAGTTTTCTATATCGATTGGTGAACAAACGTCTGAAACCTTTGGAGTCCGCGAGCCTGGTTCTGAAAGAGATGTCAGACGGAAATCTTACGAATAAAATCGAAACCTCTTATCGAGACGAGATCGGGGGGATGAGTATGGATATGAACTCCTTTATCGAAACACTTTCAGGTTCGATCAGAAACGTACAAAAGATCGCGACCGATCTTTCGGATTCCTCCCATCAACTCAGTTCCTCTTCCCAATCCTTCGCGGGAGTAGCACAAGCCACAGCCGCGACTTCCGAGGAAATGTCGGCCACCACGGAGGAAATGGCCGCGGGTATGGAACAGATTACGGAAAGAATCGCAAAACAATTTTATAATATTCAAATATTCCATTCTAAGATTAAGGAACTTTCGAGCGGGGCGAGAAAGATCGGTTCCGAAATTCAAAACACGGTTCAAAGAAACGAGGCGATCACTGTGGACGCGAAAAAAGGGGAAGAATCCCTCGCTTCTATGCAACTTCGGTTGAACGCCGTTTTGAAATCCTCCGAGGAAATGTCCGGAATCATCACGCTCGTAAACGAAATCTCGGATCAGACAAGACTTCTCGCCTTAAACGCCGCGATCGAAGCCGCTCGGGCCGGAAGCGCGGGAAAAGGCTTTGCCGTGGTTGCGGAAGAGGTTTCCAAACTTTCGGACAAAACCGCGTCGTCGATCCAATCGATTTCTCAAATATTAGGAAAGAATAAATCGGAATTGGATCAGGGAGTGGAAGCCTTACAAACTTCCGTGGATACGATTCATAAGATCATACGAACCGTGGATTCCGTCTCCGAAGGAATGCAGGATCTTTTAAAAATCACCGAGTCCCAAGAATTGTTAAACGAAGACGTGGATCGTCAATCGGATACGATCGGAGCGGAAGCCGAATCCGTAAAACTCGCCATCGAAGAACAAAAAAGGGCCGTACGAGAAATCGCCGAAGTCGTATCCCAATGGAACGAACAAGCGATCGGAACCGCAACCAGCTCCGAGGATGTATCCTCCACTTCCGTTCAGTTGTCCGCAAACGCGGAAAGACTGAAGAAAATCGCGGGTCAGTTTAAAATCAAAGTCTAAAACGAACGTTCACGGTCCGCTCGATTTTAAGGAAAGAATCGAATGGATCGTGGATAAGGGTTGCATTTTTGTGAAATCATTTATCATACGCGAAGCTCTTCGAGTTTTTTGCGTATGTACAGCGATCTTCCCTTTATTGAAAATTTAAAACGAAGAATACCGGGTCTGGAAAAGAATTGGTCGAGATACAAGACCATGCTTCGGGAACGAAAGATTCCTCCTAAAACCGTTTTGATCCGAAGGGGCGAAGACAATAAATCCATCTTTATCGTTCGAAAGGGATGTCTTCGAATTTGGTTCGACGACGACGGAAAGGACATCACCATCGCGTTCTTTTTTGAAAACCGGGTGATCGGTTCCCTTCACAGTTATAGGGGAACCACGGCCTCAAGTCAGTTCTTATTGGAAAGTGTGGAACCCACCGAGTTGTATGAGATCAGCGGAGAGGACGCGGCCACATTGTATCGTGAAAACGACGAGTTCAAAGAATATCTTTTGGAATACACCCTGGAACGTTTCGATACCTATATGAGACTTTTCTTATCTAGGATTCGGGAGAGTCCCGAAAGAAGATATTTGAATCTGATCAAGGAACAACCCGATATCATCAGCAGAGTTCCTCAGCACTATATCGCATCGTATCTGGGAATCACTCCCGTATCCTTGAGCAGAATCCGAAACCGGGTCTGGAAGGAACACAAGGGTAGAATTTAGATCGGTTGCAGATCCTGAAGAATCTGACGGATCGTTTTGAAATCGTAAGGCTTTTGAATCACACGATACAAACCCAAGGGTTCCATGGCGTCCTTACACTGAGGGTCCATATAACCGCTCGCAAGGATCAAAGGAATCTCCGCATAAGTCGAACGAATTCTTTTTAAGACCTCAAGACCGTTTCGTTTGGGAAGATTGAGATCGCAGATAACGATCTGGATTCGATCCTTGTGTTTTTCAAAAAGCTCCAGGGCGATCTCGCCGTCTTCCGCCGCGATCACCTCGTATCCGATTCTTGTCAGATAATTGGTCAGAGGTTCCCGGATCATCTGTTCGTCTTCCACGAGAAGGATCGTTTTTTGTGTGGGAGTTTTAACATTCAAATTTTGGAATGGAGTAGAAAACTCGGAACGGGCCGATCTTTCGAGAGGAATATACACGCTGAACTTGGAACCTCGGTTGGGTTCGCTTTCCACCCGAATCGCTCCTCCGTGGTTTTCTACGATTCCATAGACCAATGATAAACCGAGCCCGGTTCCTTTACCGAGCCCTTTGGTCGTAAAGAACGGATCGAAAATTTTTCCTTTAGTTTCCTCGTCCATACCGATCCCCGTATCGGAAATCTCTAAGAGCGCGTAACGTTGACTTTTGGATTTGTCCGATTGCATCGGAACCTGAGAAGGATCGACTTCCTTTAAGCGGATAAAAAGTTCGCCGCCGTTTGGCATCGCGTCCTTTGCGTTTAAGATCAAGTTGACAAAAATCTGATGGATCTGAGTGTAATCGGCTCTGATTTTGAGCGTTTCATCCTGAAGATCCGTAAGAATTCGAATCGATTTAGGAAACGTGGATCTCGCGATGTTCACCGCTTCCAAAATCAGATCGTTGAAGGGAAGGGTTTGAAAAACGGATTCCGTTTTTCTCGCGAGAGTCAACAATTGTTTGACCAAGGTCGCTCCCCGTTCCGCGGTTTTTTGAATGATCTGAACCGATTGAAGAATTTTTTGAGAATCGTTCGGATTCAATTCTATGAGAGAAGCGAATCCCATGATGACCGTAAGAATATTATTAAAATCGTGTGCGACCCCGCCCGCAAGGGAACCGATGGATTCCATTCTCTGGGAATGTGCGAGTTGTTTTTCGAGTTCGTGTTGTTTGGTGACGTCTCTTGCCACGCCCACGATACGATCGAGTTTTCCTTCTCCGTTAAAAACTCGAAACGATTGGATGCGAATCCATTTAACCGTTCCGTCCGTATGAACGATTCGAAAACGTTCGTTAAAATCTTCCGAACGGTGTTTCCAATTTTGATCGAGGACGTTGACGAGAAGATGAAGGTCTTCCGGATGAACCGCGTCGAGCCAAGAATCCGGATTCTCATAAAGACTTTGTAGAGAACGTTTCCAGATTCTTTCGTAAGCGGAGCTGACGTAAACGAGTCGGTTGGTTTTGACTTCCTTCATCCAGAAAACCTCGTCGATCGTTTCGGCGAGAAGTTTGAATCGTTCCAGAGTTTCCTTCAATTCTTCCTTAGAAAGTTCTTCCCTTGGAGATTCGGTCGAGGCTTCGTTTTCATCGCAGGGAGTATCCAAACAATCGTGCATCTTCTTTACCTTACCTTTCGGCTGAGAATCCGTTTATCTGTAAACTAGGACGGATTGCGAAGATTCCCCGTTATTAACCTTTGTTAATTCGTTCCAAAATAAGTGAGAATTAAGTCCCGCGTGTTATCAAGGACGCTCGGGAGTTTTACAAAAAACTAATAAATAAAAAGAGGATTTCAGATGAAGAGAAATATCACCGGGAGTCTAAGCGCTTTGGTGTTGGCGTGTATTCTATCGACGACGTTCGTTTTCTGCAATGGGAAGAATGGAAACGATTCTTCTCAAGAGTTCGCGTCGCTTTCCACGTTGTTGTCGATCGGAAACGTTTCGAACGTTTTTAATTCGGGAAAGGGTCCGAACGCGGGAACGGACAATTCGAGAACCTACTTTCATACGGAAAGTTATCCGCCTCATTGGCTTCAGTGGACGACCGACGGATCACCCGCGATCCAAAGCGGAAGTTCTTTCTTAACGCAGGGTTTGCGATGCGACGGACGTTATTGCGACAACGTAAATTTATTAAACGTAGAATCCGGTTTTACGCAAACGAACAGTTGGTGGACGGATTCTTTTTCGGAAGAAAGTCCGAACGAAAGAATCTGCGCGAACAACGGTTTTGTCACGGGCATTCAGTGTTCGGGAAGTTATTGCGACAACATATCGCTTCGATGTTCTCAACTCAACAACGGTGGAACCAGAACGAATTGTTATTGGACTTCTCCCATCTCCGAAGAAAGCGGAGGAAAATTCGTAGCTCCGGAATCCATGTATATTTCGGGTGCGAGATGTAGCGGACGTTATTGCGACAACAAAGAATTGTATCTTTGTCAAGCCGACGCGGGCGGACCGACGTTTGATACGGATTCTTTGGCGCATCAGTTCGCTCCACGTTTGAGATTCGATCAGGAATTCGGAACGGGTTCGGGAGATCAGAGCAAATGTTTTCCGAGCGACGCCGGAACTTACTATCAACAAAGACAACTCGGAGTCGATCCGATCGCGCTCTGTAATAAGAATTATTCTACGATTCAGAACAATCAGATTCCCATCTACTATATGGCGAGCCAAGTGGGAACGAATTCCGTTCTCATACGTTATTGGTTTTTTTATTCGTGGCAGAGCACTTGTTTCTTAAGCGCGGGTTCCCATTCCGCGGATTGGGAATCGGTTGCGGTTCTTGTTGTGGGCGGTCAGTTGAAACGAGTCGCGTTCTATCAACACGGAGGTTGGTATGTGAAAGAACTCGGAAGTTTTGAAACAACCGGCAATCATCCGATCGCTTATGTGGGTAAGAACGCTCACGGAAGTTTTCATGATTCCGGCGGATCGGGCGGTTGTTTGTATTTCGAGGATTTTAGAAATACCGGAAGCAACGACTATCATATGGATACTTGGAACAATCTTACTCTTTTACAAAGAGGAAGTTCTTTTCCCGATTGGATGAACTGCACCGGCTCTTCTTGTTTCGACGGGATCGGACATCCGATCGAACAAACGGGAAGTTTGCCTTCTATGGGAGGTTGTGGAAAGGACGGTTGTTCCAAATCTTCTTTAGGGGAGAATATGCCCTTTCTGAACGATCCGATCGGTTCCGATTTTTCCGCGATCGCCGCAAAACACAGCGGAAGAGTTCTCGACGTTCCCGGTGCGAGCACGGCGGATAACGTGAACTTGGATCAATATACGAACTGGGGAGTGGACAACGAGAAGTGGATGTTCGAATCTACGGGCGACGGATATTATAAAATTTCGGCGAAACACAGCGGAAAGTGTATGGATGTAAAAGGAGCTTCTACTTCTTCGGGAACAAACGTTGTGCAGTATTCTTGCGGAAGCGGTTCCAATCAAAGATTTCAACTGCTTCCTTATGGAGACGGCTACTTCTCGATACAAGCCAAACACAGTTCTCAGTGTTTGGACATCGCCGGAGGAGCGTTGGGTGACGGAGGTCTTTTGATCCAGTGGCCTTGCGCTTGGACCGATAACGAGAAGTTTCGGTTTTCAAGATAAGATAAAATAAAGATAAGAATGGATCGGTCGGTCGATCCATCGAATCAGGAAAGGATAGATCGAGTTGGATCAAAATGAAATGAAAAAGCCCGGGCTTTCTTTTACAAAAGCTCGGGCCTTCCATTCTTAGAGAAATTTAAAACGAACAAAACTCGAAAACGAAAAACTCAGTTTTCGATCAATACTTCCTGAGGCGCAGTAGTTACGTCCGTGTTCGGTTTTATTGCGGAAGAATTCTTACTCAGAACTTGAATGTGAACTCGATACATCATCACGATCGTAGCGATGATCGCAATCGCAACCACGTATCCTAAATTCTCATAACCCAATAAACGTCCTGTGGTCGTTTGAACCACGACCAAACCGGCGCAATACGCCGCGATTCCACCGGAGATTTGTTGAAGAGAGGAGCTGATCGCCATATAAGCTCCTCTGTCCGGAAGATCGGGAAGCGCAGAGGTCAACGCGTTAGCCGAAATCATTCTACCCGTAATCGGAATAAAAAGACTACAGTTGATGAGGATCACGAGCCAGAGCGGTGATTTTTCCATTCTCGTATAATAAAGAATGATCGCGATCGCGACAACGGAAGCGGTCGCAAACACGTTGTATTTCCCCGCGGAATCCGCGAGTTTTCCAAGAACCGGACCGGCTCCGATGCTCACGATACCGGTAATCATATAGATCAACGGAAGGTCTTCCAGGGTGAGTCCGAGGTTATGAACCGTAAACGCGCTTCCGAAAGGCATCAGCATAAAACCGCCCGTCGCCAAAAGCATCGTTGCTAAAAATCCGGGAAGATAATTCGGATTGGTCGCGGTTTTAACAAGATGTTTGATCGCGTTCTTTTGTCCCGCGGTTTTTAAATGTGCGGTGATCGGTCTGACTCTGACGAAGGCCACGATTCCGACTAACGCGCTTATGCCCGCGATCAACCAAAAAGGAGCCTGCCATCCCCAACGATTGGAGATGAATACGCTCAGAGGAAGACCGAATACCTGACTGGCCGCGAACGCGGTCATCACGAATCCCATAACTCTTCCTCTGACTTCCAAAGCGAAAAGATCCGCGATGATCGCGAAACTTACGGAAGCGATCACACCGCCGAACAGTCCGGTTACGATCCTTGCGGCGAGAAGATATTTGTACGTAGTGGCCAATCCGCAGAACGCGGTTCCGAGTACGAAACCGCCGTAAAAGAATAGTAGAATATTCTTTCGATCGAATTTATCCGCAAAACCAGCGGCTAAAATTCCGGAAGCGCCCGCGCTGAATGCGTAAGCAGAGACGACCAAACCGAAGTCCAAGGTGCTTATCTTCAGATTCTCCATAACTTGAACTCCCAAGGGAGAAAGAATCATAAAGTCGAGCACGACCGTAAACTGTATAAACGCAAGAAGGGCGATGATAAATTTCTGATAGTTGCTGAATGTGGGTTTCATAACGTGTTCCCGTGTAAATTCGTATTAAAAAACCGGCGAGTTGTTCTTTCTTTATGATCCCCGTCGGTTTTTCCGGTCGGAATGTTCCTTCCGTCTTCCATATTTGAATCTTCGTTTTCTAATGTCATGCGTCTTTTCCTCTAAGTCAAAACTTGGATAAGAACAATATACAAGTTCAAGTGCACTTGAAGTAAATAGCCCGGCTCGATTTTTTTCGTTAAAATCGAAAAAAAGTTGAGGAATCAAAAAGTAAAAAGAACTTCAAGTTTGATTAAACTTTAAATTGAATTTTCAAAAATTACAAAAAGATAAAATATCTCGGGGAGGGTTATGGATAAGGAAGAACTTTTGACGATCGGCCAGGTTTCCAAAAGGAGCGGAGTCGCTTCCTCGGCTTTGCGATTTTACGAGGAAAGGGGATTGATCTTTTCTCAAAGATCGGGATCGGGTCATCGTTTGTATCCGCGCTACGTTTTACGAAGGATCGCCTTTATCGTGTTCGCCCAAAAGGTGGGATTGTCTCTGGAAGAAATCGCGGTCGAAGTCGCGAAACTTCCCGAGGATTACACTCCGAACGGACAAGACTGGTCGAAACTTTCCCGCACTTGGAGTAGCAGGATCGACGAAAGAATCGCGGAACTTGAAAGACTGAAAAACGGTTTGTCCGTTTGTATCGGATGTGGTTGTCTTTCCCTTGCCCGTTGTAAACTCGCAAACCCGGGAGATCGTTTGGGCCGATACGGTTCCGGACCTTTGCGTTGGATGGGGAACCAAGGAAAAAAATAGAATCACTCGTTTGTGTAGTTCCCCTCGTTCGAATCCGAAACGTCGTATTAAACATTCCATCGGAAACAAAATATTCTTGTCTTTGTCATTCCTTTGAATCAATGATCCCTTTGAGTCCTCGCTCAAAGATTTGAAATCTGTGTTATTCAGAAATTTATTTACAAAGATTCACGGCCTCGTTGGATTTCGCATTAATTTACGTCGTCGTTTCGTGCGGGCTTTAAACCGCATTCTTACCGTTTGTTTTGTTTGTTTTCTTTTCACTCGGTGTGTAAAACCAGTCTACAACCCCGAGATCGCTTTTTCCAAGGCTTGGTGGGAAACTGAAATTCTCGAGTGTATCATATCCGGAAGATGTTTGGACAGCACGCCACCCTTACTTACGGTCACCAATCTCCCGTCCGCTCACGTAGGAATTTTAGAATCCGGTTTTATCGTTGGAACCGCGAGCGACGATTTCTTATTAGCACAGGTGCTCGTGAGTTTGGACGGAGGTGTTTATCAACCCGCACAAGGAGCGCAGGCTTGGCGTTTTCTCGTTCCTTCTTCTTGGAAGTCGGGAAGTCTGCATACGGTCAGCGTAAAGAGCGTGGACTTTTCGGGAAATTCTTCCTCGATTCTCAACTTCTCGATTCGCAAAGGGAAGAATAAGGATATCAACGGGGACGGAATTGCAGACGTTGCGATCACTTCTTCTTTTTTCAGCACGACTAAGAACGGCGAAATTTCGGTCTTCTACGGAATCGGACGTGGAGGTTACAATCCTACCAATCGAACCATGGCGCAGACGACGATTACGGGAAGCGCTTCCAGTTCGTTCGGTTACGTTCTTTCTTTGGGAGATGTGAATGCGGACGGTTATTCCGACTTGGTCGCGGGAGCTTCGTACGAGTACGGAGGAAACGTAGGAAAGGTCCATGTGTTTTACAGTAAGGGACAAAATGGAATCGTCGCCGCGACGGATACGAGCGCGGATGTGATTCTTACCAACGCCGCGGCGGATCAGCTCGGATACGCGTTATCTTTGGGGGACGTGAACGGAGACGGAATTACGGATATCGCCGCAAGCGGTTATATCGGATCGGGAACCGTACGAATTTATGCGGGAAGCGCTTCCGGCGTAAACACAACTCCGATCACTTCCATCACCGGTCCCGGAAGTAACTTCGGGTCCGCTCTTGAATTGGGAGATTTGAACGGAGACGGTTTCTGCGATCTGATCGTGGACGCGAACACATACAGCGGAGGCGCGGGAAGAATTTATATCTTTCACAGCACCGGTCCCGCGGGAATCACCACGACGAACACCGCGTCCGGTGTCGCATTAACACTTACGGGAGAAGCCGCGAGCAATAACTTCGGAATGAGTCTGCAATCGAACGACATCAATCGCGACGGTTTCGAAGATCTTGCCGTGGGCGCTCCGGGATATTTGGGGAATCAGGGCGCGGCCTATGTTTTTTACGGATCGCCGACCGGAATCACCGCCGCAACTCCTACGAGCGCGACTCCGAAACTGACCGGGAGTACCACGGAAAACTTCGGCGGCTTTTTAGCGTTAGGCGACGTCAACGGAGACGGTTATCTGGATTTTCTTTCGAGTTCCTTGTCGTTTGCCGGGAGTATGGGAAAAGCATCCGTCTATCATTTTTCGGGAGCCGTAATTTCCGGAACGCCGAGTACGGTGATTTTAGGAGAGGTCGCGGGAGACGTGTATGGAATCGCGGGTTTTTCCGATCTGAACGGAGACGGTTTTGCCGATTTGATCTCCGCCGCTCAATCCAATACCGCGGGTGCGGGAAAAGGTTATATTCATTTGAGTCCCGGTGGAACCGGGATCACGGCTTCCACACCGACTGCGGGCAACTTCATCATCACTTCTTCCGGGAACGCCGCATTCGGTTCGATGCTTGCTCGATAACCGCTAACGTTAAATTGTTAACTCTAAACTTAAGCTGTGGAATCCGTTATGTAGAATTCTCTTCGTATTAAAGAAGAATATCTTGCAGACTTCTTCGAGGAGAATATGGCATAGAATTCGAATAACCAAAACGCGCCACGAGTTGCGGAACATTCTTTCCAACGTTCAGATGGGTCTGCAGTTGTGTGCGAATCGAAGGCACTTCGATCGGTTGATTGAAAAAGGCGCACTTGATATTTTTAGAAGTGGCGGCTAAGGCCCATCGTTCAAAGGATCTTCCCGTTTCGATCCAATCGTTTCGATCGTCTTTCTCCGAAACGAAGACGACAAATCCGGAAGAACTGCGTGCGAGTTTCGCGTCGGCTTCCGCTTGTGTAGGTCCGGAAAGCACAAGGGAGAATAGAATGTTTCCCACCCAAGTTGGAATCGAAGGTCCGCCGTTGCACAAAGTCAAAAGCCCGTCTCCTTTTCGAAGTGCCTCGTTTTCGTTAAAACGCATCCACTGTTTGAGCTCGACCACATAACCTTCCTCCGCGATTTGAAGTTGATCTCCTTCGCGAATCCATTCCACCAAAGGTTTCATACGATTTTGATCCGTAAAAAGAACGGTTTTCACTTTTGCATGTTTCGAATCCGACTCCAATCGTTTCCAATCTTCGGACGGAACCGCTTTGCCGTCGTATTCGTTTCGGGTGGATTGTCTTTTGGGAATCGCAAGAAACAAAGGATCGTTTGAGATCGGCTTCGATTTTGAAAGTTTAATTCGAATACATTCCTTGGGTTCGTCTTTGGGAAAGGATTCGATTTGGGATTCGAATCCCAAAGCCTTTGTCGCAACGACCAAATTTTCGAGAGCGCATCCGACGCTTATGTACAGTTCCCGATCTTCCGGATCTACGAACGGAAGTCTTCTGGAAAGATCCGGATAAATACGAATCGTGTTTTCCTCCATGGAGAATTTCCACGGCTGAGAATTATGACTCGAAGGAGCAAGGATGGCATAACGTATGAGTTCCAATTTCGGGTCCGTCCAAACGTTCGAAGCCTGAGGTCTCCGGATGCGAGAAGATTCTTCCCCGTAATCGAGACCGGAACAATCATACGCGGAACCGAGCGCGGCGCTCGCGCCTAAAAGGGTCAATGCCTTAAGGAATTCCTTTCGGGTTTTGAGATTCTGCATTCTTTTCATGGAATTGTCCTTATCGGTGGCTGGAACCGATACAAAGAAGTTTCGAAAGTTTCCGCATCCGTCGCGGTGTAAATCCCCTTCGTTTTAAACAAAAAATCCTTCATGGTTTTGAGTCTTGGACAAGCGAAAAACGGATCCGAATTTCTCCATTCTTTACGGATCTATAATATAAAAGATCGGGCGGCTTGAAAGTTGGATCTTTTGTCGCCGTCGAGGACGAACGGAAAACGCGTCGAATCAAGACCGATTTCTATTTTTAATAACGAAAGTTTAAAAATAAGAATCTAAGGAATCGCCGTTTCGAAGCGGATTTTCTTTTAAAATATCTAACTTATAAGGTAGTTTTAGCGATTCGAGAAAGAAATAAAAAATTGATTGAACCTTCCTCGTTTTTGAAACATTCTGCGCCGACCGTTTCAGATTCAAAAAGAGTGGGGAGAATATTATAAAAATGAAATATTTAAAAACGAAGATGCGGATCGCCGTGTTCTTTTTTCTTTTAGGCGCGGTTCCTTGTCTGAACGCGCAAGGTTTAAACGTTCAAAGCCTGGTCGGCGGTGCGGATTATCCGGTTGAAAACGCGGATTATTTTTTGGAAGACGTAGGTACCGCGACGATCGGCAGTAGCCAAAACGGATGTCATTCTCAGGGTATCAAATTCGACGGAAATTATTTCTATTCTTCTTGTATGGATACGAACGGAAACAATACCGCGTATCTTTTTGTTCACGACAAATACGGAAGATTGATCCGTAAGTTCAATGCGGGTTCGTCTTACGATCATCCGAGTGGAATTTTCTATTACAACGGATGGGCTTACGTTGGATTTACGAGCAACGGAATCGATATGAAATCGCAGTTGTATCGATTCAACGGAGCGGGAACGGTTCAGAATCTAGGATTTTTCGATCATTCCGTAGGTTTTGTGGGGCAGTCGATTCCGTATCCGAACAACCAAAGTTTTTCCGCGAAAACTCGTTTTTATTCTTACGATCAATACTACGAAAGACAGTGTAATTATACGGACGGAACCTGTTCGAGTTTTCTCGACGTGACCACCGGAAACAATATCAACAGCGCGGGAAAGGACGGGGTTCAGGACTGCGACGTATATTACAAAAATGGAGGATGGTATAAGGCTTGTATTTTATTCTCCGCAAATCCGAACGTGATCCGGGTCTGGAAAGGAAATCAAACAAAACTCGGACCAGATAACGCGTTGACCACATATACGATGACGTATCAACCCGGACATTCGGGAGGACTTTCCTTTTATACGGACCCGAATGGGAAGAAGTGGATCGTAACCAGTCCTCCTCCGGAAACGAATCGAAGATACTGTCAGGGTTGTTCCTTAGTGGGAGGAAACAATTGCGCCTGCACGGATAAGAACAATCGTCAAAGAGTGAGATTTTATTCCTTCGATCGTTTCTTGTGGCCATCGGGTCCGAATTAATATTCAGCATTTTGCAACTGATTTTCCGGTGACTCGTCGTTTCGATGGGTTGCCGGTTTTTTTATTTTTGAGAACGAAAAATCGTCTTTGATAATTGCTTGAAGCGGATCCGAGTTTATACGAATCTCGTTTCAAAAATTCCAAGGCCGTAAGAATTCTCATGAAACGACTTTTTTATCTCTTCCTTTTTCTTTTTATCTTCTCGAATTCATTCAACGCGGAATCCCAAGAACGTTATGCGAAAGTGAATGCAAACGGCGGTTTGTATCTCAGGGACGGGGCAGGTCAAAAGAATTCTTCGGTTCGATTGCTTCCCGACGGGATTCGAGTCAAGATCATCCGTAGATCCGAAAAGGCCGAAACCTTAAACGGCAAAAAGGGAAACTGGGTCGAAGTGGAAGGACTTTATAAAAAGGGATGGGTGTTTGACGCGTATCTCGAAAACGTTTCCAACACCGATTCTCTGGTCGTTTATCAAAAATATCTGGATTCCTTAAAGGGAGGAGAACTTTCTTCCTTACAAAAAGCGGAGAATCAATTTATTTCTAAGTTTCCGCCGAATTCTCCGGATGCGGAAAACGCGTTTCGGGTTTATAACGAATTCGTTGTAATACAAAGTTCGGAGATCCATTCCAAACTTCAGGAAAAACTTCAAAACGATTACGGAAAGTGGACCGATTCCGCGCTCGTACAAGAACTCAATTCTCACGGGTTGACCGTGGAATACTGCGAAGGGGATTCGGCGTTGATCGAATACTACGATCATTCTCTGGTCGTATTAAAAAATCATACGTTTCCTTTGAAGGAAACGATCCGCTTGTTGAGCAAGGTCGGTTATCCGTATACTTGCGACGCAGGGATCGGAATTTCTTGGGAAGAAATGAGAAAGCGCATCGCAAAGATCGAAACGTTTTTAAAGGAATTTAAAACCGTTCCTGAAAAACCGATGATCGAAGGTCTTTTGAAAGAATATTTCGGCTTTTACGTGAACGGTCTCGACAATACTCCCGTTTGCGAATGTAGGGAAGAAACCTGCGTTCTTTCCAACGAGGCTCGAAAAAGTTTTAAGAATTTTTTAAACGAGAACAAAACCTCGGTTTATTTTTCCTTTGTCGAGAAATTGAATTCTATGTATTCCAAAAATCAATTTCGTTGCAACGAAGAAATCCGTAAGTTCGGGTATTCTTTTTTTGAAAAGAATTAGATCGAAAAAAAATTCCAAAAGATTTTCTTTGATGGATTTCGACGAATTTTTATGATTGAATCTTGGATGATTTATCAAGGAAAAAACTAAATCCATCCAAGGTTTAAATTCAATGAAAACAAAGAATATTTTAAAAACGCTGTTACTCTTAGTATGCGCTTTTGTGCTTACCGCTATGGTTTCTTTTTGTGCCGGGATCGGCGGGGACCAAGTAGCCGGAGACGATGACTTTAAGGATAGATTTGAAACCGCGCTCAGAGGAAAACTTCTTTCCTGCAATATCTTGGATCCGGTCGCGAGCAACGCGGTTATTCTTTTTTGGAAGGATTCTACGAATCCGAAAGGACCGCTTTCGTTTTTAGAACCGAGTTCGTATTATACGCAGAGGGATATCGATTTTTGTGTGAAGTCCATTTCCGCAACTCCTTGCGGAGCCAATGTTCAAGAATTCACGTCGAACCAAACATTGACCATTCTGATGTACTGTCGTCCGAAGGCGGCTTGTCTTTTGGACAAAACTCACATGGGCCACGGGGAGTGGTGTGTCGGTAAGTAATTTTTACATTCAAAAAACATAAACAAAGAAAGCGGTACGAAAGTTCCGCTTTTTTGTTTTAGATTCTTCGTATCGTTACGATCTTTTTTCGCCCAACTTCGAATGAACCGAAAATTTCTTTCTGTGTTCGAGCGGTGTGCTCCCGGCGTATCTTTTGAAAAGAAGTCGAAAGAACCCCACGTTTTCGTAACCGACCGCGTAGCTGATTTCTTCCACAGAATCGTCGCCTTCTTCCAGTCTTCTTTTGGCATATTCCACACGGAGTCTTTGTAAATACGTGGACGGAGGATCCCCCGTGGCGTTTTTGAATCTTCTTTTAAAACTTCTGGAACTGAGTCCCACACGTTGAGCGACATCGTCCATAGAAAGAGAGGATGAAAAATCCTTTTCCAAAATCGATTGTGCCGCGGCCACGGATTCGTCTCCGTGATGTTTCTGAACGGAGAACATCATAAAAGGTGTTTGAGAAATCCGATCCGTATCCAAAAGAAAATGTTTCGCACATTGTAACGCGATTTCTCTTCCTAAAAATTGTTCGAGAATATGAAGACCCAAATCGTAAAACGCGTTGCTTCCACCCGAAGTAAGAAATTGTCCGTTGTCGATTACGAGCTTATCGATGTCCAAGCTGATCGACGGAAACATACGGCGGAATAGGGGAGCGAACATCCAATGTGTGGTCGCCGATTTTTTATGAAGCAAACCCGTGGCCGCTAAAACGAAAGCGCCCGAACAAACGCTCGCGATTCTCGTTCCTTGAGAAGCGACTTCCTTCAACCATTCTATTTCTAAGGAGAATCTTCTCTTAACGTTTTTCACGTTAGGCCCGATTGCGGGAACGATGACCACATCGGCTTCGGAACATCTTCCGACCAAGTCGGGAACGATCTGAACCTTTCCGTGTAAGGCAACCGGCTCGGATTGTAAGGCCAAGGTTCTCACCCTGCAAAGACCGGATCGACGACGAGTGTTCAAATCCAAGCCCGCAACTTCAAAGAATTCGCATAAACCCGTAATGACCGAGGCGGGCGCGCCGGGGAGCAAAAGAATTACGACTTCCATGGCACAAGATTCGCAACGGATGACTGTTTCGCAATAAAAAATGCGATTGAGCCAAATTTTGGATGGCTGAATCACATCGGAAAATGGCGTACTTCGTTCTTTACAAAATGAGCGGAACCTTGTATGATTCCGGGACAATTTGTTTAGGAGAAATAACTCATGATTTTAACAGCCAGGATTATCGCTGGTATCGTCGGCCTTCTTCACGTTTGGATCTTTTTGATGGAAAGCGTGCTTTGGATGCGCCCGAGAATTTATAAGCGGTTCGGAGTTCCCGATTCCAAAACTGCGGAACAAATGAAAACGGTGTTTCTCAATCAAGGATTCTATAATTTATTTCTTGCGATCGGAGCGATCTACGGAGCCATCTTCTTCGATCTTCATCCCGGATATGCTCCTGCGGTTTTAGTATTCGCTTGTCTTTCCGTTTTTGGCGCGGGAACTGTTTTGTTCGTTTCCAAACCGGCAATGGCGCGTGCGGCTTTCATCCAAGGATTACCTCCTTTGATCGCCGTGATTTTGTATTTTCTAAGTTAGAATGGAAATCGGAAGCCTCGTCGTTTTCAACGTGGGGCTTTCTGATTTATTTTTTCGAGTCTCTGCTTGTCGCCGAACGTATACAAACGAATTCAATTTCCATAATGTCTTTTTCATGGAAGGAATCGTTTTAACTTTTTAAAAACGATCGTGTGCTTCTGCCAACGCGTAAGCCCTTCCATCCTGCCAGAGAAATTCCAAAACGGAAGCTAAAACCGGCGAATTCCAAACGGTTTGGAGATTGATTTTGATTTTAATTTTCGGATTAACCTCCGAATACAAATGTAGATTCCCATCCTCGGAATATTTCCGTAAATCCTTCCAATCCACGAAATATTCTTCGTTCTTCTTAAACCATCGAACCATGATGAACCGAACCCCTTTCGGAGTGACTTCCACGTTCGGAATTTTATAGGATCTGCCGTTTTCCAAATTGCCCAAAGCTTCCTCGGTCAGTCTTTTGGTGACGTTTTCCCAAAGGGAATCGATGATCGAAAAGTAGAGATCCTCCACCTTTTTGTTGATTACGAAAGGGCGGACCGAAACGAATTCGATTTTAATCAGTCCCTCGTTTTTATCCTTTAAAAAAATGGAATACGTTCGATTGGCTTTGATCCCGTTGATATAAAGCTGAACGATCCCGTAACGGATTTCCTTTACGTCGTGGCAACGAAGTTCAACTCCTCCGTAAGAAATCGCTCTTGAATCGATTCGAAGCCTTTTTGGAAACGGAAGAAAAATGCTGTGTTTAATTTTAAAATCGATCTCTTGGTTCATCGCAGAATATGGAAACCGATAAAATCGAATCGGTCAAGTTTTTGTCAGAAGTCGCATAAAAACCGGTACAAACACCCGAAATTTTGCAAGGAAAATCAAAGATAAAGCAATGAACCATAAGGAAAAGTTCGTATTTACAAATGTTCAGATCACCTTTTCAGAGTTTGGCGAGAATTTTTTCAAGCTGTTCGTTTTCGAAATACCAATCGATCGAATCTCCTTTTCCGAAAACGGAAGAGGGTGAGATTCCAAAAATTTCCCGAAACGCATTCGTAAAGTGAGATTGATCGTAAAAACCCGCGCTCAAAGCCGCGTCTGCGAGAGAAGCGCCTTGTTTGTGTGCGATCACCGCCGATTTGACTCGATACCATTTTCGAAACGCGCGCAACGGAAGTCCGACCGCATTCTTAAATTCGTGTTGGAGCCAAGAAGAGGACATTCCGATTTCATCGGCGAGTTCTTCCACGTTCACCGTTTCTTCCGGATATTCGATCAGTCTTCGTAAGATCAGAACGAGTCGATCGTCCTCGAAAAAATTTCGATCCGAAGTAGAACGATGGAATGGAAAAGAACGGTTTAGAATTTCCGAATATTGTTCCGGTCTTGAGTTTAGAATTTCGACACAGGTGGAAATCAATTCGGGAGCCCAAGACGGATTTTCGGAAAGACGTTCGGGACCCGCTTCCTCGGAAAGAATGATTCCGATTTCGCTTCCCGGATCGGCGAATAAGATGCCCACGTTTCCGGAAAGAATCGTTTCATGATTTAAGATTCCGTCGAATACAAAGGAACGCGCGCTCTTCCACTGCGCATCTCCCTTGATTCTTTTCTGAATGTCGGAATCCAACCCGACTACCGCCGCCGAGGTTACGGTAGAATGAAACGCGAGGTCGGGTAACTTACCTACGAATAAAACGGCTCCTCGAAGTACGCAGATTACGTTCCGCATTCGCTTATCGTAGTCTACGACACAATCGAAGCAATAGAAATCCGTATCGTCTCGGCGAATTCGAATCGACGAATCAACGGGGTTCTGCGATCGCGTATTTGTATTTTGCCTGCGCGGTTCTTTTGTTTTCTTCGTTGAAGAAGTCGCAGACGTATTCTAAAATTTTTCCGTTCTTCTGAACGAGTCTCGCTTTGGCGCGGACCGTTTCCATACGGATCGGTCGGAGATAACGGATCGACGCGTCCATCGTAAACGTTCTTTCTTTTTCATTCTCCACGTGAAAGAAAGCCATGATGGAAGTGAGAGTATCTCCCACGCTGAAAAAACATCCGCCGTGCATAAATCCGTGAAGAGCGCGATTGCTTTGCGCATACGGAATATCCGCTTCGGAAAGTTCGGCGGAAACGTTCTGCACTTTCATATTGGTGGCGCCCGGAAAACACTGATCGATCAAGTTCTGCGCCTGTTCTAGGAGCGTGCAGTTTTCCTTCAGAGTAAAAATATCCACCGGGACATTATGATATAATAATTCGGCTACGTTCATGTACGTTCCTCTTTGTGCGTTTCATTTCCAAAAAAGAATAACACGGATGATTTTTTGCGTCTTGGAAAAACGTGCAGAAGCAAAGTAGTTCGTCCAAAATAGGGTTGACACGGCACAAAAATTCGACCTTGGTCTTTGTGGTAGTCGACTTTTTACATCGATTCTTACGTTGAGGCAAGTCAGAGAAATATGCAAGAAACAGGTTTACGGGATACGATCGTAAGCGAATCCGGAGAACTATTCATCCAACGCGGCTACAACGGCGTTTCTATAAAACAAATTGCCGAGGCTTCCCGTTGTACGACTGCGGCGCTTTACTATTATTTTCCGGACGGAAAAGAATCGATTCTCAAGGACGTTCTCCGTTCTCATTTACCGGACCCGGAACAAATTCTCCTCGTGGGACTTTCCGCAAATTCTCTCAAAGAATTATTTACCGGAGTGGCCTTAAAAGTATGCGGTCACGATTCCGATATCGTCAAAAAAGAACGTTGGCTTTTGGCGGAATTTCCGAACTTCACCGAATCGGATCGGCAGGTCATTCACGAGAAGATGAGAGCGATTCATACCTCCCTTGAAAAAGAAGTGAGTCGATTCGTAACCGATCGGGAAACCTCGAAGACGCTTTCCTGGATCTTTATGAGCGCCAGTTTCGGATACGGTCAACTCTTCGGAAGTCTTCAGGTCAAAAAGGTTGCCGATCTTCCCACGCAAGAATTCTCCGAAAAAATAGGCGCCATTCTTTCCTCTTTCATCGATTCCTAATTCCGAACTCTTCCAACCAAGTTTAGGTTCTTTTGGTTTTTGTTTTGAGTGAAGAAATTTATTATTGACTTACTGATTAGTAAGTAAGCCTTCTGGTACTTAGGGATTGGATTTGCACCGGTCCGGTCCAAAAAACCGGGTTCCCGATGAGAATTTTCGGAATTTGGTTTGTTTTTACTTACTGATCGATCAGTAATCATGTTGAATCGAACCAAAGTCAGTGAGAACGGGCAATTTTGCCAAAGAATTAGAGGTTAGAAGTTTCCCATGGAACAGAATCTTTTAGAAATACGGGAACAACAAAAGGAATCCTGGAATCGGTTTTCTCAGGGTTGGAAGAAATGGGATGATTTGTTTATGGATTTTCTCCAGCCGATGGGGGATGGGATCATTCATGCGCTGGATTTAGAGGATACGGATACAGTCTTGGATGTGGCCGCCGGGACGGGAGAACCGGGTTTGACGATCGCCACTCGTTTGAATGCGGGCAAGGTGGTCATCACCGATCTTGCGGAAGATATGTTGGAGATCGCTCGGGAAAGTGCGATCAAACGTGGAATCTCGAATATCGAAACCCATGTATGCGACGTTTGCGAACTTCCTTTCGAAGACGCGACGTTCGATGCGGTCAGTTGCCGCTTCGGTTTTATGTTTTTTCCGGATATGAAATTGGCCGCGAGTGAAATGGTCCGAGTTTTGAAACCGGGAGGAAGAATCGCCGCATCCGTTTGGAATGTAGCCGAAAAGAATTTTTGGATTACAGCGATTTTAGGCGCGATTCAAAAAAATATTTCCCTGCCTGTTCCTATACCCGGCTCTCCGGGAATGTTTCGTTGTTCCAATGCGAACGTGATCTCGGATCTTTTCAAAGACGCGGGTCTGGAATATATCTTAGTCAAAGAAACGTCTGGAAAGTTGAAATGTAAAAACGCGGAAACATATTGGAACGTGATGACCGAAGTCGCGGCTCCCATCGTTTCCGCGCTGAACAACGCGGATCAGAATTTAAGGGAAAAGATAAAAGCGGAAGTTTTTGAAACGCTTCACGAACGATACGTTCCCGATCGGATCGAAATCGAATCGAGCGCTTGGATCATCTCGGGAAGAAAGGCTTGAGCCGGGAGCTATGAGATTTTATGAAAATAAATTTTAACTTGTTCAATATTCTTTGTTACGGTTTTCTTTTATATATAATCTTCTTACATATTTTAGCATATTATTCTATTCTATTTTATGTTCAGAATAACGCAATCCATTGGCAGGCATATCGGTTTTGAGTTCGGTTTCTATTTTAGAATTCTCAGGGATTGACCGCTACGTGAGAAGGACCTGCCTGGGTCGCAAAACTTGAGTTTGCAAGAGTTCCATTGAGATACGCGCCGGTCGTCGCGTTGTAATACGTGACCGTCTGCGAGGAAGAGTTGGCTACATACGCTAAGTTTGCGATAGCGTTAACCGCAACCGCGTAAGGTCTTGTGCCGGTCGGAAAGCTCGAGTTGGCAAGAGTTCCGTTGAGATAAACGCCGGTTGTCGCGTTGTGAAGGGTTAAAGTCTCCGAGGTCTGGTTCGCCGAATACAAAATATTTGATGTGGGATTGACCGCGAGCGAAACCGGTCCGGTTCCCACGGGTAAACTCGAATTGGCAAGGGTTCCGTTGAGAAACGCTCCCGTGGTCGCGTTGTAGATCGTAACCGAATCGGACGCGTTGTTGCCCACATACAAAAGATTGGCGGTAGTATTCAACGCCATAGAAGTTGGTCCCGATTGAGTCGGAAAGCTGGAAGTTACGGAAGCCGTGGTCGCATTGTAATACGTCACGTTGTCCAAATCGAAATTGGATATATACATCTTATTTGCGACGGGATCGACCGTCAAACCTTGCGGAGTGATTCCCGCGGTCGGAAAGCTTGAGTTTGCAAGAGTTCCGTTCATATACGCTCCGGTTGTCGCGTTGTAATACGTGACCGTTCCCGAGTTCGCGTTCGAAACATAGATCAGGTTCGCATCCGGATTGACTCCGATAAATAACGGACCGTTTCCCGTGGAAAAGCTCGAGTTCGCGAGAGTTCCGTTGATATACGCACCCGTTTTCGCATTAAAATAAGTGATCGAGTTTCCCGTTTGTGCAGTAACATAGATGATGTTCGCTTTCGGATTGACCGCGATAAAATCCGGACCTGTCTGCGTCGCAAACGTGGAATTGGCGAGGGTTCCGTTGAGATAAGCGCCGGTTTTTGCGTTGTAGATCGTGATACTATTCGAGTTGTAGTTGGCTATATACAAAAGATTCGGCGTCGGCGTTGAAGATCCGTTCTGAATCGCACTCTGCGTCAATAGACCCAACGCAAGAGGAATGGAAGAATTTTCATTCCCCGATTTCGAATCCGAAGCAAGGTAGGTAAGAGCGGGCCAGATCGTACATGAGACAAGGAAGAGCGGAAGGAATAAAAAAAACAGGACATATCTGCGATCAATTTTGAAAGTCTGGATCATAGATTTCGATTTAGAATGAAGCGAGTTTGCGTCCATAGAATTCCAAATTTAAGGAATGAATGATACATAGAAGGGAATGGACCGTCTTTGCAGAGTTTTTTCAAAAGAAGTCCGAGAGAGTAGATTCGATGAACCCTTATTTACTAAAAAGAATTTGGATTGTTCTTTTTTTAGAGTTAGGAACAATCTATGAGTAACATCGGTTAGATGGTTTGTTAAGATGGATTTGAACTTAGTCGTTCTTTTTATTCCTTGTTTGTTCGTTTTGATCGTCGTGGAAGTTTTGTATTCCTTGTATCGGGGGATTCCGGCGTATCGATGGAACGATTCTCTGAACAATTTAGCGACTGGAATTTCCAATCAGATCTTTATCGTGCTCTTTCATACGATCACCATCGCGGGTTATCTTTGGATTTATCATCACTGGAGAATCTTCGATCTTCCCGCTTGGCCCGGCGAACCTTTGTGGTGGATGCCGACTCGCGATCTCTTCGGGATTTCTTCGAAGTACATGTCGTTTATCATCGTCGCATTGACGTGGATCGTTTGTCTTTTTGTCTACGAGTTCGCGTATTACTGGAATCATCGATTCAGTCACGAGATCAACTTTCTTTGGGCCGGGCATATCGTTCATCATCAAAGCGAGGAATACAATCTCGGAGTCGCTTTTCGTCAGGCGAGTTTCCGAGGTTTGTTCACTTGGGTATTTTATCTTCCGCTTGCTTGGATCGGATTTCCTCCCGTGGTGATGATCTTCAACGCGCAGTTCAGTCTGATCTATCAATTTTTGATTCATACAAAATTCGTTTCAAAGATGCCTCATTGGTTCGAATCGATCTTCAATACACCTTCTCATCATAGGGTGCATCACGGAAGAAATCCCCGTTATATCGATAAAAACTACGGAGGAATGTTTATCTTCTTCGACAAATGGTTCGGTACTTTCGAGCCCGAAACGGAAACTCCGGTTTATGGAATTCCGACACCGCTCAAAAGTTTTAATCCTCTATGGGCGAATTTTCATTATTGGTGGGAGATGATTCAATCCGCGAAAAAATTTTCGAATTGGAAGGAGAGGGTGAACGTATTTTTTGCGTCTCCGGGATCGACAAACGAAACGAAGGCGGATGACGGAGATACGTTTCGAAGGGAGAAGGATGTTTACCATGAGAAAGATAAATTAGGAATATTCGAAAAATTTGATATTTCTTTGTCCCGTGGGATTTTGTTCTACGTTTTGTTTTGGTCTTTTGCGGCGATTTTGATTTCCTTTTTAGCTCTTTGGAATGTCGGGCGTATCCCCGAAACGATTCTCCACAACGTGTTTTTTGCGAGCGTTCTTACCTTTGTTTGTGTTGGGGGAATTTGCGATCGTAAAAAATGGGTTTTGTTCTTGGAACCCATTCGTTTGTTGTATCTGTGTTTAACCTTTTTTCAGTGGTTCGGCGTGAGCAATCCGAGTTTTGTTCTGCTCGGTTTTCATCTTATTTCTTTCGTTTGGTTTTTCATATTCTATCGAAAATCTGCCGATCCGCGACAAACCGGAGCCGATTTTGAAAAAAGAAAATCGGAAACACGGATCGAAGAATCGGCGGCCCTTTGACAAAGAAGTTCAGAACTGAATTTGAATCCCGAAATTAAAAAAGGGAATTCTATGTTTGTATACGTCGAGTCCGTTTTGATTAATATACGTCGTCGTCGGATTGAAGTTGGGAATGTAGGGTAGTCCCGGCGAGAACAGATTGTTTGAAACCGCGATTCTATTTGAAGTGACGTTGATGACTTCGAGGTATAAATCCATTTTCCCCCAACTGGTGGAAATGAATTTATCAAATCGAAGATCGAGTTGATTGTAAGAAGGAAGCCTCGCGGATCGAAGTTGATCGGAATAGATAGGATCGTTAAACGAAATCGAACCCGACCCGAGTGGAACCCTTTTTTGTTCCGACCCGATGATCGGAGTATATGCATAATTCGTTAAGTATGTAAATCTGGCGCCGATCTGAAAAGAATTTTTGTATTTCCAGCCTCCTACGATGCTGAGAATATGAGTTCTATCCAAATCATACAATTCTTCCTTGGAATTTTTCCGTAAAATTTCCAGACTTCCGTTCGAATATAAGTTCGTATAATATCCTTTCGAATCGTCTTGATACACCAAACGATTGTTTGCGCTTAGTTCCTGATGGATTCTTGCTTCCGTATCGTTTAGAACCGGCTGGTTTCTGTTTCTTTTGGTCACCGAGTTTGTATAAGCAATCCAACCGTAAAAACCCGTATCCTCCGGAATTTCTTTTTTTAATAAGACTTCGTAACCTTTGGACCAACCGGACATGGAGTTCGAATACTTGGCGTTTTGCGGAACGAGTTGTGTATTTCCGTTTTCGATGGCGGAGACGACGTTATTGAGGTTTGCCGTGGAAGAATTGTATAAAAAATTGTCCTGGATGATCATGTTGTCGAAGGTATTCTTATATCCTTCCAGTTTGAACGTAAAATCTCCCAGAAATTTCTGCTCTATTCCTATATTAGAATGTACTGATGTTTCCACTTTTAGATTCGGGTTCCCGATTTTTTTAGAATACTGACTGATATCGGATGGAGCCTGTGAATATTCTCCCGTTCCTCCGAAGAAAACCGTTTTTGTGGATTCGAATTCTTTTGCCAAGTTTAGTCTGGGGTTCGTTTTCCATTCTTTGGATAAATCGTAGTAATCCCTTCTAACTCCGAGCGTCACGGAGTATCCGAGATGATCGAACTTCAGCTCGGAAAAGTAACCGAGTTCCCGTTTCACCATTCTATCCCCGTCGAGAATTGCGGACGTATTCGGATCCGAAAGTATGAACTCGGTAAGTCTTAGAAGGTCAGGTTTGGGATTGAGATACGTGATTCTACCTTTTAAATCGGCAACGGTTTCCCTGTATTGACCGCCCGCATTGACCTTTAGGATCTTTTTAAAAAGATAAAGTTCCAGAGAATCTTCGAAATAACGCAGATCGGAAGTATAATCATTTCCTAATGTATTTACTTTTACAAAACCACCGCCTCCGGAAAGAACGGCGCCGAAATCGGATACGTTCAAACTGAAAGTGCTGTTTTGAACCCTTTCATGAAAATAGTTTCTGGCGAGATGAATCGTATTCTTTACGTTTTCAAAAGGTTTCCAAGTGTATTTGAGACCGTCCGTTCTAAAGTTGCGGTCCACGATAAGGCCGTCGGTCATACTTTCGATGTCGCTTCGATTCGCGTCCCGCTTCGCATTGCTTGCATACGGATATCTAAAGTCTTTTGTTCCGAAAGAAGAGATCGTGATCGAATTTTTTTCGTCTATGTCCCAGTTGATCCGGCCTTGGTAGTCGCTGTAATCGGAAATAAAGGTTTGATTCGGAACCAGATCGTGGATCTGTCCGAGAACGAGGTTCGGATAGTATTTTCTTCCCGAAACGTTTACGCTTAAGTTTTTTGTTATATTCTTATATAGATAAGAATCAACTAAAAACGTATTCACGTTCGTGATCATCGTATCTTCCCTTTTTTTAAAAGCTTCGATCGCGATGACTCCTCCGGTTCCGAAACCGTAGCGGGCGGAATACGCGCCCGAATAAACTTCCAAAGATCGGATGGCGTCGTTGTTGATGACCGACGAAAGTCCGTCCGCGTGAAACGGATAGGTAAGAGGCAGACCGTCATAATAGAATTGATTGGCTCTTGTGCCCGCGCCTCTCATGACTAAAAATCCCCTTTGACTGTTTGAAATGTCCGGGCTTTTTGCTCCGGTGGGAAGCGATTGATTGGTCAGATTCAAATGGGTCGCCATAGCCGCTTGAGCGCTTGAATTATTAAAATTTTGGAATATAGGGGACACGCCTGGTACGTTTAAAACGGCTTTTAAAGAATCTCCAAACGTTCCGGGCATACGTTTGATTTCTTCGGGTTTCAATCGAATCCCGTTGATATCGTCCCTTTCTCCGATCACTTGTATTTCCGAAGAGGATTTTCGTTTGTTCAGTTCGTCGTTCGCTGAATCGGATTTCGTTTGAGCATAAATCAGGACATTGGGAATACAAAAAAAGATCGCGTTTGCGAGAAGAATTCTTCGATTGATATAATTGAAATTGAATGTCTTTTTCATAAAAGAATAAAGTTGAACGTAGTCTCCATATTTTGATGTCCAACGAATGAAAAGGTTTATGAAAGAACAAGTGAAATATAGAATATAGACTGGTCAGTCTATATTGTGAAAAGTTTTACGGTGTGAAATAGCTCAATCGCCGCTATCTAAGAAGAAAATAAAAATAAAGCGAACGTTATGCGCTATTGATTTATAGTACGATAAAGTTTTGGGGAATTCGTTAGGAAAAGGCGCGAAAACTACGATTGAGAATGATAAAAAATTAGTTTCTAAGTTCGGATAGAGTTAAGATCGATCAACGGATAAAATCCAGAACCGCGTTTAACGTTTCTTTCGGATCTTCTTCTTGGGGAATATGGCCTAGATTTTCAAAGACGATGAGCTTGCTTCCTTGAATGTCTTTGTGGAATTTTTCTGCGTTGATCGGAGGTTGTAGTTTGTCTTTTTTTCCCCAGAGAATCAGCGTAGGAAGGCGTAATTCGCCAATACGATTTTCGAATATTCCGGATTCTGAAACTAATTTTTGCTGAAACTGAGCCAAAGCTTTTCGATTGCCCGATCTCAGAGCAAGGGAAAAGAAACGATCCACTTTTTCCTCTGTGACTTTCGAAGGATCTCCGTATGTATTCTTCACGCTCGATTCCACCAATTTTCTCGGAAGAATGTTCTGGAGAAGGTTGCTCAGGATTGGGATTCTTGCGATTCGAAACGCGATCGGAACGGAAACCGATTCCGTTTTATATCCGCCCGAATCCAAAAGAATCAATTTTTGAAAACGTTCCGGTTGTTCGAGAACCGTACGCCAAGCCACGTTACCTCCGAAAGAATTCCCAACGAGAATCGCACGTTTGATTTGAAGTTGATCGAGCAATGCGATTAGAAATTCCGTATAACGTTTCATGGAATAATCTTGATCGGGAGCAGGGCCCGTTAAGCCGAAGCCCGGTAAATCAAAACGGATCACTCTCCGAGAGGATTTGAGTTCGGTCGTCCAGGCGTCCCATGTGTGAAGCGATGAACCGCCTCCGTGAATCAAAACGATCGGTGTTGGATCGGATTTAGGACCTTCGTCTCTGAGATGAACATTCAGTTCCTTGAATGTGATGAAAGTGGAAGGAGGGGACGCCCATCGTTCTTTCAAATCATCGACGGATCGATCCGATTCCCAAGTGAGAACGATGAAAAGGAAGAATACGGATAACAAGGAAATCAGAATTCCGAAACTGATCTGTTTGATTCTTCGAAAGAGCATACCGTTTTACCCTTTGTTTAAAAGTTATTTCAGTTCTAACGTCTACTGTCGAACACAATAAAGTCCATGTGTCGTATTGCAAGAGGTCGCGGAATTATAACCGCGATCGATGAAGAAAGAGGAAAGTTGATTCGGTTCTCCGATGGAACCGTAAGTGGTCCCTAAGGCCGTGCTCGTCCAATTGAAACAAGTTCTAAGTTCTCCCGGCAACCATACGCCTACGGAACCCGGAGTATCATTTCGGATTCCCGTAAACGTATACGTTCCTGCCGGTCTTGTTCCGTCCACGATGATCGAATTGGTCGCGGAACCGTTATACATCGCCTGAGAATCCGTCGTGAATACGATCGCGCTGTCGTTGGGGTTCAATGTGCTTTTTTTGATATTGAGATATCTTGTGTTCGGATATAGAACCCAATTGTGAGATAAGTCGCGAACCCCCGATTCGTCCATAAGCAATGCTTTATATTCGCTCGGTGCACCGAAAGAAGAAGGTAGGGCCGCCGCCGCGTTTTGACAAAGTGTGTCGGCTCCGGCAATTCCTCCCATGTTTCCGTTCGTAAGAACGCCGCCTATATTATACAGTTCGAATATATAACAGGGGCCTTTTGTGGTGCTACAGTTCGGAGCGGTTCCGGATTGAGACGAGGAGGAATTTGTAAAACGCGAAGGTTCGATTATGGCGATCAGAGGATTTTTAAGCGCGTCGATCGAAACTCGCTCCGCTTCGTTACACGAAAACGTCAACAATAGGAATGCGGAAATGCTTACGGAAATTCGAATCGATTCTTTCTGTATCATTTTATTTCACTCTCATTTATCAAAACAAACTCGAAAATGATAATTCCGCAAGAAAGGCGATTTTTAGGAATTCGGAAACAGGAAACGGAATGAACGCTACTGATTGTGGAATGAAAGTTCGGGTCGATTGTTCGGGTCGGATTTTTGATTCTACTCAGTTGGACATTGAGAATGAACTGGTTAAATTCTTATAGAATAGATTTCGCAATTCAGATTCTTATCACTCAAGTAACCAATTTCCTTTTAAATCCTATTCCGCTTTTTAAAAAGCACGAAAAGTTGATATAGATCAATGACAGAAGAATAAATTCAAGTATCATTCCGCCTGCAGATTTCATAATATACTTAGGAAAAAGGAATGAAACATGCTCAGTAAGTTTCAGGCAAAGTTGTTCTTTCTACTCGGAACGTTTTTGTTTTCCGTCGTATTCTTATTTCTTACGTTCGATTCCATGAGATACGTGTATTCGCACGAATCGAATCGAAACTTAACGCCGAGCGTCCTTTCGGGAAAAGAAATCTGGGAAAAGAACAATTGTATGGGTTGTCATACGATCTTGGGTGAAGGTGCTTATTACGCTCCTGAACTTACCAAGGTTTATGAAAGAAGGGGACCCGAGTGGATCCGCGTCTTTTTGAAAGATCCGGAAGCGATGTACCCCGGTGAAAGAAAGATGGTGAAATACAATTTCACGGAAAAGCAGATCGAAGACGTGATCGCATTCTTAAAATGGAACGGCGAGTTGGATCTGAAAGGATTTCCGCCGAAGCCCGAGTTCAAACAAGAAACGAAAACCGTCAACGTACAATCCGCTAACGTCGCGCCTCCCGAAAAATTCAAACAAATCTGTACTGCGTGTCATGCAGTGGGTGGTTCCGGTGGAAACGTAGGTCCGGCCTTGGATGCGGTCGGGAATAAATACGACACAACCTATTTGGAGAATTGGCTCAAAGATCCGCAAAAGATCAAACCGGGAACCGCGATGCCGAAACTGCCTTTGAGCGACTCGGAAATCAAGGATCTAACGAAGTATTTATCCCAATTAAAATAGAATCAAAAAGGATTCATAAGTGGAGCGATCATGAAATATAAATCTCAGAAAGTAGCCTACTGGTTTTTTGCGACTTGTATGCTACTGTTGTCCTTACAATTAGTTTACGGATTTGTAATGTCTTTCGCGAGAATGGGGTTCGACGGATTGCACGATTGGATTCCGTTTAACGCGGCGAGGGCAACTCATACGAACCTTTTAGTCGTCTGGCTTCTCACGGGTTTTATGGGAGCGGCTCATTATATCATACCGGAAGAATCCGGCAGGGAACTCTATTCTGAAAAACTGGCGTATGCTCAGTTGATTTCACTCATCGTGGTCGGAGTCGTGTCGATCGTCGGATTCCATTTTAATATCTGGGAAGGACGAAAGTTTTTGGAGATACCGAGGCCACTGGACTATCTCGTTGTCGTGAACGTTCTTACCTTTCTTTTTAACATAGGAATGACCGTTTGGAAAGGAACCAAAAGTTCTACGACGGGACTTGTATTGTATTTCGGTTTATTCTCGGCCGCGCTTTTGTATTTGCCCGGTATGATTGAATTCAACAGTCAGACCGTAGATTCTTACTTTCGTTGGTGGGTCGTTCATCTTTGGGTGGAAGGAGTTTGGGAACTCATCATGGGCGGTATTCTTTCCTTTCTTCTCATCAAACTGACGGGAGTCGATCGGGAAGTGATCGAGAAGTGGCTCTACGTAATCGTCGGTCTTACGTTCTTGTCCGGAATTTTAGGAACGGGACATCACTACTATTTCATCGGAGTTCCGGAATATTGGAAATGGGTGGGCGGATTTTTTTCCATGCTTGAACCTCTTGCGTTTCTTGCGATGGCGATGTTCGCGATTTCCATGTATCGAAAAAGCGGAAGAAATCATCCGAACTCGATCTCGCTTTTTTGGACGATCGGAAGCGCAGTGATGTCCTTCGTAGGAGCGGGGTTCCTCGGGTTCGCACATACCCTGCCTCAAGTGAATCTTTATACACACGGAACCTTGATCACGGCGATGCACGGACATCTCGCGTTCTGGGGAGCGTATGCGATGATCGTTCTTGCGATCATAACCTATGCGATGCCGCTTATGACTGGAAGAAAACTCTGGAACAATCCGATGGGTCTTTATGCGTTCTGGGCGTCTAACATCGGTATGTTGGGAATGACCGGAGCCTTTGCGGTTGCGGGAATCGCTCAGGTTTATCTGGAACGTAAATTCGGAATGGACTTTCTAATGGTTCAAAAAGAAATCGAGGTTCACTTTCTCGGACTTACGTTAGCCGCAATCGTATTCACTTCGGGGATCATCGCGTTTATCATAAACTTTATACGTTTCGGTCGACCTACGGACGAGGCGTTGAACGCGGAGGATGTCACGGGTAATATCGTATTGAATTTGAAATGAAGAATTCTTCCTCACATACAGAAGAACGAAACGAAAGTTTTGCGCCGATCGATTTGCCTTTTTACAAAGAGACCGGGCACGAGGTCTCGACGTTTGAGCACGCTCATAAAAATAAGTTGCCGCTCTTACTGAAAGGACCCACCGGTTCGGGAAAGTCGCGTTTTGTGGAATACATGGCGGCTAAACTAAACTTGCCGTTGTTGATCGTTTCTTGTCATGAAGAAACTTCCGCGGTAGATCTGTTGGGTCGCTATCTCATTCAGGGAACCGAAACCGTATGGCAAGACGGACCCTTGACTCGAAGCGTGAGAATGGGTGCGATTCTTTACATAGACGAGATCGCGGAAGCAAGACCCGATACGATCGTAGCCATTCATCCTCTTACCGATTACAGAAGGGAAATTTATCTGGATCGAAAAAACGAAACGCTAAAAGCTCCCGATTCTTTTATGCTCGTAGCTTCTTACAATCCGGGTTATCAGAAAGGTTGGAAAGAATTGAAGCCTTCGACGAGACAAAGGTTTGTCGCTTTACAATTCGATTATCCGAAGTCGGATGCGGAAGAAGTTATCTTAAAGGGGGAAACCGGAATCTCATCGGAAGTCTCGGGAAAGTTGGTTCGACTCGGACAAAAGATAAGAAATCTTACCGAACTTGGACTGACCGAATCCTGTTCGACTCGTTTGCTCGTAGACGCGGCCAAGATGATCGCGGGCGGACTTCCACCTCGTTTATCCTGCGAAGTTGCGATCGTACAACCGTTGTCAGACGATCAGGACATCGTGAACGCCTTGAAAGATCTGGTCGCATTATCCTTGTGACTTCTCATGAGTTGGGAAGAATTTACCTTCAAACATCTCTATCGATTCGTTCGGAATCGAATCGAAGCAAGGGACGATTCTAAATCAAGGGAGAATTCCGTTTTTCTTTCCGAAATCAAGGATCGGCTTTCGATTCTTGCAAAGGCTCTCACCGGAACCAACATAGAAATTCTCACCGCGGAAAAAGAAGGTGGATACCAAAGGGATCGGTTTTTTCTTCCAGAGGTTTACTCTCACGCGCCGGATAAAAACAAAAATTTAGAATATTATATTTTTAGAATTTTATATCTGACCGAACAGAAACGTTTGAATCTCAACTGGGAAGACGGGGTCGATCCGGGCAGAAGTCTGTCTTTGCAAAAGGCGAAGGAAACCTACGGCTTGGTTTTGAAAAACATATCGAAGCAGTATCCGGATTCCGCCGAACTCGTAAACTCGGTGATCGAAATAGAAATTGAATTTCAAAAAAAGAATATTCGGTCTTCGGAATATGAGGAAAATCTCTCCTTGTTGCACGGGTTGTGGATGTCCGGACCGAAAGAAATTCTTTATCAAAGAGATTCTACGAGTCCAAACGAATATCTTAATCAAAAGGATTCGATCCAAACGGAAGTGGAAGGAGTCGCTCGGGAAAAAATCAATCCGATCCAGGTGGATCAAAAATCAAAGGAAGACTACACATTACAACATCATTTCGAAAAAGTGGATACGATCGAAGAATTCAACGGGAATTGGAGGGACTTTGACGGCTCCGATGAACTGGAAGAACAAAAAGAAGCCCTTCAAGAATTGGATCTGCGAAACACCGTCCGCTCCGACGAGCCCACACATTCGATCTATAAAACAGAATTTTCCTTCGGCTCTGTGCTTCCGGAAACAAAAGATTCTCGTTCCGAAGAAGAGTCGATTCCTTACGACGAATGGGACTTCGGCAAAAAAAAATACAGAAAAGGATATTGTAAGGTTTTTCCAAAGGAAATCGTTTCGGAAGATTCAACTTTTTATTCCAAGGTCGTATCGAAATACCGATCCGTTTTGAACATTCTTCGTTCTAGGTTCAATCGATTTGTCAACGAAAGATCGATCGTCAAACGACAGTTAGAGGGGGAAGAATTGGACCTGGATTCGATCGTTGACTATTTTACCGATATTCTATCCGATCGAAGTCCGTCCGAAAGGATCTATCTTTCCAAAAGAAAAACGTTTCGCGAAGTTTCGATTTTGGTTTTGACGGATACGAGTTTGTCAACGGATTCTTTTACGGACAACGAACGGATTTTGGACGTGGAAAAAATCTCATTAGCGCTATTCGGTCAGCTTTGTTCCGAATTCGGAGATCGGTTTCAGATGGATTGTTTTTCTTCGAGAACAAGAAACCACTGCGATTACGTTACGATCAAAAAATTTGACGACGTTTGGGAGAAGGCGAGAAATAAAATCGGAACCGTTCAAGCGAGCGGCTACACGAGAATCGGTCCCGCGATCCGACACGCGCTGAGCCAAATCGAAAAGGAAAAAAGTTCCAAACGATGGATTCTCCTTTTATCGGACGGAAAACCGAACGACTACGATCGATACGAAGGACGATACGGAATCGAAGACGTAAAACAGGCGATTCGAGAATGCGAAAAACGGAATATAGGTTTTTACGCGCTCGCGATCGACAAACAGGCCAAACAATATCTTCCTTCTATGTTGGGGCATAGTTCGTATCGGATTCTTCCGAATCCTTCTTACCTTCCGGATGCTCTCGCCGATTTTTATATGAAACTTTTGAGATAAATTTTTAAGTACGGTGAGAATCGGCCCTCGGTCCTATTAAAATATTCGAATACTTGAATGTAATTATCGAAAACGCGACGATCCATAAAATGCCGGAGACTGCATACCCCATCTGAGCACAGTCCAAAAACGGAAATACAACTCTTACAATGGTCGCAAACGTTATACAATAATAACCGAATACGACCGCTAAGGATGCTCGAATCGGACGTCCAGTATGCCCCAAAGAAACCCTTGTGATCATTCCATAAATAAAACCTCCGATCGCGCCGACCGTCAAAAGATGAAACGCGGAAGAAATCGGAAAAAATCCAAAATGAGAAAGACCGTAAGCCAGAAAACTAAGATTCATCCAAAGATAAGACAGAAATAAAATCCACAAAATCGGTGTTCGGCGAGACTTCCAAGGTTCCCATAGAAACCAACGAACCATTTGTAAAAACGAAAAACATACAGCCAAGATTCCGGTCGCTATGCTCAGAATGGGAAACCAAGGAAGAATCGATTCGATTCCGATAAAAAGAAACGCGCCGTAAAGACTGAACGATTCGATGGATTGAACCCTCCGAGGTTGTGCGCCCGCAACGGCGACGGATGTAAAGAAGGGAAGAATTCTCCCCGCGATAATCACGAGAAAAATGGAGACTAAAAAGACGGAGATATGAATCCAGTGTAGAACAAGTGCGGGTGATATCAAATTCAAAATCGATCCGATGGCGAGAGTATGATACAATAAAAAGAGCGCGTAACTGATCGCGATGACTCGGTTGTGTTCTTGTCCTTTTTTCGTCAAAGCGGGGACGAGAAGATACAAAACAACGATGTCGCATAACAAATCTGCCACGAATGCGGTGCGCGATACCAAATCGACGTCGATCCAAGACATTCTTCCCAAAAACCAAAGAGAAAACAAAACGATTAAGGATCGTTCCCGAATTAAAATCGTCTTGGTCCAGTTTTGCGCCGCGGTGAACAAAAAACCGAGTATAGCCGCGCGCGCGAAGCCGAATACCATTTCATAAGAATGGAATGCGATCGGACTTGCGAAAGCGGGAGGTTTGATTTGAGAGAAAAGAATCAGAACCCAAAACAGAACCGAGAATAAAGCGTGCAAAGACGCTCCGAGAAAGAAGGGACGAAACGCGTTGGCCCACAAATGCGTTTTAAGACTTAAAATAAAATTCATAAATCGATCCTATACACGATCCTTTTCTTTTTTCCTTGATCTGTATCAAAAAGTCTTAAAGAAATTGTTTCAGCTCTTCCTTGTTGAGGATTTTAATTTGTCCTCTTTCCGTATCGATGATCCGCTTTTCTTTGAGTTGTTTGAGAATTCTGGAAAACGTTTCCGCCCGCAAAACCAACATCGACGCGATTTGACCGTGACTCAGAACGGGAAATTCGGGTGGAAGATGATATAGAAAATGCGCAACCCTTTGCAAAGAATCCATCGTCAATCCTCGATTGATGGTCATATTCAAGGTTTGTAATTTTTGAAATAGGGACTGAACGAGCAGTCGATTCAGTGCGATGTTATTTTTGATTTCGTCTTTGAATGAGGAAAACGGAAGACGAATCACCGTTGAATCCTCAATGAATCTTCCGGACGCCGGATATGGAATTCCCGAAAGAATCGCGAGCTCGGCAATGAGACCAATCGGTGTGAAGAAATTCATCGTAATCTCGTTCGAATTTCCGCCATACTTAAAGATCTGAATTCTTCCCTCGGTCAGTAGATCCAACGAATCGGGAATATCTCCCTCGTGAAAAAGAAATTCTCCTTTTTTGTAACGTTCCGTTTTTCCTTTGGAAAAGACGGAAAGAATTTCTCGGTCATCGATCGTTTCAAAAATATCCAACACGTTCTTTGATTCTCTTTTCTTCGAGGTTGTTCCGTTCGAAGATTGACGGGAACATGGTTAGAATCCCATTTGTGATTTTACAGTATCATCTTTTTTGAAGTCGAACTCGATGACATTTGTCAATGAGAGGATGTGGGGGAATGTCAGGTTGGAACCTTAGTTCATACGATTGCTATCTGAGGCCGGAGAACTCGACGCTCTATCTAAACGAATTCTCGTTTCTCAAAAACGCCAGAGTTCTCGGCCATGATATTATATCAGAGAATCATGGTCTGTTGGGGAAAAGTTCGAGTAATTCCCTAACGATTCTCTCACTCCAATCCACACAAATCGCATTTAACGAGTGAATCTGATCTTCCAGTAAATACAAAATATTACACAAAGTTGACCGAAACATTCTTAGATACGTTTTACCCGAAACACTGTCCTAACTGCAATATCCAACTTCGTAAAAAGATCAGTACGAGAGAGTATTTGATTCGTTGTGAGATCTGCCATTATCAATCTTCAAGACTTGCATATACTCCGCTTCATCATTTCAAACTTCCGCTGTGGATCTTCGGTTACGTTTTCGAAGAAGCATATTTGCGAAGTCCTAAGGTTTTAACTGCTTCAGAGATTAAAAGAAAGACTGGAGTATCGTACAAGACAGCATTGTTATTGAAACGCCGTATTCAACTCTTTGCAAGTGAACAAAAGGAATCCTTCCGTGATTTAATCTACGAAAAGTTAGCGAGTTCGTTTCAAGAATTCCGCCTCCCAGTTGCAAATGAAAATGGTAAGACTAACGTTTCAGAAAAGAAATCTGCTCAACCAAGAACACCGGCAAAACTTTTGAAAAAGGCTTTAAAAGGAAAAGAGCAAGTAAACGCAGATACACTTGTATTGTTCTCCGCCTCCCAGAGAGCGAATAAAGGCCGTAAACGGCACAAACACGGCGGTTGTACGGCTTCTATCTACATGAGTGAGAAACTTGGCGGTAAACAGATCGGAACGTTAGTGCATACGATTGCTACGAGTGAAGGAGCTTTAATCTTAGATTCAGTCCCGGATCAAAAGATGAATACATTAGGTCCGTTATTCTTAAAGAACATTCCGAAAACAGCTCCTATATTCACAGACAGTGCGTATACGTGGTTAAGTGGCGTTTACAAAAATCACCGGATGGTGAATCACTCAGCGAAGTCAAAAGATTCGCGTTACAGATGGGCAAGGAACAGATGGAGTAGAGACGGAGTTCATATCCAATACGCGGAAGGAAACCACAGAGTCATTAAACAAGCATTCTCCGAATACGGATATATTAGACCTGAATATTCCCAACTGTATCTAAATGAGTATTGTTTCTTCAAGAACTTGAAAGCGTTTGGAATTGAGAAGCTCGTTGAGCGAAACAGGTTAAGGAACGAAGAAAGTAAGAAGGGGATTGAAGTAGCCGAGGTCGCGAAAATCGAGAAAATGCAAAATCCAACCGGCGAAAGTTTGCTTTTTGCTGTGAAAGCAAACTTTCATCCCGATGTGCGGAAAATCAACAAGAAATCCCTAACGATTCTCTCTATCCAATCCACACAAATCACCTTTAACACCTGACTCTTCTATCCCGATCAACACGGAATACTACTCAGAACTCACTGATTACTTCTTAGATACCTTCTACCCTAAATACTGTCCTGACTGTGACATACAACTTCGGAAGCGAGTAAGCACAAGAGAGTATTTGATTCGCTGTGAAGTCTGCCATCATCAAGCATCCAGGCTTTCCTTCACTCCCTTGCATCACTTTAAACTACCGCTCTGGACATTTGGATATGTATTGAATGAAGCTTACCTCAGAAGTCCGAAAGTCCTAACTGCTTCAGAGATTCAAAGAAAAGTAGGGGTGTCTTACAAGACTGCCTTACTGTTAAAGAGAAGAGTTCAGTTGTTCGCAACCGAACAACGCGACATATTCAGAAATCTAATATTCCAAAAGCTGAATCAACAGTTTCAAAATTTTCAACTTCCAGAAGCTCCGGACTTAAGCTCAAAAGCTTACCTGGAGGACTCACTTAAGAGAAAGAATAAGAGTTTTAATCATGTGACTACTCCAGGTAAGGCGATGAAGAAAGCTTTAAAGGGTAAGACACAAGTTAACGCCGATACCTTAGTGCTGTTCTCAGCCTCTCAGAGAGCCAACAAAGGCCGCAGAAGGCACAAACACGGCGGTTCTACAGCGTCCATTTATATGAGCGACAAACTCGGTGGCAAGCAAATTGGCACGTTAGTTCAGACAATTGCGACGAGTGATGGAGCGTTAATTCTGGATTCAATTCCTGATCAGAAGATGAATACTCTCGGTCCGCTCTTCCTCAAAAACCTTCCGCATTCAACTCCAGTGTTTACTGACAGTGCTTATACGTGGCTCGGATCAGTTTATGAGAACCATCGAATGGTAAATCACTCAGCGCGATCTAAGGACTCACGATATCAGTGGGCGAGGAATCGATGGAGTAAAGATGGAGTTCACATTCAGTATGCTGAAGGGAATCACAGAGTGATTAAACAGGCTTTCTCCGAGTACGGATATGTTCGACCTGAATATTCTCAGCTATATCTCAATGAATTTTGTTTCTTCAAGAACTTAAAAGCCTTTGGTGCTGAAGAGCTTGTGAGTGCGGTGAAGAAAGAGAGAGGAATTGAGGCTGGAGAGAGTAGTGGCTTGAGTGCTTCATCACCTTCATCTACTCCTGTTCAGGATGTCAAAGTAGGCCGCAAGTCAGTCCTCCAGAGTCCTTCTCTTGCTTCAGAAGCGAAAGAGAAGACTCGGAAGAATGTGCGGATTATACAGAAGAAATATTCCCCGGTTTTAGAGCAAAAAGACTGGTTAAAGCAAAAACTCTCTGCTCATAAATACAAACCCCTCACTATTGCTCAAAGAAAGGTGAAAGAAAATTATCTCAATGATAATTTTGAAATTACTTACAGAGATAAATTACAAAAGAAGCGGTTTTCTAAACTTTTAAATGAAATAAGAATCAATGACGTATTCTGGAAGAGCAAATCCACTAAGTATTTCAAAAAGAAATTTGAGCGAAAATATAATAACTACGCTTTTCTAATTTGGAATTCAATGAGTCAGGGAAATTGGTTAGATCTGAATTCATTACTTAAAACAATCAATATCCCTCGAATTGCGGCGTATCGCGTTGTTCGAAAATGGCAAAGAGTAGGTATCATTTCAATGACTGATAATCCTTCTCCGAATACCTGGGAGAAAACAAGAAAGATAAGAATCAAGAAGTCGATTCAAGATCTGCCTAATCTATTGTATTCAAAAGAATTTAAGATAAAAGTATAAAGAGGATAGAATGAAAAGTAAAAAAGAAAATATCGAGTTTGAAGAATCCGAAGTGTTCCGTTTCAAGATGGAACATTTTAAAAGTCTTCTAAAGAAACAGAATAAGAAATGTTATGTGACTGGTAGAAATTTAACCGCCGGAAATGTGAATGGAGCGCATATTCTTCCTATTATGAAAGGCGGTGAACATGAATTTGAAAACCTATGTTTAGTGATAGAGGAGCTGAAGCAATTAAAAAGGTATAAGACAATGGATGATGTTGTTTCTTACGCAGTGGACATCATAAATACTTGGGGAAAGAAATATGGATATTCCATTAAAAAAAATAGGAAAAGAATTTCCTAATCGAATCATCTGTAGTAAAATCGCGAATTTTCATAACTTCGTTTTTAGGCAAAATTCATATATTCAAACTTTAAAAAATGACTGCTTCCGTTCTAAGGCAGACGCGGTAGCGAATATTCAGAAAGAATTTATAACATTCATAATTAACCAAAAAAGAAGAAAAGGCACGGGCCGAAAAAAGGATGATTTAGGGAGAATTGATTCAATAGCTGTTGAAATTGAATTATTCAAATTCGCGGATAGGTATTTTAATAAGTGGAAAGAGAAAGAGGGGACTATAGAAAAGGAATTCAATTCTTTAGTGTCCGGAAAAACTTCTTCAGATTACGATGAATTTCAGCAAGTTTCTTCGTTAGTAACTACGGATTTGGAATCCTTTGAAAAATTAAATAAGAGATTCAAGAAAAATCAGACTACTTATTGGTATCAAGCTATTAAAAGAGTTAATCGTAACCTTGAGGTTGCAAAGACGGATAGTGATGAAATTGATTCAGAATGGGAAAGAAGTTGGGTGAGGATCAATCGAGAATATTTTAATAAACAATCTGTAAGTTGGAATTTAACTTTAAAAATGATTTTAAGGTATTTTGGAAAGATAAATGCAAAATAGTAGAATGAATAAAGAGAGAAAATTAAAATTGAGTCGTTCGGATTTATTCGAGATATTAGATAGTATTGAAGAATTAGAGAAAGAAGAATTATTTAATGCGATGCGTAAATTTAGAATGCCTGCTTATGATCAGTCAATTGCTATTGAATATTATGCAAAAACAGGAAAGAATATTGTATTAGAATGGTTTACACTAAAGAAATTAATTTATTTAGTCCGAATCAATTTTGTCGGTGGAGAATTTAATATTGAGAATGGGCTAATAGATGAATTTGATGTATTTGTAACTAAGGAAGAAATGGTTACATTTGAAAAGTTAATCAATGGGGAGAGTGATTGGGATTTTGATAGTTTTCTTACCAATCTTGAAATATCTAAAGTAAAGTGTAGTTTAGTCTATGATACTCTTGTAAGTTTAAGTGGCCCGGATCGCAATAAAACTATAAATAAAATATATAGAACGAACGCAGAGCGTAGGCGAGCTAATAATACCGATCCAGAACTCACTGCCGAGGGATTCATTTATATAGTGTTTGATGCTAAACATTATAAAATTGGAGTGACAAAAGACCTTGAGTCAGGATTTCAAAGTCTTAAAACTTCAACGTCAAATGATCTATTCAAGCAAAATAAAAGGTTACCGGCTTTTAGAAAAGAAAATTCATAAAGAATATTCTGGAAAAAGAATAGTAAGAGAATGGTTCGATCTTGCTGAAATTGATTTGATTGCTATAAAGTCTATGATAGAAAATGCCAAAATCTAAATGAGTAAAAATCCTTAAGTTAATTTATTATTTTTCTCGTCGAGAAAATAAAAAATTATATTAGTATAATTTTTTCTGAAGAATGGATGGGGTTATATTGAAAAAAGTAGTAAATAGAATCAGTTATTAAAAGGATTGAAGTTAAAGGCAATGAATGAATATTTAAATCAGTTCCCGGACTTCTATAGAAAGATCGTATATAAATTTCTGTGTCAGGTTGAATTTATTTCAAATATTGAGTTTGAAGAAGAGCTGACTAATTTAGTATTAGATAACCTGATTAAAATAAATGGAAAAATAGCATTCTTTCCAATTTCAAAGGGACCTGAAAACAATCGCGACAAAGTAAGATATTCGAGTGGAGAAAAAATAGGTTATATACTGACTAATTTAGAAAGATTATTTCCAGACAAAATAAAGGTTTCTCCAAGTATATTAGAAATGAGAACGCAAAGATATAAATCAATCGTTTTTGTCGATGATGTAATTGCATCTGGCGAGAGCATAATAAAATATGCTCGTAATAAAATAAACAAATCTATAAAATCCTGGAGTTCATTAGGATACGTTAATCTTTATCTGCTTTCTGTAGTTGGATATCCAAACGGAATTAATAGGATTTTAGAAAATACAAATTTATTTAAATCTGAAAATATTTATTGTTCGAGAATTGCATTAAATAAGTCCAAAATTTACAATTCTGAATTAACTTATACTGCCAATAAATTTGGTCGATTGACAAATCGATCAAATTTAAGCATTGGGTTTATGGAATCTAAAGGATATCATATTTTCGAACATGGTTGCCCTAATAATATTCCCTCTATGCTTTGGGCAAAAGGTAATAAAAATAATTTTAAACCATTGTTTAAAAATAGAGGAATTCCATTGAATTTACGGTATCTATTTAAGAAAGAATTTCAGATACAGCAATCTATTGAGAACATATTCGATTTAAATCAGCCGAAGCTTGCTCTTAGATTGATAACTGCAATTGAGAATAAATTTTTGAAACATATTGAAAAAGAAATTTTAATTGTACTTTCAATTTCTTCAATAGGAGTTTCCGAGGGAAATGCGTCTCAATATTTTACTAATCAAAGGAGATTGATATACCTAATAAAGTTATTGAAAAAGCAATGTGTATTAAATTCAGACTTTACTATAACAAAATATGGAAGGCAAATTTTAAAGAAGTATAAGAATTTTCAGGTAAACAATGAAATCGCTGGCGAACAGCAATACATTGAAGATATATATTTACCTGATATATTTGAAGGGGTTCCCATTCGTGTTTAGAGAACAATGGACAGTGATCCATTGGCAATTAGCGGTTTTTAGTAATTATCGCACTGAAATTGCCTCCGTTGGAAAGTCGACAACAAACGCTCGCTATTGCTCGCAGGTCTTGCAGCTCGCGTTTGTCATCAATCTCTTCGAGATGATAAAGTAAATGTTGAATGGGGGCCCCTTCAAATATATTAAAGAATCTCTTATTAAATCGAATTCTATTTTATATAAAATTAAAATTTCAATTTATGTAAGAAAGTTATCTTCCAAAAATTTACCAATTCTCTTTAACTTGAAACACCTATGTAATATTATAAATGTTTCATATGTAAAATCCAAAGATATCGTAAGCCGAAAATACTATGCGTATAAACATTTTACAATTAAAAAGCGTTCTGGAGGAGTGCGGCATATTCATATCCCTAAAGATGAGTTGCGGCTTATTCAAAAATGGGTTCATAATAATATTTTGCTTAAAAATAGTTATGACGATAGTGCATTTGCTTATATAAGCGGACGAAATATTAAAATGCATGCAGAGCGACATTGTATGGCAAGGTGGGTTTTAAAAATAGATTTAGAAAATTTTTTCGAAAATACCACTGAGCGCAAAGTGTTTCATATCTTTAAAAAAATGGGATATTCAAATATAATGTCTTTTGATTTAGCAAGATTAACGACGATTCCAGTAAACATTAAAGCAAAAGAAAAATTGAAAAAGTGGAAAAATAAATCGTCTATAAATAAGTCAGATCGTATTTTAGGTTCGCTACCTCAGGGTGCTCCATCATCCCCATTACTTTCAAATTTATGTTTTGCTGATTTAGATAGAGAAATATTTAGTATAGCAAATTCCGCTGAATTCGTTTATACAAGATATTCTGATGATCTTATATTTTCGACTTTTGAAGGAGATAGAATGAAAGTTTTAAACTTATTAAAAGATGTACGTAAATTACTTTCAATAGGTGGATATAGAATTAATAATAAAAAAGTCAAGATATTGAGTCCTGGAGCGCGAAAAATAATAACCGGATTGAATATCAATCAAGGCTTTCCTAAAGTTAATAAAAGTTATATTATGGAAGTTAAAAAACACCTTTATTATTGTTTAAAATTTGGACCGCTTTCGCACTGTGAAAAAATTAATTTTAGAAATATTGTCTCGTTTAAAGCTTTCTTAAAAGGCAGGATTAACTATATAAAATTGATAGATCCGGTAGTAGGATTAAAGCTTTCTCAAAAATTTGAACTAATTCATTGGCCAATAATTTAATTGTACAAAAAGTTATCTGTCTTCAGCATTTTCTTTGAAATGGGGTGACAAATTTTCATAATCGATTGCATCTCAAATTAAGTGTTTTTCTTACTTTTAAATAAAGATTTCTTACGCGGCCTTTTTCTGGCTGGTTGAATCGAAACTTTCTCTAAGTTGAATAACTCTCTGGGATCAATTTTTAATTTTTTCGAAATCTTGTAAATAGTTCGTAAATTGATGCTGGAGCGTCCGCTTTCAATATTCTGAATAGTCCGATAGGGAATACCGTCATCACCAGTATCTAAATCCTCCTGTGAAAGTTCTCTTTCAAGTCTTAATTCCTTTAATCTAAGACCAACTTTGCGTCTGAAGGTTGTAAAATCCACATAATGGATTCTAAATCAATTTGACATAGATAACACACTATATAAAGTGATATAAAATATAACACTTAAAAAGGTGCGTTAAAATGAGTTATATAACAAGATTCCTATTAAAGAAAAATCTTCAAAGACTATTGATATTTTTAATTTTCCTAATTTCCGTCCCAGTTCTTTCCTTTCCCCGTATCGGAAACCTTTCTGGAAGGGTTCTCTACATTTCAGTATATAACGGTCAGGAAAGGCTCGTTACAAGAACACAACTGAATCCTGGTGAACGCGTAGAATTGGGTGCCTGCGATCAATTCATTGTCTTTGGCGATACCAACCCTCCAACTAATTTAGCTAAATTCTCTTCGTGCGATCGCGAGATCGTTATCGATCAAGATCTTAAAGGACAAAGAGTGAATTGAACCTGAGCGCCTCATTCGATTTTGATGAGGTTTCCTTTTTCTAATTCCTTAATGAAAACTATTATGAATTCAAAATATTTCCAAACCTGTAAACGAATCGAAGCCCTTATCTTCCTTCTTTCATTCTCTCTCATCTCCTGTCTCGGCTACAGAGAGGATCGAGTCGCCATTCAAAAGAATCAGATCGGAACCGCATCCGAGATCGTACAATTAGTAATCTCTCCTCCCGATGCTACTGGTAACTTTTTAGAATTCTCAATCAATCGAATGGAAGAGATAAAGTATGAAACGAAAGTTAAAGTGACAACTTCTCTTCTGAGAAATAAAAATGGAACCCTTTGTGATAAATTTACGAACTCTGGAGAAGAGGAAAAATGCGTTAGCTACTACGCCTCGTTAGGTTTAGGAACTTTTGTTACCGCTGGTCTTTGGATTCCGATCGCTTTGGTTTTTGATTGGATTCCCGCAATTTTTAGAACAGGAGATTCGATTGTAACAGAAGAATCAACTGAGAAGAAATCAAGCGTTCAATGTAATATCAAGAACAGTGAAGCAGTATTTGAATATGGAATCGGCGGTTGGGACAAGACTCGAAAAGTTCAAATTAACAACTGTGTCGCTAAAGTCCCATTAAACGACGAGTTTAATTCAAATTATTCTATGTCATACCGTGTTTCGATTACTGGAGCTTCCTACGCGAGTTCCTCGCTCAATTATTCAACTGATGGAGGCGCATTTGGTGTAATTGAGAGTAAACGTTTTTTAGCAATCCAGAAGAATGCTGATCGAATTCTTGAAAGAGAAGATCGAATAAACCAGTTAACGCAAGAAGTGGAAAGTAAGAAAGAAAAAAGGCAATGTCTATCCTTTATGGGTAATATTTCAATTTACTCACCTATAAGAAATTATCCTAAAGATTATGCGATACCTGTTGCTTCCAGCTGTCAAATCACCTGTCTGAAAATGAAAGAGAGATTATTTAGTTCGGATAATACTGGAAGAGTAGTTATAGATTGTACTGAAAGATGCAGACAATGTTGGGATGTGTTAGGCTGGGAAAAGTCCGGACGGTTCCAATTATAAATTTCAAATAAAAATAATAGGATACACTTATGTTCAATAGCTATCTCACCCATGTGAAAACCGGATCTGTTTTTTATAAAAAAACTGTAATTCTCGCACTCATCGGAATCGCGTTTCTTTTTCTCGGAAACGTTTTCGTAAGAATCATAGCAACCGAGAATCTGTTTGTTCCTTTGTTTCTTCTTGGATTCTTAATATCGGTGATTGCACTTGCGTTGCTGATCGTCTCGGCAATTCTTCGGCATGGACCGATAACGCTTTACATAGTATCGATCCTTATTCTCCTGATCTCGCTTTTTCCTCAGATGATCGATTCTAACTTCTATAGTGTTCACTACGATGAGAATCCAGTGACGGTGAGTGATTCTTTGAAAATCGCCGGTGAGATCTATACTGAAGGAGATGTCTTGGTCAACGGGAAGTCTGTTGAAAGAGCCGGAGTGAAATGGAGTATCGACTTTCCATTGGCTTTAGGAGAAAATTCGATTAAAGTTGTTCTGAAACGTCCGAGCAGTTACGAGAAATTCAGTAAAGAATTTAAGATAGAGCGCGTGACCCTGGAAGAATTGGCAAAGCGAAGGGAAAAAGAGAGATTAAACAAAATCGCTCAGGAGAAGAAAGCCGCTGAGGATGCGAAAGAAGCAGAGATACAGAAACAAGTCAGTATAAAGGAAGCCGATAAAGAAGCATTGGCCGATAGTTGTGATCGAAATCCAGAGAAAGCGGTTAAGATTGAAAATTTTAACTGGATTAAAGACGAATATAACTTAACTTACTTCAACGCTTTGGTTTATAACCCGTGTTCGATTCCTCTGAAGGATTTCAAATTTCACATCGAATACTTTGCACCAAGCGGGACGAGCGTGGATAACGGTTGGGAGACTGTTTACAAAAAAGTTGATCCAGGAAAACGGATGTGGATGAAGTTTTCCAATTCATTATGGAACTCGCAGGCTTCATCAGTCCAACTTGAAATTTCATCGGTTGATAAATACAAGTAATCTCAAGTCAATTAAGACGGTCTCTCGGATTGCAGAGGCCGTCTATTAAATCTCTTATAAATCCATCACCGTGCTTTATACATCCTTCGATTGCTAAACCTATAATCAAAAGCTCTTTAGCTTGGTTTCGGATACGATAATTCCGACTTTTAGATGAGCCGCTCCTTTTCGACGGTTTTACAATTTCATCGAAATTTTCGATTAAAAATTGTTCAAAATATTTGCCTTTGTGTGCATCAATAAGCTTTAGAGAAAGATTAGCTTTGTTCTCAGAATTCCTTTTTTTTGAATGATATTTTTTAATCTCATCTTTCAGATTATCGGTTTGCGGAATGAAGGAGAAATTTATCAGGTGCTTGAACATTTTCTTGCTCTGCGAAATAAAATACGAATCAGCATCGAAGTTTTCGAGATGAAAAAGATAGGCAAGATCATCATTTTTGAAATTAGGATTAAATGATTTAAAGAGCTTTTTTGCTTTCCTCGTCTTAAAAGCTCTAAATTCCACGCGCAATATATTTTCGATCGATTTTATATTCATTTGTTCGCTTTTGTCGTAAATGCATGCTTCAGTTTCTTTATTCTTATAATAAATAGTATTTTTATTTTCTGTTCCGCTTTTTAAAAAATTCAGAGCTCTGAACAATTCAAAATATTCATCATAATCAATTTTGAGAATTAAATTTCGAAAAGTATCGACTCTTGATGTCTTTACATCTTTCCAATTAGTTATTCTGAATCCTAATTTTTCGAATTTCCTATCGAGAATTTTAATTAATTTTTCGTAATAAATCGGAGTATTCGAACTGAGATTTATCCCATGCAATATGCTGGAGACAGAAAATTGAATAGTGTAATAATAACAGGCGGTATCGAATCTCCTTTTAATAATTCGCAAATCATCTTTAGCAAGTATTAGAGCTCGACTTTTCCTATCGTATCTAAAATTAAAAATATAAGGATTTATGATTTGTAAGTTAGTTTCGAGTATTAAAAGCTGAATCGTATCAATTCCGGTATAAGTATCAATATCGCTAAAGACAGGAATGTTTGATTCTGAATCCTTTATAAGTGATAATCGGCTACTAATTTCATCCGAAAAGATATTCGCGCCATAAAGTTCTGATATAATTTCCATTTCCTACTCTCTCCATTTGTAATGGTTATGTAGTTATTCTATCCACGGAAGATGCTGAATGTTCGAAAAAGTAAAAGAATGCGCTGGTTTTTTTACGCGTTAGATGTTTTTGAATATTCTTGAAATGGATTCGAGAAAAATTTCTTTAACTTAGAACAGAGAAATTCGTTAGAGTGTAGTAACTCGGAATAACTTGCTCTGTATTCTCTTAGGATGCACGCAGAGACGCATATGGAACCAAGCTAATGTTCTCCATTATTTATGCGAAAAGATTCTCAGTTTTAATTTTATGAGTTAATTTGAGTGTGGTGAGTATTTAAGAGTAAAGTTTTTGATGTTGTCTAATTTGCTTTAACTAAGGATATAATAAATGACTTCGATTTTCTAATTCACTCTTTTTTCTACTCGGAATCGCTTCGGCACTGATTCCGATAACAATAGTGCACTTCTTCACTTTTTCTAACAAAGATATTCTATTATCTAACCTCAAATCCTTTCAACATCCTTTACTGAAAAAAAATTTCTTTATTATTCTATAAAAAAATGTTTCTTTGAAGGCTCTCTTACTTTCTTTGAACTTCTAAATTGTTGTTAAATCTGTAGGAACCATTCTTTTATGGTTCTTGTCTGAACAATTTTATCTGATCTTTACAGAGCTTATAGTATAAAAGAATCATACTCCTATTCTCTTTTAATCTTCTTTCCTTACGAGAAGTGTTTATCTAAGTTCTTATCTTATTAATGGTTTGCTGAACTATTAACTTTTACCTTTGACTGTTATTCATTCTGAACTTTCTTAAGGCTCTTTAAAATATATTCACAGAAAGATTTCCTATATTTAGAAGTGAAATTGAGTTAGAAAGAAAGATGGATGAACAAGAGTGTAACGAGCGAAACTATTATGCTGTTAAAAAGCTGTTTGGAACTCCTAATTCTGATTTAGAACTTCGTTATTGGAATAAAGAATGAACAGATACTTTTATAGAGAAATATGTTTCCGAGCTAATTGAGAAGATCAAAAATGAAGATCAACTGTAAATCCTGGTTATTGAACAAGTCTTTCAGTCTGACGTTGATTCTCGTTAAAATATGAGCTACTGATCTAAGATTCTTTGATTTAAGACAAATAGCTCTTCCGCCGATCTTAATTTAGAATATTGACTCCAAATACTTCTCTAAATACTATTTCAGCCTTATATCCGCATATCCGTATCCATCCTTTTTTCCTTGCATTGTGTATAAATTTTCTTATTTCTTCTATTCGCGATTTCAACGCTTCCGCAATACTTTGAACTTCAGTGAAGTCTATTTCGTTTAGTTCCAATCGATCTAACTCGACTAAAATGACATATATTTGCTTTGGGTCTAAGAAATCCTTTACGGCTATTGGATGATTTGTCTTCAGCTTTGGATATAATATTAGTCCACTATTTGTTTCGTTTAAATGAATCTCATATTCCTCAGGTGTTCCGGGGTTCACAGTTTTTATAATCATTTTAATATCCTATTGGCGGTCGATATTTGCCGCCGGTGTTATGCATTATTAGTTATTATTTGAAATTTAAAAGCTCGTTCGTAGTTGTCATTGTAAGAAGATTGATAGTTGCAATGCATTAATTAAGTAATGCTTGGATAATAATGGTAGTATAAATGTGACAATAAATTGAACATTAAGTCACTAAGTAATGTAATATTATAAAAAACTAACTATAGTTAAATAATTTTCTCAGGTTTTAATACTTCAAAAGCAGATAACCAATAGGAGATGAATATTATAAAAAATCAATTTGGTATTGAGTATCCTAACGAGCAAAAAGAGATAATCAAACACGCTTTAAACTATTTTCCTCCTTTCATGTCGGAGCATGAAGAGAGCAGGGAGCTTTATTCATTTATTATTAACACAATTTACTTTCACTTCGATGAAGACGTGGTTAAGGAATTACTTTGGCCTTATCTACAAGACCAATTCCCGGATACTTTTGAGAGTTTAGCAATTCCTGAATACTGGGTTGATATAAATTCATTATATCTTGAGGCTGAAAAGCACGGATGGAGTCTTCAGGAGTATTTCAATCATAGAAACTATGAAAATGGCAGATTGAATGGACCTAAAGAGCTTCCGGTTCCAGATTCCGCAAATGTGGTCATGGATAATAGATATTTGGATTTAAATATAGGCGAATTATACTTTTCTAAAGATGCAATTATCCATTCCGCTCATGGAACGGGGAAAACTGAGTTTATCATTAACTTATTACATTCGAATCAATTTATTTACATTACTCATAGAGAGCAACTTGCTAAAGAAGTTGTGTTTAGGCTAAGGAATGCGCGAGTTAACGTTCTGTTTTATAATGATCTTTCCGATTTTGAGTTAAGAAACGTTGATGAAAACATAGTCATTTGTATAAATTCAATTTTCAAGCTCGATCTGAATCGCTATAAGAATCGAATGATTGTAATTGATGAATTCGATCAATTTGTTAACCACATTCACGGTGAAACTTGCGAAAAGAGGCAAACGCTTATATTTGCAAGTTTTCAGTATTTAATTTCGAATTCGAAAGAGCGAAAATTTCTCTCTGCTGATTTTCCCCCAATTGCTTTGAGTTTTATTCGGAACGTTCTGAAAATACGAAAGTTGGTTTATATCTTTAATAAACACCTTCCAAATCAAGACAGAGATTTGTTCCTTTACGATAAAGAAAATTTAATCATTTCACATCTTGTTAATGCGCTGGAAAAGGGCGAAAAAGTATCTGTAGCCAGTTTTTCGAAAGAAAAAGTCAAAAATCTCGTGGCGTGGTTAAGCAATAGGTTCGGCGAAAACAAACGAATAATTTATTTTGATAGAGAATCGATAAGCGAAGAAGAACAATCTTCATTACTTCAAAACAAATTTCTTTTTGAAGAATATGATGCAGTATTGTATTCTCCTGTTCTGTCGAGTGGAGTTGATTTTAACTTACCGTTCTCGAAATTCAACTACCTCTTAGTGAATTCGAAAATAGAGATGGATCACATCGAAGCGATTCAGATGGCTCATAGATTCCGCCAATTTGATGAACTTCATTTGTTTTGTGCCGATAAGTTATTTAAAAATGATATAGATGATTTTTTCACTGAAGGTAATGTTTATTCAGAATACTTTAGAGTTGGATTGCGCGATTATATGCGGAATCATAAAATCTATAATGAGTTGTATAGCAGTAAAAACATTACAAAGAAACCGGTCGGGACTTTATCATTCATAATTAACTCTTTTCTTTTGAACGGTTATAAAAAAAGAATCCTATCGAATTTTTACTTCAATTTGGTTGTTGGATTGGTAAGTCGTGGATACCGTGTAAAATTTATAGATAAATTGAATTATGAAAATATTCCTTTAGTTAAATTCTATGTTCCAAATAAGAAAACAACGGTTAACAAGGTCTATGAATCATTCACTGCTACGTTATCATTCGAGCGTATCTTAAGTGGGACACAGATTTCTGATGTAGAGTTTCGAGCAATTAAACGGAAGGAACCTTCAAGTATAGAAGAAATGGAGTCCCTTGCCATATACGAGATTAAGAGTGTATTAGCTTTTGATGAAAATAATGCAGAGAGTCATGATGATCTGAATTTCTATTGCAGATCGAAAATGACTGTCGAAGCTTTCAAGGAATGCCTTTTGAATTTTGGTTTGTTGATGAGCGATTTAAACAATTTGAAAAACATTGATTTGATACTGAATTCTCAAATGGAATCCGATCAAATTTCCTCCAGCATAAAAAGGGCAAGGCTTTACAAGGAAATATGGAAATTGATACCATCGGAAAATTTTGCCGCTGAAAATCTCGAGGGTATAGTTGAGTTTATCTCTGCGAATGAAGTCGAAATATCGGAGATTATTTTTAAAATTACTGATATCTACAAAAAAGAGCCGGTTCGGTTTGTAAGTAGATTCTGTAGGATAATCGGGATTAAACTCAATAGCAAGCAAGTGACTGTGAAGAAGAATAATGTTTATTGGATTGTAACTGAAAATTTCTTTTACTACGAAAGAATCTTAATACGAAAGGGTTGGGTTCTTTAGGAAGAAACGGTATTGAATTATAATATATTCTTTAAAAGTTTATTAGAATGTCTAAATATTATTCAAGTAATATTCATTTGAAGGCTTGTCCAAATTGCAACCACTGGTTTGGAATCGATACTAAAAAGCGATTTGATGGCGTTAATCGAGGGTGGCTTTTTCGGATCGTCTGTAAATCTTGTAAATTACAGACCGAAGAGTTTAATATTTTAGAAGAAGCTAAGTTGGCTTGGAATATTATGAATTCTAATAGTTAGTTATAAAAGATAAAGTTTATAGAGAATCCGTTTTGCACATAATTAAAATTTTATCCGTAAATCTTGAGAATTTATCATTCGAATTAGAAATATGTAGTGAAGAATTAAATATTTCGAATCGAAAGAAAGCGGAGGCATTAGAAAAATTAGCGTTGGAGCATGAAACCAGTCTGAAAGTAGGTAATTTTGAATTCATTCATTTTGTGGCAGTGATTTTCAATTTTCGGATGAATTTAGAAAATATAGAAAATCCCTTTGTGAACTCTGACCCGATTCGCGAAATGGAAAACCTTTCAATACTATTCAAAATAGAAGAATTTATATTTGATTTAGAACTATTATCAAGAATTCAAGATTTTAAATGGATTTTTAAAAAGGATTACCAAGCCGCTAAAAGAGCGATCGACACTTATTGTAAAATATTCTTTGAAGTAGAAACGACCTGGGACTCCATTGACTTACTAAAAAGAGCATTAACGATTGCTTCGAAGCTAAAGGATTTAGAAAAGGTAAACGAAATTTGCGATAAACTTTTCACAGTTATTGAAATTGATAAGACCGCTGAAGAATCCTTTAAGCAATGGAATTTGTTATCGTTATACTGCGAATTTCAAAGAGAAATTCCTAATAAGTTTTTTCAATTGGTTAAAGAAAAAGCTTTTTTAAGTGCTAAGGAAAAGGCGCATGATCGCGAACAACGCTATTATGAGTTACTCGCGCGTGGGGCGAAAAAAAGTAATTTAGAAAAATTGGTCCGCACGTCCGCGCTCTTAAAAGCGAGATCATTAAAGCGGTCCGCAGTTCAAGTGATTAAAGCCAGAAAATCAAATTTAATCGCCGCAAAATTTATTAGAGACGCGATTGATTCATTAAATCAATTTAAAGTTAATGAAAGTATTAGAGATTCTTACTATAATCGGTTAATGCGATATCAAGAAGTAGGCATATCCAATGAATTTGTAACTTTCACGCACAGTGTTGATGCAACGGATTCAGTAGCCGCAATTAGACAAAAAGTTGGTCATTCTGATCGCTTGATAGCTATTCAAGCATTTACTGAACTATATGATCCTCCTTCGAAAATTATCGCTTTAAAAGAGATAAAACGTCGCAAAGATAGGACAGTATTTTCGAATTTATTTGGAAGAGTATCTTTTGATGGCCGTTCGAAAATTACAGCTTCAGGGGAATCTTTTTATGGAAGAAGAAACGATACTAATAATGAATTTGAAGCTGATCTCATAGAATTTTACTCTTTTAATCAAAGGTATTACGGTGCAAATGTAATTCCTCTTGCAATTTTTGAAATGAATACTTTGAATTATTACGATAGCGAATTTTTAAGTTCTATTGTGGAGAAATCTCCGATTATTTTTGAAGATCAGAAAGAACTGGCTATTTCTGCATTGTATTATGGAATGAATTCGGAACTCCATAAATTTGCTTACATAGGAGTTCCTTTATTTGAAAATATTTTAAGAAATCTTTTAAGACTGGCTGGTGTTTCGGTCGTTCATCAGGAATCTGGCACTAATATTCAAAAGGAATACAATTTAGACTCAATATTAAATCACCAAAAAATGAAAAATTATTTTTTCGAATCGGAGATTCTTGACTTTAAAGCTCTGCTTGTAGATCCGAATGGGGCTCAATTAAGGCACAACGTTGCACATGGTTTACATGGTGATAATCTACGAAGAAACCCGATTGTATATTATTTTTATTTTTTGTTTATTAAAGTTCTGTTAAGATTTGAAACTAAAAAAAATGAATTCAGCGAAGATTATGTTATTTGAATACATTAGAAAGACTTATTTAGTTCGGAAATTCAAATATGTTGTTACAGAATATAATGAGTGATAGTTTTAGTTAAGAATTAAGATTTTTGTAAATATCATCAATATCCGAATTCCTCATGCGTTAGCGAAAGAATGATTATTGGTTCGCCGGATAAACCGAGGTGGCTTTTTATCTTGAGTTCTTTAGTTAAGGTCTTCCCTCTAAAGTCATAACAAACTTTGAATTTCTGGGTTGCCGGTTCTATGAACTCAGTTTTTCCGAATAGACTCTTCGTAAGGATTTCACCGATGATCTCATGATAATTAAAATTCGGATCTTTAGTATAGTTTACCGAGATGATGAAGTCCAAAAGATCACAGGTTATCATGACTGGATACCTGTAAATTATCTGAGCCATCTCATGATAGATGCAATCGTTTAAGTCGAATAATGTTCCATCATCGAGCGCCTCTTCGAGCGAGTATAAAATTGTATTGTTTGAATTCTCAGTTTGATCCATAGGTTAATAATATATTTTACAAAAGAAAATCTCTTTAATCCCACGTTTTCAAGAATTCCGAGCCATCGAAGTAAGGTAGAGTGTAGAATTTACTCGTTGTGATAGGTGAAGAATGTCCAAGAACCTTCTGAGCCGCAATCGAACCAGCTTCTTGTAATAACCGAATTCCAACAGTGTGTCTGAAAGCGTGACAGTGAACATTTCTACCCTGGCATGTTTTTACATTCCAGGAAGAGACAATGAACTGCAATCCGCGCTTTGAAAGAGGAGATCTTTGAGTTTGATTTCGTTTAGGTAAAGAATGAAAAAAGGAATCAGATTCGATCTGGAATTTTGAATGGTAGTCTCTGATTTTCTCGATTAAATACTTCGGTAAAACAGCGAAGCTACTATTCCCTCCTTTCTTCCTATACTTAAGCAATGTCTCGCTCGATGGACCCTCAAGTAGGTCTGAGAATTTACTACTGACGATTTCTTTAGCTCGAAGACCAGTGATCGACATGAAGAGGAAGAGCGCGCGGTTACGATAATTTTCTTCTGTTGTTGGATTCGAGAACCTATTGAGAAGATTCTGCATAGTTTCATTGGTTAGCCCTTTAGCGAATCCAATAGGCTCCATTGCTGGTTTCTTAGAGTTCTTATCTCCTTTTCTTGTAAAAGTTTCAAACTGGATTATTTTGGCGGTGTTACTTGGCATTATTGTTCCCCCATTTCGAAGTACTAAACAAATGATAAGTACATTGAAATGGGGTCAAGTAAAATATTCTTGAAAGTACAACAGTAAATTTTAATATACCAATTGTTTTATAGATAGATTTCAGATGGATAAGATGCAATTAGTTTTGAAAGTTATCCGCTCGAAACAAGAAATAAAGATAGATTTTAAATTTGCTTATTATAGGGAATAATGACTTCATTTAACCAAAAAGAATTTTTCTTTCTCACTACTTGTTACACTAATAAAGTTAATGAAACGATTGTATTTAAGTATTTTGTTCTTAAATACATTTTGGATTATGTAAATAAATCAGAAAAAAATTTTAAAATTCAAAATAATATAAAAAAGAAATATGGAATCTATATACCTTTAACTTTACTTGATAAGGTATTAACAAGTTTATCTCAGGAATTTATCGCCTTAGAATTTTCAGAGGATATATTAACTTGTAAGAATGATACTTTTGCTTTGAGTCATGAACTTGGAAAGTTTACTGCTGAATATGATAGTGTAGTAGGGACTGTAATAAAATCTTTTAACGAATATTTATTTAACAATGGTGTTGATCGTTGCACTTTTGACCAATTTACGGAAGCTCTTGATTCAATAAATGATCTTATACTTGACAGCGAGAATAATAAAGAAAAGAGGAACTCTCTTCCAAAAAGAGAAAAGCTATTATTAGAATTTATTTCTTATGCGTATCAAGTTGATCCGGCAAGTGAATTAGTTAAATGCTTAAACAAACTCCTGTATACTGTTCTCGTTTATCTTTACTTTACTGCTATTAATTATAGAAATTCAAAAATTGAAAACAAAAGCTATATCATCGATACTAATATATTAACTTATTATTTAGGAATAAATGGAAAATCCAGGCAGCAATATGTCCATGAGTTATTTGAGTATATAAATAAATTCAATTGTTCTTTGGTGATTTCAATTGAAACTATTAACGAGTTATCAAATTTATTAATTAAAGAAAGAAATGATGAGATAAAGTATTTTAAAAATGCAAACGCACAGCTAACCTACAACTTGATGCATTACGGCAAGGCAACAATATCTAATTTACTAAAAGAATTTAAAGTAATAATTGATGAATCAAGTAAGTTGGACAATCATGGAAAATTTTCTGAATGGGATAAGCTGCTATTTAGTTTAGATCGTTATAAAACGGACAAAAGGCATGATAGAAGTTTTTATGAAGAATCAATAGATCACGATATTAATTTATTATATTTAGGAGAAGTATTCAAGAAAGTTAATTCTTTTTATGATTTTCGGTACCCTGTTATTACTGCAGATTTTCATTTTCAGTCTTGGTACAAGCGAGAATTGAAATCAAAATTTGATTCTGAACTTTCTGGTGTCGTGTCATTAGATAAAATTACACTTCTAATGTGGATCGAAGGTGAGGGATTCAAAGATACGAGATTTATTGCGCACTCTTGGGGTTACGTGGTTGAGAGTATTCCTTATTTTAAAATGGAAAGCGCGAATAGTGTATTTAGACTTTTTGAAGAAAATATTGCTTCGGAAAACGCCGGCTTGCCACCAGAAGATTGGCGATCGGCTATTTTAATTATTGAGGATCATTTTAAAAATGAAAAAGAAACTTTTCGAGCTTCGAGAGAAAGCGTTATAGAAGCTATAAAGATTTTTAAGGATAGCCTTTATAAAGAAGAACGAGAAAAGAATCGAGCACTGGAAGAAAGAATAGAAAAATTAGAATCTGTAATTAAAGGTAAAGAGAAATCCAAAGAAGATATTAATATTGAATTGATTAATTCTAAAATTGATAATTTAAAAATACTTCAAGAAACAAAGCCCGCTATAGAATTTAAAACAGAATTTGAAAAAGCGCCTTTTAAATTTATTATCAAATATCTTTCGGAAAGATTTTGGTTTCTACAGTTTTTAAAATATTTGGTTTAGTTGGTTTTTTTATTATGAAAAGTATTAAATTTTGTGGAATGTCTTCGTATTCCGGGAATCTAAGTAAATTACGATAATTAGATCCTCTCATTATCTCAATACTCTTCTTTTACTTTTTCAAGATGGTATGAATTCGGGAATATTCATATTTTAAAAAGAATGAGAAAATGTTAAGGGAAGGTTCAAACAATTTTAATTATAAATCCTTTCAACTGCGCAAATCTTCCGCAATCGTGCAGTTGAATTGTGAATCGAAAGAATCTAATCTATTCTGTTTATAATATTAAAATGAACAATTGTTATTTCAAAAATAATTATAGTAAAATTGGAAAGTTAATCTGATCAATAGTTATAGGAAAAATCGGAAGAATAATGGTGAGAAGAAAGAGTAGCAGAAGGAAAGGAGGAATAAAAAAAAATACGAATGAAAAATTTGAATTTCTAAAAAGTAAAATTCAACCTCCAATTATTCAAACATTAGATAATCCTTTAGTAAATCTTACAATAGATGAGAAAAAAGAGTTCTTTTCAAAGTTGAGTACCCAAAATAAAATACTCTTAGAACAAACTTTGTTCGAGCTTACCGAAATTTTAAAGGAATTCAGTCCTGAAATTATTCTTTCCTTCTTTTCGGCTTATTCACTTAGCATTGGAGTAAACGATAACGGCGTCGAAACCGTTGACGAAACAAGAGAAATTGAGCAACCACATATAGAAATTCTACAAGCCCTTGCTTTAATGCTACCAAAGGACATGTGGGGAAAAGAACCTTTACCACCTCACAATTTACAAATAGTCCACGATAAAATAAAAGATTTACTTATTACTTTTTCGTATTCACGAATGAATCCCGAAGTTTTTGATTTGGAGGAAAAAGAGAAGGGGATCGTAATGTTTCAAGAATTCATCCGGAATCATACAAGTAATATCCGAAATTGGGGATATTTTAGTCAGGTAAAAGTAATACTATTAGAGTTATACGGTGAATTTGATAACCTTCTCAAGGAGAAGGTAGGGTTTTCACCTTCCGAAGTAATTAATGTCTTTTCAAGTATGATAGCACAGACTGAAAAGTTAATGACCCAGCATTCAAATCGTTTGAAAGATATGTATAAATCTTCGAATCGTTCCGAAATGATTCGAAGATTTAATTTGTTCAGAGGTGCAAATGCGAACGAAGAAAATAAGCTTAATCAAGTAATATCGAAGTTGTCTCTAAATCGAGAAGCTTTATTTAATTTGATTTTAAGTTATGAAAATCAAAATCTCCCGGAAATATTTTCATTTTCATTAGAAGAAATTTCGGACTGTTGCGGAATACATTCTAAAGTTATAGAACAGATCTTTGATTATTTCTCATACGAACCGGGAGATTTGGAAGAAAGCAATCCTGAGTTTTTTTTCTTGGATAACCCAATTTGGAAGAAACCCATTATTAAGATTAATGATGCGTATTTCTGTCCGATACCTATTTTATTTTTTAGTAATTCCTTTACAATTTTAGATTCCTTAATTGAAAAATATTTTAAAGATGCATTGCATGTAAGAAGGTCAGTTTATTTAGAACAAAAAATAGAAGCTATAGTTAAGAAACGTTTTCCGGATATATCGACGGTTGCAAAGGTTAACTGGTTTGAAAAAGATACTCAATACGAAACAGATTTAATTACTTTTATTGATGTATATGCAATAATTATTGAAGCTAAATCTCATAGAATTAGTTCAGCTGCATTAAGAGGCGCACCCGATAGAATAAAGAGGCATATAAAGGAAATAATAATTTCCCCTGGAATTCAATCTAAACGACTTGAAGAGCGACTTCAGTATTTAATAGAAAATCCTAATGTTGATGATGAGCTTAGACAAAAACTTCCAGTTGATCTAAAAAATATAAATAAGATACTTCGTATTTCAGTTTCGCTGGAAGATTTTGCAACCTTACAATCTAATATTGGAAATTTGAAAGCGACTGAATGGATGCCATCATCCATTGAACTTTGTCCAACTCTTAATTTAGCTGATTTCGAAACTGTATTCGATTTTCTTGATCATCCAGTTCATATTATTCATTATTTCGAACGAAGGACTGAACTTTTATTAGATGAAAAAGTTAATATAACTGGCGATGAATTAGATTACTTAGGTTTTTATTCTGGAACTCTTTTTAGTTATGGTTATATTAACGAAGATAGTAAGGATAATTTAAATATAACGATGATGTCGAGTCCTATCGATCACTATTATTCTTCAAAGGATGCCGGTATAGATGTTCCTAAACCTGGGCCGCAAATATGTGAAATATTCAAAAATATTTTGATAAAGTTAGAAGAAAGATCAACGCCTGGTTGGACTGTTCTTGGGGTCGCTTTGAGTCGATATTCTCCAACTGATCAAGAAAAGATTACTAACTTTATCACTCATATGAAATTGAAAATATCAAATAACTGGGATGCTGAGGATTTACAGAATTTTTTAATTTTCGCTCCCCCTTATGGATCAGAATATGGTTTAGCTTTTGTTTTGTATAGTGATTCAACTATTCACAGAAAATATGAGTTTATTGAATCAGCGGAATCGCAAGTATTTAACAACTCTTATGCAAAATACGCATTAATTATAGCTAAGAATATCGATGATAATGAAAGTCCTTATAATTATATTGCTGTTGGTCGTAAGATTGATGACTAAGTTCAATTTACTATTTATAATCTAAAGATTATTTCGGATTGTTAGTCTTAAATTAATAAAACATTGTAAAAAATTTAAACTGAAGCTAACGTTTAAAAAAGCGAATGTATTCTCTTAGGATGATCGTGCAGTTGAAAACAGATTTTGCCGAAAATAAACAAATGTTACTAAGTAATAGTTAGAGTATATATAATTGAGCTTGTATGACACTTGAAGAATCTCGCAAAATGCTGGAGCAAAAACGTGCTGATTTATTTGATTCGGCAAAAAAGTTCATGGAAGAGAGGAATGAGAGTCCCATTGAAAGTACTTATGAGCTTTTTATTATTACAATCTTCAAGCGGGCTCGTGCGTTACTTAGCGGCTTCATTCTCCTGCATGAAACGAACAATTATCAATGTGCGGCTCCATTAATTCGACTACAACTGGATAGCTTGCTCAGATCCGTAGCGCTTTTCAAAGCGCAGGATGCCGATCAATTTTTAGAAACCTTCTTTGTTGGGGGAAAAATCCGTAATCTGAAACTCCATAATGGTAAGAAAATGACCGATGCAGAACTGATTAAAGAATTAGAGGTTTTATATCCGGCGGGCAAAAGCTTTTACGGAATGCTATCAAGTTACGTTCATTTATCAAATTCACATCTTTTCTCTGCAATTAAGTTCTTTTCTGATAAAGAAAATTCAAAATAAATTCCTATTTCAATTTCACTTGATGAGACAGACGAGATTCTTGATCAGCAAGTTTGGATAGAATCGAGCAAGCAATTCTTTATCATTACGGAATTACTCGTTGCTGTCTTGGAGCATATCGAAACAGCTTACATTATCCCTGAGCGTAAAAACAAAAAATACAACGTCTAACTTCATGCAAACGTTCTTCAGCATTAAGTATTATATACTCAATGATGAGATTCAAAAGTTAATCGTTGATTATAACTTAAAATTAAATGAGAATGATTTATCAGAAATATTCTTCTTTGTTAATGAGTTTTCAGAGAATTTAGACAGCGAACATCCAATTTCTCGACATATTAATGCAAATGGAACACATGATATACTTAATTTATTTCTCCATGGCTTAGTGATAAAAAGTTGTAAAGAATCAATTGGTTTAGATCGCGAAATAGAAGGAAAACTTCGATCAAAGGAGAAGTTCTATTCAATTTTTAATGAGCTTTTGATCTCTTATTACTTTATACGAAATAACAAGTCTGTTAGATTATTACCAACAGGAGTAAACAAGACTCCTGATATGCAGGTGATCTATGATGATTCAAGGAAAATAACTTTAGAAATCAAAACACTTGGAATAAGTAGTGCGAATAAAAATAAAAGAGTGCTTTCTGATTTATTATCGCAGGTCATTTCGAGGTTTGCCTTAAAAAATAAAATTTCAGATATTAGATTTTTACCTTCCGATCGTATGGATGAAATTGTCGATGGAAAAGTAATTGAAGATATTGTTGCAAAATACGATTTATATTGTGATTGGCTATATGAATTACTAAATAGGCGAATTAGAAAAGATAAATTATTTATTAAAATTCCGCTGATAGGGCGCGTAGATTATTTTTTGTCAAAAGAAATCGATGCAGGAATGAATGGTCAAATTATTGGTTTTTCGAGAAAATCTGAAAGCGATTTCGTAAAAATTATTAAGAATGGTATTCAAGAAGCAGTAACCCAATTATCTAACTATGAATCTCCAAATTGCATAATTTTCTGCGATAATATTCCTCACCCTCAATTAGTTCGTTCAATTCCATCGAATTTACAGAAAAAAATCGAAGGTCTCTGTTTTATTACATTTATATTTGATCGATATCCGAAAATTATCGTAAAATATTTTCCTTTTAAGAGAAAGGAATCAACAAAGTATTTAAGAAAGTTTTTTGCAGATTTACAGTCGTTCAATGAAAGACTCTTCTTACATTAAATTTACTTGTAGTTCGTATGCTCTTCTCTACGGTGTCTTCGATGGATTCAATTGCAAAAATATCAGCTGTGTATGCCAAATTGCTTAATGGCATTGATTGGCAAGATCCGCTCTTGTGCAAAGGATTGCGGGAGGGGCGAAATAAGTTTCTCTCAAATGCTTGGTTGAGTCTGTTCCCAGATCCTAACAAATATCATAATACCCACTTTGCAAGTGTTGAAGCTCATCGACAATTAAAAGGCAAAAAATACTCCGGTCTCGTTTTTGAACACGTAGTACCAAAACATTACTTTCAATCGCGCCTCGAATGTGAAGCCGAAGAGGCCGCTAAAAATGGTAAGTCGATTTCAATAGCTCGAATTGAAAAAATACTCCGCAAAAATTGGATTCTCGCAACAGTTACAAAAGATGAAGACAAAAAACTGCTTAAGCTTCCCGTTGATTGGGATTTGGATGAGAAAAATAAATTTATACGTTACGCTAATTTAAAACTTGAAGTGAATAGCTTTTTCAAAGAACCATTATGAATTACTACAAAGGATTATTGAATTCGAATTCGATTCACTTAGAAGTTAATAAGGTTGCTTGTTAGTTAGAATTTTGGGATCAATTACTTATTTAGATACCTATTTCATTGATCGGGTTAGCTTGATTTATTTTTGGATTGTATTTATATTTGCTTTGTCATCTTAAAATAGTTTTAAATTGTCGTCTCTTTTTTCCTTTTTATTTATTCTTAAAATATCTTTATTCATATTTTGAACTTCATGAACAAATTGTATTTCATTTCCCTCGGCATGATAAATAATTTTCTCTGGATCTTTTGAAGAATCATCAAGCCAAGACTCAAAATCTTTTTTCAGTATCAATCCTGGTTGTCGGTGGTGAATTTGTGCGACATGCTTGTTTGCTGGCATCGTAACTATTACGAATCCAATTTTTTGCATTCCATCATCGTCTTTAAATGGGACGTTTAAACCGGCGAACGAAAAGATCTCCTCGTTTTCTAAACTCATTCGAAATCGGTTATTTGGTTTTGGAATTGTTTCACTCCATTCCCAATATTCGGTAGCTGGAATTATGCACCGATTCGACTCTAACGCATTTGCCCATTTCCAATAGGATTTTATCTTTTCGATTGTCGCATTAATTATTGGTTTCTTTAGAATTTTTCCATTTACTTCAACGTTTTTCAATCCCCAGTGTGTATGAATCAAAGAGCGATTTCCGTTTAAATTTTGAATAACAGGCTCCACCCGTGTCGGGAAAACTTCTTTCTCTTCCCGGAATTCTCGTCGGATTTGATCAGTTTCATATCTTAGATTATAGTATTCTATGACCTGAGACGCTGAGGCGTTTAGCGAATATCTACCACACATAATAAATTATTAACTAACAAGTTTAAAAGGTAAAAGCAATTGTTTTTGTCTGAGAGCTTTAAAATATTCGCGCGGTTGTAGGTGTTCAGTGACTTCTTCTAAGGCTTGAATTAACAAATCTCTGTAAAATTCGATGTGAATTTTTGGTCGAACTGTGACTTTTACAGCAATTTCTTCAGGAAGGTATTCTCGTTTTTGTTTCCAGCCTTGAACTACCAGATACTTGATTTTTTCCCCGGGTTCTATCTTGATTCCTTGAGCATTTAACGAGTTTAACGACTGAGATGAAGAATTCTTCGCAACGTATTCTTCGGAGCTTTTCGAAATCGTCCTTTTCATTAAGAGATCTCCTATTTCGATTTTACCATCGAGGAGTGCCTTCACATATTGAAAATACAAGGAGTCTAAGAATGGTCGTTTTTCATAAAGCTCGTTCTTCGTTGAACACGATTGCATCGTTTCTAACAGTTCGGTTTGAAATCGTTTGATGAATGTAGGCATATCCTTTCGCCGAACGAATATGCCTCTTACTTTCAGTTCACCTTGCAAGAATTTTCCGAGGTATCGATTTACAACTCCAATTTGGTGATCGTTTTTTGAAGCTGGGAACATTAGCCATTCATAGATACCTTCAATTTTTAGCTGTATTTTCGTTTTTTCGGTAATCGCCGCGCAAAGTAAAAGAAGTTCCTCGCGTGTGAAAGGAGCTGAATCCAGTTTTGAAATAAACAGAGAATCAGTAATGGCATGGAGAAAAGTATATCCGAGATCTTCTGTGACTTCCTTAGCAATCAGCAATACCTCTCGTCCGATTGCTGTAACGGATTCGTGGCTCTCTAATCTTCCGAATTTAGCATTGCGGTATCCGAGATAACCGAAAGAAGTTACGAGCATCCATTTTAAGGCGTTTTGTCTTGCGTCGTAAATCGCTGATCGTTCGGATTTAAGCTCGATCTGGTCTTTGTAATACTTACGACGTTTGAGAATATCCTCTAAAGCCTCAGAAACGACTCCTCGACGACGAGTACAACAATGATACGTCGTTCCTGGAATGTAGGTTTTAGTTTCATCGTCTTCGCAACAGCTACAGTTCACAGTTTCAGGACTAATATTGTAGGAACTCATGATCGAAGGATACATTTGAGCGAAATCTAACTGTGCAACGTTTTCTAAAAGAGATCCGCTGCTTAAATCGGGGAGTGTAACGAGTCCTCCTTTATCGACTCGGATGAGTTCATAGACTGTTTTCGATCTTTCCAGAGACGATTTTTGCCAAGGGACAAGATAATTCTTTTTCAGTGCGACCGCCATTTCGATATTCGTCAATGCGGTGCCGGTGGAGGCGCGTGCCATCCGTTGAATAGGAATTCTGCTTAATCGTGCGAGTTCGAATATACCGAGAAGATAGGATTCTTTGAACACGAAGGAATTACAACTATCGATGTGGAGTCTTCCAAATAAAGGATAGTTAGGAGCACGGTAGATAACTTGTCCATAGGACTCAAAGGAGGTTCCTTTCGTCTGAATTTTGCGTGTTATTCTTCCAGGATCTCGGTCCAGCAGGAGTTTAAAATGATGTTGCTGACCTAAAGAGAATAAGAACGGCATGATGGCCTGATCGCCAAATGCGCTTACAATAATGTCTGGATCGAATTCTTTGAGGATCTCGTTAATTCTGCGAAGAAGATCTACTGCGTTAGGAAAAAAGAGTTCCTCATGGAATCCGTCATCGGTGGAAATGACGAGTGGATTTGCTTGTGAATAACCGATACGATGGTTGAGTTTAAAATAGAGATCCATTGTTCGCAGTTTAGGAATTTCATAGTCGGCATCTTGTAAATCACTGAGCGGCTTAATCGAAGTTAGTCTCTGACCTTCATACGTGACTTGGACTCTTGCGAACGGATAAAGCTTCTTTGCATACATGTAAGCGGTTGTAAGCTCAATATCCGAATGATAGATATCAAGCTTTTCATAAAACGCATGTAATCGGTGATAGATTCTTCGTAATACTGAAGGAACCGAGAGTGATATTTCAAGGACCGACACTGGCTTATTTGAATAGAATCCTAATTTATTCAGTTGTTTCGGAGGTCGCAGAAGCGCGCGTAGTCCGATTAAGCGAGCGATGAAATTATTCTGATATCTCTCGTTTCCATGAATATAGAAGGTGGGGTAGAAAACGTCATGAAAGGATCGGAGTTCACTTTCACCTTTGATCCAAAGTGTGATGTTTCCTTCTAAATCATAGAGATCGATTAAGAATCCTTCAAAGCTGTTTTCCTTCATACTTTTCCAGTCTTTTCTTTAAATCGTTCAATTCATCACGCAATACTACGATATTAGAAAGAAGAATAGTTTCGATCGAATAGGGATTCGAAGCCATTACACCTGCCGCCAGATGACTTTTTGCGATTCGCATAATATCATCGAATGCTTCTTGATGTTTTCTCGGTAGTGCGCGTCGAAAGTCTTTGAAGCGTTCTGTCGCTCCATCAATCTCGCGTGAATAAGGTGTTACTGTCCGTCCCATCGTTTGGCACCTCCTGAGCCGCGATTTCTTTTACAGTGGAACCGATTGATCTGCTAAGTTTTTGCAAATACGTTTGATAGATCGGATCGGATTTTTGGATTGATTCAGATATTAGAAATCGAAACCCGTTTTCTTTTAGCCGAACGAACTTCTCAACTAAGCGATCGAGCAGAGTGATTCTCTCATCCTTTTTTACGTCTCCGTCGAAAAACTGTTTTGAGGGAGCTAAAAATATAAAGAGTCGTTCTTTTAGTGGCTCTGGATCTTCGGAATCCAGGAGAGAATTCATAAAATCTAAAAGTTGATACGGTGTAAAAGCTCGTTGAATTTGAATTTGATGCAGCACGAAGGTTTCAAAGCCCTTTGTGGCTTCGGCGACACTGTACGCCTTGAAACGGATTGCGCAGTCAACTACTTGGATTTCATAGCCTTCCCTGCAAAGAGCTACTAATAGCGAATGAGAAAAGCTATTTGATCCTTTTCCGAGGAGGAGATTCTTTTCCAACCCAACAACATTTGTATTTTCCATAAAGATGCATGATATCCGAGATAGTTAAAAATACAAACATTTAGTTGCTAAATATACAATAAGTATAATTTTTTATAAAATGATATGTTCCGAAAATGTGGAAAAACCAAGAAATCATTAGTACAAAATTGGAATAAGACATAATGGAAAATCTGCAAAAATTCAAGTTAGAAAATGAAGAATAATATATGCGAGCAATGCCGAAGATCATATTAAGAAAATTTAATGCTTTTATTAATACTAATAAAGAATTCGATTCAGAAATCGAATTAAAGGAGCTGTAAGTGTATTTCTTGCGATCTTATAAAAACCAGAGTGTTCAGCATATTTTTTCTTTGGAAAACTATGATGGATATAGTCTTTGTAAAGAATTAAGGCATCCAGACAATGAATTGCAAGTTGCAGTAGAATTCGAAGATATGGAAGAGCTGATTCAATTTTATCCTAAAGAAATTGAAAAGAAACCAGTCTGCGCTCGGTGCGCGATTATTCTGAATTCAACTTTAATAGAATCACTCTAATTCCAGACTACAAAATACCAAGTCGAAGAACTATTACATCGAATGAATCCATTGGCGGCATTTGACCACGAAGAAGAAGTCCTGATTCTATTACTTGGTAAAATTCAAGGAACCATTGAACAGAAAAATCGAAGCATTGCTGAATCTGGACTGGGTTTACGATCACAGAAGCTCTATGAAGGCTACGATCAACTTCATCGTGCATCGTCAAATATGGAAGCCCTGAAGAGAGCTTTGTTTTTTGAACTTGATTATATTCGTTAAACTAAATTTACAAATGAATAAGTTGCAAATGAAGATATAAACATTCTATAATGTGTTTTGTTTTTAAATTTCCGTATGATTAATGTTTAAAATTATTTTTTGATTATCAATTTATATTTTAGCACCTAACAATTCTTCAAAAAGTTCCCACTCATTAATTTTTTTCCAGAATAAACCGCATTAGATAAGTAACCAATTACTTGAAGTTTCATTTCGCTTAACGTTTCTTTTTAAAAAGTTTTTTACGAAAATACAAATAAAATTGTCTTCGAGGGATAGGTTAAATTTGATGCCACTGAGACACACTTTTGCCTAGAGGGGCCGGAGTTGGGGTATCTTGGGCAGAAATGTATAAAATTTTGGTAATTGCACTGTTTTTTCTCGGTTCGGTCATTTGGGCAGAAGAAATCCGGGTTGGAGATGAAGTATTTTTCGGAGTAATTATTTCTCAGACTTCCGAAGAGGTTATATTCCTTTGGAAAGGTCAGAAGTATTCATTTCCCCGGGAATCCGTAGAATCGATTAAAAGCGACTCTAAAGATGTGGATCGATCTTTTGCGGTAATTTCCGCTTCCGTGCAGGGAGGGACATTGATCCGTGGGTATATCGTTGAAAACAAAAACGATATTATCGTGATTCAAACCGATTTGGGCTTAATCAGGTTATCCCAAAGTAAAATTTTAAAACTCGAAGGGATTAGAGACCCCGACTTTTCTCCAAATCCAAAGTACCTTATAAGTAATCGTGCGAAATTAAATTATTTAACGATTAGTATCGGTCCCGCTGCCTTTCTCAGTTCAAATCAATCACTGCAACGCAACTTTGGATTTTTAAGAATCCAGTTTGATCCGGGGATTCTTAATTTTGATCGATACGGTAAATTTGGTCTTACTCTTGAGGGACTTTCTTCACAAAATAAAAAAGGGGAGGGAGTTCAATTTGACGCTTACTTAGCCCACCTTTCATATTCTTACTATTTTCGAGAAGGAAGACAATTGCAACCGTTCGCGCGGCTGAGAGCTGGTGGAGGTGTATTATTGCTTAAAGACACGGAAGAATCCATTTCTCCATACGTCTATAGCGGTTCTCTAACACTCGGAATCCGTGCGATGATTACGGATCAATTTTATTTCGATACAGGTTATTCTGTTGGAAGCATATCTGGAAGAACTAAGGGAGTCGCATATCAAGAAGTTTCCTTAGGAACGGGGATTCGATTATGAAAATTCGAATCATGCTCTTTACAATTGTTTTTAATTTAATACAATGTGTCGCAAATCCTATCGAAGAAAACCAAAAGAATAATGAATCCAAAGCGATTTGGTTTCGAATGGCAGAGCGAAATGGAGACACTGCCCGAATCGAGTGGCTTTGCAGTGAAGAATCGAAATCGAGAATATTACTCCTTGGAAAAACCTTTGGCCTGATTGAAGTTCCATTCAAATCTAAATTTCATACTGTAACTCTGACTTCGGTAAGCACTGGGGATAAGTTTCTTGTAAGCTGTGGTGGGAATTCAGACTACACGAAAAATTCTCTAATTGGGACTATCGAAGAGCCAGCACAGAAAATCGTTTACCATATCGGAGGATTTGGAGATCAATTATCTCCGATTGCACAGGTAGATGCTTTTATTCCATCTCAAAATACTTGGATTGCGAATATTACTTCTGTACCAACCCCTCGACACTCTTCGGTAGTTTTAAGTCATCTTGGAAAAATTATCGTTTTTGGCGGTAGATCAGTAACCACGACAACAAGTATCGTAGAATCATACGATCCAAGGTCAAACCAATGGACGAGACTTACAGATATGCCCGTGCCGCTTCAAGGTCATACTGGCGTTTCATTGAACGGTTATGTTTTCCTATTCGGAGGATCTACGACGCCTGATATGACCACAGGGACTCTCCCTCCATTTTCGATTTATCGATTTGATCCTTCGATCGGATTGGGTTCTTGGACAACGATTACAATCGCTACACCGCTCTTGGATAGAATAAATGCGTCCTCTTGTGTTTTAGGTGGAAGCATTTTACTTTCAGGCGGAAGGAATCCAGCGAATGGAACTATGTCTGTAACTCAAGACAGTTATAGTGCAGGATTAAATACGACAACGTTAAGAGATGAAGCTGATTTATTGATCGGTCGATTTGGACAAGGAGTCGCTTGTTCAGACGATTTCAAACTCAATCCAAAGCGGTCTCTTGCTATTTTTATTGGAGGCTCTTCGCAAACTGATTTATTGCAACCTCCTAACGCAATCAATCCTTTGTCCTCCGTTGAAATATTCGATCCAGTACCGAATACAATAGCGGCAGGACCAACACTTCCGGTAGCCATATATGCTCCCGGGACCTATTATGATTCGAGTCAGGACTTGGTGTATGTGACTGGTGGTGCGGTTAACGTAAATGTTCCTTCTTCAGACATTTATGTTTTAAAAAATCCGGGTGGCGCAGGTTCGTCTTGGAGCAAATTGAATTCAACGATGCCTGTTAGAAGATTCGGTCATGGGGTTGCTGCATACTGATATGAAAACTCAGAATTTTATTTTTCTTTTTATTTCCCTCATTTCAGCACACATATTATACGCGGACGTTATCGATTGGACTTCGAATGAATCCGAAATTCAACCAAAGAAATATTCGAAATATTTAAAGTATGAACAAAATGGTGACTCTCAAAATGAGAAAAAGGTCTATCGTTCTGCGCTTAAAGATTACCAAAAAGCAGATGCAGGTTATTTAATCAATGACGACCTAAAAGATAAAATCACAGAACTCAAAAAAAAGAAGATCAATAGAAAGTTCCCGTCAGATCCGATGATTTCCTCTCCTTCAGAAGACACAACCGAAGAGAATCAGGAAAAGCCGATACCAGACATTTGGATAATGTCTGCGGCTGTTCTTGTCTCTACTTGGTTTTTGTTTCTGAAATTAATTTCTAAAATCAAGGTTAGATAGTGATGATTAAAAAGGTATTATTAGGACTAATTGTTTTCTTTGTCGTATCCGGTTGCGGTTCCCAAGGGAAATCAGGAGCTGATTTTAAGAATTTAGCAATGTTGGGTTCTTTCGATCGGCAAAGTGGTGTAGTTCAGTCGGGTTCCGATAACGAAACAAACGGCACGCCCTTAGATTTTATCGATGGAATCGGCGGAAATAATGGCGGCATTATCAAACCACAACAAGGAAAGGCGTTGTTCCGATTAAAATTATCTTCCGACGAAGAGCAACCTTTCAATGCTCCACAAGGTATAAAAACCGAATTGAGGCTGAATCAAGTTGGAAATCGTATTTCTATGATCGGACTCGGAACGGTAAGCGACGTTCAGTGGATTCAATTATTCATTAGCGAAATCAATGTCGTATCGAGTAATAAAAATAATTCTAAAAAGATTCAAACTCCGAAACCTGTTTATATTCGTGTGGCGGACGGACGAGTATTTGGAATGCCATTTATTGGACTTCGAGCGGGCGATTATACAAGTCTAAAAGTGGATTTCAAATCACAGGGTTATATCAATATCAATAATAGAATCTATAATATAGATATTGATTCACCTTCCATAGTTTCAAATACACCTTTCACTGTTCGAAATGGGAGAATTATTAACCTTCGCTTTTATGATAGTCCTACAGGCGGAGCGGTAGTATTACCAAATCCGAAAAACATAGCTTTTGAAGTTAAGTTTAACAAAACCAACGTTGACAATAGAAACGTTCGACTTTCTTTAAATGGATTTCAGGTTTCGCAAACAGAAACGGACGTTTTGAAAAGTGGAACTATAAAAATCAATTCAGTAAAAATCGTTTATACAAACGGTACTACTATTCCGGTAAATTCTTCGACTTCTTCTTTTGAACTCTCTTCCTTAACTAACGGAGATGTAGCATTAGTTTCATCAAAGAGCGTGAATTCAGGAAGCATCAAAGAAATTCAGGTATTGCTGTCTTCGGATGCAATCGCAAATTACGGTTATGAAAGTATTGTTAATAATAGTATCACTGATCTTAATCGGATTTCAATTCCGGTTTCGTCCAATTTAGTCGGCGATAAAATATACGAATATTATTTAGAAATCTCACCGTTAGACTCATTCGTTTCGAGTTCGGATTACAGACCTGTTTTTCGACATTTTGGAGGAGCTGAATTCGAACCGGATATCTATAATCGAATTTCAGAAATCGCAGGTCGCGAGATGAACCTCGCACTGAAAAAAAGCGCACAAGTAGTTATTGGAAGAGAAGACCTTCAAAATACAACGATTGCTTATGTTGGATCAGGTATTCACCAACTTGTGACAATCGGTAGAATTGCTGTTCAGAAATCGATACTAAATCCTAAAAGTCTGGCTTCGATCAATTACCTTTCACCCGGAGGGTCAGTTGGAAGTCTTACTGTAGAAAGTTATGGAATGCCAAAGTTTGAACCTGGCATTGATTTTATTTATTTTTTGAACCAGAATGATTCTCAAGCAGAATCTTTCTTAGCTCACGGAGTTTTCTCCAAGATTCCTTTAATAAATCGAACGGACTCGCCCGCGTATGATAAGAAATTATCACGGAATACGCTTCAATTACGACCTGTTTCCGGACAGTACGATTTTGCCAAGAGTTACAAGAAAGAATGGATTGGCGGAGTTAACAATGTTTTAGGAAATTTTGATGCAAGTCGATCTGGAGCGAATCTTTCAACCGAGTATTACGACAAACCTATCGATTTACTTGTGAACTCGGATGTTTCTGATTGTTCGAAGGCCGATATTTCCGATCTTGCATTATCTGGGAATGTTATTTACCTTTTGAAAGAACCCGATTGGATTTGTACTTCTAAAACTTGTTCGTATCGTTGGCAATGCGGAACAGATGAAAATTCGATAGTTCGATCTGATATATTTATTTCAGAGAATTATAATATTCTTCAGGACAACGAAGTTCCAGTTTCTAAAGCTGTTTACAATTTAACTGGAGTGGGGGAGTGCATTTTAGGTTCGACAGGTTGTAGCTCTTCTACTTTTGATCCGAATAGTGTAACGACACCATTCTTGGATCTAAACAAAAAAACTGAGCTTAGAAACTTTCAAGTTAACTTGTTAAGGAGTAGATACGGTTCTCCATTAATTGTTGATCAAAACGCTATCAGTAAAGCCCAAGAGTTTAAAGATAAAGCTTCTTCTTATTGTAATCCTTCTCCGTGCGTTTATCCCGAACAAGAAACGGATATTCGCTTTAAGCCTCAAGCCGAGGAAACTCAGTATTATAACGATTATCTCGTTTACCTTGAATCGGAAGGAATTGCGGGATCGGAAAAATATTTCCAATTTACAAAGGAAATGCAAGAAATCTACAAACGAATTACGAAAAATGTTGGGGCTAAAGCCGAGATTTATATGATTCAAGCAATTGAAAATACGAATTCAAAGTTATCTTCGATGCCTTCGGAATATATTCGCGAAAATACAAAACTTCTCTTCTATCAGATTCAAAAAAGAAAAGAAGTGTTAGAAGGATCTTCTGAAGAATTGGATACGCGCTTTCGAGAGTTTTTGGAATCGGAAACAAAAGTTTTGATTCAAATCCGAAGAGAACACCTGAAAAAATTAAATTAAAAATTGAAGGAAACAATGAAATCATATTTAAAAATTCTTTTTATTACTGTTTGCTTGTTGCCTGTTACCATATTAAATGCAACACCACCTTTTTTTCCTCCAAACGCGTTCTTCGAAATGTTTTCAACCTCTCCCCATTTTAATTTAGAAGGAAACAATACTATTAGGTTTCCAATTCATTGTACCGGATACCTTGCGAATGGCGGAGCTTCATTTACATTATTTGGTGATAGCCGACTTTATTTTTTTACAGGTACGTCTGGATTTGGTGGAACCCTCGGAGGGCCTCAAGAACAAAGGGCAAATAATATAATTGATGCAAGACTTCAAGCAGACAATGATTTAACGGATTTCGTATTAGATAGGGATGAAAATAATCCAGTTAATAAAGGCGGAAAAGTATATCAGCAGAGTTATCCAGGTAAAACCGCAAAAGAAATGGTTGGTTTATTGAAGTATTGTAATGAAATAAATTATCTTACAACTTGGCGATCGATTGGACCAACTTTTATCCATGCTGGTGGAAACGATATAATTGGGGGAATGCGACAGCTTTTTAAATTGGAAGGTCAGGCCAAATTGTATATGTGGCTTATTGCTTTGGTTACGAACCCATTCGGCTTCATTTCGGATCTAATCAATGGAAGAACGAATAATTATACTGAGCTTTGGTGGGTTTGGCAGTCAGAATTGCTTGTTGAAGACTCAGTATTGTCTACTTCAACGTTAACATATCAAGTAGTTCGCGATAACGGAAGGCCCGTTGTCGTGAGTATTCCTGCTATTGCTTGGGCTACCGATGGGTTGCTCGAACAACCTGATCAAATACTTGATGGGAAACGCATGTTGAGGATGGCTTATATATTTACGGCATTTGCTGGAAGATTGGCCGCGAAATTGGGTCAGGATTTTGGAATCTACATGTTAGGTGATAATCCATTAATTTCGATTGAAGATTCTTTTCCTCTTTCTTTTGATCCTGCAAATTACAATTTAGCGTCGTTCGATGCGGTTCATTTCTCCGTAATTGGACAAAAACGTTGGGGATCTCACATCGCTAAAGTTATGGCGATAAAAAATATTCTTTCAATGAATGAAGCGATTCGTGGAACATTAGAAATCGGAAAGCGAATTGATGCTAAAGCGATCGCGAATGGCGTTGATCAATTTGAAGCTTTTTCGATAGAGCCTACAATGATTGGAACTACGGGAGCATATAAGGAATTTGTGCGTTATGTGGCTTGGCCTTTCTTTCCTTATCTTGTTAGAGTGTATGCACGAAATAACGGGGATGCTTATTGGGTTCCTGATAAATTTTTGAATTTATATCAATCTGTAGGGGAAACAAACTCGTCTTTAGGATATCCAACATCTGATCCATACTGGCACGGTCCGTTTATGTTGGATATGCGCCAGAACTTTGAGAACGGTTGTATGAATATTGGTCTTGCAAATTCTCCATTGTCTTATCCACAAATTTATTCTCAAGAGGTATGTGATGCGAATCCATAATGTTAAACTTATTGTTCTATTTCTTTCAATTGGTTTTTGCTTAGTGTGTAAACCTAAAAGTGATAGCGGAATCGATTCTAATCTTTGGCCATTGATTCAAAATTCGATTGACAATCAACAGAAATGTCAGTTGCCGAATGCTGTTATGAATTCAAGCAGTGTGAATTGTTTTCAGCAATCTTCTGTTTCAATCTTATACAACTTAAATACATCCAGTTTAATTCCAGTTGGTACGACTACTATTTCGGCCGGAGCTAAATTACAGTGCAAATGTCCTTCAGGGAGCATTAATTCAAACGTTTGGTATATAGAGTCAGATTCTACGAAGCAACCAGTTTTAATTAAAACTGTTCCCGCAAGTTATTATCCTAATGACCCGAAAATATTAGAAGGTTATAATGTTGGAGATACTATCTATTGCGGATTGAATACGACTTTGTGTTCTATAAGTGATTATATTTATCAGAAAATTAGAATCGTACCTTGATGTAGTTCTGGCGAGTTGAATTTTAGAATATTTTTTGTGCTTTTAAATTAACTGTACTATTTTTGAATTCGCTTTCTTTTATACTCGCTTCGGTCGATACTGTCCTTAAAGTTTCGCAAAATGAGAACCTGAGAAAGCCAGTTCGCTTTATATTTCCTGCATTCTGTCTCGGGATTGATTTAAGAGAATTGCATTCGATGGATCCTCGTTTTTTTCGATAAGACGACCTTTTGAGCATTTCATTTTTTCTTTTCTTCTAAGGTCGGCGTCATAAAGCATGGTGCTTTATACCATCCTCATATATATTATATAAGCGATGGTAAAACTGTTTACTCCCATCGCAATTAGACCTTGATGAATTTCGGTCCTCTGCTATCTGTATGAGAGACCGCATCGTTTGTGAAAATCCTTTGTGGTTTTTATCGTTTTAAGATTTGAAAATATTTTTAATATTTTACTTGGAGATTGGATTCCGTATGAAGCTTAAGTTTGCAGTAAGAATTTTTCTGAACATGGCCGTTGTGCTTTTTTTCGTAATTGATTGTAGAAGTTTTCAAGGTTCAGGTTATACCTATAGCGCGAATTCTGCGGTTTATTCCAAGCCGGATACGAAGAGCCCGATTGTGTTTGAACTTAAGGGGAATTCGAATTTTGTCATTCTGGAACAAGTTCTCAATCAAGAAAGCCCCGGTGTTAGTAATTGGTATAAAATTAAAAAGGAAGGGCAGGTCGGATATTTAGAAGAAGCCCGTTATAAAAAGGATTCTAAATCGAAATTGCTGTTTCTCAAATTGAAGAAGCCGAAATTCGGAATGACGATCGCAACTTCCTTGTTTCTACGTAGCGAACCCAGTCTTTCGGGTGCAATTTTAGAGAAACTTCATACGAAGGATATCGTGGAAATTCTGGAAGAAGGAACCAGTGCCGTTCCCGTAAACGGTAAATTGGGTCATTGGGCTAAAGTTAAATCTAAAAACGATAAGGTCGGATTCGTATTTACCCCGTATCTTTCGATGGGGGACTCGCCGGATAGTTTTTCTTTTGTTGAAGATTCGGAAGCGAATGAAACTGGTTGGGTTTTTCTTAAAAAAGAACCGAAATTTATTTTTAAAAAGCAAAACGGTAAACTGCAAAGATCTGCAAACGATCAGCTTACAGCGAATCAGTTTTATCTGATACAATCCAGATATTTGTCCAAGGACGGAAAGATTTATTTTCATATCGTCAAGCAATCCGCTTCTTTAGCGGACTGGTATGCGGATCTCCAGGTTACTCTTTCGGCTGATTGTTATGTACCTGCTGAATCCGTAGAAGTCTCCACTCATTACGCATCTTTGTATGCCAGAGTGAACGAACCGAATCGAAAGAAAATTAAGATTTTCGAATTCCTAAGTCAAGAAATCATCGATGATGTTGATCCTGAATTCACGAGTTTCGATTCTTTTACGTTTAAGAAAGTTAAATATCATGTAATGATTACCTCCAATAAGTCCGATTACGACGAATGCAAAGGATGCTTTGAAGCCGAACGTTACAATCGTGTTTTTGTTTTCGAAGAGAAAGGGGGTGGGTTTAAGCTGATTTTTAGCGAAGCCGGTTCGAGGAGAGCTTCTTTTGGCCAATATTCTGGCCGCCCTATAATTACGATCGCAGACAGCCCGCCCGTGGAAGGAGATCAAGATCCGAGTAAAATTACAAACTACAATTACGGATTCAACGGATCTGAGTTTATATTGAATTCCACAGATGTAGTTCGATAATTCCTTTTGTGATTCTGGTGATGTGTTCCGAATTTCAAGACTTCCAAAATGATCTGAATTGAAGAGGTTAGTATCTATTCTTTAATTGATCGGAATTATTTCTTATTTGTTTTTCTACTCTAAATTTTGTTTTGATTGTGTTGACCGACTCGAACACATCAAAGTGTTCGATTTTCGCACTGAGCTTGTTCACAAGTTTCTGAGTTATTTAACGTCGTAATCAATGGTGTTTTCTACCAACCTCTATATTAAAAATATAGGTGATGGTAAAAATGAGAGAAGAGAATGGTGGCACCTTCCTTTACGACGCGGATCGGTTATTGGTGCTATAAATTTCAAGTTATTTGAATAGAATTCTTTGATTAGTCCGTTAAGTTTCAACTGCACTTTTCGTTAAAAATAGGTTAGTCGATCGTTCAGTTCATCGAGAAGAAAATTAAAAATCTCGACTTTCATCTTTAAAATGACTTGATTAAGGCGTTCAGAATATTTGAATCGATCCTGATTTCAGGTTTGAAAATATGAATTCCTTAGGATTACACAGGACTGGAGAGAGATTATTCAAAAAGGCTATATTCTCTCTATCCAATCCACACAAATCACCTTTAACACCTGACTCTTCTATCCCGATCAACACGGAATACTACTCAGAACTCACTGATTACTTCTTAGATACCTTCTACCCTAAATACTGTCCTGACTGTGACATACAACTTCGGAAGCGAGTAAGCACAAGAGAGTATTTGATTCGCTGTGAAGTCTGCCATCATCAAGCATCCAGGCTTTCCTTCACTCCCTTGCATCACTTTAAACTACCGCTCTGGACATTTGGATATGTATTGAATGAAGCTTACCTCAGAAGTCCGAAAGTCCTAACTGCTTCAGAGATTCAAAGAAAAGTAGGGGTGTCTTACAAGACTGCCTTACTGTTAAAGAGAAGAGTTCAGTTGTTCGCAACCGAACAACGCGACATATTCAGAAATCTAATATTCCAAAAGCTGAATCAACAGTTTCAAAATTTTCAACTTCCAGAAGCTCCGGACTTAAGCTCAAAAGCTTACCTGGAGGACTCACTTAAGAGAAAGAATAAGAGTTTTAATCATGTGACTACTCCAGGTAAGGCGATGAAGAAAGCTTTAAAGGGTAAGACACAAGTTAACGCCGATACCTTAGTGCTGTTCTCAGCCTCTCAGAGAGCCAACAAAGGCCGCAGAAGGCACAAACACGGCGGTTCTACAGCGTCCATTTATATGAGCGACAAACTCGGTGGCAAGCAAATTGGCACGTTAGTTCAGACAATTGCGACGAGTGATGGAGCGTTAATTCTGGATTCAATTCCTGATCAGAAGATGAATACTCTCGGTCCGCTCTTCCTCAAAAACCTTCCGCATTCAACTCCAGTGTTTACTGACAGTGCTTATACGTGGCTCGGATCAGTTTATGAGAACCATCGAATGGTAAATCACTCAGCGCGATCTAAGGACTCACGATATCAGTGGGCGAGGAATCGATGGAGTAAAGATGGAGTTCACATTCAGTATGCTGAAGGGAATCACAGAGTGATTAAACAGGCTTTCTCCGAGTACGGATATGTTCGACCTGAATATTCTCAGCTATATCTCAATGAATTTTGTTTCTTCAAGAACTTAAAAGCCTTTGGTGCTGAAGAGCTTGTGAGTGCGGTGAAGAAAGAGAGAGGAATTGAGGCTGGAGAGAGTAGTGGCTTGAGTGCTTCATCACCTTCATCTACTCCTGTTCAGGATGTCAAAGTAGGCCGCAAGTCAGTCCTCCAGAGTCCTTCTCTTGCTTCAGAAGCGAAAGAGAAGACTCGGAAGAATGTGCGGATTATACAGAAGAAATCCCTAACGCAACACTTCGTTGATCAATTTTCCTAAAAGAGAATCTTGAGTCTGAACTGTCTTCTGGTTCGCTTCATAAGAACGGTTGACTTCGATCATTTCAACCATCTCCGTAACAACGCTCACGTTAGACGCTTCTAGATAACCTTGTAGGATAGAAGGCTCGTCCTTGAGATCAAAGGGAACCGGTTCACCGGACTCGGGGGTGTCGGCGTAAAAAGAATCACCTTCTTTGTCCAAGTGGCGCGGATTTTCAACGGTTCTAATTTTAAGTTTATCTAATAGAACGGGAGTTTCAAAACGATTCTTATCAAGTGAGGTTCCGTTTATAGGGTCGTTTCCGATTTCACCGTTGATCCAAACCTCGCCGTTTTCTTTGATCAAAAAGTTTCCTCTTGCGACTCGAATCGGACCATTCTCACCCATCAAAGGAAAACCTTGAGGAGTCACGAGATAGCCGTTCGTATCCATAACAAAGGCGCCGCTTCTGGAAAGTCTTTCGCCGCGGTTTGTCATAACGCTGAAGAATGCAGGATGTTCGTTACCGGGTTTGTCTTGAAGCATAAGATCGAAAGGGTTCTCGGTTTTTTTGACGGCGCCTTGTTCGAAACGGGTGTAAACCTCGTTCACTTCGCCGCCTAATCCGAGTTTGCCGACTACCGGAGCCGTATCGAAGGAGCCCATGGGAACCTTTCCGACGCCGTCTTCGTCGAAACGATGGAGCAGGAGTTCCGGAAACGTTTTGAAAACGGTGGTATCTCTTTTAAACGCGGTTTTATCTACGTTGGCGAGATTGTTGGAAATCACGTCCATGCGGGTTTGTTGAATGATCATCCCGTTGGCGCCTGTGTACATTCCTCTGAGCATAGTGGTTCTCCTGATCCTTTAAAAAGATCGGAGAATTTTCGAAATCCCATAACGATTTTGAGGACATAAAATCGGAAACGGGGAAGAATCTTTTACTTTTTCCTGCCCTTAAGCGTGATTAGAAGGTTGCAATTCTCGAGAGAACTGCCGGTTTTTAATTCGAAGTCGTGTTTCAGTTCCGAAAGAATTCTTTCCTGAAGTTTAGAATCCAGATCGATATCGTAGATTTCTCCGGTTTCCTCGTCGATCGCGTGGTGATGATTTTCAACATTGGAATCATACAGAGTGATTCCCGACTTGAGTTCGAGAAGGTTTACGATTCCTTTTTCGGCGAACAATTTCAAATTATTGAATATAGTCGCGCGAGAAGCGTTCGGCATGTGTTCGTTTACCAACTGAAAAACCTGATCCGCCGTAAGATGTTGAGGTTCGGAAAGCAATAGGTTAGCCATCTGCAATCTTTGAACCGTCACATTGATCCCGGCGTCTTCCAGAATTTTCTTGCTTCTTTCGTAAGAATCCTTCATGAGATCAGCCTCCTATAGGCCTCGTTTTTTGTCTATAATTTAGACTGATTCTAAAAAAAGACTTGAACTAATTTTTTCTTTTTTTAGAATTAGTCTAAATTAAGAATTTATTTAAAAAAGTAAAATTTTGAAAGAATTCTTAGATTTAGGAGGTTTTACGATGAATTCTCAATCTCAAACCGATTTCACGGTTTCGAACCAAGGAAGAATTTCTCAGCAAGCCCTTTCCGAATTTTCACAAGCCTGGACCCAATATCAGAAAAGTATGAGATCGGAAAACCCGGCTTTCGACTCTGCAAGAAACGGAGACGTGGGTTCGTTGCGGATGCAAATTCGTTCTTTAAGCGGCCTTGAAGAGAAGAACACAAAGGGTTACACCTTACTCATGTTAGCCGCTTACAACGGTCAAGAAGAAGCGGTTCGTTTTTTAATATCCGTCGGTGCAGACGTAAATTCTACGGATCTCGGCGGGAACTCGATCTTAATGGGAGCGGCTTTCAAAGGTCACGCGAAAGTAGTGGAACTCCTTCTTCGAGCGGGAGCGGATCTCAACTATAAAAATCCGAAAGGTCAAAACGCATTCCAATTTTCGAATATGTTTGGAAGAACGGAAGTGAGCGCGCTTTTGGAAGATTCTTCCACGAATCAAAGTCGAACGCCGACCCGAGTTCGTTTCGATCGATTCTTATCCTTTTTCAAATTTTGGATCTTATTTCTTTCACAACTTACAAAAGGAGAAAAACAATGAGTAAGAAAATACTTACCACGGCCGGAGGTCATCCGGTTCCACAAAATCAACATTCGGTCACCGCAGGAGCAATGGGTCCGATTCTCATCCAGGACACTCATCTGATCGAAAAACTCGCACACTTCAATCGGGAAAGAATTCCGGAAAGAGTGGTTCACGCAAAAGGTGCGGGCGCTTACGGAACCTTGACGATCACAAACGATCTTTCTAAATATTCCAGAGCTTCCGTTTTTTCGAAAGCGGGAAAACAAACTCCGTTGTTTCTTCGATTCTCTACGGTTGCGGGTGAAAAAGGTTCTGCGGATACGGAAAGAGATCCGAGAGGATTTGCGATCAAGTTTTATACGGAAGAAGGGAATTGGGATCTTGTTGGAAACAACACGCCGATTTTTTTCGAAAGAGATCCTTTGAAGTTTCCGGACTTCATTCATTCTCAAAAAAGAGATCCGGTTACGGGTTATAAAAATCCGTTTCGTATGTGGGATTATTGGGCAAAGGCTCCGGAAGCGTTACATCAGATGACGATCCTTTTTGGCGATCGAGGAATCCCGGACGGTTATCGTTTTATGAACGGTTACGGAAGTCATACATTCGGACTTTGGAATACGAAGGGAGAACGTTTTTGGGTGAAGTTTCACTTCAAGTCCATGCAGGGGATCAAAAATCTCACCGCGGAGAAAGCGTCCGCGTTAGCCGGAACCGATCCGGATTATGCGACCAGGGATTTGTTCGAAGCGATCGAAAGAAAAGAATTTCCGAAATGGAAGTTAAACGTTCAGATCATGCCCGAAAAGGAAGCGGAAACGTATAAGTTCAATCCGTTCGATCTGACGAAGGTATGGTCTCATAAGGATTATCCTTTGATCGAAGTCGGCGTGATGGAACTGAATGCGAATCCGAAAAATTATTTCGAAGAAGTGGAGCAGGCCGCATTCTCCCCGTCGAACATGCCTCCGGGTATCGGAGCGTCTCCCGATAAGATGTTACAAGGAAGATTGTTCGCATATCCGGACGCGCAGCGATATCGTTTGGGAGTTCAGTATCAACAACTTCCGGTCAACAAAGCTAGAAACTCGGTAAACGTTTATCACAGAGACGGTAGCGTTAAGTTTCAATACGACGGAAACTATGATAACTATGAACCGAACGGTTTTGACGGACCGACTCAGGACGCGTCCTTTGCGGAACCTCCGTTGAAGATTTCGGGTGACGCGGATCGATATGATTCTCACAAGGGGAACGACGACTATTCTCAGGCTGGAGATTTGTATCGGATGATGAGCACGGAGGAAAGAGAAAGGCTGACTTCAACGATCGCTTCGACGATGAGCGGTCTTCCGAAAGGTTTGATCGTCGCCAATCTCAAACATTTTTACAAATGTGATCCGGAATACGGAACGAAGCTCGCTGAAAAGACCGGGGTTAACGTCGCGGATTTGAAAAAAGATTAAACCAAAGTCTCGTTTATCAAAATTGATAAGCGAAATCCAACAAAACCAAAGAATGGAGGGAGGATTATCCGCTGGGAACCTCTCTCTTTTTTTATTTTTAAGTCGTTCAAAACGCACCTTTCGGTGAATTTTCGTATAAAACTGGTTTTTTTATTAAACCATCGGAGTCAAAGAATATGTAGTTTTATTATTAAACCAGAATGCCGGAGGGCTAAAACGATGAGATTTAAGGATAAGAAGGTTTTGATTACCGGGGGAAACAGCGGGATCGGTTTTGCCGCGGCGAAATTGTTCGCGGAAGAAGGGGCTTACGTGATCATCACGGGAAGGGATCAGGACAAACTCGATTCTTCCCAAAAAGAATCGGGTTCTAAAGCAAGGGCTTATCGAGCCGACGTGTTGGATTCAAAGGAAAGGGAGAATTTGTTTCGATCCATTCAGGAAGAATTCGGTCAACTGGATATCGTGTTTGCGAACGCGGGCATCATGAAACCGACTCCGGCGGGACAAACCACCGAAGAAACATTCGACGACGTTCTTCGCGTTAATATCACCGGAGTTTTTCTCACCGTTCAATCCGCACTTCCTTTGATGAAGAAGGGAGGTTCGATCGTGTTAAACGGATCTATCATCAGTACGATCGGTCTTGCGGGTACTTCCGCGTATGCGGCGAGTAAGGCGGGTGTTCGTGCGATGACTCGCTCTCTTGCGGCGGAACTGAGTCCGAGAGGAATTCGCATTAATATTGTCGTTCCCGGAGCCGCGAGAACTCCGATCTGGGGTCCTGCGGAAGCGGCTAACGTTAGATTTGACGTAATCGCAAATTCGATTCCTTTAAACCGTGTGGGCGAGGCCGAAGAAATCGCAAAGGCGGTTTTATTCTTCGCATCGGACGATTCTTCCTATGTGCAAGGAGCCGAGATCATCGTTGACGGAGGTGCGAGTAGTTTACCCGCAGGGGCTCCGATTTATCTTGCCAAGTAAATACGATCTCCGAGATTCATAACATTCTCGGGTTCGAGAGGAGGGATCATTGTGAAACGAAAAAATCTTGAAGAAGAAGATTGTCCGATCGCAAGATCCCTTTCCGCAATCGGAGAATGGTGGTCTCTGCTCATATTGAGGGATGCATTCTTAGGCAAAAGAAGATTCGGTGAATTCGAAAAAAGTCTGGGACTCGCAAAGAATATTCTCAGTTCAAGACTTCATAAGTTGGTCGCCGACGGAATTTTGGAAATCGTTCCCGCTTCGGACGGAAGCGCTTATCAGGAATACGTTCTAACGGATAAGGGCAGGGATCTTTTTCCGATTCTTGTTTCTCTCAGACAATGGGGAGAGAAATATCTTTTTGACAAAGAGGTCGTCAACCAGGTTCTTGTGGACGAAAAAAACGGTAAACCGGTTCAAAGGATCGAAGTGAAATCCAAGGACGGTCGGGTTCTCACTTCAAAGGACGTTAAACTTTTGTTTTTGGATTCCAAAACAACGGTCAAAAAAACGAAGAAGGCGAAATCGGCGAAGAAACAAAAGTAGTTCGCGGTCGCCGCGCTCGCCCTTCAAAAAAACATTCAAAACTTGTGTAATTTGTTTTTTGAATGTAGAATATATTCGCCGTTTGTACTAAATTCTATTTTTCTCCCAAACGCTTATCTCGGGCAATGAAGCCTTAGGAATTTTTCCCGAAAAGAGGATTTTGTGAGTGAGAAAAGTTTTAGCCCCACGCATTTCGGAATTTCTCCCGAAGAGGGACGATATAAAAAATTCGTAGAATCCATCTATCAAAAACAAAACGAGGATCCTCATCGTTACGGGGGAAGAAAGGTAGCCGGAAACTTCATCAGCGAGTTGTTCAACATCATCTTTGCCGGATATTTTTCGGACGTCACGTTTCGAGATCTGGCTCACGTTGAGGACAGTTTGTCCGAATTCTTTCTTCACACAAAGGATAAACTATATCCTTATCTTTCCAGTCAGGAAAGTTCCTTTTCAGAACACATAACGATCGACGGGGTTTTGGATCGATTCAAGGACGAACTTCCATCCCTATACGACTTGATCTGGCACGATGCGATTGCCGCGTTTGAAGGTGATCCCGCGGCCGAAAGCGTAAAGGAAGTCATCCTTGCGTATTCCGGTTTTTATGCGATCGCGGTTCATAGGGTTGCAAACGCGCTTCATAAGATGTACGTTCCGATTTTCCCGAGAATGTTAAGCGAATACGCGCATGAAAAAACGGGAATCGACATTCATCCCGGAGCTTCCATAGGTAGATCCTTTTTTATGGATCACGGAACCGGGATCGTCATCGGAGGAACCTCTGTGATCGCGGATAACGTTAAAATCTATCAGGGAGTCACGTTAGGCGCTTTGTCGGTAAGCAAGGATATGGCGATGTTAAAGAGACATCCTACGATCGAAGAGAACGTAATCATCTATGCGGGCGCGACCATTCTCGGCGGTGAAACCGTAATCGGTAGAAACAGTATCATCGGCGGAAACGCGTGGATTACGCAGAGCATCGCTCCTTATTCCATCGTTCATCAAAGAAGCGAGGTCCGGGTTCGGACCTCTAAGGAACTGGACGATGTGATCGACTTTACGATCTGATTCTCTTTTTAAAGAGGACCCGAGGTTCTTCCCCCTCTCAAATCGAAAAGGGCGGAGACCAAAGCGTCTATATCGTCGCAAGTATTATAAAGAGCTAATGAAGGTCTGACCGTATTTTCCAATCCGAAACGACGGAGAATCGGTTGAGCGCAATGATGCCCGGATCGAACCGCAATTCCTTCCTGATTTAAGAACCTTCCTACGTCTTCGGTTTTAAAACCTTCAAGCACGAACGATAAAACTCCCGCCTTGTCCTTCGACGTTCCGATCAAACGTAAGCTCGGAATTCTTTGCAGTTGTTCCGTTCCATACTCCAAAAGAGAATGTTCGTAGTCCGCTATGTTCTTCATCCCGATTTGATCGAGATAGTCGATGGCGGCGCCGAGTCCGACCGCGTCCGCGATGTTTCCGGTTCCGGCTTCAAAACGAAAGGGTGCGGGTTGATAGACGGTCTTTTCGAACGTTACGTCTTCGATCATGTTTCCTCCGCCTTGCCAAGGAGGAATCGTTTCGAGAACATCCGACTTACCGAATAGAACTCCGATGCCGGTGGGTGCGAAAACCTTGTGGCCGGAAAAAACGTAAAAGTCACAGTCTAACGCCTGTACGTCGATCGGTATATGAGAAACCGCTTGTGCTCCGTCCACGAGAACCTTTGCTCCGAACTTATGAGCTTGTTCTATGATCGGGACGAGCGGTGTAACGGTGCCTAACGCGTTCGAAACCTGAGTGATAGAAACGAGTTTTGTTCTCGGGCTGAGAAGTCTTTCGTATTCGGATAGAATGATCTGCCCCGTTTCATCGACGGGAATTACCTTCAATCTCGCGCCTTTTTCCGAACACAACATCTGCCAGGGAACGATATTCGCGTGGTGTTCCAACCAACTGATGATGATCTCGTCGTTCTTACCTATGTTTTGTTTTCCCCAGGTTTGTGCGACAAGATTGATCGCTTCGGTCGCTCCGCGCACGAATACGATTTCGTTCGTTGAAGAAGCGTTTAAAAAGCGGGAAGTTTTTTCTCTCGCGGCTTCATACGCGTCGGTCGCTCTTGCGGCTAACGTGTGTGCGCCTCTGTGTATATTCGAATTCTCGTGTTCGTAAAATTCGGAGATACGATCGATTACACTCTGAGGTTTTTGAGTTGTGGCCGCGTTGTCCAACCAGACCAATTCTCTTCCGTTGATCTTTTCCTTGAGAATCGGAAAATCCTTTTTTAAAGAAGCGATATCCAATCCGCCGGAAGACAAATTCACTTTTGGGATGAGGCTCGGGCTGAATCCGAACGATTCAATCGACTGACTTCCGGGAACGTCCGGTACAAAAGAACGTATGTCCTCCAAAAAAGAAAACGAAGTGGAGAATGGTTGTGCGCCGATCCCCACGTTTTTAGAAGTAAGTCCTCCCGGAAAAGAGGGAAGGTTCGATCCGGATAAGATTCCGTCCGGAATTCTGCTCAATTCGGATTCGCTTAGATTTAAACCATAAGAATTCTCTAATATAGAGCCCGACTTGACCGGAGCCGTTTTTTGAACCAAGGACTTGGATTCCGTTACGGAAGAATCCGAAAGAATCAATTCTTCCACACTTCCGCCTTTGGGGAGAGAACCGAAAAGTTCCCCCGCCATACTCGCGATCACGCTTGGATCGATAAAACCTTGCAGTTCTTTTTGTCCAGAAGAGGGTAAATCTTTCGGAACCCAAGAAAGAGGATCACTTGTACTCATGATAGTTACCCACGTCCACGTTCTCCAGAACGCCGATCGCATCGTCGGTAAGAATCGCGGCCGAACAATATAAGGAAATCAGATAAGAACCGATCGCGGAACGATTGATTCCCATAAAACGAACCGAAAGACCAGGAGTTTGTTCTCCGGGAAGACCGGGTTGAAATAAGCCGATGATCCCTTGTTTTTTTTCTCCCACTCTCAAAAGAAGAATGTTCGTCTTACCGCTGTTAGTTTTCGGTTTACTTTCTCCGTCTACGAACAGTTTGTCGCAAGGAACGATCGGTAGTCCTCTCCAAGTCAGAAACTGAGCTCCGAAAAGGGAAACCGTAGCGGGCGGAACTCCTCTGCGTGTACATTCTCTTCCGAATGCCGCGATCGCAAGTGGATGCGCGAGAAAGAAGGACGGTTCTTTCCAAACCTTTGTGATCAATTCGTCCAGATCGTCCGGAGTTGGAGGACCCTTGCGTGTCGAAATTCTCTGAGACTTGGGAGCGTGTTTTAATAGTCCGTAGTCTTCGTTGTTGATCAGTTCGCTTTCCTGACGTTCCTTTACGCTTTCGATCGTTAAGCGAAGTTGTTCCTTGATCTGATCGTGCGGGGTGCTGAAAAGATCGGAAACTCTCGTGTGAACATCCAAAACGGTCGAGATTGCGCTTAACGTATATTCTCTGGGTTGTTCTTCGTAGTTTACGAAAGTTTCGGGTAGAGGTTGTTCGTCTTTTTGTCCGCAGAGAACGTCCACGGAAGTATTGTCCTTAACTCGGTTGACTCTGAGAGTTCCCGATTCCAACGGTTTCCAATCCAATAGACGGACGAGCCAACGCGGCGTTATGGCTCCGTACTGAGGCGCGGTTTTGGTTGTGTTCGCTAACTTGCGTGCGGCGCTGTCGCCGAGGGAATGTTGTACGGTGGTATCAGCCATGCCGATTTCTCCTAAAATTCAAATTCAATTCGGACGTTTGAGGAGAGTTTGAATTCTTCCTTTTCAAAATCGGTCAATTTAGTTCGTAATATCGAATGTATAATATGTTATTCATAGAGTCAGTATATTATACATTCATTACATTCTAAAATGATTAACTTATTTCGAGTCCTTAAAAGAAAATCATGCTTGGATTGTCGTAAACAAATGAAAATCATTTTTTGAAATTTTCGTATCCGACTAAGCGTTTTTTTGAATAATCAAAAAGAACGGAAACGTTGCAAGCGGAGCTACATAAAAAAACGAAATTTAATCAAAGGGATCGATCGAAGAACTTCGTAAAAACGGATCTTAGACGGATAAAATGGAATCATTCTTAGGAAATAAATTTACTAAGAATTCGGCGAATCGGAAAAGTGGCGGAGCGTTCTTCGGTTCTAAATTCTTTTAACGATAAAGAATCGTTCGGGTTTCGATTTTATTCAATCGATCTCGTATATACTGATAGAGGCTCAGCTTTTGGACTTGACCGAACCGAAGGTTTTGTTCAAAATATGGCGTGAAATGTACCCTATATTCGGCATTTGCGTTTTGATCTCCTTCATCCGATGATCCATATCCTTCAAATCATTCTTGAACAAGCGCACGCCGGATACTGGGAAAAAAATTTCTCCACGAATACGAGTTACTTAAGCCCAGCTTGGAAATCCATGTTGGGTTACGAGGACGAGGAACTCGAAAATTCCATTCGAACTTGGCAATCTCATATCGTTCCCGATGACTTGGATCCGATTCGAAACGAATTCGAAGAATATCTTCAATCAAAGCTCCGAGAACCTTACGAAGCGGACATACGATTTTTACATAAGAATGGAAGTATCGTTTGGTTTAAGTGTACCTGCAAGGTCGTGGAAGCCGCCTCGGATGGAGAACCGCTTCTTATGATCGGAACCTACTTCGACATTACAAAATCTAAAAAGATAGAATCGGAACTCCAACATACGGTCGATCGTCTCGCGCTCGCAACTCAAACGGCACGGGTGGGAATTTGGGATTTTGATCCGATTCTCAATCGAGTCGATTGGGACGATACGATGTTCGATCTTTACGGAGTAAAACGGGAAGAATTCGCGGGTACGGTGGAAGACTGGGAAAAAAGTCTGCACCCGGAAGATTTAGAAAGATGTAAATTAGAACTTTCGCAAGGACTTTCGGGCGAAAAGGATTTCGACACGCAGTTTCGAGTGGTATGGAAGAACGGCGACGTTCATCATATAAAGGCGACCGCAATCGTTCAAAGACTCTCTTCCGGAAAACCGTTTCGAATGTTGGGAACGAATTGGGATATCACCAAACATAAAAATGCGGAAATCGCTCTAAAGGAAAGTTACGAACTCAATAAGGTTTTTATCGAAAAGGCTCCGTCCGCAATCGCTATGTTCGACACAAACATGAGATACATGGCCGCTTCCCAACAATGGCTTGTCGATTATCATTTGAACGAAACGGAGATCGTGGGCAAGTCGCACTACGATATTTTTCCGGAGATCGGAGAGGAATGGAAGGAAATTCATCAGGAATGTCTTCGAGGAAAAGTTTTAAGAAGGGAAGAAGAATCTTTTGTTCGCGCGGACGGTTCCATTCAGTGGATCATCTGGGAAGTAAGACCTTGGTATGTTTCTCAAAACGTGGTCGGCGGCATCTTGATGTACACCGCGGATATAACGGCGCTTAAACGAAAGGAGTTTGAAAGAACTCGACTCGAAGAAATTCTCACACGAACGAACGAAGCCGCGCAGATCGGTTCCTGGGAAGTCGATCTGGAAACCAACACAAGGGTTTGGAGCAAGGTTACGAAATCGATTTTCGAATTGCCTGAGGATTACGAACCCGACGGAAACGAAGGCGCTCGTTTTTTTAAAAGCGAGAAGGAAAGGAAGAAGAGTGCGGATATTTTTGCGGATTCGATCGAAACCGGAAAATCATTCGACATGGAAATCGAGATCGTAACCGCAAAGGGAAATCTGGTTTGGACCAGATCCATCGGGAAACCGGAATTTCAAAACGGAAAGTGTATCCGTGTGTCCGGCACGTTTCAAAACATCCAGGAGCAAAAACAGAAAGAGCTGGCTCTTCAAAGAACTCTGGATATTATGAACGACCAAAACGAAAGACTATTAAACTTCGCTCATATAGTTTCGCACAATCTTCGTTCTCACGCCGGAAACATCACCATGCTTCTGAAAATTTTCGAGGAATCCGACAACGAAATCGAAAGACAGGAAGTCGTTCAGTATATTACGAAAGCCTCAGATAGTTTGATGGATACGATTCTCAATCTAAACGAGGTTGTTTCGATACAAACGAACAAAAATCTGCAGAACACCGAAATCGTTCTCAGGGATTATATCGAAAAGGCGACTCGAACGATCAGCGGCGAAATCCAGAAACATCAGGTTCAGATTAAGAATCTGGTTTCGGATACGATCAAAGTTCATTGCAACGCGTCGTATATGGAAAGTATTCTTCTGAATTTTCTTACCAACGCGGTAAAATACAGACATCCGGATCGGATTCCGGAAATCACGTTGAACGCGGTTTACGAAAAAAATCGTTTGGTCTTGAGCATCTCGGACAACGGACTCGGGATCGATATGAACAAGAACGGTGATAAACTTTTTGGAATGTATAAAACCTTTCATAACAACCGGGACGCGAAAGGAATCGGTTTGTTCATCACTAAAAACCAGGTGGAAGCGATGGGAGGAAGGATCGAGGTCGAAAGCCAGATCAATCAAGGAACCACTTTCAAAATCATTCTTCTCTAAATTTCCAAAGAATCGGAATCAATTTGGATATTTTTTTCACCCGAATTTCTTCCGCCCGACTCTAACATCTACAGTATGAAAATTCTTACCATCTCGGGAAGTTTACGTTCCCAAGCCACGAGTACCGCACTCATCCGAGCGATCATAAAAGTTGCGCCGTCCGAAATGAAATTCGTCGCCTACGAGGGGTTAGACGATCTTCCTCATTTTTCTCCGGAAAAGGACGGGGAAAATTCTCCCGAGGTCGTTCTCCGTTACAGAGAGGCTCTTAAAGATGCGGACGGAGTTTTAATCTGCACTCCGGAATACGCGCACGGGATACCCGGTTCTTTGAAGAATTCTTTGGATTGGGTTGTGGGTTCCGGTGAATACGTGGATAAACCCGTGATGGCGCTGAGTTCTTCTCCGTCGTATATGGGCGGTGAAAAAGCGCACGCATCCTTGATCACAACTTTAAAAGCGATGAACGTCGGAATCGTAGAGAAGGCTTCTTTTCCGGTTGCGCTTGCGCGTCGAAAAATCAACGATCAGGAAGAATTGATCGAGGCGGAAACGATTCAAACCTTCAAGGACGCGTTTCAAGAATTTGCGGACGCGATTGGAAAAAGAATGGCCGACTTGAAGATTCAGTAAATTAGAATATTCTTAAACCTTTCTTAAAGCGGACGTTTTTCGGAGCGCCTTGAGATACGCTTCTGCGGCGTAATCCGTAGGATCGGTTTTTACTACTGAGGCGAATGCCGCCTCGGATTTTTCGAAATCCTTCAACAGGAAATGAGTCACACCTTTTTCGAAATCGTATTTCGTATCGTTTCTTAGATCGATTTGGAATTGAGAAAGTCCTTCGTATACGTCGAAGATCACGATCTCGTCCTCTTTTCCTTTTACCTTTGCGCGTCCGATCAGCCTCATTTTATACCGAGTCGGATCGGGAATCGTCTGCATCGTTTTTTCGCTGATGAGAATGGAGGAATCGAACTTCTTAGTAAGTCCTTCGATTCTCGACGCGAGATTGACCGTATCGGAAATGACCGTGCCTTCCATTCTTTCTTCCGTGCCGATCGTGCCGAGCATCAGATGTCCGGTATGAATTCCGATTCCGACCTTGATCGGTTCATAACCGGTTTTTAATCGATGATGATTGTAAAGTCTTACCTCGGATTGCATTTCGATGGCGGCGCGTAACGCGTCTTCTCCCGATTCCGGGAAGAGGGCCATAATCGCGTCCCCGATAAACTTATCCACGAAACCTCCGTTTTGAATGACAAGAGGATTCATTCTTTTTAGATAAGAATTCAAAAAATTGAAATTGTCTCTCGGATCCATCTTCTCCGAAAGCCTCGTGAAATGACGTATATCGGAAAAGAAGATCGTCATTTCCTTTCTCGCCTGATCTCCCAAACGGATATCGCTGATATCGTCCTTTCCGAGATGATTCAAAAATTGTTTCGGAACGAATCGTTCGAAGGATTGAGTCATTACGGTTTGTTTTTTGAGCGCCTCTTTTTGGTTTTCGATCAGTTTCTTTTGCGCTTCCTCTTTTTCTTTTTTAAGAATGTTGATCCGATCCGCCAACGCCAGAGATAAGAGCAATACCTCGAAGGAAGAACCGAATTGAATCGAATATTCCGTAAAAAAATTGGAAGGAAATAAGGTTAACGTTTTTAGAATATAGGTTACGATTCCTAACAGCAAAAAAATCCATGCGGATAGATAGAATCGAGCGGCCCTGTAACCTTTGAATATGGAAACAAGCCCCGCCGAAATCAAAAGAACCACCATCAAAAACACATAAGCAATCGCTAATTTGATTCCGATGGAAAAATTAAGTCCCAAACTCAAAACGGAAGCGATCATACCGGTCGCAAAATAACCGAGAAGAATCCGATCCAAAACAACGTGATACGATTTCATTCTTAGGAATTCCCTCGAAAATTGCGCCCCCCAAGCGCCGCCGAAAAACATAAAGAAGGGCAGGGAAGAATTGGCCCACCAGATCGCGTCCGGCCATAAATACTGAAACGCAAGTCCGTTCAAACAGGCCTGGAATAAAACGTAACCGGTTAAGAATAGAACGTAAAAAAGATAAGACCTGTCTCTCGTTCCCAAAAATAGAAAGAAGTTGTAGGCCATCATCGCGATCATAATTCCATAATAAAGTCCGAATGTTTTCTGTTCCGCGACGATATGATTCGAGAACTCGTTGGCGGACCAGAGAGTCATCGGAAATTGAACCGAACTTTCCGTGAAAATTCTCACCAAAATTCGATACTCGGTCTGCGCCGCCAATCGGATCGGAAAGATAAAATTCTGATGTCGGATTTCCCTCGATTCGAAAGGAAGTTTATCGCCCGATCGTAATGTTTGAGTTTCGCCACTTTCCAAATTTTGAATGTAGAGTTCGATGGAATCGATCAAGGGATAGGCGAGTTCGTATAAGACGAGTTTGGAATTTCGATCCGCGTTTTTGACGTCTACTCTGAGCCAATGTGCGGATTCGGAATAACCGAGGTTTACCTTGGTGACTTTTTGAAAATCGAAATCGTTTTTTACGAAGTCCGTTCGTTTGAGAAGGGCTTGGTTGTCTTCGTATCGTTCCACAAAACCGATAAGATTCGATTTTTTAAAAAGGGAATCCACGATCAAACTTTCGGAACGGATCGGGAACGTAAAAACGGAGAATAGGACGATACCGGGGAATAGAAAGGATTTGAATCTGAATCCCATATTTTCGCTTCCTTGCTCGTATCCCGTCTCGAAAGAAAGATAAAAGCGTGAAGGGAATATGGGATTCTATTTTATAAAAAAATCAATAATAAATTGACTAAACCTTTTGAAATCGGGAACGAATCGGATTCGACCGACGCCGTTCCGAGTTCGGTTTAACGAAATTCGGTTTATTTTTTCTTAACCTTCTTTTTCGGTTTCGCCTTTTTCTTGGGAGCCGGTTTTTGTTTTTTCGCAACAACGACCGAGTCCGAAGAGGTTCCGAGATACGTTTCGATCCGGTCCGCGACCTTTTCCCAGCCGGCGTCCAACATCATGTTGTGGCCCATACCTGAAAAAATCTCGGCTTCGGTCTGATACGCTTTTGCGGTTCTTTTTACTTCCCAGGGAACAAAAAAACGATCCTTCTCTCCGCCCAAAACGAGAATCGGAGTTTTTACTTTTTTAGGACTTGGAAGACAGAAAAGTAGCATGTCTAAAAACGCGAGGAAGGATTCGTTTTGCATCTTAGACGCGTACCCGAGAGCCTTGTCTTCGTTTAACAATTTGGAGAAGAACAGTTCACGGGCGATTTTTTTGTCTTCCACGATCGGAAGAAGGGAAAGTGTGCCGAGAACCTTCAAGAACTTGATCGGAAACTTAACCAAAAGCTCCAAGGTGATCCGAAAAACTCCGTGAGGTGGAACGCTCGCAAGAAGAACCGCCTTGGGTGCATTCGTTTTTTCTAATGTTTTTTGAACGACGAGTCCTCCCATTGAATGTCCGATCAAAATCGGAGTCTGAGGTAGACTGCCGATTATTTTCTCAACGTCCTGAACGTAGTTTCGAATCGAGTTCCATCGAAACGATCCGCTTCCGTTCGGACTGTTTCCGTGTCCTCTCAAGTCGATCGAGTAAACTTCGTAACCCGCTTTTTGAAAATGCGGAACGAAACAATCCTTCCAACACCAGGCCCCGTGCCAAGCTCCGTGAACGAAAAGGATCGGAGGACGGTTCTGCGAAGAAGTTTTAGTCTTTTTGACTGCGGGGTAATGGTCTAGTTGAATCATCGTTTGCCAATGTCTCCGGTATGAAGTCGCGTTTGCGAATTCTCGGAGACGTACGATTTTTTTTCGAGAACAATTCCGATTTTGAGGATCGGTAATTTAGGGAAGAACGGGATTTTTAGGAGTTTTCCAAAAGAAATCCGTGACCGGAAAATCTTCCTTCCGTAAAAACGTAACGCTCCCAGGCTCCATTCTCAAACTCGACGATCACGTGATGTCGATTGCGTTCCGTGATCTTACCGCTTAGGGTTTTAGAGGAAGAATCCTCTTTGTTCGGTTTCTTCAATTCTAAGGAGACTTTTAAGTCTGCTTCGTTTTGTTCGATGGAAATTCTCGCGGGAACCGCTTTCAAAAAAGTTTCGGTAATCGTGATCGTGTAAGTGCCGGAAAGATCCGGAAGAGGGCCGTCAGTGTAAATGGAAGGTTTCATATAACAGTAAATTCTTAACTATAAAGGAAATCGGATCAAAATGTTTGCTTCGGTTTTTAGATTCTCGTTTAACGAGAGCATTTTATTGCATAAGAACGTTGAACGAGAAGTTCCGCCTTGGAGGAAAGTTCGGGAAGTTTTCTTACGTGAATCCCGTATTTTCTCTGAGCGTCTTCCAAACGGTTCAGACATACCGAAAGGTCTTCGGAATCGGCGCCTTCCTTCCGTTCTATTTTTTCACATTCACATTTGGTTTCGCCGAGATGAGCGGCGTATCGAAGGATTTCTTGTTCTGTGGGTGAGTTCGCTTTACAATTCCAGAAAGTTACGAACAAAAAAAGACGAATCATCGTTTTTTTGCAGTATGAATCCCGGAAAAACACTTTCTTTGATTCAATCTTATCAGACGAAACGGTCAAGGAAGAATCCTCAGACAATACGACGGAAGTTTAGGATCGTATAGGGTGATTCGCCCTATACGATGGGGAGGAGAAATCGGGCGAAGTATATTCTAAAATTTGAATGTATTTTAGTAGATGAGTTTATACGCTTTCGAGGTTCCGGCGGGCGCTTCTGAAAGTGCTTCGAATTTCAGATGTTTTTCGGACACCTGTTCGTAAACGGAATGGGTCACTAGAATTTCTCCGGCCTCCGCCATATCCTCGCCAAGTTTACTCGCCGTGTTTACTTCGGAACCGAATACGTCAGTGTCGCCGATCTTCAAAACCTTACCGTAACCGAGACCTACACAAAGAAGAATTTTCTCCTCCGGAATTTTATCCTGATTGTAGGAAACAAGTTCTTGTTGCATTTTGATCGCGGATTCGATTCCCTTTCCTACGTTTCTAAAGATGACTAAGAAGCTGTCTCCTTCCGATTTCAAAAGAATCCCGTCGTGGTCTTCAATGATTGGAATCAGAATTCTTTCCGATTCGTGAATCGTTTGTAGAAAATGTATGATGCCGAACTTTTCAACCCCTCTTGAAAATCCGGAAAGATCCGTGAACATCACACACCAATCTTCTCCGAAAAGATCCCAGATCCGTTGATCGATTTTCGACTTGTCCGCTCCCGGTTGGAGTCTATCTTGAATCAATTTTTCAAGTCTGTCTTCGGATGCGCTCGCTCCGATCGTTCTTCGAAATGCCATACGACCTCTTATAAAAGATTGAGAATTCTTCGTGAATTAGAATCCGAACTTATATAAAAAATCCCGTCCTTGTCAACGGGAAAGCGAAACGAGTCGTATAATTTATTTCGATTCCATGCTTGCCTAAAATCGGACCGTGTATAATTTTGTGGTCTTTCCTCGTATGGGCATTTGTCCGTCCGAGGGCCCGAGATTCGAACGGAGTTTGTATGAAACGTTTTCTGGTTTGTTGTGTTCTTTTATCTTTGAGCGGATGTTTTTATTCTTCACCGATCCGAAAGATCGTCTTAAAACCGATTCCGATAAACGTGGATTGGGAAGAAAGAAACAAGGAAGCCGTAAAAATTCTTCGGGATTTAATCCGAATTCGCACCGAACGATCCAACGAACTCGCGGTCGCACAGTATCTGCAAACGATTCTAAAAAAGGAAGGAATTCCTTCCACGATCTACGCGTCGAAAGAACGACCCGATCGCGCCAATCTGGTTGCGGTTCTGGAACCGATCCAACCGAGTTCTTTGAAGGGAATCATATTGGGAAATCATACGGATGTGGTCGAGGCCAATCCGAGCGAATGGAGCGTGCCTCCGTATAACGGCGATTTGGTGGACGGGAGAATCTACGGCAGAGGCGCCTTGGATATGAAAGGTTTGGCTGTGATGCAGTTTATGGCCTTTTTAGAATTGAAACGTTCCAAAATAGAATTGAATCGAAAGGTGATGTTTCTTTCCCTTGCGGACGAGGAAAGCGGAAGTTTTTTAGGCGCCCGATATATGGCCGAACATCACAGAGAGTTGTTTAAGGATTACGGAAGTATGTTGAACGAGGGCGGGGTTGCGACCAAGGACGTAGGAATCCAAGGGGCAACCATATTCAACATTCAATATGCCGAAAAAGGAAATCTTTGGCTTAGACTCAAGGCGAAGGGAGAAAGCGGACACGGAAGTGCTCCTAACAAGGATTATGCGACTCTCAATTTGATTCGTTTTTATGACGAGATTCTTTCCTTCGACGTCGGAATTCGAATTACCGAGGAAACCAGAGCTTACTTTTATCAACTCGGTTCCGTTGCGTCCTTTCCCACTTCTTTCTTTTTAAAAAACGCGTCCAATCCGATCATCAAACCCTTGTTAACCGGAACCTTAAAAAAAAATAAACATCTTTCCGCGATGACCCGGAACACCAAGGCGATCACCGGGATTCAAACCTTGGAAGGAGACGGTTACAACGTCCTTTCCGGAGAAACATTAGGAAAACTTGATGTAAGAATTCTTCCCGGCGTGAATTCGAAAGAATACTTGGAAAAAATCCGTGAAATCGCGAAACCCTACGGAATCGAGGTGGAAGTGTTCGACGAGATCGGACCGGATGATTCTCCCTTGGATAGCGATCTGTTTCAAATTTTGGCGAACGTTTCCACGTCTAAGGTTCCCGGAAGTGTGGCCGCTCCGTTTATGTCCGCCGGTAAAACCGATAACGCGAGGTTTAGAAGAATCGGGATTCAATGTTACGGTTTGAATCCCGCCATCCTAACCGCAAAGGATACGGAAGGTCTTCACGGTAAGGACGAGAATATCAGCGTGGAAAACTTGAAGTTAGGTTCTACGATTCTTTTTGAAACTTTGATTCAATACGCGAGTCCATAAAAATTAAAGCGACTTCAAAAAATTCAAAAGATGGGTTCGATCCCGTATGTCCAACCCGAGAACGTATTTTTTAGAAGACTCCGCTTCGCCGCCATGCCATAGTACCGCTTCCATCAAGTTACCGGCCCTTCCGTCGTGCAGATAACGTGTATGACCGTTGACCGTTTCGAAAAGACCGATCCCCCAGAGAGGCGGGGTTCTCCATTCGCTTCCGCTCGCTTCTTCGTCGGGTCTGTGATCGGCGAGTCCTTCCCCCATATCGTGCAACAAAAGATCCGTGTAAGGTCGGATGGTTTGATTGGACAGTTCGGGAAAACTCGCGTTCGATCCGGTTTGCATTTTTGGAATATGACAATTCTTGCAACCGGCCTTGAAGAAAATTTCTTTTCCGGCGAGAACACTTGTGTTGTCCGCCTTTCTTCTCGCGGGAACCGCGACGAGTTTCATATAATTGGTGATCGCGGTGATCTTACTTTGTGGAACTTCGGGGGAACCTCCGTTAACGGAAGATTGACACTGAGTTTGAGAACTCATACAATTCTCGCTAGGAAATAGAGGAGAGGTGATTCCCAAATCTCCCAAAAAAGCCGCTGAGTTTTGTCTCGTCAAATCGGTGTTATTCGCTTTCCATCCGAATCTTCCCAAAGTGGTTCCGATTCCGTTTAGATTGCGGACGTAGTTCGGTTTTCCGGAAATTCCGTTTCCGTCCTTGTCGTTCGGGTCCGCGAACCCGAGAATGGAATTTTCGGGAATCGCCTCCAAAAGACCGAGCCCGATCACTTGTTGAGTGACCCGGATAGAGGTTCTCGTATCGTTCGCAAGCGGTCCGTAACCTAAATTCGAAAGTTGTAATGTAGGAGAACGTAATGTGTATTCGGTTCCATCGTCGAATTTACCGGCGATCTCCTGATACGTTACGATCGCGTCTCCTTCTTTGGAAACACCGGAGACCCCGTTCGGTTGAAATTGTCCGCCGTAGTTCGGTTCCGTATTGTGCGAATCGTTTCCCACGCTCAGACGAACAAGACTCACGGTCAATTTTTCTCCGTCTTCTTCCAAAGCCCTTCCGTTGGCCGCGTGACACGTAAAACAAGAATTTGTGTGGAAGAGCGGGCCCAAACCGTCCCGATCCGGAAGCGCAGAGGAAAAACCGGCCGTCCAGGGAACCTCAAAGACGGTTTGCCCCACGGTAAATTCCGAGATGGAATTCAGGGGCGCATTCTTTGCAAATTGACGAAACGCGGTGCTTCCGAATTCGAAACTCGTCATACCGATTCCGCCCTGGTATTCTTCCCCGTTTTCGTAAGCCCATTCCGAGTTAGACGAAATTGCAAGCAAGGCGAGAATCGCAGTGCCGTTTTTGCAGTCCGTGGAGGAACAAAATTCTCCCTTGGGAGAACAGGCTCCCAAGAAGAGTGAAATTCCAAAAAAAAGAAAAAATCTAAATTTCAAACGCATTCCAATCCTTGTATATTATGGAATCGTGATGGAAACCGGAGTCGCCGCGCCCCAGTTCGTCTGAAGATCCGGTCTTCCTAAGGAACCCTTGAAGTTCCAACCCCATCCGTAAAAATTACCGTTGGAAAGAAGCGCGAAGTTATGCGTCGCTCCGCAACCGAAATGGATTAGGTCCGAGATTCCGACCACGGCGTTGTTCGGTTCGTACACCTTACTCGTCGTAGTTTCGCCGATTCCGAGATTTGCCGTGGTTCCGTTCGCTCCCCATCCTTTTACGGTTCCGTTTTTTAGGATCGCAAAACTTTGGGTTCCACCGGCCCAAACGGATGAAGCATTTGTAATATTCGAAACCGGTGTTGGAGTTGCGGTCGGGTTCGGCGATCCCGTGCCGCCGATTCCCAACTGGCCGCTCGCGTTGAGTCCCCAAGAGTAAACCGTTCCGTCCGATTTGAGCGCGAGAATGTGATCTCTTCCGTTTGCGATCTGTTTGATTCCGGAAAGACCTGGAACTTTCAAAGGAGTGGATTGTGCGGTCGTTGCGGTCGCGATCGTTCCGTTTCCAAGGTTACCGTATTGGCTTCTTCCCCAGACGTAAACTTCTCCGGAAGAGGTGAGCGCCGCCGAATGAGCCGAACCCGCGATCACTTGAATCACGTCCGTCAATCCGACAACCGCAACCGGGTTTGTGGAGATTGTGGTCGTCGTAAGACCAGTGGCTCCGTTGCCGAGTTGTCCCACGCCGTTCAGACCAAAGGCGACTAACGTTCCATTTGATTTTAGAACAAGCCCGTGATCGAAACCGTACGCGCCCATAACCGCGTCGCTGATACCCGGAACCTCGATCGGAGGTTGTCTCGGTCCCGCCGTGGAAGCGCTCGCTGGATCGGTCGTGTTGTTTCCGATTCCCAGTTGTCCGTTTGCGTTGGTTCCCCAGGTATAAACCTTTCCGTTTTTGGCGATCGCCATCGAACTGTTTTGTGTAAAATGAATGCTCGAGATATTGTTAAGCGAAGTGAGTTTAACGATGACGTCGTTGATCCCGTCTCCCGTCGAAGTTCCGGTTCCTAACTGACCGAAATTATTTCGCCCGACCGTATAAACCTCTCCATTCTTTAAAAAACCGGAGTGGGCCGCGCCCGCGCTGAGTTTGGTTCCGAAGTAAACGTGAACTTCTTTTTGAACCACGGTTCCGTCCGATTTTTTAAAACGAACTTGGATCGTATTCTCTCCGTTGACCGGTTTGAAAACGGAGGATTTGAGGGTGGTGGGAGCCTCGGCCGAAGAACCGTAGATTTTTTGATCTCCGTGATAGACCTCGTATTCTCCGGCGGTATCGGCTTGGATCGTAGTTTCCAACTGATATACCGGGATGATTTCGCCTTCCTTGGGGGAAAGAATTTGGAACGTATTCTGGTTATCCGACGTCGCCTGAACGGCCCCGATCGCCGTGAGGGAAAGGGGAGTGAGGTCGTTTGCGGTATTTTGTCCGCAGGAGAGAACCCAGGATAAGGATAGAATGAACGCAACTTTGAGTTTCATGATTTCCTCTTTATTTGTAGTTTATTGAAAATGAGAGTAATTCTCAGTATCAATCTAGCCATCCAAAAGAAACCACGCATAACGTCAAGCGATCTAAGTTGTTTCTTTGCATTTGACAGAAGGGGTTTCCTGTGGAGAATCGTGAAAATTCTTTCCTGGAGAATCCCATCAATGAACCGTTCCTTGCGTTGTTTGTTCCTTCTTTCTTTCCTGGTTTTGAGTTTTCAAAACTGTAAAAAAGAACTTAGCGTTTCTATGGCTACGTCCACTTCCTTAAGCGACAAACTCGCGTTCGCCGCTCTCGGAGGAGGAAGTTGGAAACCGGAAGACGGGGCGGAGTTTGTAAAACTTCATTTTTATCCGGACGAAGGGTTTCAACTCAAGAAGGTGGAAGTGGATTCTTGTAAGGGAGAATTCAGCGACGCGGTCACGGCCTATATCAACTTCGACGAGTTCAGCGCGGCCGCGGATCTTTCCGGCAAAAAGGCTTCCGTCAATTTTGAAAAACCGGTATATGCAAGATCCGTAACGATCAACTTTCGTAAGAACAAGGATCTTTGTATCGGAGAAATCCGTTTTTACGACGAAAGGGAAAAACAATTCTCCCTAAAACTTCCAAAGATCGTAGAAGGAAGTGCGACCGCTTCCGAAACCGCGAGTCCGGTTCTATCCTACGACGTGATGAATCTTTTCGATTCCCGTTACGAATACGCGTGGGCTTCGGATAAAAAAGGAAAAGGAGTCGTTTTAAATTTTAGATTCGCGGAGCCTCAAAAATTCGACACGATCAAAATCTGGAACGGTTATCAAAGATCGGATCAGCACTGTTATTCGAACGGAAGATTGAAGACCGCTACCTTGACCGGCGATAACGGTTATACTCAGAAGATCCAACTCCAGGACGTTTTAGGACCTCAGGAAATCGCATTAGAAAAACCTTTTGAAGGAAGCACTCTGCGTTTGACCGTGGACGATATCTACGCGGGAAAGATGTATAAGGGTCTTGTGTTGAGCGAAATACGTTTCGGTAAGGATAAGAATTGGGTATTGATCAATCCGATCAACAGATCTCAAACCATCGCGAGATCCAATCATCTTCAATTTACTCCTCCCGATTTGGACGGAATTTTAAATCACGGTCTGAGAGGTTCCGAGGTTTCCGAACTTCCCGCCGAAATTCAAAGCACGGAGAATATCGCGTCATCGGAAACATCCGCACAAACCACGGAGGAAGCGCAAGGTTACAGAGTTTCATCCGATTGGTCGCTTAGAATGCGTTCGGACGGTTCTTTTTTTATGGAAGGAAACACTCAGGATCAAAGCGGAATGGATTCCGGAATGTTGCATAAGACGAGCAAGTTCTATGCGATCGGAAACTACGAGGTTAAGGAATCTTCAGCGGATTCTTTGAAACTAAGGGTTTTCGGTTATATGCGTAAGTATTCCTCTTCCTTTGTGGAGAACTACGGAGATATGGACTGCAACGGTTGCGGTCGCGATTGTAACATGGCGGACAGCGATCCGGATAAAAAGGAAATCATCTTTCAGGACTTTATCACGATCAAAAAACTGAACGGAAGCATTTATGTTCAAAACACGAGTCCGAGCAGAAAATTGGATTTTAAAACCCTGGGGATGACCCTCGAGTGAGAAAAATCTATTACGGAATTGGAATATTCATTTTATCTTTCGGACTGATCGATTGTAAAAAGGATTCTTCCGGTCAAACTTCGGAGGGACTTGAACCGATTTCCTCCGATCCGAACCGTCAGATTAAGGTCAGCGTCCTTTGGGAGAAAAAAAGTTTTCCATTGGACATCGAACTCTATGAAGGTGCTTCTCAAAGACCGGTGGATCTTTGGGCGACCGGTTCGGTGAAAGATTTATCCGAGGCCCCCGTTTCCGTACCGATCGAAGGGAACGATCTCTATCTAAAACCCGGTTCTAAAAAGAAATTCGTTCTTGTGGTGAAGAATACAACGGATCGGGATTTTTATTTTTTTGCGTCCCCGCATTCCATGCTTCCGGCGGAAGGTTCTTTGGGGTTTAAGTTCAAATGTCTTTGTATCAACCACGCGTTTTTCATTCCTCCGAAAGAAACCTGGTATAGGGTTGTGGAACTCCGAACGGGAGGAGAGGCTCTCGCAAAAGAATTAAGAATTACTCATACACTTGTGGGAATGGACGAGGAGAGAATCCGACTCTATCAAAAAGGAATAGGAACCGGAAGCGGCTCGCGAGACGAATAGAACTTGCGCGAGCCGATATTCTGAGGAGATCGTTTTTGTTTAGTGAAGAGGTTTGATGTCGCCGGATTCGGCAACCGGACCGCCGCAGAGAACGATCTTGTTTTCGATTCTGCAGTGTTTTTTGGAATGATCGAAAGCCGAAAACAAAATGCCTTCGCTTGAATTCTTTTCGTCCTGGAATTCTCCCTCATACACGCTTGTATCGGGGAAACGAACCTTTCCGGGGCCGTTCATTTTTCCCATTTCGAACGTACCTTCGAGCATCGCCCCGTTTTTAAAAATATAAGTTCCTTTTCCGTCCTTCATATCCTCTTTGAAGGTGCCTTCGAATCGATCCCCGTTTTTGTATTTGATTCTTCCCGATCCGCTTCTCAGATCGTTTTCAAAACCGCCTCTGTACTCGTCGTCGTTGTCGTAGACATAGGTTCCGGAACCGGTGACACAATTTCCTTGAATACAACCCCGGGTCGGATCTACGGTTTCTTCGGTTGCGGATCTGCTTGCGGTAGTGGTCTGTGTCTCTTCCATGTTTCTTGCGCTTTCGTCCGAGTAGGCGGAACGTCCCGCGCCGCTTGCGGACTCGTTAGGCGCCATCTTTTGGTCTCCGGATGAACACTGAACGAAAACACAAAGGAACATAACTCCGCAGAAAGAGCATCTTACAAAAAATCTCATCATATTTTTTGAATACGAAATAAAATCGTTTTCACTTACAAACATGGTCAAAATTTTATGAACCGCGCCGTAATCTGTCAAACTCTATTCTATTTCAGGAGCTCCGAGACCGGCATGGCCTGTTGATTGATAAACGAAGGGAGCTTGGACCGAATTCTCTGATACAAAAATAAGTAGAAACGTCTCATAAAAGGATGAAATAGAATGCGGTCCATCAGTCTTATGTTCTTTCTTTTTCGGACGAATAACTTCAGCAAAAGTTTAGACATAAGTCCGGGGGTTCTTCTTCGGGGAAGAATTCTAAACTTATACGCGTCCGGATAATTTTCGGAATACAGATCCCGGAGATAAATCGCCTCTTCGAGAAGATACTGTTCCCGTTCCGGATCGGGAAGATAGATCAGCTCCCTACAAAATGCGAATAACTGAAAGGTTTCGTATTGAAACCGGAAATCGTAAGGAAGATCGAGTCGTTTCGAGATTCTTCCCATTTCTTTGAGGTCCTCGATCGCCCGATATCCCTTTTGTACCGACTCTTCCGGGTTCTTGCAAAAAGCTGAATATAAGATTCGGAAGTGATCGCTGATCGTGACCCTGTCCCAGGTGATGTGGAGAAGGGGAGGAATCCTGACCCGATGAATGTATAGAGGAAGATCGCTGAACGAAGGATCGTATAAAAGATTTTCAATCACGGAATCGGAAAGTTTTAAAAACCGGACAAACTCTTTGATCCCCTTTTTACCGAAGAATTTTCGGAGACTTTTTTTGACGCTCCAATCCTTTTTAAAAAGTCCGATACAAACGAATGTGTTGAGTTCGTTCCAATAGGAAGTATTCTTTAAAAACGTAATGTTCTTAAACGAGGACCAGCCCCCGGTTTGACACCAGACGCTGAACCCTACGAGATTTTTGGCTTTTTTGAGTTCCTTTTTATACGCCAGATATTGCCAGCCCACAAAGGACGGATATTCTCCGAAACCTTCGTATTCTCTTCTTGCCTGAAACTCCACGAGTTTCGGAAGATCGTCTTGGAAGAACAGGGAATTGATCGAAAGATAGCGAAAAAAATCGCCTTCTCCGTATTTCATGGAAACTACGAGGTTCTTGGAAGGAACTCCCTCGAAAACTTTTTCATATGTTTTTTGATTCCAGATAAGATCGCCGATCGGATACGCTCCGATCGTCCAGGTTCTAAATATTAGAGTTTTGGAATGTTTTTCGAAGACGGGGAGAATTTTTTTTAAAAATCGGTTCGCGTCCTCGGGCTTTTTTAGAAACAGTCTGCTTCTGAAATCCCCTTCGACGTCGACTCCGTCCGATTCTCCGATACGAAGAACGACCCCGTCCACGTTTTCGAACTCCGTAAACAGTTTTTCCAGACATTCCACGAAAAGATCGGAAACACGATCGAATTCTCCCTTGGTTTGTTCTTCGATGTAAGAATTGAAGAACATAAAATCGCTCGTGATAAAAACCTTGAGTTTGCTTTTACGCGCGGTTCTAAAAAGTTTACGATAGGAATTCTGATAGGATCTTATTTTGTTTCTGAGAAGATCGGGATAAAAGGAAAAGTCCGTCACGAAGGAAAGTTCGTCGATCGTGATCGCGTTGTATCCGAGCGCGCTGATTCGCCTAACGTATGAATCGAAATTCTCCCGGATTCTTTTGTGGGTTTTCTTTTTGAATTCCCTGTTTTTTTCCAGAAGTGCGATCGGGGCCTTGGACCAGTTCTGCGATTTCCCGGGAGCTTTTACGAAGAACGGGGCGCTCGAATCGATGAGCGCCAGATTCAGTTTCATGTTTTATTCTTCCTTGCCGAACCGAATCGTTTCCAAGGTGCCCGCGACCAAGATCAAAACTCCGCCGACAACTTCTCTGTAACCCGGAATATCTCCCAACAAGATCCAAGCGAGTAAAATGGAATACACGGGTTGTATGCTCGAAAGAATTCCGGCGGTCTTGAGTTTGAGTTGAAACATGGATTTGACGTACAACGTATGCGCGAATGCGGTGAAAAAACTTCCGAGCAAAAAGATAAGACCGAGTGATCTTGTGGAAGTGGGAATACTTTCCCAGTAACATACGGGAGCCAACATAAAAACCGATGCAAAGGATTGAAGACACATAACTTGTGCGCTTCCGTGATGAGAAAGAAATTTTTTACTGAGTAGATTTCGAAACGAAAAAGAAGCCGCTGACAATAAACCCGTAACGATTCCCCAAAAGAAATCGTTACCCGGTTTGAAGTCCGGAATCAAAATCCCAACCCCGAGTAAAACCAAAAACGCCAGCGAAATGTCTCTCAATTTTAACTTGGATGGAAAGTAGATCGGCTCTATAAAAACGGTGATCACGGGATGAGTGAAAAGCGTTAGGACCGCGATCGCAGGAGATGCTAACCGCGCCGATGCGAAGAATAAAACCCAGTGGGTTGCGAGTAAAATTCCACCTCCGATGGCCGCGCCGTTTTCCGTCGCGCTTGGAAACAAAACGGGTTTGTCCCTCCATTTCAGAAATAGATAAAGACCGATGCTTGCAAAGACCGTTCTTCCGAAAGTAATCATCCAAACACTTTCATCGATCAGTTTTGCGAAGAGTACGTTTCCGCTGATGAGGATCATCGCGAATTGAAATTCCAAAAATATCTTAGTTTTCGAATCGGAGGACATGGGTTTCTCTCAAACCAAAAGACGATAAACCCCGTTCCTGGAAAACAAAATTGATTTTTTTAAGACGAGACGAAACCGAAAAAGAACGAATCTTTTTACAAAACTGTAAAATACCTTCTCCTTCTCGTCGCTTGAAATCGGAACGAAGAAAGAGAAGGTCTATCGAAATCAAGCGATACGTTGTTCCGCCTGTAGCTGTGTTTCCGGATTGTAACGGTTGGCGCGTAACATACTGTCAAAATCGTTAAACCGAATTCCATAACGTTTCATCGCCGGATGAACAAAAGGTGCGACCATCTGACGGATGTAAAACGGTTGATTGACCACGAAGTGATGGATTCCGTGAGTGCTTCCGAAGTTGAAACAAAAAAGATGCAAAGGAAGAAGTAACCAAGAATTCAAGACCTGGGTTTGTTCGTGGATTCCTTTTACGTCTCCGTAGTAGTGCATGTTGGACGAAACGATTTGAATGCTGGATTGACGGATCCAATTCGGGAGCATATAAACCACCGCGGCCGTATTCAGAAACATACGAGCCGATTCCAAAAGTTCGGGATAGGGAAGCTCGACCGGGGAACCAAGAAATAAATTTCCGTAGTGGATCAGATTCAAACCCAGAAAGTTGTACCAAAGAGTGTAATAGATCACGAGCCAAGGCCAACTTTCCGAAACGATTTCCTTTCTTTTAAACTTAGGAGCGTCTTTGACGAGTTTTCTAAAATTGAGAATCGCGGAAACGTTTCCGTCGATCATCGCAAAAAAACGAACCAAACCGGCCTTCATACCGTTGCCGATCAGACGTTCTTCGATATCGTCCTTATGACCGGAAACTTTGTGGTGTAGAGTGTGAATCATTCTTCTATACCAAGGACTTACGGTGTTTCCCCGAAAAATCCAAACGGTCCAGAATAAAAGATCCTGCATCTTTGTATTGTCTTTGAAGTAAAGATTGTGGATCGTATCGTGTTCGATCTCGTGAAGAAGGGAAGCGAAGATCGCGTTTGACACGATCGCAATCCAAGCCGGGATGATTCCCGCTATATAAAGCCCCGCGGTGACGATCATCATTCCCGCCGAACCGAATGTGATCGACGCGCCCAAAAGATTCTGTCTGTTTAAGATAGGAAATTTTTTTCTGAGATTCTTTTCCCTAAAACGAATCCAGCGCATGATCTTTACGTTTTTTTCCCGAGTCGCCAGTGTTTGCCATTTCTTCGGCTTTCTACTCGGAAGAATTTCATTTTTCGCTAATATAAGAGCGCTCATATCGACTCCTTTCCAATTCTCGTGATGGAACGGATTCTAACTCCTTTCCCGAATTCGGTCGTCCTATTCTATCGATTCCGACGCGGTCCGGCGACCGAATCGATAAATTGCGCCGAGTTTGTGCGGTATTCGCTCGGAGTAATTCCGGTATGTTTTTGAAACGCGCGGTTGAACGAAGACTTGGTTCTAAAACCGACGGAATATGCGATATCGATGATGCTCTTATCGGGTTCGGAAGTCAAAAGGCTACGAGCTTCCGCGACCCTGTAGTCGTTTACAAATACGGAAAAATTCTTACCCAATTCCTGATTGAGAAACTCGGAAACCTGATGTGTGGAAAGTGCGAGCTCGTCTGCGAGATCTCCGAGACCCAAATCTTCTTCCCTGTATAAAAAATCCTTTTCCATCAGATGAATCAGATTTTCTTTCAAAGCCGCGCGATCGATTCCCACCAAAAGAGAACGCGCGTATTTTTCTCGCGTCGCTTGTGTGACTTCCTGAAGTTTTTGAAAGAATCCCGGATTTCTATGACCGATCAGATAAGCCGCGCAGAGAGCGAGGCCCATTCCTCCCGAAGTGAGAATCAAAAAGTCGGAAGTTTTCGTGATAAAAAAGAATGCGCCGAGCGTAAGATGAAGAATGGAAGTCACCGCTAAAAAGGAAAGAATTCTCGCGGTCGGTTCGGCCTTCCAAACCTCCCATCTCCAAAGATCGCGGGAACTTTTTAAAACTAAGGAAACATAAAACGCGATTCCGAAAACCGCAGGAAGAAGAACCCAATCCAAAGGACTTGGAAAAATCTTTTCCACAAAAGATCTGTGGATCATTTCGGGAATGTGTCCCGGAAAGAATAGAATTCCAAGATAAAGAAACGCACCCGTTACCGGAAGAACGCAGTGAAGCATTCTTTCCCGGTTGGAATCCATAAAAGATTCTCCCGTGCTGACCTTATAAATTCCGTATAAAACCGGGCCCACGGAATACAAAGCCGGGATATGAAGCAGGATCAACCAGGATAAAAACGAAGTGGAAAAGGAAAGAATCGAGATCGAACTTCCCTGAAGAATAGACATTCCTAAAAAGAGAACACCTAAAAGATAATTGAGTCTTACCTTGTTCGGTAGAACCATCTGGCCTAAAAACATCAAACAGCCCAGAGCAGAGCCGAAAACTCCCATCCAATAAAAAAAAGAACTCAGCCAAAGTGGAAGAAAAAGGGGAGACGGAGAAGAAAATAAGCCGTGAGCGAACACAATAGCGAACGCTACAGCGTTGAGTAAGTTCTGTCAAGGGAGAAAAGCGAATGCCTTTCTCCCTTAAAGAAAGATCAGTATCTAGATCTAGATTTTTCTGGGAAAGGTTTTTTAGGAAGGGCTTCGTTCACTTTGATTTCTCTTCCACGGATTTGTGTTCCGTTTAAGCCGTCAATCGCCGCGTTTCCTTCGTCCTTGTTCGCCATTTCCACAAACGCTAATCCCCGGGATTTGCCGGAAAGTTTATCAGTGATGATGCGTACAGAGGTTACTTCTCCAAAAGACTCGAAAGCCTTACGAAGATCGTCTTCGGTTGCCTGATAGGCGAGGTTGCCTATATAAATGTTCATGAGAAAGGGTCCTTACAAAAAATTACTGGCTTCTAAAACAAAATAGAAGCTAAGGCTAGACCATTCCATCGGCGGGATTCGAGAGAGAAGGGACCTTTCCTGGTTGCTCTATTGTTCAAAAGTTCTCAACTGACCCGGGAAAAGGCAGCTAAAAATTCCAGTCGCGCTCACGGTAATCATAGTCAAAAAATTGTCAAGAAAATCTCATATTTTACGAATTTACTGTCTGAAAAACCGAAACAACCGTTTGGGAACTCGGGGTAACATGGCAAATTTGTTCTATGTCACATTTGTATGCGAGCGATTGCTCTCTTTTGAAGCAAAGTAATTTAGCTTTTTTTAAAATTTTTAACGATTCTTTCTGAATATAAGCCTGAAATAAGAGGGCTATATCCAAGCTCCGTATTCTTTCCCTTCGGATTTGAAATGGAGAATTGAAAATGAAAGGATTCGCTTGGAAATGGATCGCGATCGTTTGGATTGCGTTCGAACTGATCTCTTGTAAACCGGACGATCAGAAATTCAACGCTCTTACTTTTTACGATAATATCACGAACGATGGAAGTCTGCGGCTTTTCAATCTTCTGGACGAATATCCTTCCTTAAAAGCGGGCTTTCAAAGTCTTCAACCGGAACAATTCAATCTTCGTTTGGACAGCTCCATGCGAAAACCTGCACGTAAGGACATCACCGGTTTTTTAAGAGTTTCCTCCGATATGCTTTTGAAACCGGAAGCGAGGGTGAGAGAATCTTTGCTCAAAGCGAACGTTCTCATCCATCGTTTGAAAGATTCTCCATCGGGTGCGTTTGAAGGAATTCTTCCTTGGTTGGAAAGAATCCGCAAATATCCGGGGAAGGTGGTTCGAAATCTTTCGCCGATCAGTCAGAGCGCGCTCATCTATCTTTACAATACATACAACACCGCAGATACGGAAACTAAATACAAGGAATTGGCGAACGCGCTCAAAGATCCGGATATGATCGAGTTGTTTCAGGATTTGGAAACGGTTCTTCATAAGTCTTTGGTGCAAAATGCAAACGCAAGAAGCGGAGTGGAATCCATTCTCAAGGGCATGATCGATCCCACGTTGAGCGCGGATCGTGTTTTGAAAAATCAGATGATCAACCTGATCGCGGAGATCGGAAATACGTTTGCGCAAAGGGCCGGTTTCAGCGATTTTAAATCCTCGGATACGGCTCTCAAGGATCTGATCGTTAATTTAGAAAAGTTTTATACACCGGGCGGGGCCGTTTATAACTCCGCCGGGATTGCGGACTACAGGGACGCGAACTATCCTTCGGATTTTTCGATCGTTCTCACCGAAGTCTTTCGTTATCTAAGACCGATGTTGTCAAAGGGCGGAGTTTATACAAAGGATCCGAACGTTCTTTTGGGTAAGGAGCTGAGTAAGAATTTATTCAACCTCGGTTTTCCCACCGAAATCGAGAATGTGGATTTTTCTTTGAAAGAATTGATTCGTATGGATTATCTCGGAAGGGATCGAGCGTACGGCGGTTTCGAATACAAGGTTTCCGCTTTGGAACATCTGATGTTTCTCCTAACGCTCGCGGACTCGTATGGGTTTCGATGGGAGAATCCTTCCGACAATACGATCATGAGTTTGGAACCGAACGGCTCCGTGAACGGCGGTCCGATGACAAACGGGGTTTTGACCGTGGGGGACAGCATCTACGCGCTCGGTTCGGCGATGACCGGAAACTTAGGAGTCAAAGCGTTCTTAAATCAAAGCGCAAACGACGGTGCGGTTTATCGAAACGGGGACGCAACTTCTCCGACTCCGTTTACGATGGGAATCAACACTCCCACGCTGGCTCTTTTGGAATCTCCCGATCCTTCCGTGGTTCCTTCCGCGAACGATCCCGTTTTTACAAAGACGATTCCGTTTATGATGAGAATGATCGTAAACGTAGTGTTAGGCGGTGGAGGTCCATACTACAATAAGAACAGAAGGGATTCTTCCGGAAACGTTTATACGCCAGACGGAAAACTTTATATGGATTCCAACGGAAACGATCTGATCTATAAAACTTCCTGGACCACTTCGGATTACAGAATCAAGGTTTCTGATACGGGAAGCGGAACCTGCACAGCTGGAAGTCTTTGTCGTTGGGTCGGACCGGGTGGAAGAGAATCGAACGCGAGTTATGCGAACAACCAATTCGCTCAGGTCGCATCGGGAACCAACGCAAGCGGAACCAAGGGATGGAGTATTCCCGTTTGGGAAATTTCAAAATCCTCTTCGGAACGCGCCTTGGAAACGGACGAAGAAGCTCTTTATAAAAACTTTCAGTGGCTCCTTTCCGAAAAAAGAATGGTCGCAGTTATACCATTGCGCGCTTCACTCGGACCGGGTGTTCCTTATAAGATGGCCGCCTTTGTCACAGTGATCGCAAACGGTTTGAAAGGTTTGATGGGAGCCAAACCTCAGTTTCAAGACGGAAGCGCTTGTTCTTCGAAACAAAACGGAAAGTGGAATCTTTTAGGTTCTCTTTGGAAACCCGGATGTGCTTCTTCCACACAACCGAATTTTAGAGTGGCCGGAACGGCCGTTCTTGAGGAGAATTTTTCCTCTCTTCCAGGTGACAGCATGTTCTTTTTGGAAGCTTGGGATTACGGAACGAGCGGAAACAGTTCGATCACCTTCAACAGTTTAGGCGATTCCAACGTTTACAATATCTTTTATCCACCGACTTCCCAATACGGGGTTTTACCTCCCGTATTCGCATTCAATTTTCCTGTTATGGAAAGGCTTTCCTTTTTAACGGCGGATTCCGTTTCTCCTTCTCAGGTAAATTCTCATTGGGAACAAAGAAATAAAATTCTTCCCTTGATCGTTTCTCTTGCAAAAACTCTTTCCGATCAATCCGATTCTGCGACGAACAAAAATCCGTTTCAACTTTTAACGGGACTCGGCGCGGCTTTGACAAGACCCTTGTTGACTCAAACCGCGGACGCCGAAAACAATTCGGGAGGAAGAACGATCACAATTATCAAAACGGGATTGTCGAACGGAAACTTTCGAAATCGTTTTGCGGGTCCCGAAGAATATCTGTTTCGTCAAAGCGATCCGATCGCGGAGGAACCGATTCGAAGTCCTTTGTCCGTGTTGATCGAAAAGGAAAGGGGATTTCAAGACGGACTTTTGAATCTCGTATCTAAAACAAAACTTTTGACCAATCTTGTTCACATGCTCGCCGAAATGGGAAGACCGAGCAGACAACCGGGAAGCGATCTTTTTTTTGCGGGTCTTGCGGCGGTCGGAGGTGAGATCAAAATCACCTCCGAAACTCCGACTGCGGTTCAATTCAATATACAGACCTACTTGGAAAAGTTAGGAAACGATCTCGCTGTTTATCCGGATACAAGACCGACTAACGTATACGACCCTCTTTGGGATGATATGGGAGTGGTTGCCGTTCGAATTCGAGATTATCTTTCTAGGGATTCGGTTTATTCCCTCATACCTATGTTGGATTTTTCGATGGACCTGGTTTTGGACGTAACACCTTCTCCGCAGGAAATCATTCATCTGCTGAATCTTCTCGGTTCGATTTTTCAGAATGCGTCGGGCAATCGTGATTTTCTCGTGACGACTCTTTTGACCTCGGACACACCCGCGTTGATCCAAGTCTCCGCTCCGTATGGAAAATGTATCAACGGAGTTTTGATGGGGCTTTCTTTAACGGGAGAATTTTTCAGCTATCTTGAGGCGGACATGAACACTCCTTATACGATCCGTGAAATTTTCGACGACTTGGATCGATTGACCGTTTCGGATATGGTTCAGAGTCGATCCGGAAATCATTCCCTTCTGTATGCCGCTGGAGTTTTGATGAATCTGTTTGCGGACATCACCGAAAAAGGAAGAAAGCCGTTTCCGGACGGAACCGTGTTCTGGGATCGATTCAATAAGAACGAAGATTCTACCACGTATTGGGACAATCTTACTTCGATCTTCAGTCGTTAGTCCATATTTACCTTAAGTCTCTAACTCTAAAAGCCATTCTACGCGCCGTGTTTGGGCTTAAGCGCGCGTAGAATTCTAAAGCCGGTTCGAAGTTTCGACCGGCATTTTTTTAATTAAGAACGGTTGTTATAAATAATCTTTTTTATTCGAACATTCGAAAAAAATCCGGAATATAAGTATTAGATAAGTCCGAAATCGGCCAGGAAGCGTATTCTTTCCCCTGTTTTGAAGAGAAATGGGAACAGGACGGAAATTCAGATGCTAATTCAAAGAATTCAATTCATCGGAATCGCATTGCTTCTATGTTGGTTCGTGGTCGATTGTTCGGATAAAAAGAAAGATTCCGGCTTCGACTTGATGGCGCTTTTTGATTTGGGAAGTCCGACGGGGGGCGAGGTTGCAAATACTTCCGTGATTCCTCCTTACAACAACGTGGACAACAATATCGCGACTCTTCCCGTCAATTTCGGAAATACGGGACCACAGGCGTATCTGTTTATCAATTCCACCGAAAACGTAAATCGTTATAAGGATCTTGAAATCCAATTCTCGAAACCGATGAACCGCGCTCTTACACAAGCGAGCATAACGTTGACGGGAGCCTCCGGACCTCTTTCCGGTCCCGGAATCGGAGTGGAATTCTACTGGGCCAGCGAACAAAGGTTGATCCTCAATCCGTATCGCGAATTGAAACCCGGAGAAAAATACACGCTCAATATCAGCCAAGACGCGCTTACGATTTCAAACAAACCGCTGATCGCTTATACGCAGGAATTTAAAACGACATTGAATTATTCTCTGAACAACAACATCGTTCAAGGAGCTTTGAACAAGGCCTTGAACGGATCGGACGATATGACGCTCGATATGTCCGCGAACATCACGGTCAACTCCGCGTTTCAAACGCCGGTTGTAGGGGAGAATTATATAGATTCCATTTATCTAAAGAAGAGTGGAAGCGGATCCTCGGTAAAAATTTGTCCGAGCGCGGTTCCCGGTTCGACCTGTTCGATGAATCCGATCAGCATCAATCTTTCGACTTCGGTTTTGACGCCGACGATCGGAGGAAATACGTATTACTACGAGATTCAGACGAAGTTCGGTCCGGTTTATAAAAAATACTTCAGCTTTAATTACGGAAATCTAAACAACCCGAACAATCTTCTCTCGAACATTTCGAACGGGGTGATGGACGAGGCGCAGATGTTGCCCTTTCTCGGGAAGGTGATCCAAAAGTTTACGACGGGAGCCTTCAAGGTTCAAGACGTCAACGGAACTCCGAGAACGTTTCAAGAATTCTTAATCGGACTTCCCGATCATTCCAAAAAGAAATTCTATGATAACGGTCAATGGAACATAGGCGAGGCGTGCATTCGTCCCGGACAATCCGGATCACCCGGAACAAACAAGTTCGACGATTTCAAAAATCAACAATTCATTTCCGTGCTCGGTGCAAAACCGGGAGCGGAAGGAAGAGGATATTGTTGGGTTCCATCAAGCACATATCCTACGTATCCTACCTCGGTGGTCGAACCGAAAGGTGCGGAAGATCAGGGAGAATGGGCATTCGATAAATGGCCGAAAGCCGCCGCGCCATTCAGTCGTTATAACGCTCCCTTGGAAGATTCTCTCGGTGCGGCGAGTATGACGATGGACGTTTACGTAACCGATATGAGACTTCCATCCTATGTGAAGAATGCTTCCGGTTCTCAACTTGGAAACATTGCCGCCGATCTTAGAGTCAATCCCGGAACAGCAAACACCGCGCCAGGACTCGGACTCGATTTGAGTTCACGTTATGTGGAAGTGGATCTGTTTATCGTATCTCGTTACGAGGATTGGTATACGATCTTTATTTCTCCGGGCACTTTGATGTATTTCAAAACCACGGCGCGATTGAATTGGGATCCGAACGTGGATCCGGGTTTGAACGGAGGAAACAATCAACTTCCGAATATTTATCTGACGACTCCTTCCTTGAGAATGGCGAGAGCGAGAAATACGTTGTCCGTCGACGGAACCGGATCCGTTTCCATGGCGGTTCGTTCTCCGTTTGCCGTAAACAATACGGTGTTTCCGACTAACCCGAGTAATGCGGACATCGACTCGGTTACGAATAACTTCTTTGTTCTTCCTTGGTCCAATCCTACCTTTCTTCCTATGGGAATCTATTCCGGAGCGGAAGATACGAAGGACTTTATGTATACCGCTCCGATGGAATACATCGCTTCCAACGAAGGAGGAGTGGATAACATTCTCGTTCCGTTGATCGGAAGAGGAACGGTTCAGAATCTTGCGGGTGGAACCGTTCCTTACGTAAAAGGAATCATCACGCAGTATATGTTGAAGGACATCGTACAAAGAATTGCGCCTAACGTTCTCAATTCGGTCGTGGGCGCTCTTCGAGACGACGGCGTAACGATCCAGTTGCCGAGTTATCTACCCGATCCGCTTCGTAATTTTCCTTTGACCGTAAAGATGAAACTGAGAACGGACAGCGTAATCAAACACGACGGGGTCAACAAGGGACTTGTCAGCAATTTGGATCTATCGTTTTCGAGCAACTACGTGGATCCTCAAGGAAGAGGTTTGAGAAATCAAACCGCAAAAACGGGAATGGTGATCACAAGAAACCCTGCGACCCCGTTTCCTTCTTCCTATCAATTTACGCAGAGTAGCGCAAATCCGGGATTTCTTCTTTCCTTACATTCGGATACGATTTCCCAAGCCGCGTTTCACCTTTGGCAAAGAAGGGGACTCGACATCACGATGAATAAAAGTTTCATCGAAACGATCAACAGTTACTCGGGGGGAAATCCTCTCTTTCAATTGACCACTACCTTACTCAAGGCCTCTCCGATCATAACGATCTTGGCACCGGGAAGAGAAAAACTGCAGGGTTTAAACGGATCGAACGCGCTCGCTCCGGCCGCAAAACCCTACGACGATATCGAGATGGTGATGGAACCGGTGCTGGCTCCGAGTGTGAAGTTCAAGCCGATGACCGGACCGGGAATTCCGAAACTGCGTCTTTATTTTACGGAGATGCAGTTGAAGATCGTCGCCAAAAAACCGGCGAGTTGTAGCGGATTGACGGGAGCCGAATTGACGGATTGTGGAATCGACACAAGACCGAACGGATACACATACACGTTAGGCGCCGTTCGAATCAGTCTGGCCGCGGACGCCGAGTTTAAGTTTATCACGTTCTCCAATCCGAACAACGATCCTAATTTACAAAATTTGAATGCACTTCAGGTCGTTCTTTCCACCACGAACCTGGATTACACGGTGGAAGTGTTGGAAGGGATCGCGAACAATCCTTTCGGACTCGATCCGGACGGAATCAATAGCGTGATCGAACCGTTAGTCACATCGCTCGTCGTTCCTCTTGTGAACAGTATTCTGAAGGAGGTTCCTCTTCCTCCACAGATCAACTTTCCGAAGCTGAGACATCCGACGAACAACACCGCGTGTGCGATCAACGCAAGAAGTAACGTGATACAGTTCTTCACGTTGGCAACGGAGAATACATCCGATCCGTATATGTTAGGAGGAATGAGATTTGTAGGAGTAGCCGCAAGTGATCCGAGTTCGTTGATCGTCTGTCCGTAAAAATCAAAACGAACTCTATTCGTTATATGGGCCTGCAAAATTGCAGGCCGTTCTAGTTTGTGCAACCAAGATGAAAGTAATTTTTCTTCTCTTCGTTACTTAAAAAAACTCTCTTAGCTTTAAAAAACTAATTTCAAAATCATGATTCTCTGCATTCTAATACGTGCGAAAGAATTTTGGTTGATAAAAAATCATGAGCTTTTATTCACAATTTAACTGAACGGTTGTAAGATAAAAAAGGTATTTGAAAATCAATGAATATAACGCTCTATCAGATCTCCTGCTATTTGGTCGCGACTATACTGGCTTATAGAACGCTTCATCACTTATTTCTATATTATAAGAATAGAAAGCAGGTGTACCTCCTACATTTTGCTTTTTTACAGGTTTCTTACGGTTTTTACTTACTGTTTTTTACAAAAACGATCAATGCGGCCAGTGCACAGGACGCACTTCTTTGGGAAAGATTGGAAAACGCGTTCATTCCGATTTTCGGAATGACCATGATTCTGTTTGTAAACAGCTATAGAAGAATTTTCAGCAAAGACTTTGTATATCTCTACATTCTTCTGAACGTCTTGTTGTCTGCGGTGATTCTTGTGGATCCGAATTCTTACCATATCGGACTTGCACACGAACGGAAATTTCCCGCGCTTGGAATTGTGATCTACGAAACCGATCAACCCTTGCTCGTTCAGTATTTTTATTTGTCCGGAATTTTGATGATTATCTGGACCTTGTTCAAGGTAATCACTCAGTTTGTTCGAAATCTTTTTAGGAACTTATTCCTTCTCATCGGTTTGGTGATCTTCTGCACGAACGTGCTCTTAGACATTCTTGTCGCGATGGACGTGGTTCCGTTTCCATACACTTCTCATTTCAGTTTTTTGATTCTGATGTTTTCCGTGGATTCATTCTTAACCTTGAACAAATCGGGACGTGAGATCAGGGAAGAATTAAAACAGGCTCTTACTTCTCCGGAGGATTTCGATCTTTCTTCCGAGAAGATGAACTCGGGTGCGGGCGCCAAAAGCAAACAAGAAGAGATTCAAGCCGCATATTCTAAAATTTCCTCTTCGGGTTCCGAGAAGGATCAGATTTTTATCCGAGCGTTGGGCGGTTTGGAATTGGAACGGGGAGGAATTCGAATTCCTCAAACGGAAATTTCCAGTAAAAAGAAAATGCTCAAACTTGTAAAAATTCTTCTCATCCGTTTTGAAAAGGGAATTCATCGCGAAGAATTGCTCGAACTTCTTTGGCCGGGAATGACGGATAAGAATGCGCTCAACAGTTTACACGCGCTTTGTTTTCGTTTGCGGAGAATCATAGGAAATCCGGAAGCGCTTGTGTTTTCGGAAGACCGTTTGTTTTTCAGACAGGATCTCGTTCAAACGGACTTTCAACTTTTTGAAAAACACTATGAAGGCGGGGCCAAGGCTCTTCGCAAAGGCGACACGGAACTGGCGATTCAGGAATTCCGTTTCGCGCGCGCATTTTATCGCGGAGATTTTTTCGAGTTCGATCTTTATTTTCCGGAATCCGAAATCAGAAGAGAATACATCCGCAAAAGTTTGATCGAAATCTTTCGATTCTTATGCGAGAAGGATGGGGAACGGAAAGAGATGGAAGGTCTTTTGGAAGATTCCGCGAGTTGGATTCGTTTGGACGATTTGGATGAACGGGCTTGGAGATTTCATTTCGAAGCTCTTCTTCAATTGGATCGTAAGAATGAGGCGCTCCGTAAATACGAAGAATTCCGAAAGTCTCTCAGGAAGGAACTCGGTGTGGACCCGGAACCGGAAACTCTCGGGCTCATCGAAAGAATTCGTTCCGGCGCGGTGACTCGGGCTTAAGAGGTAGGAGTTCCCACAAAACCGGATTCTTCTTTGCTCTTCCTTATGAATCGGGAAGGGCATAAAATAAAACGAACATTCTAAAAAAAAAATCATGGACGGATATTCCGTCGCGATTAAGTTTCATCAAAATCTCTTAAGCGATAAATGTACCCGAAATGAGAAATCGAAAGTTGCCGTTTGGTTTTCTTTTATTTGTAACGATTGTTACAATAAACGCGAGCTCCTGTTCCTTAGTTTATAACATCACTGGAAGAACCATTTCTTCCTACGCGGACGATCACCTAATCCCGTTTATGCTGGAATCGAAGGATTTGGATTCCGTTTGCAACGCAGGCGTGAGTTTAGCGCCCTTGATCGCTTCCTTTGAAAGAGTCAGTCCTCGTCCCGATCTTCCCGTTATGGTTTCTATGCTCGGCGCCGGAATGTGCGCGGAAAGACAGGCGCAAGAAGCGGAACTTCATTATCTCGCCGCGGTTCGAAAAGGAAAGGGAGAAGAGGCGACCGATCACCAAGCGGTTGAAATTCGAAATCACGGACTTGCCGCAAAACGTTACGGCGAGGCTTACAAACGTTTTATTCTTCACTTCGGAGAATGGAACGGCAAATGTCCTTCTCTTTCCAAAGAAGATCAGTTCTATTATTTGATCGGTTTATCCTCGAGTCTTCTTGCGATTCTTCACGACCGCGCGGCTCAAGGTGTGGCTAACGTGCCGACCGATATTCCTTCCCTTGTTTCCAACGCTTCCAAATGTTTGAATCCGGACGAATGGTGGGGAGTTCCGATCGCACTCGAAGCGATCATCTGGCTTTCCATTCCCGGAGCAACTCCTGCGGGCAAAGATCCGTTTCAACAACTCGATCGTGCCGTTGCGATCGGAGACAAGGCCGGTGTCAGTCTTTCTCGCGCGTTTCAAATCCAAGCGTTAGCCGGAAGAGGAAACCAAGAAGCGATCAAAAAGGCAGTGAAGGAACACGCAAAGATTTTAGAGAAAGGTCAGAGCAATCCCAACTATCAACTTTTGGAATCGTATGCGGAACAACTTTCCAGACACGAGTCCGATAAAATTTGGATCAAGGAAAAAGGTCACAGAGGCCCGCTTCTTCTCGGAAGTTTTCCGCAAGGCAAACGCGACACAAAGGAAGACGACGATCTTCTCAAAGGTCTTTGATTCAAAGTCATTCTAAATAAGAATTCAATTGTAAGGAGAATATCCATGAAAGGAATCCGTTTCCAAATTCTAACCGTACTGGCGTTGACCTTGTCGTCTTCGCTTTTCGCCGCAGATCCGATCAACAAAACGATCTGTGTTTTTGATCCGTCCGGAACACACGGAGATATTTTTAAGTCCGCTCTTCGTTATCAGGCTCAAGCCCTCAACTGGGGAATCCGTCTCGAGCCAAAGGCGTATACGGACGAGGTTGTAGCCAATTCCGACTTTAAAGCGGGCAAGTGCAATCTTGCGCTTCTTACAAGTTTAAGAGTTCGCAGTTACGTTCCTCAATCCGGTTCTCTCGAAGCGATCGGAGCTCTTCCTTCTTACGATCTTTTGAGAAGAACGATCGACGTACTTTCCAATCCGAAAGCGAGACAGTTGAACGTTGCAGGCGAATACGAGACGATGGCGATGTTTCCGGGCGGAGCGGTTTATCTTCTTTTGAGAGATAAGAATCTTCGTTCGATCAAGGATCTTGCCGGTAAAAAGATCGCAACCTTAACGTACGATCAAGCCGCTACTACGATGGTGGACGTCGTCGGTTCTTCCATGGTTCCCGCGGAGATCGCTACATTTGCGGGTATCTTCAACAACGGACGTGCGGACGCTTGTTATTCTCCGGCGGTGGGATTTAAACCTCTCGAATTGATGAAGGGTGTTGTGCCTAACGGTGGAATCGTGAAGTTTCCGATCGGACAACTTACGTTTCAGATCGTAGGTAAGACCTCCGATTTTCCCGCAGACTACGGAAATCAATCCAGACAATGGGCGGCGACTCAGTTCGACACGATGCTTGAGTTGACACGCAAAGCGGAAAAGGAAGTCCCCGCTAAGTATTGGCTCGAAGTTCCGAAAGAGGAAATCAAAGGTTATTTCGAAAAGTTCAGAGAAGTTCGTATTAAACTCAGAGACAAGGGAGTGTATCACGCATCCATCTTGAAACTGATGAAAGGGGTTCGTTGTAAGGCGGACGCGACTGCGGAAGAATGTTCGGACTCTTTAGAATAAATTAGGAAGACATGGCTAAGAAAATCGTATCCTGGGCAGTACTGCTCTTTCTTTTTGTTCCCTTAATTCAAAGTTTCGGTCAGTTGGTCCAGGCTCGTATGCTCGAGCTTGGGGAATCCATCTGGCCGCGTTATGCGGAGATTCGGATTCACTGTATCGCTTCCGAAATCAATTCTTTGCAGAAGGTGGAAGTAAGCGCTTCCGATTCGGCTCTTTTGGAAGAATTGGATCTCGGAACGGATTCATCATCCAAATCAAAACATGCGCCTAAAAAGGAAGAGGCAACGAACACTGCGGCTTCTTCCGTTCTTCCTCCGATGGAACTCAGTCTCGGACAAAAGTTGTACTGCGGAACGGAACGAAAACTTTCCTCGATTACGATCTTTGCAATCGATTATATTCCGATGACGATGGTAATTTTGTTGCTCGTTGCCGGAATCGTTTCTACCACGAGACGATATCATATCGCCCTCAAAAATCCGGAAAACAAAAAGGAAGAACTTGCCTCGGAGTTGAGTCAGATATTCGCGAACGGAATCCTGATTTTTTCGGCGGCTTCTATGCTTCCTTTTAGCAAGGGTGTGGACGCGCAGATTCAGATTTTGTGGATCGCCGGGCTTGTCTTTTTGAGCGCCTTGAATGTTTATAATATTCGAAATTCAGAATTTACTCATATTCCAAAGGATCAGGAAAAAAGCAGGATTTCGGAGATTCTTCTGGCGATTCCTTTGTATTGTTGGATGGCGACCGTCTGCGGAATCTATTTCACGCTGATCGAGTTTCATCCGGCCGGACTCGCGATTTATCTTCAAAAGTTGACCGCGCACGCGACGCTTTACATCCAAATCGGTTTGTATGTTTGGACCGGGATCTTACTCAGGGACACTTCTTTGGGAAGAAGATTTTTCGATCTTTTAAAACCTTGGAAACTTCCGGCGGAACTTTTGGCCGTGATCGTTGTGATCGCCGCGGCGCTTCCCACCGCATACAGCGGCGCTTCCGGAATCGTGGTTCTCGCGCTCGGAGCGACTATCTTCGTCGAACTCAGAAGAGCGGGCGCCACTCAGGAAAGAGCGTTAGCCGCAACCGCTATGAGCGGAAGTTTGGGAGTCGTTCTTCCTCCTTGTCTTTTGGTCGTGATCGTGGCTTCTTTGAATCTCGACGTGACGACCGACGAACTTTTTCACTGGGGTTGGAGGGTATTTGCCGTTTCCACTACGTTGTTTTTGGCGGTGAGTTGGTTTTTGAGAAAGGATTCTTGGAAAATTCAACCCGAACAAAACGCGTTGAAAACGACTTGGTCGGTTTTTAAACCGTTCAGTTTGTACATTCTGATCGCGGTTGTGATCGTGGGTTTTCTCGTCTTCGGATTGAACACTCATTTCGACGAACACACTGCTCCGTATATGTTGCCGATTGCGATGCTTGCGTTGATCTACTGGGATCATAAACAAAGTCAGAAGGAACATCATCCCGCTTCGGGCGCCAGAGACGTGGTAAAAATCTCCAGAACTTCTTACGATACGGGTTCTCACTTGGGCGCACTTTTGATGCTCATGGGACTTTCGGCTTGTATGGGAGGAGTATTCGAACGTTCGAATATTATAAATCTATTTCCTACTCAGCTCGGTTCTCCCTTGTCCGCGATGATCATTTTGACGATCGCGCTTGTGATCATCGGAATGCTTATGGATCCGTATGGGGCCGTAATTTTGGTTTCGGTGACGTTGTATCCGATCGCAAAGGCGAACGGAATTCATCCGTTGAATTTTTGGATGACTGCGCTCGTTTCTTTCGAGTTGGGTTATTTGACTCCGCCGGTCGCGCTCAATCATCTTTTGACGAAACACGTCGTTCGAGAATATTTGGAAAAAGAACCCGAAGTGCATCACGCGAGTTTTTTTGCGAGATACGAAAGGGTCATCGTTCCGATCATCGTTCTATTCTTGACGTTGATCGTGACCGCGTTCGGACCGATTTTGTATCAGAGTTGGAATTCTTAAGTTAGAATCGGACTCGAACCGAATTGGATCGACTCGGATTCTTTCAAGAGCCGGATGTTTGTGTAAAAACAAAGTCCGGCTTTTTATTTACGACTTACGGCAAGAAGAGCGGAAGCATCCAAAACGTTTTTTCCGTATCTTCTTTCGATAATTCTTCCGCAATCCAAAATCAAATCCCTTGAATTTTGAAAATTCTTTCCCGCAAGAGCGGTCTGAAGTTGTTTCGTGAATTCGGAAGAGGGGATTCCGATCGCGGAATAAATCCGATCCGAAGCCAAGATCCAATATTCTCCCGTTTTCAAAACCGTCTTTTTCAGATCCAACTCGACGGCCTTGTAATCGAAGTAACGTACTTTCGTTTTTTCGAATGTGTTTAAGGTTTCGTTTTTATAAACGAACGCAGGGAGTTCCTGAAAGTGAACGTAGCCTAGTTCGCCGGTTTTGGTTTCGAGATAAAAAATAGAAAGGTTTAAAAACGGGATCGGCATCTTGGAAAGAATTTTACCGATCTTAAGAACCAATTCTTCGCCGCGCACTCCGCTTGTTTCGTTCGCTAGGGAAAAAATTCCTTCGAGTCTTGCCTTAAACGCGGATTCTAAAACGCCCGGCGTAGGAAATCCAGCGAGAATTCCCACACAACCGTCCGAGCTTGGAATCACGTTTACGTAGTCGCAAATCGAATCTCCGCTCATTCTCGGGAAAAGAGAAACGTCCAAGTTGCGGATCTTAGGAAGTTGAATTCTATAAAACGCTCTTTGCACCGAGTCCGCGATTTCTCTCGCTCTTTCGCCTAACGCTTCTTGTGCGGGTTCGTCTTCCATTTCTTTTTGTTGAAAGAATTTCAAACGAAACGCGCGAACGAGTTCTCCGATTTCATCGTCCCTTTCGGCGACCGGATGTTCTTCGTAGACGTCGCTTCCCCAGTCTTGAACCAAGGTCACGAGAGAACGCATCGATGCGTATATTAGTTTTACCGCATAGAAGACCAAGGACGCGAGAAGTGTGGAGAATGAAATCGAAAGCGCGAGACGAATGGAAAGAGAAATCGCCTTTTGTTGACCCAAGGGGGATTTGAGGATGATGTCGTCCGCTACCGTATAAACCAAAAAGAACAAAAAGCTGAGAACGAAAACGGCGATCGGTAATTTTAGTTTGGAAGGAATTTTGTTTATCAAGTTATTCTCTCTCTATCACCTTCATGAGAACGATCGAAACCGCAAACAGGATCGTCAAAGGAACGAATA